>NZ_FCOG02000544.1 GCF_001544975.2 Caballeronia arationis | reverse complement strand
GCCTGAGAGGTCAGATAGTTCATCAACTGATGCGCCTCCGGCATGAAGTCCTGGCCGTATCGGATGTCCTCGAAGTTGAAGAAATTCGAGAAGTGGGTCGTGAACGCCGAGTTGACGAACAACACCTTTTCGCCCGTCTCCGGATGGGTAAGCACCACCGGGTGCTCGGCGGCGGGGTTCTTCGCGGCCATCGCGTGACGTTCTCCGATCGGTAACTGGGCGCCAAAGGTGTGCTCGGCATCGTGCTTGGCGTACAGGCCATCGATCCGTCGCTTGATGGTGTCGGGCAGCTTTTCGTAGGCCATCACCATGTTGGACCACATGGTGTCGCCGCCGGTCTCCGGACCCAGTTCGCAGCGCAACACCGCTCCGCGGGGCGGTGCCTTTTTGTAGGTGACATCGGCATGCCAAAGGTTTTCGCGGCTGGCCTTTTCGACGTAGCTCTTGGGCTTGCTCGGGTCAAGGTTGCGGTACAGCATCAGCAGCTTGTCCGCCTCCGGATGGCTCGGCGCGAGGGGATGGGCTTCCAGTTCGGCGAACTGCGCGGCGAAGTTCTGTTGCTCCATCGGCGTAATGTTCTGATCGCGGAAGAACACGACTTTATGCTTCAGCCACAGCGCCCGGATTTCGGCAATGGCGTCAGCATCCTGGGCGGCATCAGCCAAGCTGATGTTGCTGAGTTCGGCGCCGATGGCGGGCGTGCAAATCTCCACCTTGATCGAGTGCTGGCGTACCGATGGCCGGACAATGGCCGGTGCCATGGGCGTGGCT
>NZ_FCOG02000285.1 GCF_001544975.2 Caballeronia arationis | reverse complement strand
CGTGTCCGTGCGCCGGTCAAAACCGGTGAGGTGTTGTGAATGAAAGAGTCATACGTTGAAGGCCTAGCCAGCCACGGCGGCCCCGAGTCATGCGTGTGTATCCGTGAGGATGCAGGCGAAGCGTTGACAGGGGTACGCGCAGGCCGGGTATTGAGCCGCGAAATATTTGCCCCGTGCAGCAATGCACGGGCCGACCGGGGTGTCGAGGCTGTGGACACAAGCCGAAGGCCACACCGGCGCTGCCGCATTGGCGAGGCAGCGCTGGACCCCGCGCGGTCTGAGACCCCGCGCACGCGCGGAAACATCTCACACGGGAACCGGGAGATCCCGCACTCTATTGCACCCCGCTGGGAAGCGCCGGGTGCAGTGCGCATCGTGAAGCCTGAGGGTGTACGACGATGAGCCACGGGCGCGGGAAGTCGGACTGCTGCGTAGTACCTGAGAAGCTGCCGAACAAGGCTGCAGGTGAAATTCCGGCAGCGGCGGAGGCGGTGGAGGGAAGGCGGCAGGCCAAGGGAAATGCAGTCGCGGCGCACATGTCCCGCAGTTCGGGGCGGGAATATGACATGGGAACGGCGCTCGACGGCATACGACAGACGGCCAGAGGCCGACCGGGTGCGAAGTTCACCACCCTGATGCATCACATCTACGCGGTCGACCGCCTGCGGGCAGCCTACCTTGCGCTGGAGCGCAAGGCGGCAGCCGGGGTGGACGGCGAGACATGGCAGTCGTACGGACTGGACCTCGAAGCGCGGCTTCTGGACCTGTCCGACCGGCTGGCCCGAGGGGCCTACCGGCCCCAGCCTGTCAGACGCGTGTACATCGACAAGGCAGACGGCAGCAAGCGCCCGCTGGGCGTGCCGGCGCTGGAGGACAAGCTCGTCCAGCTTGCGACGGTCGAGGTGCTCAACGCGATCTACGAACAGGACTTCGTCGGGTTCAGCTACGGCTTTCGTCCCGGCAAAAGCGCGCACAACGCGCTCGACGCTGTGAGCGTGGGTATCGAGCGCAGAAAGGTGAACTGGATACTCGATGCGGATATCAGCAAGTTCTACGACACAATCGAACACGACTGGCTGATCAGACTCATCGAGCACCGAGTGGCGGACACACGGGTGGTGCGGCTCATCAAGAAATGGCTGCATGCCGGTGTGCTGGAAGACGGCAGGTTGACGCAGAGTGAAATCGGTACGGTTCAGGGCGGCAGTATCTCGCCGCTCCTGTCGAACATCTATCTTCATTACGCGTTTGACCTGTGGGTGAAGCAGTGGCGTGCGCGGCACGCCGAAGGCGACATGATCGTGGTGCGGTATGCCGACGATTGGGTCGCGGGGTTCCAGTACGTGCGAGACGCAGAGCGCTTCCAGCGTGAAGTGACCGAACGGCTGGCCCGCTTCGGCCTGAAGCTGCACGAGCGCAAGACGCGGCTGATCGAGTTCGGGCGCTTTGCGCGCGAGAACTGCCGACGTCGCGGCAGACGCAAACCGCATACCTTCGACTTCCTGGGCTTTACGCATTGTTGCGGGAAGACTCGCAAGGGTAGGTTTGCGGTTCTGCGAGTGACCAGCGTCAAACGAATGCGAGCCAAGCTTCAGGCAGTCAAGGAACAGTTGCGACGGCGCATGCACCGGACCATTGCGGAGCAGGGGCGGTATCTGCGCGCTGTGGTGGCTGGGCATGTACGGTACTTCGGCGTGCCACGAAACGGAGCGCGCCTCGGGCGTTTCCGTGGCTGTATTGCCCGCCTGTGGTATCGCACGTTGCGCCGTCGTAGCCAAACCAGTCGGCTGACCTTGGAGCGAATGGCTCGTCTCGCATTGCACTGGCTGCCTCCCACTCACATATGCCACCCGTACCCAGACCAGCGTCTGATCGTTACGACCCAAGGCAGGAGCCGTATGCGTTAGGAGCGCACGTACGGATCTGCGGAGGGGGTGATAGGCGACTGTCATTCCTACTCCAACGTGCGCCGGTCAAAACCGGTGAGGTGTTGTGAATGAAAGAGTCATACGTTGAAGGCCTAGCCAGCCACGGCGGCCCCGAGTCATGCGTGTGTATCCGTGAGGATGCAGGCGAAGCGTTGACAGGGGTACGCGCAGGCCGGGTATTGAGCCGCGAAATATTTGCCCCGTGCAGCAATGCACGGGCCGACCGGGGTGTCGAGGCTGTGGACACAAGCCGAAGGCCACACCGGCGCTGCCGCATTGGCGAGGCAGCGCTGGACCCCGCGCGGTCTGAGACCCCGCGCACGCGCGGAAACATCTCACACGGGAACCGGGAGATCCCGCACTCTATTGCACCCCGCTGGGAAGCGCCGGGTGCAGTGCGCATCGTGAAGCCTGAGGGTGTACGACGATGAGCCACGGGCGCGGGAAGTCGGACTGCTGCGTAGTACCTGAGAAGCTGCCGAACAAGGCTGCAGGTGAAATTCCGGCAGCGGCGGAGGCGGTGGAGGGAAGGCGGCAGGCCAAGGGAAATGCAGTCGCGGCGCACATGTCCCGCAGTTCGGGGCGGGAATATGACATGGGAACGGCGCTCGACGGCATACGACAGACGGCCAGAGGCCGACCGGGTGCGAAGTTCACCACCCTGATGCATCACATCTACGCGGTCGACCGCCTGCGGGCAGCCTACCTTGCGCTGGAGCGCAAGGCGGCAGCCGGGGTGGACGGCGAGACATGGCAGTCGTACGGACTGGACCTCGAAGCGCGGCTTCTGGACCTGTCCGACCGGCTGGCCCGAGGGGCCTACCGGCCCCAGCCTGTCAGACGCGTGTACATCGACAAGGCAGACGGCAGCAAGCGCCCGCTGGGCGTGCCGGCGCTGGAGGACAAGCTCGTCCAGCTTGCGACGGTCGAGGTGCTCAACGCGATCTACGAACAGGACTTCGTCGGGTTCAGCTACGGCTTTCGTCCCGGCAAAAGCGCGCACAACGCGCTCGACGCTGTGAGCGTGGGTATCGAGCGCAGAAAGGTGAACTGGATACTCGATGCGGATATCAGCAAGTTCTACGACACAATCGAACACGACTGGCTGATCAGACTCATCGAGCACCGAGTGGCGGACACACGGGTGGTGCGGCTCATCAAGAAATGGCTGCATGCCGGTGTGCTGGAAGACGGCAGGTTGACGCAGAGTGAAATCGGTACGGTTCAGGGCGGCAGTATCTCGCCGCTCCTGTCGAACATCTATCTTCATTACGCGTTTGACCTGTGGGTGAAGCAGTGGCGTGCGCGGCACGCCGAAGGCGACATGATCGTGGTGCGGTATGCCGACGATTGGGTCGCGGGGTTCCAGTACGTGCGAGACGCAGAGCGCTTCCAGCGTGAAGTGACCGAACGGCTGGCCCGCTTCGGCCTGAAGCTGCACGAGCGCAAGACGCGGCTGATCGAGTTCGGGCGCTTTGCGCGCGAGAACTGCCGACGTCGCGGCAGACGCAAACCGCATACCTTCGACTTCCTGGGCTTTACGCATTGTTGCGGGAAGACTCGCAAGGGCAGGTTTGCGGTTCTGCGAGTGACCAGCGTCAAACGAATGCGAGCCAAGCTTCAGGCAGTCAAGGAACAGTTGCGACGGCGCATGCACCGGACCATTGCGGAGCAGGGGCGGTATCTGCGCGCTGTGGTGGCTGGGCATGTACGGTACTTCGGCGTGCCACGAAACGGAGCGCGCCTCGGGCGTTTCCGTGGCTGTATTGCCCGCCTGTGGTATCGCACGTTGCGCCGTCGTAGCCAAACCAGTCGGCTGACCTTGGAGCGAATGGCTCGTCTCGCATTGCACTGGCTGCCTCCCACTCACATATGCCACCCGTACCCAGACCAGCGTCTGATCGTTACGACCCAAGGCAGGAGCCGTATGCGTTAGGAGCGCACGTACGGATCTGCGGAGGGGGTGATAGGCGACTGTCATTCCTACTCCAACA
>NZ_FCOG02000156.1 GCF_001544975.2 Caballeronia arationis | reverse complement strand
GTGGAAACCCTGTTCTTTTTGCCGTGGAATCGGCATTCACTTTGCCGTGGAATTCGTGTTCTTTTTGCCGTGGAATCTCTGTTCACTTTGGCGTGGAATATTCAACATCGACTCCGACGCCCGGAAATCGCGTTTCGGTTCCCCGGGCGTCGCCATAAGAACGACCTCGCGCGAAAAGCCAACGCTCGCCTTGTTCCGCGGTTGTAACGCGATATTCTTCGGCGAAGTCAAGGGCGTGGAGAACGCAGGAAGTTAGCGATGCCTCAACCCTACTGCGGTCTTCCTCATGAATTCGTCTCCAGGTACATTCCGAGCGAAATACCTTGTGTCGCCTCGTCTGGGAGGGTAGCGATGCTTCATATGAACGCTAGAAGGGATACTGAATGGGCTTGTCCGTCAAGCTGACCCATTGCGTTTGAGTGAACTCGTGCACGTTTGCAGGTCCACCGAAGCGACCGCCGTTGCCTGACGCGCCCATCCCGCCAAACGGAACGTGGAATTCGTTGTTCACCGTTTGGCCGTTGACGTGGACCATCCCGGCACGAATACGCGACGAGATTGCCAATCCGCGCGACATTGATTGCGTGTGAATGGCGGCGGCTAGCCCGTACTCGGATGAGTTCACCAGTTCAACGGCTTCTTCATCGCTATCGAAGACAGTGATGGGCGCGATGGGGCCGAAGATTTCTTGCTCGTAAGCGGGCATCCCGGGTTTGACGCCTGCGAGAACCGTCGGCTCGTAGAATAGGCCGCTATAGCGCCCGCCAGCCAAAACGGTCGCGCCCGCGCTTACGCTCGCCTGCACGATATTGTCGATTCGGTCACGTTGCTTCTGGTTAATCAGCGGCCCCAGATGTACTTGCTCCTTCGCAGGGTTGCCAACCGCCAAGTTGCGAGCACGCTCGGCGAGTCGCTGCGCATAGTTCTCGGCGATAGAACGATGCACAAGGTGGCGGCCGGTCTGCATGCAGATTTGGCCCTGATGCAAGAACGAACCCCATGCGCCGCTGGACGTTGCTGCCTCGATGTCCGCATCCCCCAGAACGACGATGGCGTTGTTGCCACCGAGTTCGAGCGCGACCTTCTTCAGCATGCGACCGCAGATTTCGCCGATGGAGCGACCAACTGCTGTTGAGCCTGTGAACGAAATCATGCCCACCTTCGGGTGACGCACGAGCGCGTCGCCTGCGGCCGGACCACCCGGAACCACATGCAAAACACCGGCGGGCAAGCCTGCATCCTCGAAGACCTGGGCAAGCAAAAGGCCGCCAGCCACGCCACTTTGCAGGTCCGGCTTCAGAATAACCGCATTGCCGAGCGCAAGAGCGGGCGAGACAGACCTCATCCCGAGGAGAATGGGAAAATTCCATGGTGCGATAACGCCGACCACGCCTATCGGAACGTGGCGGCAAATGTTCATGCGGCCAGGAATCGACGAGGGGTATAGCGCCCCCTCGGGCTGCATGGGAATAGCTGCTGCCGCTTGCAGTTGTTCGTACGTCGCGTGCAGTTCCCACTCGGCCTTGGGGCGCGTCGAACCGCATTCACGAATGTTCCATTCGTTGATTTCCGGCGCGCGTTCCTTTAAGCGACACGCTGCCTCTCGCATAATGGCCGCACGGTGGTCGAACGACATCGCCGCCCACGCTTCCTGAGCCTTAGTCGCAGAGACGACCGCGTTGTCGATGTCCTCGGGTGAACCGACACCAATAACTCCGATGCTCTCGCCGGTCGCCGGCTCGACGACCGCCTGGGTTCCACCAAGCGCAGTCTTCCATCCGTCGGAAAAGATGCGTCCGTTCCAAACTTGTGACTCACCAATATTGCTCATGCTATTTCTCCGTGATGCGAATTCATTCTTTACTCTAAAGCTCATTTGGGATGGGGCGCGAGCGTGCCTACTTGGGTCTCGGCGCGTACTCGGCGGTTCGAAATCAGCAGCACCGCGACGGAGGCCACCAATCCCGGTACCGCGAAAACCACGAAACTGAGGTTGATAGGGAATTTTTGACTCAAGAGATATCCGCCGAGTGCAGGACCCGCAACAGCGCCGAACCGGCCAGCGGCTGCCGCCCAACCCACGCCCGTCGAACGGATGGCTGCCGGATAGAGTTGTGCAGCGAATGTGTGCACGATGCACAGCGTGCCGATGGTGGTCGCTCCAGCGGCCATGAGAAGGATGTTCAAGACGACAGGCGACTGCTTGTATCCCAGCAAGCCAATCGAGACTGCTGCAATAGCGAAGAACAGAACCAGAGTCGGCTTGCCACCATGACGGTCGGCGAGCCAGCCACTAAACAAGCCGCCGACTACCGCGCCGACGTTCAGCGTAATCAGGAAGGTCAGGCTCGAACCGAGGGAGTAGCCGTTCGCAGCCATCAGCTTCGGCAGCCAGGTGTTCAGGCCGTACACCATCAGCATGCACATACCGAACGCAATCCAGAGTAGCAGCGTATCGACTGCACGTCCGTGGGCAAACAATTCGACAGCGCGCATGCGGGGTTTCGCAATGTCTTCGCTTGCAGTCGCCAGGCTTGCTGCGGTCCCACTGAAGTCCGGGGCATATTGGCGCAGAATAGGCTCGGCTTGGCCATACCGCTTCTGCGAAATCAGGTAGCTGATGGATTCCGGCAGCCATTTGTAGAAGACCGGGAAGAACAGCAGCGGGATACCAGCAATCAGAAAGTTTGCGCGCCACCCGAATTCAGGCGTGATTGCCTTCCCTGCCAGTGCGGCGATGACGCCACCCACCGAGAAAAAGCTGAGCATGATGGTCACCATGATGTTGCGCTTGCTGCGCGGTGCCATCTCGGTCATCAAGGCGACGATATTCGGCACCATGCCACCGAGGCCGATGCCGGTAAGGAAGCGGCAGAGAGCGAATTTGGTCGTGTTGGTGCAGAACGCATTGCCGAATGCTGCGATGCCAAAGACTACAAGGCAGAGCAGGATGATGCGTCGACGACCGAAGCGGTCAGAAGAGCTGCCGAGAGTCAGGGCGCCAACCATCATCCCGAACAGCGCGCTGCTGCCGATGAAGCCAGCGGTGACGGGGGAAAGCTCCCAGTCATGCATCAACTGAGGCAGGATGGACCCGTAAATCACTAGGTCATATCCATCGAAAAGCATCAGCATCGAGCACCAGAACATCACCATGAGATGTCGAGAATTCAGGCGTGTGCTGTAAAGGGCATCACCGGCCGCAGCGTTAAGGTTCATCTTTGTCTCCAATTAAATATGAGCGAGCTCTTGGAGGCCCGTAATTTGCATAACTAATATGTTGACTTTCGGACGTCGTGCGTGATGTTCGATGCTCGACGTTTTAAACGAGGAATCGGCTGACCGCGTCTTCTTTCCAACGGATTCCCGCACCGGCTTCGTTGCCAAAGTGCGCTTGACCATCTTTGAATTGAAGGACCGGTTCAAGGATGGGTCCTGTGAGGTCCATTCGTTCGAGCAGATGCGCGGTGGGACTTACAGCGAGAACGTGCGCGCTGAATTCCTGAAAGATGTGGCTCGACATCGGCAAGCTGTGTTGTTCTGCGATGGCACTCGCCTTCAACCAGCCGGTAACGCCGCCGATTTTCATAAGGTCCGGCATGCAGAAGTCACACGCGCGGCTGTCAACGGCCTTCTGCATTTCGTCAGGGCCGAACCAGTTTTCACCCATCTGAACCGGAATCTTCAGTGCCTCTCGGATTGACGCGTGCCCGGCATAGTCATGCTGCAGAGTCGGCTCTTCAATCCATGAAATGCCTTCAGCTTCCAATGCGTGGCCGCGACGCTTCGCCTCTGGCACCGAAAGGCCCTGGTTGTAGTCGACCATCAACTGCGTCGTTTCGCCCGTCACCTGCTTCAACGCACGCACGACTTTCAGGTCGTAATCGAGCGTCGCGTATCCGATTTTGGTCTTCACTGCTTTGAAGCCAGCTTCCACGGCGTCGCGAGCGCGCTTTGTGCCCAGTTCCACATCGTCCATGCTGTGGCTGTCGTACGCCGCCAGCGGCCGCGCCTTTCCACCCAGCAACTCGACGAGCGGCAACCGATGGGCCTTGGCCTTTGCGTCCCACGCGGCCATGTCGATACCGGCGGTCGCCATGCGGACGATACCTGTGTTGCCGATGAGACGAAATCGTGCAGTGACAGCGCGGTCGATGTCATGCGGAGACAGCGGCATGCCCTTAACCAGCGCCTCGAGCTCTTCGACCATCTGAAGGGTCGGCTTCAGTGCCAGGGGAGTGTAGGTGAACACATATGCATGTCCGATCACATTCGCGTTCGTGAGCAAGTCAATCAATACCAAAGGCGACGTGGCAACGGTGCCGACCGCCGTCTTAACCGGATATTGAAGAGGCACATTGACAGCCCGTGCACGCAAACCAGTGATTTGGATATCTTCCATGACAACAACCTTTTATGCAGATACAGAGTCGGCGGTACTCAAGTCATCGACATTGCAATGACCGCCGTTCCATAAGAAATCAGAGTTGAGCTGGCTAGCCGATGGGCAGCCGAGCTGCGCCAACGTCGTGTCGATTTCGCCCTTGAGAAGCGAAAGGACTGCGTCCACACCAGCTTCTCCACCCGACGCGAGACCGTAGAGCGTTGCTCGTCCGAGAAGAACCGCACTCGCTCCCAGCGCTACTGCTTTCACCACATCCGAACCACGACGAATGCCGCTATCGATAAAAACCGGAGCGTGAACGCTCTTCGCGGTTGCCTGCAGAACTTCGACCGGCGCAATGGCGCTGTCCAGTTGCCGACCGCCGTGATTTGAGAGAATCACTCCGTCCGCCCCGAGCTCGATGCAGCGACGCGCATCGTCAACACGGCTGATGCCCTTGATTAGCAGTTTGTGCGGCCACAAGTCGCGAAGCCACTTCAGGTCATTCCACGCGAAACTCGCGTCCATCTGCCGGCTCATCAACGCAGCTTGCAATTCCGTGTCCTGCACGTCCTGGCTCGCAAAGTTTGCCAGTTGCGGCATGCCACGTGTGACGAGGTCCAGCGACCAACGTGGATGCAGCACGCCATCGAGAATGGTCTTAGCTGAATACTTCATGGGCATGCCGAAGCCGTTCCTCAGATCACGTTCACGCTTGCCGTTCACACCGACGTCGGTGGTCAGAATGAGCGTCGTGTAACCCGCATTCAGAGCGCGCTTGACCAGCAACTCCGCGAGCTTCCGATGAACCACATACAACTGAAACCAGATTTCACCGGTTGCCGCCTTTGCCACTGCTTCGATTGAGGCATTGGATGCGGTCGACAACGCGAACGGAATCCCGAACTTGCCAGCGGCGCGAGCGAGGGCAAGGTCGCCCTGAGGCCAAAGAATCCCGTTCAAACCGGTCGGTGCGATGACGAGCGGAGCGCTTGCCGTCTTCCCGAGGATGTTCATCTGCGTATTGCGATAACTAACGTCGACGAGACGGCGCGGTTGAAACTTGATTTTCTTGAAAGCGTCTCGGTTGTGACGAAGACCAATCTCGTCTTCGGCTCCGCCCTCAAGATAGTCGAAGACCATCTTGGGGAGCCGGGCCTTGGCGCTAGCGCGAAAATCCGCGACATTTACGAGCTTTGTCATAACACGGCACCTACCCTTAGGCTCGAGTTTCAACCTCGATAAGCACAGGCTTGTTCCCAGCAAGTGCTTGTCTCAAGGCCGACGTAAGCGACTCAGCCGAATCTGCGTGCAGCGCTTCGACGCCATAGCCACGCGCCAGCGCGCAGAAGTCCAACCCAGGAACGTCCAGTCCCGGTACGTTTTCAGCCTGGAGAACACCAGCGAACCAACGCAGCGCTCCATACGTGCCGTTCTTCATGATGATGAAGATGGTCGGGATGTTGTATTGGGCAGCCGTCCAGAGAGCCTGAATGCCGTAGTTCGCGGAGCCATCGCCAATCACGCCAATGACGCGGCGCTCGGGCTTGGCCAACTGGATACCGACCGCTGCCGGGAGTGCGAAGCCTAGACCACCTGCGGCAGCGAAGTAGTAGCTGCCCTGTTCGGTCATGCGCAGGCGCTGCCAAAGGATGTTCGTGGTCGAGGTCGACTCGTTCACATAGATTGCATCACGCGGCGCCATTTCATCGAGGATGTCGAATACGCGTTCCGGAGCCGGGCGTCCAGCTTCGGCGGGAGCCGGTTCTGGCCTGCGCACAGCGGCGGGCATCGGGCGTGACGTCTTCGAGACCGCGTTGTTCAGCGCTTCAAGGGTCGGCGCGATTTCCGCGATAACTGCATCGCCCATCGGAGCGCGCGTTGCCTCGTTGATGTCGCAGGTGATTGCGATAAGACGCGTGCCTTGAGGCAGGAACTCGCCGGGTTCGTATTGGTGATAGCGAAAGACGGGCGCGCCCACCACGAGCACGAGGTCATGACCGTCAAGCAGTCGGCTGATGCTCGCAATGCCTGCGGGCAGGAGGCCACGGAAGGATGCATGGGTCGTCGGGAACGAGCAGCGCGGCGCAGAGGGCGCCATCCAGACCGGCATCGCAAGCTTTTCAGCAAGTGCCACTGCAATATCATTGGCTTCGCTGGCGTCGACATCCGGACCGACAATCATCGCCGGGTTCTTTGCCTGCTCGAGCTCACGAGCGAGATGCTGGAGCGTTGCCGGCGTGGGAACGCCTGCCATCTCGACGCGACGCGTCGCGAGGTAGTCAACGCCGGGAGCCGCCTCTTGTTTCCAGTCGTCATACGGGACCGACAAATAGACCGGGCCTTTTGCGCCGGTGCCCGCGGTATGAATCGCGCGACTGAGAGCCAGCGGCACCTCTTGCGCACACGATGGCTCCGAACTCCACTTGACCAGCGGTCGCGGCAGCGAAGCCGCATCTACGTTCGTCAGCAGCGCTTCGACGCCGACCATCGCGCGAACCTGCTGACCTGCCGTTACGACAAGCGGCGTGTGCGAGTTCCAGGCATTGGCCAGGGCGCCCATGGCGTTGCCCGTGCCCGCGGCCGAATGCAGGTTCACCAGGGTCGGACGTCCCGTAGCTTGAGCGTAGCCGTCCGCCATCCCGACCACTGCACCCTCATGTAAGCCGAGAATGTATTTGAAATCGGGCGGAAAATCCTTGAGAAACGGGAGTTCGTTCGAACCAGGATTCCCAAAGAACGTTGTCAGGCCTTGTTTGCGGAGAATTTCGTAGCAAGCTTGGTGAACGGTTTTCATGGCATCAATTTCCTTTCGATGCCCCCATGCTATGAGCGCGGGCCGAATAAGACCAATCATCCTTTTTCTGTTCTTATAATAGATACCATCTATATAGGTGGTAACCATGAGCACTGACCTGAACCTAGTTCGAACGTTCGTCGCCATCTACGAGACTCGAAGTGTCAGTGGTGCAGCCAAGCGCCTCAGCATTACGCAGCCGTCGGTCAGCTACTCGTTGACCAGGCTGCGAGACTTGCTTAACGACCCCCTATTTACCCGGACGCGGGACGGGATGGTTCCGACGTTCAATGCGACGCAACTGTTCAGCTCGTTTAAAGAGGCGCTGAACAGCATCGAGTCAGCGATTTCGGCGACCCGCCAGTTCGACCCGACGCTCTCGGGGCGGTCGTTCCGGCTTGCACTCTCCGATTTGGGCGAGCTGTACTTCCTGCCCTTCCTCATTCGAGAGTTTCAGGCCATCGCACCGTCCGTCGGCCTCGAAATCGTCCAGATTGACAGCAACCTCATCTCGGAGTGGCTGCAAACCGGATATGTGGATGCAGCGGTGGGGAACATGCAGTTCGTCGGGGGACAGGCGCGAAAGACGACCTTATTTAGCGAAAGCTACTCGTGCCTTTTGAGCGCCGCTCATCCGACCATCCAAGACAGCCTCACGTTGGATGAGTACGTCGCGGCTAACCACGTGGTGGTCGCGCCATTCACGGGGCATCACCTCGTTGAAGACGCGATGAGCGAGATGGGGTTGAGCCGCAAGATTGTCCTAAGAGTCCCGCACTTCACCAGCCTCTTTTCATCCATCGCCACCACTGACCTTGTGCTGACGCTTCCGACGCGCATCGCAAAGTCCTTCGCCAGCGAGGGGCGCATGCGGGTTTTGCCACTGCCATTCCAGATACCGCCGTTCGAGGTGAACATGTACTGGTATCCCCATGCTGAGGACTCAGCGGCACAGCAGTGGTTTTGCGACACCATCAACCGGACGTTAAGCCGAGTGTGAGCGCTGGGCCGCGCCAGGAAGCGAGAATCTACGCACCAGTGAGGTCGCGCTGATAGAAACCAGAAAACTGCTCTAGGTGCTGGGCGGCCTCCGCCGGGTCGAGTCCGTCGTTTAGCACCGCGCTCGAGAAGCCGGTTCGTGCCATCTGCAGCAGTTGGTCGATTTGTACGTCGCCCGTTGCCCGCAAATCTCCCGTGAAGCGTAGCCTCCGGCGCAAGAGATACGCTTGGCTGTACGCCCGGCCGTCGGTGAAATGCGGGAACTGCAGTTCAATTCGCTCAACGCCGGCGAGTCCACCTGCGAGCGTCATTGGGTCTGCGTCATTGGGCAGCTTCAGAACGCCCGGTTGGTCGGGGTCTTGGGCCGCGCGCCCATCGATGACTTTCAAGCTGGGGACATTGTTCACGCCGGCACCTCGTCTTTCTTTCGAGCGCCATTGGCGGCTGCTTTGAAGGGGTCAAGGCCGGTCCGACGCAACGTTTCAATGAAGCGCTCGTAACGCCCGTGTTCTCGATGTTCCCGCAGGTCGCGGTATGCGCCGAGGATGGCCTCGATTGCATCTGGAACTTCAGACGCAGAGAAGGACGGGCCTATCACCTTGCCCGGTTGTGCCGCGCCGCTGGCATGGCTCCCATCGGCGCCGCCCAGCGTAATCTGGTACCACTCCTTTCCGTCCTTGTCGACACCCAGCACGCCGATGTGTCCGCTATGGTGATGGCCACAGGAGTTGATGCATCCGCTGATATGGACATCGATGTCGCCGATGTCATCCAGCTCGTCGATGTCCTGATACCGCTCAGCGAGCGCCTGCGCGATAGGAATCGAACGCGCATTGGCAAGTGCACAGAAGTCGCCTCCAGGGCACGCGATAATGTCCGTCACCAAGCCGATGTTCGTGCTAGCAAGGCCGAGTTCGCTCGCCGCCTTCCACAACGCGTGGAGGTCGTTGGCGGCAACCCATGGCAGGACGACGTTCTGTGTGTGGGTCACCCGCGCCTCGCCCCCGGAAAATCGCTCCGCCAAGTCCGCCAGGCGTTCCAACTGTTCTGCTGAAGCATCTCCTGGCGCTTGACGCAGCCGTTTGAACGACAACGTCACGATGCGCAGTGCCGGGTCCTTGTGCGGCGCCACGTTCCGCTGCACCCACAATGCGAACCTGTCTGAGACGGCGGCCGCGTCTGCCGTCGAGCCCTCGGCAGCCTGGCCGATAGCCACGGGCGGCACAAATGCGGCGGTCACGCGGTCGAGTTCTTCTCTCGGAATCGTGTGCGGACCGCCATCAAGCTCAACGATTTGCCGAAACTCTTCCTCGACATCATCGAAGTAGCGCTGGCCTTCGGCCTTCACCAGAATCTTGATGCGCGCCTTGTACTTGTTGTCGCGCCGGCCGTAACGGTTGTACACGCGCACGACCGCTTCGATGTAATTCATGATTTGGTTCCAGGGCAAGAACTCCCGCAGGACTGTCGCAATCATTGGCGTTCGGCCCATACCGCCACCAACTGAGACACGGAACCCGAGGTCTCCTGCGTCATTGCGAATGAGTCGAAGGCCGACGTCGTGCCAGTCGGTTGCCGCACGGTCCTCGGCGGCACCAGTGATTGCGATTTTGAACTTGCGCGGCAGATAGGCAAATTCGGGATGAAGTGTTGTCCACTGCCGCATTAGCTCAGCGAAAGGCCGCGGGTCACAAATTTCGTCAACGGCCACGCCGGCGCGCTCATCGCACGAGATGTTTCGGATGCAGTTTCCGCTGGTCTGAATGCCGTGCATGTCGACGGACGCTAGAAGCTCCATCACTTCGGCTGCCTTATCCAGCGGAATCCAGTTGAACTGGACGTTCGTGCGCGTGGTGAAGTGGGCGGTATGCGTCGGAAGATGCGTCGACCCCAGTTTTGCTTGCGCGTCCACGGCGCTCGAATAGACGTTGGAGGCGGGGTCGTCGTATTCGCGGGCAATCCGCGCCAAAACGCGCAGCTGTGCGCTCGACAGTTCTCCATAGGGCACCGCCACGCGCAACATGGGAGCGTGCCGCTGTACATACCATCCGTTCTGTAACCGGAGCGGGCGAAAGTCTTCTTCGCTTAGGTGCCCGCTTTGCCACCGGTCCAGCTGGTCGCGAAACTGGGCGGCACGGCTTCTAACGAATGCTTTGTCAAAATCGGTGTATCGGTACATGGGAAAGCTTCTCCGGTCACGTTTTCCCAGACGTGCTCGTAGCGCGCAGGGCAAATGATCACGGTAGAGGCATCGGCGATAGTCTGGAAGAAGCAGACGCGGTCAATTTCGGCGCAGCAGCGAGAGCTTGGTCAGCCCGTTGGCTTGAGGACCGTGAATCCGGGGTAGCATGGAAGCGAATATGGAGGTGACTCGGGGCATCAGCGCGGCGCACGCGCCTCAAGTTCCGCATCATCAGCGCGCCGCAAGGTCAATCAATGAATCGGTTCGAAACGATTGCCAAAAATCTGGCAGAACAAATCCGCGCAGGGCACATCCCTGTCGGGACTACGCTTCCGTCTTTGCGCCAAATCATCGCACAGTATGGCGTCAGTCAGTCGACGGTACTGCGAGCCTACTATCTGTTGGAGAAATGGGGCCTGGTTCGCGCCGAAGAACGCGCTGGCTACTTCGTAGCGCCCGGCGCTGCTGTCGACGAGATTGCGCTCACCGAGGAAACCGAGGCCCCGAAGAAGGTCGACATTAGCGACCTGGTATTTTCGGTTCTGGAGTCGACACGGCATCCTGACATCGTGCCCTTGGGGTCTGCATTTCCCTCGCCAGCGCTATTTCCGTCGGCTCGCCTCTTGAAGTCGCTGGTCGCGGGCACTCGTTCGCTCACCCCTTTGAGTACGGTTGAAGACTTGCCGGGCAGCGACCATCTCCGCCAACAAATTCGACGGCGCTACGTTGGGACAGGATTCGCCGTTGCGCCCGAAGAAATCATTGTGACCAACGGCGCGCTGGAAGCGCTGAATCTTTGCCTGATGGCAGTGACCCGCCCAGGAGACGTTGTGGCCGTCGAATCGCCGGGGTTCTATGCAGCGCTGCAGGCAATCGAGCGACTTGACCTGAGAGCAGTCGAGATTCCTGTAGACCCGGTTTCGGGTCTGGACTTGGACGCATTGCAAAGCGCGCTCAAGCAACATCCCATCCGAGCCTGCTGGTTCATGCCCAACTTTCAGAATCCAACGGGGACCTCACTGAGTATTGAGAAGAAACGCGCATTGGTCGAGATGCTGCGTGAAAAACAAATTCCTCTCATCGAGGACGATGTTTATCAGGAGCTCCACTTCAGCCGCGACCGCCCGTTGCCCGCAAAGGCATTCGATAGTGAAGGGCTCGTCATGCACTGCAGCTCGTTCTCGAAGACACTCGCACCCGGCTATCGCATCGGTTGGGCGACGGCGGGTCGCTTTGCTGACAAGGTGCGTCGACTCAAGCTAATGACGACGCTGTCAGCCTGCATTCCGGCACAAGCGGGAATCGCGGACTATCTGGAACACGGCGGATATGACAAGCATCTGCGCTCACTGCGTTTATCGCTTCAGATTCAGCTTGAGCAGATGGAAATCGCTCTGCGCAAGTGGCTGCCTAGCTCGGTCAAGTGGGTGCGCCCGGACGGCGGTTACATACTTTGGCTACAACTCCCGCAATCCGTTAAAGCGATGGAGCTTCACGCGCTGGCGAGCGCACGCGGCATCAGCATCGCTCCAGGGCCCATGTTCTCGGCAAGACACGCTTTCCAGAACTGCGTCCGGCTCAACTTCGGGCATCCTTGGGACGCCCGCTTCGAGAGCGCGATTGGCTCACTCGCTGAAATCCTTGACGACCCGTCGGTCCACCACTGACGGAAGGTGGCCGTTAAAGGAGCGATATCGCCGACCCGACTGAAACCACCCTCTCAACTTTGCGACCGATGAATTCCTGTCAGAATCCTTGGGATGAACTCGTCCCGTCGACAATCAGATGGACAGCGCCGACGATGAGCAAACCAATCATCAGAGCAAGAGCTACCGCGAAAAATGGTAGCAGTACCATGTTAACGTTGGCCAAATCTGCCTCATGATTGGCGCGCTTGCGTACGCCAAAGAAGCTGGCCAACACCATGCAAACCATGCGGACAAGGCCCATGACTTTCTCCCGAAAAATTACCGATGCCCGTATGTTCGGATAACAGGCATGGCTGCGGAAGCAGCAGTTGCGGTCAATACAAGGTAAGCAGGCCACTTTCGTTGCGGCGTTCAAATTGTCGACCGGACCGCCACGTGTACCGGCTCGGATTGTCTGTTGGAGTAGGAATGACAGTCGCCTATCACCCCCTCCGCAGATCCGTACGTGCGCTCCTAACGCATACGGCTCCTG
>NZ_FCOG02000536.1 GCF_001544975.2 Caballeronia arationis | reverse complement strand
CATGGATCCTGTGCTGGCTCACGCCGCGCTCAAGCAGCGTGAATATCGCGCTTTGTAGATGCTGCTTCAAGACATTCACTCCCTTGTCTCCTTCTTCTCTGAAGGAGACAACAATAAATGTCCTGCAGCACCGCTAGGGACCGCTCAGCCGGCGATCGTTACCTGGGGGATTTTGAGGTGACCATACATGGGGGAATTTGACCGACCGCCGGGGAACGATGCTGGACGATCGACTGGTCGGCGAACGCGCGGCGATCCGCGCCAGTGGCTTCTTCACGTTGCCATTGCGCGTAGGCGTCCTCGGGTGCAGCAAGCCAAAGATCGTCAAACATGGAAATCGATATACTGAAGTTTGCCTACCCCCAACCCTACAGCGAAGCTAACGCTTCGCCAACCCCGCGCCACCAAAAGAGGGGCAGCCCTCGTCGACCCCATTTTTGATGGCATCGAGACAAGCAGCCGGTCCGCCAACGACGATCCGTGCAGAGCAAGCCAGCATCAGATTAACGCTCAGGCCGAAGTCCTCAATGAGATAGCCACCGGCACAGAAAGCGCCTTCGCTTTCATTCGCTGCTGCCTCAACGCGCTGAGCGAGCGTCGCTTCGATGGACCGATACGCCCACACCGGTTTGCCGAGCGCGACAGCGAAGCCAACTTCGAAAGCAGTGCCGCAGTCCGGCTCGCCCGCGCCCCGGAAGTCATCGAGATTCGCCATCACGATATCGGCCGAACGGATCAATTCGATGTTCGCGGCATATATCCATCGCGCAGCGTCTTGCCTTTGAAGCAAGGA
>NZ_FCOG02000390.1 GCF_001544975.2 Caballeronia arationis | reverse complement strand
ACCGAACGAGCCGGTCGATGAGCTTCAGGTATCTCAGCCGTGTCGTTGTGCCCGGCGAGCAATCTCTCGCGAGTTCTCCAAAAAATCCATCGATGTGATCGGATCCGAACGTCGTCATCGTCTGCCGATGGCCGACAAGGAACCGATTAAAGCGCGCAAACATCGCACAGTGTTGAACGATGGATCGTTCGGCGAAGGCTCGGCGATCAGCGCCGGCGGCATCGGTGCGCTGCCAATGCGCATACGCCGTTTCGGGGTGGCTCGTCCAGAGTGCCAGCGTCATAAGTCGATATACTGAATTGCCATTCTCGCCAGGATACGCGAAGCTGACGCTTCGTCAAACCAAGTCTCCAACGACGGGTTCACAGTTACGAGCGTGTATCTTGGCAAGGGAGTTTTGGATCGCGTTTAAGAAGGAGGAAAGGACATGAGTTATGTGCTTAGCGATGGGATATTGAAAATAGTCGGCCGTGCGGGGGCCGTTGTGGAACTTCCGGGCGACAGTTTGCATTGGGACGCCCCTTTCGAAGATGCCGAGACGGGCGAGCTTGTTCATCTCGCGACGATTGTTTCCGAGGAGTTTCAAGGGCTTCCGGACGAGCTCATCGTGCTCAAGCTGACTGAGACAGAGGGCGGCGGAGGACAGGGCGGCGAGGTGGTGGTTGACCGAAACGACGGTCACTATGAGATTGATACGGAAGATCTGATCGTTACGATCGAGGACGAGCTCGATGTCGGCGACGCCGATGACTAACGTGCTGTCGAGGTTGTCATCTGGCGAATTTCACTGGTGCGCGAATAGGTGGCGGCCCGGATCTTTTCGTTCATGATGAGGCACACTGACCGGTGGTTTTTCGTAGTGGAGACATCGGACGACCCTGCAGACCGGGTTTATGTCCGACTGATGTCATTTCTGTAAGCGAAAATGCTGATAGAGATTGCGTACGCCAATGTGCTAAAAATCTGCTGCTGACGGACCAAAGGCCGTCGGGGCAATCTCATCTAGTATTTATCGTTATCGAGGTGTAGCAAAAATGGCAACCGGTACTGTGAAGTGGTTCAACGATGCAAAGGGCTATGGGTTTATCACGCCGGACGCCGGTGGCGAGGATCTATTCGCGCACTTTTCCGAGATTCAAGGCAGCGGCTTCAAATCGCTTCAGGAGAATCAAAAAGTAAGCTTCGAGATCAAACAAGGTCCGAAGGGAAAACAGGCTTCGACGATTCAGCCGCTGTGATCAACCGCCGTCGATAGTTGAAAGCGGCCCCGCGCGGGCCGCTCTTGCTTTCAGGAATGCTGCACCTGCCCCGTTCGTCTCAAAACAGGGCAGGGAGTGACGGGAAGTCAAAAGCAGCGTTGCAGGTGGATTCCAAGCGCGCCGGAACTTCCCCTTCAACTGCCCGCTAAATTCAAGCCATCGCCTCGGCGCCGCTCGGCGGTGCCGGCGGCGGCGTCATTTGGGCGTCGAGACCGCGCGTATCAGGCGCTGCGACGCTTGCCTGAGCGTCCGATTCAGCCCGTGCTCGGGCCGCTGTCGCCCGCTTGGAAGCGGTTTTCCCCGCGGGGGTCTTTGCCGATACCGCCTTCTTCGCCGCGGACTTCGTAGACGCAGCAACCTTCTTCGTCACAGACTTCTTAACCGCCGCCTTTTTTGCAGCGGTTTTTTTGGCGACTGCCTTCTTCGCGGCAGTCTTCGTCGCGGCGGTCTTTGTTGCGGCAGTCTTTGTCGCGGGAGCGGGCGCTGCCGTAGAATTCGCCTTCTTCGCTGCGACCTTTCGGCTGGCCTTTTTTGCAACCGGCTGCGTGGTGCTGGACTTTTTCGTCGCAGCGACGCTCGATGCCGGGGCGCTGGTTGAAGACGCGCTCGCCTTCACTGACGC
>NZ_FCOG02000322.1 GCF_001544975.2 Caballeronia arationis | reverse complement strand
ATCACGATGATTGCCGATCCTTCCCTGACCAACGAAAGCGCGGTGAAGACGAATGCGTGGGAGACCGACGACCGCTACGCGCAGCGGCTCACACCGCAGATCGCGCTGTGCATGCGGCGCATGCTGACGCGCGGCGACTTCCTGACAGTCGAATTCGACGGCACGCAGTTCGTGACGCAGTTGCTCGACGTCGATTCGCGCGGCGCGCGCTTTATCTTCGATTTCGGCAGCACGCCGCGTGAAAACCGCGAACTCGTCCATGCCGACGAGCTCACGTTCCGCAGCCAGCCGTCGGGCATTCGAACCCGGTTCGTGACGGGGCGTGCCTTCGCGACGTCCTTCGAAGGGCGCCCGGCCTTCGAAGCGCCGTTTCCCAAACTGCTCCATTACGTGCAGCGCCGCGAGTACTACCGCGTCGATACGCCGATGTTCGATGCGTTCATCGCCAGCGGGGCCGATGGCGCGGGCGTCGCGTTCCAGTTCGAATTGCAGGACCTGTCGCTCGGCGGCGTGCTGTTACGCACGAGGGACACGCGTTTCGAATCGCTCGCGCAGGGCACAATCTGGAAAAACGTGAGGGTGCAATTGGGCGGACTCGGCGCGGTGCCGGTGGATTTGGAGATCGTCGCGCCTCGTCAGGTGGTCACGCCGACCGGCGAGCGCCGCACCGTTCTAGGCTGCCGGTTCGTCGATCTGAAGGGAAATACGGAACGCGTACTGCAGCGTGTGATTACGCAGTTGGAAATGCACCGCAAGGAGCGCGCGGAGCGGTTCTAAAACGTCGGTTTACGGTCGTCTAAGATCTTCATGGACGTTTTCTCGACACGGTGTCAAGTGCAGCTCTGCTGGGCTCCAAGGTTAGAGCTTTGCGTGCGTTGCGAGTGCACCGCGCGAGACTTTGCATCGGCCAATTGGTAGAGGATTGCTATAGGGGGGACATGGTGTGGCGCTTTCCGGAAACACTAAACCAACTTGCCGATAGGTGGACGGTTTTGATGAATCAGGTAAATCGCCAGATCGATCTCTATCCGAGCGAACTCTATGTTGACGTCCGAGCTTTCATCGACGAGACGGAGAGGATCGTCAAACCCGATCCATTCGAGCAGGACGTGTTACGCACGGTTCGCCGCCTGGCCGAAGACGGAAAGCTGAAAATCGCGTTGTTTCGGCTGCGCGAGGTCATCGACGACCGACTCGAGGGACGGAGACATCGGCCACCGATTGAATCCACGCCGGACGCTCGGGTCAAACGGTGCTTGTAGCGGCGACGACGTGCAAAGTTCTGTTACGCCGGCGCGCTAGCCCAGCTCCCCCGGCTCCATCGCATAGAAGTTCTCTGCAGAATCGACGCCGTGAGGTTTTGTGGACTTTGCTGACTACCAGTCGGGGAAGCAAGGGAAAGGTAGCCGCAATTCTTTGAAAGCAACCGCTGTCTATGCATCGGGTCTAAGCTGGTCAGGGCTAGGGGGCTACACTTGAGTCCAACGCTGTTATCGAGCGATCTCGTCTAGGCGGCGGTCACGACCCCTACGTTAGCTTTGCGTTCATCGTCATGCCGGAGACGATCGCAGATATCGCCCGCCGTGGCATGGAGGACGCGACACACATTGAGCTAGCCAGACGCGAAGGACTGTCTACAATGTGAGTGCAGGCGAATCTGCAACGGCGGTCTCTTCAGGGGTAACGGTCGGTACTGTGACGTTTCAATTCCTTCATTGGAGGCATGCCCATGACGTGCCTGAGCGAAAGGATTGTCGGCGCAATATTTTGTATGCTGAGCGGATATGCGTTCGCTGAAAGCCTCGTCATCGATTCGTCCGAAACGATGATGGTTGCGAACATCGCGCCCCTGCCCGAGCTTGTTCCGCCCATACCAGAACCGCAACGCTATTTGCATAGCTATGAAATGGAATCTCAGCCGAATCAAGGAAAGTCGTCTTACGCGCAGATGGCGGATTTTTATAGTGCGCAGGTAACACACGACTTTGGATTCGGGGCCGGGAAAACCACACCAACGCCTGTGCCGGTCCTCCAGCAGGCCTCGAATTTTCTACATCCGGGTCCGTCGACGGCACCGCAAATCTCGATCGTCCAGTTGCCGACCACGGTTTTAACGCTGGGTGCGCAACCGCAACGAAGGCTGTCGCTAACAGTCGATGACTGGGTATTTTCTGCCACGGCGCGTCTTGCAGTTCTCCATTCGCACGATACAGGCGCGACGGTTTCTGTTCGGCACGGCTTTTAAGCCGAGCTCCACAGTTAGCTCGATACCCGCTACAGCCAGATCACTATAGCGTGGCTTCGCTGTTCCACGTTGGATCGGGTTCGGGCAAAAGGAGACGGCCGCGATCCCAATCGACGGCCGACGCGTTCAGTCAAAGCGCGTCTTTCGACATCGACGATTCACGCCCGCCTCGAATCGCTTCGAAGTCGAGGAACACCGTCGCCTGGCCGCCCGCTGGACGGCCTCGCTCTTTGCCGGGGTGGCGTGCCAGACTGGCGCGAGCGGTGGCAGTTGCACGAATTTGGCCACCCGCTTTCTGACCGGGCGCCGACGTGGAGTACCGCCATCGCGGTCGTGTTGTCCTCCTCTTGAAAACGAAGTTGAATTAAAGACGTCAACGTCCTGTAAGCAGTTCGTTCCGTCCGCCTTGCAACGGATTGACTCTGTAAGAACGTCCGTCCGGACATTCCCTTAGGCAAGGGAATCCTAAGATTTGGATTCAATTATTACGATATATTTCGGATCCGCCGTCCGCCGTTGACTGGCAATCCTACTGCGTTACCGCTCAAACGAAGTATGAAATCATTAAAGATATTGCACAGCGAATCATCCAGAGGATGGGGCGGGCAAGAAGTACGCACGTTGAAAGAGATGGTCGCGTTACGAGACCTCGGGCATCACATCGAGTTGGTGTGCCCTTGCGA
>NZ_FCOG02000503.1 GCF_001544975.2 Caballeronia arationis | reverse complement strand
AAGTAAGCGAGCACGAGGCCGATGATCGCCGTGAGCGTGAGCCACCAGTACTCGTAGCAGAACGTGTCGACGTGATAGAGGAACCGGCCAAGTTCGAGCCATTGGTCGAGCGGGCGGACATCGAGCACCTGCGGAAAGATGACGCCGCCGAACAGCATGCAGTACGCGTACATATAGACCAGCAGCAACGCTGGGTAGGCCATCTGCACCGAAGTTGTCGACGACAGCACGCGCTTAGCCTTCGCCGCCATTTCCGCGAGTTCGAAGCCACGCACGACGGAGTCTTGCCGTGAAGATTCATCGGCGATGTCCAGCAGCGCGTACTCGTCGCCGGGGATGAATGGCTTGATAGCGAGCGAGAAGCTCTCCCCACGCTGCATGGTTTCCCGGATGCAGGAGAACACCCGCCACTCGAGCTTGCCGCGAGTGCGGCTGCGCTTTTCGTACGTTTCCAGCCGGTCGAACAGCGTCTCGGTGTTGCGCAAGCCCTTTGCTGCGATATCGAGACGCGTCTCGCGGTAGAAATCCTCGCGGACTTTCTGAAACCGCCAGCGCGCGACGACCAACTGCTGCCGCACGGGCAGCATCTTTGCGAACGTGGTGAACATGGAGGACCAGGGTTAGACCATCAAACCATCGACGCCGGGCATCACGCGGTACTGCGCGAACGACTGCATCGAGCGATTGATGAATTGTGGGTCAATGAAACCGCGCGAAGCCTTGAAAAGAGCATGTTCATAGAGGGTCTTTCCCGTCATATCCGCGTTATCGAATCCGGTACGGCGTTCACCGCGCCAAACTTTGCGGGCACCGGCCCAGTCGCGCTCGGCCACACGCTCCAAAAACTCAGTCGTCGGACGGTAGAGCTCGGCGGCCAATGACGGGCGCGTGGTTCCACCCGCTGCCTTGCCGTTGCGGGTGAAAAGCCCCTTCAGTCGGCAGTGTTCGCAGCCGTC
>NZ_FCOG02000282.1 GCF_001544975.2 Caballeronia arationis | reverse complement strand
GCAGTCAGAGTAAAAACAGAAACCCCTGCGTCGCTGCGCTCCGGCTGTCCAGCTTCGCGCGAAACACCTGTCCGGCTCCAAGCGAAACGCGTGTCCAGCTTCCGCGAAATACGCAGTGTATTTCCAGTTTTTCTGCGGCGAGGAGTATTTTCAACCGCACATGCCGTGCGATCCGACCAACCTCGTGCGCTTTCGGCAGGCGCTGGGCGAAGCTGGTGTCGAGGAGTTGCTCGCGACGACAATTGCAGCGGCCGTGGAAATGAAAGCAGTGAGGCCGGCCGAGTTCGAGCGCGTGATTGTCGACACAACGGTGCAGGAGAAGGCAATTGCGTATCCGACCGACAGCCGTCTGCTTGAGGTGGCACGCGCCAGACTCGTGCAGTTGGCGCAACGCGCTGGTCTTGCACTAAAGCAGACATACGAACGAGAAGGCAAACGGCTGCGTCGCCGCGCCGGCGGCTATGCGCATGCAAAGCAGTTCAAGCGCCTACGGCGTGTACTCAAACGTCAGCGAACAGTATTGGGAAGGTTGCTGCGCGACATCGAACGCAAGCTTTCCGGTGCCCAGGACGAACGGCAGACACAACTGCGCGTGTGGCTCGAGCGTGCATGGCGCATTTGCCGCCAACGCCCAAAGGACAAGAAGAAGTTGTACGCACTGCATGCGCCTGAAGTTGAGTGCATCGGTAAAGGCAAGGCGCGGCAACCCTACGAGTTCGGCGTCAAGGTAAGCCTCGCGATCACCGGGAAACACGGGCTGATCGTTGGTGCGCGGGCATTCCCGGGCAACCCCTATGACGGCCACACGCTGGCGGAGCAACTCGAACAGAGCTCCATCCTGTTGCAGGATCTGCCCGGTACGCCGCAACCGAAAACCGTTTTGGTCGATCTCGGGTTTCGTGGGGTCGATGCCGAAGTGTCATCAGTACAACTTATTCATCGCGGCAAACACAAGACCATGACCAGTACGCAGCGACGTTGGCTCAAGCGACGGCAAGCGATAGAACCGATCATCGGGCATGTGAAGCAGGACCACGGCATGCAGCGTTGCTGGCTCAAAGGGCAAACCGGTGATGCGCTGCACGCGGTACTGTGTGCTGCCGACTACAACCTGCGCTGGTTGCTGCGCGCCATCGTCCGCCTGGGGCCTGAGGTCCGTATTTTTTATCCTCGCGTTGCTGCATTGGATCGCCAGTGTCACGCTGAAACCAGCGCTTGCTAGTCACAACCACTTTCGACGGGCTGACTACCGTTCGCCGACAGGCCGCACCTTCGGCTTAGCTCGAAACTCAAACTGAATTTTGCAGGGCCGACTACATAGGGGAGTTTCAAATGGCCGCTCGGGTTCCACAACCCTTTTTTATGACACAGTAGAGGCAGCTACGGAATCCGGCCCCGCAGGACGACCCTGATAGTGCACGAGCCGAAGCATCGGTTTTTCGATCGTGAGGTACGTCAGCGATGAGACAACCACGATAGCGACAGTGCCGACAATGCACAGTACATCCGCACTAACGTTGTGCCCGAGGCCCCTCTTGAGCGCGGCACCTGCAAGCATCGAAAGGAACCCGTGCGACAGGTAAATCGAGTAAGACGCGTTGCCGATATACAAGAGCACTCGTGACGTTACCGGATGCGCCAAATCGTAGATCACGACACCGAGAACGATCGCGAAAGCCGGCACCCCAAAAATGACAACCCGGTATTTGTCGATTGCGATGCCGTAGGACGTCAGATAAAGCATCACCAGAAATGCGATTACAGAGACGGCGATCGCCGCGTACCCCATGTGCGAGTTGACCGGAGAGCGCGATAACCCTTTCACGATCTGTGCCGCAATCATGCCGAGGATAAATTCGCAGATCAGCGGGGAACTGGTCAAATACAGGACCGATTCTTCGTGCGAGACAGCACGCGCCACAAGATAAATCGTGGCATACACCGCGCAAAGAAACAGCACCATCAGACGAGTAGGAACGCGCACCATAATCGCTACGGCAAAGAATATGTAGAAGTATGCTTCAAACGAGAGCGTCCATCCCTGCGACAAAATGGGCTGAAAAGGTTCGATCACGTTTTTCATCGGCCACAAGAGGAGCGAGCCTATTATCGTTCCCGAATCAGGAAATGCTACTGATCTATGGACAAACTTAAAGAACCATAATGCTATAACGATCGCAGTCCAGAACCAATAAAGAGGAATTACCCGCTTGAACCTATGCTTCAAAAAGGTCATTGATCCGCTGAAGCCAGTCATACTGTCTTTTCGCGTATAGGACATGATGAAACCACTTATGGTGAAAAAAATATCAACGCCCGCTTGACCAATTTGACCGGTCGAAGATAAGACGGATCCCAAAGCGCCGCCGTGGTACGAATAGACCGCTGTTAACATGTGGTAATAAACAACAAGGACTACCGCGAACCCACGAAGGCCCTGCAATCCTCCGAGCTTAGACTGAGTTGATCTTTCAGATAATCCCAACATCATTTCCCCCTTCTGATTAGGGTGAGGTATCGAAAAAGAACGTCTGGTTCAAGATCGTGAGCGTGTGCAGTGCCGCGTCCAGTGCGCACGCCAGCTAAAGAGAATCGGGCACCGGAGTGGGAGCACCGGCCTTGTAGCAAGGCCCCTGCGGCAAATCCACATCAAGTGAAGCAATCGAAAGTAGTTCGGTAACCTACCGATGCTAACGTCACAATGCTACACCGAAAAAACAATTTCGAAAGGGGAAATGCTCTCAAATAAGTAATCCTTGCGTTTTCGTCGAGTGGGCTCGAAAGTCAGACACCGCACCGATGCAAAACTGCGTCTCCCTATATGTCCGACGAACACTCTCGGCTCACTGCGCCGAGGCTGAATGCGCTTCAAATGCGCCATGGTTCCACTGTCAGGACTTCGGTCTATATGATGACTACGGCGATTCCTCTTTGTGTTGATCTCGATGGAAACTCACGCGCTCGGACTTACGGTTCGAATCTCTGCTTGTCCTAGTCAAAAGAAATCATATTTTCGTCTTCCTAGGTGCTCTCAGGCTGTTGCGGGGAAAAGCCCACCTAAAGGCACAGATTGCTACTCGGGTCGAGCTCAATGTGTCTTTGCTACCCTACGAAGCCCGCCTCGTCGAATACTTGAGCGGCGACAAATCAACTGGCAGAGAATTATATCTCTGTACTGATTAGAAGCTGGATGTTGCCGATCAAGTCGCCACACACTTCGGTTTCTTCAAGGGTGTGATGGCGAGCGACGGATCACTTAACTGTCGGGCGTACGCAAGGCTGGCGCGCTGTCTACGACATTCGGTGTGCATGGTTTCGACCACTGTGGCAACACACGCGCCGATGTCCCGGTTTGGAAACAGGCTCGACAAGCGATCGTGGTCGGCTACTGGCATATCGTCGGGGCAGCATCGAAAGTCAACACGACAATTCTCGTGTGTGAGCAAAATCGATCGATTGTGCGCTTGGTCATTCAGGAAACGCGGGTCTATCAGTGGGTAAAAAATCTATTGGGTTTATGACGCTAATGACGTCGCATCGCTTCACCGAAGTGACACGCTGGTTGCCTTAGCAATCGCATTCCTCTTTTTCAGTTATTGCGCTTCGTCAGTGTATCGTTTGTAAGCGGCCGGCAAACACACCTTGACGGCCGATGAGCTAGGCCAGCAGCGGCACGCTGTGCTGCTGTCGCAGCCGGTATGTGTGGCCGGCGCGTGAATCCGCCAGCATTTATAGTCACTTGCTACATCACTCAAGAGTGCCGAGTTCGGCACAGTCTTGGGGTTATGTGGCCAGTCGGAACATCTCGAAGGTGTCAGGGTCCTGCCTTTCGGCGATGAATTTCGCGAAGAAATTGGTTTTGGCGCTATTCACGAGAAATTCGGGCAGGCATTGTCGTAGTGCACTGGCGACAACCAACTCCGATGGAGGGATGCCGGGACGGATGGTGCGCAGCCAGGATCCAAAGGAACTCCAGACGAGTGAAGGGAATACCG
>NZ_FCOG02000297.1 GCF_001544975.2 Caballeronia arationis | reverse complement strand
CGTATCGGCGGGCATGGCGTGGCTATTCACGAGTCGTCCGGTATCGAGCATGCAAAAGCAGTGACCTTCGAAAGCCGCCTCTTGGGCGGCCGCGTCCCACGTCACAGTGAGAAAGTCGAAGATAGGGTCAATCGGTTTCATGGTCGGCTGTCGCGTCCCATCCGGTGGTCGTGTCCTCATCCAACAGCGCATACTCACGCACTTGCGTCTCCTTTCCCGGGCGCCGGATGTAGGGTCGGTGCGTCGCGTGCCGGCGTCTTCTCGTCGCCGCTAGTGGATGTTTTAAAGCGAACGAAGCCCATGTTTGCGAACTGCATGCCGCTCGCGAGGGCCAGCAAGAGCGCGAAAACGAGGGACTTCCCAACAAGCTCGAGAACGTTGGGGGAGATACCGAGGTGAACGAGGGTTGTCATACTTGCATCAAAGAGCGTCAGGTGATCTTGGAACGAGGCGCGGGCGCGGCTTCGAGATCGTCAGCCGAAGTACCGAAAAGCTCGTCCAGTTGGGCGTCGAGGGCTTTCCGCTGCGCATCCGCCCAAACCTGTGAATCGGTGGTCGCCACCACCGACGGCGCAATGGGTCCTTAAGACACTTTGACCCGTTATCGGCAAATCATCGGGCTTATAGGGGAGCTCAGGCCTTTGCGCGGGAGAGCTCTGTCACATTTGATTCCGCGCGTTCCTGGCCTTTCACGTCGTCCAGGCGCGGACCGCCGATAGGCCCTTCGTCCGGCGTCGAATCGACCTCGATCGTCAGCATTCTGGCAACGCGCTTCAGCGTGCCATTCAAAGACGCACGCGGACCAAGGCGGATCGTGCCGGAGTAAAAGATGTCGCCCGAGACTTGGCCGTTGATTTCCAGCGAGCCCCGAGCGTGCACATCTCCGTCGACGCGCCCGTCAATGCGAACGTGCTCGCCCTGCGCGGAGCCCTTTACGAGTCCGCCTTCGCCGACGTGCAGCAGACCCTGCGTCGAGATGATGCCGCCGTCGAGCAGGCCGAAGAACGAAATGCCGTGATCCACGACCATGTCGCCGGTGATCGCGCAGCCGCGCGCAATAAGCGTGATATTGAGTTCGGTTTTCATGGTGTCGTTTCCTTAGAACATCTGCACTTCGTTAGAGCCGGCGCGGTTCGCAGGTGCCGACTTCTTGCTCGTTCCCGACCCGGTATCGCCATCGCTTACCTGCTCATCGCGCGAATGCGAGCGGTGGCGGTAGCTGTGCGTGCGGGTTGGTGCCACGTTCTGTTGCGACGCGTGTTCATCTGCGGCAGGCTGTGCCGGAGGTTGCGCAGGCGTCACTGAGGTCGCGGGCTTGTAGGAAGCCTGGGTAGCCGCCTCTGTCTCGCGACGCGCTTGATGAATAGGTGAGGCAGCCGCTCGTTGCTCATCGTTGGAGACTGCAGGGGGCGGCTTGGTGGCGGCCACGCTCGCTGAGGGGCCGCCCGTCGTGCCCAACGAATTCTTGAACTGGTCAGCCGTCAGGCCGATCGAGGATGCAGGAGCGACGTCCTTCCCGGTCAGCGTCGGAGCGAGC
The DNA here is from genome assembly GCF_001544975.2 of Caballeronia arationis. Classification (GTDB taxonomy): domain Bacteria; phylum Pseudomonadota; class Gammaproteobacteria; order Burkholderiales; family Burkholderiaceae; genus Caballeronia; species Caballeronia arationis. The sequence goes on along the minus strand of NZ_FCOG02000297.1, from coordinate 1,972 downwards.
GCTACCGGATGAGGCGGTTCTGCATCGATCTGGCGCGTCGCTGCGGCGACTGGCTGTCCTTCCGTTGCAGCCCGTTGGCTCTGATCGGGTTGCGGTTGGGCAACCGTCTTCTTCGGGCTGTGCGAGGAGGGCGCGCCCACCGACTTGTACAACGACGCGGCTCCCATACCCGCCATAGCCACCATAGCGGCGATAGCGACTGCGACGACGCTACGGCGGGCAACAGGCACCACCTTCGGGAGCCGCACTTTGCGCGTGGGTGTCCTAGCGTGTGCCGTCAAATTAGCCGGCGCCGGGAGCGCAGTGAGCTGCCGCTGCAGGTCAATGGTCATTGAGTTCGGTGCGAACTGCGCATGCAGTCGTTGAATTTCGCGTAAGTCCATGCGGGGTCCTCCCGTCGTTGTGTTAAGTCGAGCATATCCAGCGCCGCCGCGGGTCAAGACCGGGAGCGCAGAGAAGTTCGTTTCCAATGTCAGTGAGTTCGATCCGAGTCCGGAAGCAGCACACCTTCTGGCGCAAAGCGGTTGTTGTCCGGCATGCACAAGAAAGGGATTTGATTGATGCGTGCCTCAGCAGCCTCGAGCGCGGATTGGCGCACTTGAGCCGTCATGGTTCGCAGCATCAGCGCTTCCATCGTCTTCAGGAAAAGCTGGTCATACATCGAGAGGAGCCGCACGAGGCGACCGGACATGGCGTGCTTGATTTCAAGCGTGACCATCTCCGGCGGCGTCGGTGCGCGTCGACCTGGAAACTTGCTTGCCCAGGCGAGCGCCTTCTTCATAAAAGCCTCGGCCGTACGAAACTCCGACTCGATCGCGATGAGCTTGCCCCCGCGCGCAACGGTCATCTTTGCGGCCGCGAAGTTAAAGTCGGCGCGCAGGAATTCGCGTGCGTACAACGAGTAGTAGGGCAGTTCCGTCTTCGCCAGCGTGTCGCCATTGATACGTGCGAGGCGGCTGTCGTTGGTGAGCCGGTTCAACGGACGAAGACCGCTTTGCGCTGCGCTTTCGTTGCCGAGCGCTGCAGCCAGTTTGGGGTCTTCGTCGGGCGCTTCTAGGTCAGTAACAGCCATGATGTTCTCGGTATGTCTGTGTTCTCTCTCACATAGAATTTTCGTTGATCAGGCAAGTGTTCAAGCGGGCGAAAGCTATATGAATTTCGTGAGCTTTTCAGCTCACGCGAGCGTCGATAAACCGGATACTCAACTCCATTCCCCGCGTCACCGACGCATCGACCTCGACTCCAAGCCCGGAGTCCATCTTTTTTCTGCAAGTCGTGCCCGCCTCGTGCGTTAGGCATGCGCCGACCGGATAGCTACCGGTGTGGAAATCTTCCTTGTGCTGAGTGTGCGCGCTACACACTCCCCAATTTCAGCCGTAATACTCGTACCCTGTGCTGCATTCATATGCGCCGGTACATCGTTCGAACCCGGGTTTTCGGGTGTTCTCTCTCCAGAGCCTGATCTGGGTAGAACGATCGAAGTTGGCTGATCCGTGATTCCTGCGGCGGAAGCAATTCCGAAAAGGGCTGTTGCGCGGCGTGACCATGCTGCGCGAGAACGACATTACGTTCTCTGAACGAGCGACACCGGCTTATGCCGGCCGCTCCCTGCACGCCACGTCCCCGGAAGGGACGTGGCGCGTAGGTCTCTATATCGATTTCACGAAGCTCGCTCCCTGACCGGAGCGGGCTTTTTTTTCGTCCGTCGTTTCCTGCGGCCGGACCTTTCTCAACGGAGGTGCTGTTCCATGTTGTTGCCCGACCGCCTCAATCAACGTATCGCCGAGGCCATCACGCATCAAATCAATACCGAGCGGGAGCAGGCGGACACCACGTCCCCCGTTTGGCGAGAGCGGTGCGAAGTAGCTCGAGTCGCGATGTTCAGCGACGCCGAGCGCTCTGTCTTCATTTCCCATGTCAGCGAACGTCGCGGCAGTGCGGCAGCCCGAGAGATGCAATCTCAGGCCGAATC
>NZ_FCOG02000188.1 GCF_001544975.2 Caballeronia arationis | reverse complement strand
GTCGGCGCTGGCGCTCGACATTCCGATCCTCACTTCGACGCCCGTGAACGAACTGCTGTGCGAGGACGCCAAGGTGGTCGGCGTGCGCGCGAGCGCAGCGGACCGCGACTTGCGGATCACCGCGCGGCACGGCGTTGTGCTGGCTTGCGGCGGCTTTCCGCATGAGACTTCGAGCCAGCCGCACTGTTGCATCGCTCATCCTCGCGCTGGTGCCAACATGGTTCCCCGGCAGTGAAGCGAGCCGCAGCAACATCGATAAAGCTTCTTCAGCGCCGGCGTCCGACGCCCCTCGACGAAAAGCCGATAGTCAATGAACAATTTCAATGAACAATTCTTCGTCCGGCTCGATATCGCGCAGCGCGTGAAAGAACACTCGGCTGCCCTGCTGCTCGGCTTCGCAGTTCGGCTCGCAACTGTGGTTGACCCAACGGGCCGAATTGCCTCCTTGTGCGCCGTCGATCACCTGGCCATCATCGAGATCGAAGAAAAACGTGTGCCCGTCCTCTGCCGCAGATTGCTCATAGCGACGTTGCGCCTCTTTCCAGGCGACGAGTTCGCCTTTGTACTCGAGGATGGTTTCGCCGGCAGACATTTGAGTGACCGCGAAAACACCGCGCCCATGAACCGGCGAGGTGCGAACAGTAAAGCGACGCATTGACATTTGTTCGCCATGGCGCCACTTGTCGAACAGTTCGAGAAAGACAATCCCCAGTATCGCTGCCGAATCTTCTGGGAGACGCTGCCACCGGGCCTGCTCGAACAGCAAATGAAGGCAGACGGCAAAATCACAATAGGCAATATGACTTGAACCGTCAAGCCGGACGCCTACTTCGCTGGGGTGGCGAAGGTTAGGGCATTGATCGCCGATGGCGTGCTCGACGTACGTGTTCTACGACTCGAACCAGAGCAGTGCCAAACTCATTGGCATCAAATACGGACGACACACCTTCGGCGTGAAGCGTAGGTCACCATTCTTCCGGCCAATTCGCCGAGCCGTCGCGTTATCGATCAGCAAGCTCCGGTCGCGCCATCCACTCTCGCCCCTTGAGCATGCCGTCCCAGTAGAGCGGCGGCAGGATCCGCTCCTTGAGAAACCAGGCAAGACGCGACGGTCGTGTGCCGTCGAGCAGCCACGCGGGAAAGCTGGGCGCTACCTTGCCACCATAAAGAAACTCGGCGAGCACCACCTTGCCGCGTTCGACCGTGAGCGGACAGGAACCATAGCCATCGTAAGTCGCAAGTCCGTTGACGCGACCAAGGCTCGCCAGCACGTTATGTGCGACGACAGGCGCCTGTTTGCGCGCGGCTGCCGCCGTCTTGGCATTCGTTGTACTGGTGGCATCGCCCAGCGCATAGATGTGCTCGTACCGCTTGTGGCGCAACGTGCCGGCGTCGACATCTATCCAGCCTGCAACGTCGGCAAGCGGACTTGCGCGAACAAAGTCCGGAGCCGTCTGTGGCGGCACCACATGAATCATGTCAAAGTCAGTTTCGACTGTTTCCCTGCTGCCGTCAGGTAACGCGCGTTCGAAGACGGTGCGCCGGCGAGGGCCATCAATGCTCTTCAACGTATGGCTAAATCGCAGGTCAATACCGTATGCTTCCACATACTCCATCAGTGCCGGTACGTAGTCAGGCACGCCGAACAGCGCCGCGCCCGCGTTGAAGAACTGCACCTGCGTATTGTGCAAGGTACCGTTTCGGCGCCACGTATCGCACGAGAGATACATGGCCTTCTGCGGGGCGCCGGCACACTTAATCGGCATCGGCGGCTGCGTAAACAGTGCCTTCCCACTGCGCAGCGCCTTGACCAGTTCCGCCGTATACGGAGCGAGGTCGAAACGGTAGTTCGACGTCACGCCGTTTCGCCCCAGTGTATCGACGAGGCCTTCGATACCGTGCCAGTCAACCTTGATGCCCGGGCAAACGACGAGCCGCTGATAGCGCACTCTCCGGCACCCCTCAAGCACCACCGCATGACTGTCCGGTTCGAATGCTACCACCGCGGTCTTGAGCCAACGCACGCCGCGCGGCACACGCGATGCCATCGTGCGCGCGGTGTCCGCCGCATCGAATATTCCCGCTCCCACGAGCGTCCAGCCGGGCTGATAGTAGTGCACGTCCGCAGGATCGATGATCGCGACATCCAGTGAAGGATCGCGGGCACGCAGGCTCGAGGCCACAGCAATACCGGCTGCGCCGCCACCGACAATCACCACCGTATGTTCGGCCTCGACCACGTCCAACGGTGCTTTCCCCGCATTGGCAATACGCCGCACCACCGCTTCGAGGTCGTATCCCGCGTTCGCTGTGGCACGCTCAATTTCCGCAACGCTCAGCTTGTCCGCTTGTGACAGCGCCCACAATGTCGCAGACCGCGTGCCCGTACGGCAATAAGCCAGCACCGGTTTAGGTAATTTCGCGCAAAGCGCGGTGAATGCGGCCGCCTGTTCGTCCGAGGCTTGCCCCGGCACCACGGGCTGATGCACTGCCGTCAGACCGGCAGCCTTTGCTTCCTGCGCGATTTCCTCGAAGTTAGGCTGATCCGGTGCCTCACCGTCAGGCCGATGACATACGATTGACCTGAACCCCAGCGTGAGCAGGGTCGCTACGTCAGCGACGGCAATCTGAGGCGAGACAGAGAGATCTGGAGTGAGGGAACGCACAATCATGGCCTGCTTCCTGAAACAGTTAAACGACAGACATTGGACCAGGACGCGCCCTCACCTGCCGGACGCACGTGATCCGCCTTACGTCAGACAGCATTTAAAGGGATCTTGAGATACCGCACTCCGTTCGCCTCTGGCGGCGGAAACTCGCCGGCGCGCACATTGACCTGCACCGCGGGCAGGATCAGTGTCGGCATCGCCAGGGTCGCATCGCGTGCCTGGCGCATGGCGACAAACTGCCCTTCGCTTACGCCGTCGTGCACGTGGATGTTGCGTTCCCGCTGTTCGCGCACCGTCGTTTCCCATGCAGGCCCGCGTCTTTCGGGTGGATAGTCGTGGCACATGAAGAGTCGGGTATCTGTAGGCAGAGCCAGCAACTTGTGGATAGACCGATACAGCTCATGAGCATCGCCGCCCGGAAAGTCGCAACGCGCGGTGCCAACGTCGGGCATGAAAAGCGTGTCTCCGACAAACACGGCGTCCCCGATCAGGTACGCCATGTCGGCCGGCGTGTGCCCTGGCACATGCATCGCCCTGCCCGTCAGGCCGCCGATTGCAAACTTCTCGCCATCCTCGAAAAGGTGGTCGAACTGCGACCCGTCCAGACGGAACTCCGGCTCGAGGTTGAATAGCGTCTTGAACACACCCTGCACGCGCCGGATGTGCTGGCCGATCGCAATGCGACCGCCCAGTTCGCGCTTGAGATAGGCGGCAGCGGAAAGATGGTCGGCGTGTGCATGTGTCTCCAGTATCCATTCGACACGTAACGCACGCTCGCGCACGAAAGCGATCACCTTGTCGGCACTGGCGGTGGCGGTCCGTCCAGCCTTGGGATCGTAGTCCAGCACCGGGTCGATGACGGCGCACCCGGCATGGCCCTCTGCAAACACCACGTAAGTCACGGTCCAGGTGGCGGGGTCAAAGAAGGGATGAATGGTCGGCTGCATGTTTATCTCCGAATATGAAAACATTCTATTCACACACACTCTATTTTGCAATATACTATTTTAAAGTATATTGAACATCGGCCATGAAAAAACCTCGTCTTACCATCGATCTCGCTACGATGCAGGCCGGCGCCGCCAATGCGTGCGCCCTGCTGAAGGTCCTCGCTAATCCCGACCGCCTGCTGCTGATGTGCCAGCTTTCTCAAGGCGAGATGTCGGTTGGTGAGCTCGAGGAACAACTTGGCATCCGTCAGCCCACGTTGTCGCAGCAACTGGGCGTATTGCGGGAAAACGACCTCGTAGCCACTCGCAGGGAAGGTAAGAACATCTTTTATTCGGTGGCGAGTCCGCAGGCGCTCGCCGTGATGGCCGTACTCTATGAACAGTTCTGCCCAAAGCAGTAAGGAGGCGCATCATGCTGGTCGACCTTGGACATTTCACACCGGGTGTCTCGCTGACAGGCGGGCTCGTGATCGGAGCAGCGGCTGCCGTGCTGGTACTGTTCAACGGACGCGTCGCCGGAATCAGCGGCATCTTCGGCGGCCTGCTGAGCTGGCCGCGCGATGACGTCAACTGGCGTCTCGCGTTTCTGGGGGGGCTCGTGGGCGCGCCTGTCATCGCAGGACTGCTGGGCAAGCCTGCACACGCGGAGATTGAGGCGAGTTGGGGCGCGATCCTTGCGGCCGGGTTTCTTGTCGGCATGGGCACCCGCTATGCCAGCGGCTGCACCAGCGGCCACGGCGTATGTGGTCTCTCCAGAGGGTCCGTGCGCTCGTTCGTCGCTACCGCAACCTTCATGGCCGCGGGATTTTTGACTGTCTTCGTACAACGTCACCTGATCGGAGGCTGATATGGCAGCCCTCAAGACAACGCTCATCGCGCCGGTTACGGCATTGCTCGCCGGCCTTCTTTTCGGAGTTGGCCTGATGCTGTCAGGCATGGCAAATCCGGCGAAGGTGCTGGGTTTCCTCGATCTGGCCGGCCGGTGGGACCCATCACTCGCCTTTGTGATGGCTGGCGCCATTGCGGTTGGCTCACTTGCATTTTTCGCAGCCAGACGCCGTGACAGGTCATACCTGGGCTTGCCGATGAAACTTCCCGTCAGCACGGCCATCACGTCGAGACTGGTTCTGGGTAGCGCCGCCTTCGGCATCGGCTGGGGGCTGGCCGGTTTCTGCCCGGGTCCCGCGCTCGTTGCGCTGGGCGCTGGCTACCCCAAGGCCGTAGGTTTCGTGGCGGCAATGGTCGCCGGCATGGCCGTCTTCGAACTGGTCGAGCGGACGAAAGCCACGACGCAGCGCGCGTGAGTGCGGCCTGCGCCGACCGCTAAGGCTCGCAATTGACTGAACAGAGGTTGTCCGGTGGAACACGTGATTGGCAGCGGCGCCGCACTCGGTCTTGTCGACGGCCTCATCCTCGTGCTCGCGGGTGAAAGCGGTGCCATCCTTGCAGTGCCTTTGCTGCTGTTTGTGCTGCATCTGAACATCGCCGAGGCCGCGCCCATTGCCCTGTTGGCTGTAGGCGTCTCCGCCGCGCTTGGTGCATTGATGGGTCTAAGGGCCCGAATCGTGCGCTACCGAGCCGCAACGCTGATGTCACTGACAGGCACGGTGTTCTCGCCCGTCGGCCTGTGGCTTGCCCATCGACTGCCGAACGGACCGCTCACACTGGTCTTTGCCGGCGTGCTGGCCTACGTCGCGCTCCGGATGTTCCGACAGGCTGTCGTCGGCACGCATCACGAAGTTCGCAGCGGTCCGGCTTTACAACCATGTCAGCTCAATAGCGGCACAGGCCGTTTCGTGTGGACGGCCGCCTGCACGCGCGCACTCGCCCTTGCGGGTATCGGCGCGGGCTTTTTGTCCGGCCTGCTCGGCGTGGGCGGTGGCTTCGTCATCGTCCCCGCGCTGAGGAAAGCCACCAATGCGCCGGTGCCGGCAATCATGGCAACATCGCTTGCTGTCATCACTCTTGTGTCCGCCTCCGGCGTCATCTCGACGGCGATTTCAGGTCACATGAACTGGCCGGTGGGGATGCCGTTTGCTGCAGGTGCCTTGAGCGGTATGCTGGCTGGGCGGCTCGTTGCCAGCCGGTTGAGCGCTAACAGGCTGCAACAGGGCTTCGCGCTCGTCGCCGGTCTCATTGCCATCGGCATGGTCGCCAAGGTCACCATGTCCGTTTGAGTTCCCCGATCAGGGTTATTCGCACCTTTCGTGCAAATTCTGGCGGTGAGTTACCGCAGAGGCTTATCCAGTAAGGTTCCGCCGAGTCCTGGCATCTTTTCGAACATCAATCTCACAAACCATTGATCAGAAAGGCATTTTCCAAACAAGCCGCCAGAATTTGCATGAAAGTGTACGACTACCCCCGCATGGATCCGTTGGCGAAAAACGCCAAGCTGCCGATTCTCATCGTCCCTACCTCGTTCGAGGCATCGCATTTGGACAGACCGCGACGCATTCTGTTCGCGGTCAAGCGCAGCAATGAAGTGCTTCCGACTCCGCGCTTCGGCGCCAGTTTCGCTTCACCCGAGACACTCTGTGCGCGATTTACGTCATCGGCAAAGCCATGCGTTTGAGCAATCCCCTACCGTTTTCGCTGCTCGAGCAGGCGTTCGCCGACGAGGCTAAAGCGGCGACTTCCACTGCGCGACGCGTATTTGCGCACGTCCCCGGCGAGACGACCATCGAAGTGGTGAGCACCTGCGAGTGTCGGGACGTTGTGGGCGCACAATTGTGCTCGAGGCGGCCGCATGGCGCGCCGATTTGCTCATCATGGGCACGCATGGCCAGCGTGGCGCCGCGCTCTTGGCTGATCGGCAGCGTGGCGCGGGGCGTTAAAGATTACGCATAGGCTGCTACTGCTCGTCAGGCTACTGCCGGATTGCAGTACACGGGCCGTTGCACGAGGTATCGACGTGTAAATTCACCGGCCTTCGTCCTTCACGATGAGCGGAGGCAATCCCAACCGGAACTGCGACTGCCGATACGCTGAGATAAACCGTGGGTCACCATTTCGTACCCGCGCCAACCAGTAAGCCAGATCTTGCTGACATCCTTCGCTGTCGATGTCGACGAAGCACTGAGATTGGGCGGGCATCTGCGCCGCCGCCAATGGAATGCAAAGATGGTTTCCTGGTCGGCGAGTGCAAGCCGTAGGCTTCTCCTATCGCCTTGCGTCAACCATTCTGTGATGGAGGAAGACAGCGTCGCTTCTGTTTCGTCTCGCTCATAAGCAAGCACGTGTTGGCCACCTTGCCGTGCACTGCGCAGGTCCCTAGTGGCGACAGCAATGACGAATGCAGTCGCCCGGGAATTCGGTGACGTGCTCAGAGGCGCCGCCATCGCAGCTACTAGCCAAGCAAAGAGAGCAACCAGCGCAGCGGCATATCTCATCGAGGCGACGTCCAGTTAAGTGCTAAGCATAAGCGACGGTGCGAGCCGAACTGCTGCTTGCAGCATCACAGCGGCCGAACGTGTCAGGGTAGCGGCGTAAGCCTCGCTGCTGGGACAGACCTGACGTCCATTATGTCTTTAAAGCATGCGCCGGAGCAGTTGGTCTTTGATTGCAACCTGATGTATCACAACCGCTAGCACATGCAGTCCAATTAGCATCAGTAGTATCGTCGAGCTCGCGCTGTGAAACTCGCCGATTGATGCTGAAAGAGAGCCGGGCGTGGCGATTTGAGGCAGTGGAAGTACGCCGCCGAGTTTGACCATCCAGTTTCTCGCGCTTGCATTCAACCAGCCGAGGAAGGGCACGAAAAGCAATAGTGCATACATGGCCATATGTACCGCCTTCGCCACTGCACGAAGCGCTGACGATTGTTCGACAGGTGCGGGCGCTCGACGAACTATTGCCCAGAGAAGTCGCGCTGCAATCACGACAAGAAGTGTTGTCCCCACACCGACATGCCATGCAATAAGGCCCGACGCCTCTTTTACGCCATCAACCTCTGGCATGAACCACCCTAACCCAAACTGCGCAATGAGCAACCAAAGTGTTAACCAGTGCAGTACCCTGGTTATCGAATCGTATCGTGCTCGGGCCAGAGGCGGCAAGTGTACTGGGCGGTTCGAGGGCATGCAAATCTCCGAAGATGCTGCAGTGTATGTGGGGGCGTTGGCGGCCATGAGGCTATTAAGTGACATCATCAACGCTTTCCCTTAGGGAAGCCTTAGGGAAGCGTTAGAACATTAGAGGTATATTCGCCGTGCGGAGGCGCTGGCCTCAGATGTTGACTGAACAACGCGATTGGAATACATCTAGATTCCTTGACTGAATTGATCTTGTAGCAGTCGAGTCAAGTTTCTACGCGGCGATTTTGACCTGATCGCACCAGGTGTTAACGGCCTTCTCAGCGGTGCGGAAGCTGCGCTGCAAAGACGCTGGCGATTCCGCAGGCGCCTGAGGGCTAACCAATGCAAGGCCCGGGCGCAAGATGCGCGAGTACACACGCGTGTAGAACAGTGCCGTTTGCAGGCCAAGGTTTGTGAGCCGATAGCGGTGGGTCTTGGGCACTCGCTCGATCAGACCATGCAAGCGCAGGCGTCGCAGCTCGTAGCTCATGCGCCCGGGGCCGATTTCGCCGGGTCGCAGGCCCAGCAGCACGGCGTAGGCTTGCCGCAGGTCTTGATTGGTAAAGCCGCGTGCGACGAAGATGAACATCACCAGCGCATGCAGCAGCGCTTGGACCTTCGGGTCGGCAAAGCGCAGCGCCGGTGCGCGCTGCCCGTCAACATGGCGCGCACGCTGCAGGTCCTGAAACGCGTCTTCGCCCAATGCACAGTCGTGGCTGATCTGCTCGATTTCGAGCATGCGCCGATTCGCTGCAAAGCCGATTCGGCGTAGCTCGGGCAAGTTGCGCAGCAGCCGTCCGACACCAAAGTCGCGGGTGTCGTTGATGGTGGTCTCGGTACGTAGAGCCTGACCCTCCTTGTGGTACTGCTTGATGCGTGAACGTTTGTAGTCCACATGCAGCGAAGGGGTGACCCCTTCGGTAATCACCCGGGTGCGAAAGCGCCCCGGGGTGCGCCGATTGACGCGGCGATCGAAGATCAGTTGCACCTGGCCCGGGCGTCCGATGTCCAGGTTCTCGCGGATGACCTGCTCGAAGAAGATGCGCCCCGTCACCGGTCGATCGAGCACCTGGGTCAGCGCGAACTCGGCCTGCAAGATCGACAGCGCGTAGCGGAAACCGGCGGCCCGGTCGCGCCGATCAAACGGATGCGGTAGTCGTGCCAGCCATTTGCGCAGCAGCCGATCAATCTTG
>NZ_FCOG02000281.1 GCF_001544975.2 Caballeronia arationis | reverse complement strand
CCAACACCGTTTGCGGGGGCCGTCTTCGTTCTCGACCGTCAGCGCGTACACCCGCTGGACGTGCCATTCACGGACGCAGTCAAAGTCGTTTCACGCTGGGGCTCGGGGGCAAAGGACTTGGTCGCCGCCATGAAAAAGGGCAACCAACCTTCAGGTAAGCCGACGCACTTGGGATGATGTCGATTTTCCATTTTCCGTCATCCGCACACTGTGTAACAATCGACCGATGTTTGTCCCGCAATTGCCTCGCCTGCGGCAGGCTGCCCATTCGCGACCAGGTACCCGTGGATCGAATAGCTGGACCGCAGACAACAGGTAGAACGGCTTGCCTCTTGTGGAGGAAATCAAGAGAACCTATGCAGTATGTAGGTGAGGAATCGAGACTCGTTATCTCATCGGATGGAACTAAGCCCGTGTCAACAGGCGCGGGATCCGCGGGTCATGACGCACATCGATGACCATGCTTAAGCTGATATCGGTCGCGTCTTCGTGTAGCGCGTTCAGAATGTAGTTGAACGCGAAGGGCAAAACAGCGCTGGGCAACTTAGTAACGCGGTGGCGCCTCCCGGAAGCCATTCGCTGCCAGAAGCCTGTGTCCAGGACGGATTTTCGCGCCAGTCTTCGGGCAGTGCGCCCTCTCCCAACTCGGCGATCTTGACTCGCTCACCGACCTCCACGCGCAACAATCGGTAGGTGTCGGGCAGGTCAGCGGCCGAGCCGATCTCATGAACGAGCGTTTCCCGGATGAGCCTAGCGTTCGATAACTTCTTCACGATACCGCTTTCACACGGCTCGGTTAGCCAGGGCTAACGCCGTTTAGAGTACGCTGACGGCCCCGCGCCGTTACCATCTTCCCGCCCGTGCAACACGTGTCGCCGCATGGCCAGCCGTTCGATTGGAGTAAGAGCAGGGACGTGCGGCGCCTCGCTTCCAGCTACAGCGGTTGCCCCACGCGTTCACACGGTAGTTCGAATGTCGGCTCTGCCCCCCGAGTTCGACACTTTCTCGCGTAAGTCATTGATTTTGTTACTGCAGGGGCAGCATTTTTGTCCCTACACTGTTGTCGCTAACCCATTTCGATCCGGATGCCTAGTTTCACTTGAACCGTCTCTATGTCAATCTCATCATAGAACAGGCGGCATTCGCGAACTCGTCGCCCGGAGCAGCGACGTTGTCGGCAACTGATTCATTTCGGCGCCGGCGGCAACATCCATCGAGGAACGCACGGGAGTGAACTTGTCAGGCATCAGTGCGCCGTCTATAACTTCAGGATGCGTGCTTTCTATGAGTGGAAGGTGCAGTTGAATGGAGGGGCCCTGTCACTGTCACGGCTTGCATGGATTCTTTCCCTTGGAACGGTTTTTCTGGCTAGCTGTGGCGGTCCGGGTACCAGTCTGAACGCCGGAGTCGCAGCGCCGAATATTTCGGTTCCTTCGGCGACAACAGACTCGCTGACGTCGCCGCACCTCAGCTGGGAGGTGCTGGACTTGACTCCCAGCTCTTCGCAACCGGTCTTGAGCCCGTCGGGATTGTTTCCGGGCGACTTTTCAACGGCGGTAATCGGCGCTCACGCGTTTTTGGTCAAACTGTATGCCGGCACCCCGCAGGGCGTGGGCAACTTGACACTGGGTGGCAGCATTCGCGAGGTCCAGTGTGGGTATTTCTACACTGCGACATCTTCCGGGTCCCTACTACGGCAAGCGGTTCCCGTAGGCCACCCGGTCAGCCGTCTTCTCGAGGGCGATTTCCAGACCGAGACCCCGGGCGAGATGTCGGCCCTCGCCTACATTGTTGTCGACTTCAACAGCCAGATGCCACCCGCGAACAATGACCGCCAAATCTGTCCAATGGCGTACACCGACCCCCTCGTCTCACCCGAACTGCATATGGGCGTAACGTTCAATGGCACACTGAGGCTGTGGGGCATGGCGTCGACGCGCGCCGATGCAGCTCGACGATCAACTGTATGGCTGACCATAAAGGTCCTTCCGGAATAGACATCAGCCGAGCGCATTTGCGTTTTGTAACGCGAAGAGGTGCGGTTTTCGACCGAGACGGGTCTCGGCCATCTCCTGCAAAGTTCGCGGGCGTGCGACTGCGGACGTTCAAACGGCCGTTCCGCCCAGGCAGCCGACGTTCACACGCCGATCACTCTCGTCGCATGATCGGCCATACCCGCGGCTCTCAATCTCTCGAACTCAGTCAGTTTGCAGCGACCGCTCCTGAGCATCGCGGTTACGCGCGATCGCCCCATCGAAGCCGCGCAAGCCGGCCGAAAACGGTCCCCAATCCGAACGCCCGAAGACGCCGTGGCAAGGCTTGTTGGTCGAGAATGACTGACACCGGAACGCGCCGTAGCCCGTTGTGGATGATCAGCTGAATTCTGCCATACGGTACAAACTGAGATCGCCCGCAGCAATGCGTCCATAAAATGCGCATCGGGCAAAGAGCATTAATACGGAGGATTCACTACTACGTATTGTGAGCCTTGGGGTTGGTACCAGGTGCTGCCACATTGCTGGTAGACCATTCCCCCATAGTTGATCGGAACACAATTTGCCGGCACGGTTCGGGTCATGGAGCCAATCACCGCAGAAGTCACCGCAACGGTCGCGCCAACCGCGACCGCAGTCGCGACTGGATGGTAGTCGTTGTCCCAACCTCCATTTCCATTTGCTTGAACATTCACATTGGTATTCCTGTTGACATTTACGTTGTTGTTTACGTTGTTGACACTGGTGCTTCGGACATTGTTCGTGCGCGCGTCGGCCCTGCTGTTGTTAACCTGAACATTCTGTCTGTTGTTAGCACCAGCCGATTGGGCGCGCGCGCCACCGCCGCCTCCACGACCTTGCGCCTCTGCGATGGGTGCTAAAGCGAAGTTGGCGAAGACGAGCGTGGCCAGTGGCACCCATTGCAACTGGCTGAGTGATTTCTTCATGTTGGATCTCCTTTACTTTGCTTTCACCGGCACGATCTCTATCTTGGTAGAGCCTTTGGGCGGCACGAACGTGAAAACCGAGTCTGTGAATTCCGGCTTCAAATCCCATTGCAACAGGGAGACCGATTGTGGGCGGGCATCGTCGGCTCGATTGGTTATGACGATCTTGCGCGGCAGGGGCTTTCCTCCAGCGGATATCCAGATCTGCCAGTCGATATCGCCCTGACGGAACGCGTAATGGTCACAAAGATCGTTTCCGATAAAGTCCTGGCCGGCATTCATCGCAGATTCAATCTTGTCGAGGGGCGCAGCATCGGTACCCCAGACAAAGAGATCCGCCAATGGCACTTCCATGCCGTACTTCACTCGCAATCTGTCGATCAGCTCACCGTTCGTGCCGGCAAATTCGACCGATGAGTAATACTTTTGTAATGGTGTATAGAGGGTGACGGTCTTTCCGTCGTAGAAGAGTTCGCGCGTGGAGCGCGGGCTATGCATCACCACGTGCAGCCTGTGTGGACGAACGACATCCAGATCTGCCGTCGCCGTGTGCTGCAGCTTTTGACCGTCCTGCAGAACTCGCTCGGCGCTCAGTTCGTTTGAAACCCGAAAGCGCTTCAACGTTTGCAAATATGCGCCCATAGCCTTGAGTGCCTGAATCGATCCCTGATTGACAGCGCTCGCCGCAGGCTGCGCCTCGCTCGCCGGCTGGGTCTGCGCGTAACTGGACGGTCCGGCGACTGACATAATAGCTAGCAGGCCGAGGACAAAAATCTTCCGTTGCATGGCTGTCTCCTGATGTCAAGCACCGTTAGAGCTATACGGACGAATCGCCGTCGGCTTAATATCGCTTTGGCTGATCGAGGGAGAGCCGCCGCGTTTTCGTTATAGACCAATCTTGACATCGGCGTTGCGGTTCACTGTCGTCCGATGTCCGGCTCTAGATTCCTTGACTGAATTGATCTTGTAGCAGTCGAGTCAAGTTTCTACGCGGCGATTTTGACCTGATCGCACCAGGTGTTAACGGCCTTCTCAGCGGTGCGGAAGCTGCGCTGCAAAG
>NZ_FCOG02000280.1 GCF_001544975.2 Caballeronia arationis | reverse complement strand
TTACCGATTGCGGTGTGACTTATAAGCACTCGCTCACAGGTTCGTAGCCGCAATCGCTAACCAAAAATCCCTCTGCCGGACGTGGCCTACCTCAGGGAACCTCCGGGTCGGTAGACCATATGACCTTCTCATTATCGGCGCTACTCTTCACAGCGATTCGAGCCAGGTCAGCAGCTCCGGATTCCGCTTCCATCGCGGCGGCCGACCGGGCTTTGTTGATGGGTCGATCTGCTCGAGCGCCTCTCGCTTCGTATCCAAATTTGCGCGGGCGTAGTGATTGGTCGTATCCAGTCGAGCGTGCCCGAGGTAGCTACGGATCACCGTCACGTCGACACCAGCAGCGACTAGCTGAACTCCGACGCTGTGACGCCACGTGTGCGGCGTGATCCGCTTTGTCGCGAGCGATGGCACGTGCTGCGTAGCTGACTGAACGTACTGCTTGAGCTTAAAGCGAACCCCGGCTGCACCGAGCGGCTGGCCATATCGATTGACGAAGATAGGCTCGTTACCCTTGCGCGGCTGTCGCCTGAGCAGCGCCTTGATTATGGCCACCGTTTCCGGCCACAAGGGGCAGATACGACACTTTCGTCCTTTACCGAACAGCTCTACTTGTGCAGGAGATTCAAAGCGAATGGCTCGTGGACACACATCCAGCGCCTCCTGGATCCGTGCCCCCGTGTTGTAAAGGAACGCGAGCAACGCGTGATCTCTCTGCCCTTCCAGGCTCGATTGGTCGGGCTCTCGAAGAACCGCCGCAATTTCCTCGGCATCCATGTAGCACATGGTGGGCCGCGACATCTTCTTGACCGGAATATGTGCGATCTCTGTGCACTGCGCGATCGCAAGCGGCTCGCGATGTGCGACAAAGGCAAAGAAGCTGTGAATAGCGGCAAGTCGACAGTTGCGCGTGCCGATGGACACCTTCCGGTCCTTCTCCAAATAGTCCAGGAACGCAAGCACCTCACCGGCCTGCAGGTCCGCTAGAGACAGCTGCGCGATCTGCCGTCGCCCACGAGGCGGTAAATTGAAGGAACATCTTCCACGTGTCGCGATATGAGCATACCGTGTGATGGGAGAGATTCCTCTGCTTGCCCATCCATTCGTGGAAAAATGCGTGCAGCAAAGAGGCGAAGGTACTCTGTTTCATGGCAGGATCTCCCTCGTCTGTAGCGCCGCTGCGCCATTCTTGCGGAAGCGTTCACTGGCGTTCTGCAGCAACTCTGGTGTGATGTTCAGATAGACCAGTGTTGAGCGGATGTCTTTGTGCCCGAGGTATGTTGCGAGATAGGGAAGCTTGGATTGCGGGTTGATTCCCGACTTGTACCAGTCGCGCATCCGATGGCCAACCATCGTGTGTCGCAGATCATGAACTCGCGGCCCAATTGCGCCGCGTGCAGGTTTGACGTCCGCACGTCGCAGGACGTCGGTAAGAATGAGCCGTACGCCGCCTACGGTGTATCCGCAATTGCGCTGTGGACTCCAGAACAAAGGGCTCTCAGGATTCTTAGGTGCGCCGGCTTGCTCTCGCACACCAAGATAGTGCTTGATGGAGGCCATGACTCCAGCAGCCAGAGGCAAGCGACGGTTCTTGAAAAACTTCGTCTCCCGGATCTCGAGTGTCTGTTCACGCAGGTCGACATCGCCAAGCATCAAACGCGCGACCTCGCCTCCCCGAAGCCCGGCACAGTATGCAAGCACAAGCATTGTGAAGAGGGTGACAGGACGCCACAGTGCCTTCGGCGAAGGATACAACAGCGCCGCGTGCAAGATGCGCTGTATCTCATCGTCCGTGTAGAGATAGGGAGATCGTTGCTGCTGCCGGGCAGCACGAGCTACTCCGTCGCCGATTGACAAGACCGGCACCCGCGGGTCGATCCGGTGCATCGCTTTCGACACGGTACGGCCGGCTCTCCGAGCTTCGAACAAGTGGTACGGTGACGGTTCTTCCTGACTCCAATGCTCGACGAGTTCGGAGAGCGTCAACCCGGCCAGCTCAGGATGGCGTTGCAGGAACCGATCGAAGCGCAGTAGTCTCTGCTCTTCAGTGCGATAGCGATAACCGAGCACGCGCATGTGTGAAACATGCTGAGCCATCACAACGCCAAGGAAACTTCCGAAGCGAGGAAGCTGGCGTTGGTTGTGGAGCGCCTCGTCGCTATCTTCACTGACGAGGGCTCGCACGATCGGTGTAGTGCGGGGACCGTACTGTCGATGCAATTCTGTAAATGGGTTCGACGCGATCATCCCCTGCTCATGCAGCCACCGAACGTATCGCTCAATCAGGAAGGCCCGGTGATAAAGGATGTGCACCTTCCACTTGAGACTGTGTTCCTTTAGCCATTGCGTCACGATCGCGACGTCCGGTGATGTAATCGCGCCATGGTCTGCGAGAAAGCCGGTGAAGTTGCACAGAATGCCTGCATAGTTCTTGTGCGTAGCTGGATGTCGAAAACCTTGCGCCTGCAAAAAGCGCTCGATGAGGGCTGCATTGTTGAACGATAAATGAGTCATGGCAAAAATCCTCCTGGTAGATCTAGTCCGATGGATCGCAGATCCTCGGTCGCGAGCTTCAGATATCCTGCGGTCGCCCCGGCGGACGTGTGACCCAACACGTCACCGATGATCTTGAGCGGCACACCAGATCGCAGCAAGCTAACGGCGCGCGCGTGGCGAAAGGCGTGAGGGCCTTTCCTTCCTTGCGGAGTGACTCCGGCTGCTCGCAGACGAGCATTCGTGATGCAGTTGAGGATCGATCCGTTCTTGAATGGACGGTATGGCACCTGGATGCGCAGGAATACCTCTCGATACACGCTTGGCGGTCGCGCCTTCTCCACATATCGGAGCACAGCTTCGCCCGGCTCGCGTAGCAATGGCAGCTCGGAGGAGGTCCCGGTCTTTGTATGGCGCACCCGAAGCATGTCCCGCCTCCAGTCGATGTCCTCCAGGCGTAAATTGGCGACTTCTGCAGCACGTAGGCCGTAGGTGGACAACAGGGACAAGATGGCGTAGTCGCGCAGGCCCACCGGAGAGAGGTCCTTCCGAGTCACCTCCAGAACTCGCGTCACGTCTTCTGTCCGCAGGGCGACTGGGATGCCTTCGTGCTCATAGATGCGTGGCCCAATCACAGTGCCAGCGAGATCAGTGGCAGTTCGCCCGGTGCGCCACAAGTGGCGAAGAAAATCACGGAGGCAGACGGTTCGATCTTCGATGGATGCGCGTCGCAGTCCGACACAACATTGCTTCAAGTATGCGTCGAGTTCGTGAACGCTCAAGTACTTCAGGCCCTGCGGGTCTGCGCGCTGCCCAAGTGAAGTTAGGAATTGCAACGCATGCTTTGCGCGCTTGGCTCGAGTCAGTGGGTGCAGTCCGCGTAGTTCACGCAACCATGTGTCGTACTCCATAACTATATCGCGATGGAAACCTTCGATTGCGTTGCTAGGCGGGTCCGGGACCGGCCATGCACCGCGCACAAGACGCAGCATCATATTGATGGCGCCAGTGTATCGATGTCGCCACTGCTGCAACGGTGGCAAATTGCTGTTTCGTTTCCGCGATCGTCGATATTGCCCCCGCAAGAACTGTGTCACATGTCCCGAGACAACGGTTTCGATAGACAGTCCATTGCGGCGGCAGTAATTGAGGAACGGACGCACGCGAGCCGGATACCACCGCTGGATCCGTAGGGAGTACCCCTCGGCCCGCAGATGTGCCAGCAGTTTCTCGATCAACCGCTCATCAGCTAGTAGCGGAGTGGACATGGGAACCTCCTTGGACGAGACCAAGCCTGAGGATGCCATGTGCCCATAATGGAAAGCGGAGTTGAGAAAAGCACGGACCGCCGGCGGCCGCGACGGCTTCCTTCCGATTACGGCTTCCTTCAGATTAGGTGAATAGGCCCAAGTGGATTACGGTGAAGGCGCGCTGACCCGCGATCCGAAGACAGGCCGCTACCGACGGCCACGCCTGTTCGTCATGACGTTGAGGTATTCGCGGCGCAGCTTCCGGCGCGTGGTCTGGAAGTCCAGCAAGCAGGTCTGGGCCCA
>NZ_FCOG02000581.1 GCF_001544975.2 Caballeronia arationis | reverse complement strand
GATGAAATCGCCTTCCCAATGCCCAGGCAGCAGGCGGTCCTCGATTTCGGGCGGGCGCACGTGGATACTGACCATGTCGGGAATCTGCCCGCGCCGGTCGGTGCCGCGCGTGCGGGACATGCGGGTGCTGAGGCCGTGGCGCAGGCAGGCAATCAACTGGCGGCGCAGTTCGCCGCGCGGCTGAGCGTAAATAGCCGTGTAGATGGTTTCGTGCGAAACGTGCCGGGTCGGGTCGGTCGGGTACATCCGCTTGAGTGTGCCCGATATCTGCTGGGGCGACCACTTCCACTCGAGCAAGGTGACAACAACCCGCCAGCGAACGCCCTGCAGGCAAAGCTTGGCGGGACGGCGGCCCGCGCTACGGCGGGCGGCGCTCAGCGCTTGAGCCGGCACCGATGCGTAGCCAGTGGCGGAGCTGTTTCGCATCAGCTCGCGACTGATGGTCGCTGGTGAACGCCCGAGCATCAGGGCCATGGCCCTGATGCTCACGTCCTGCAGTCGTAGGCTTGCGATGGCAAGGCGTTCTTCAGGTTGAAGTTGCTGATACGAAGTTTTGTCGGGCATTGCGACACCTTATACGACATAGGTGTTGCACTTCGCTTTTGATAGCGCC
>NZ_FCOG02000279.1 GCF_001544975.2 Caballeronia arationis | reverse complement strand
GACGTCGCTATCTGGAGTTGCACGACGAGATCGCCGACCTCGACGTCATGATCGCGACGCTCGTCGACGAACTCGCTGAGACGCGCGCATCGCTCGCATCTGAGCCGACACGGCGCCTGTGAGGTCTTTGTAGTCGGATATGCCGCTCATGTCCGCTCCTGTAGTTGTCGAGCCTTTAAGGCTGGGACGTCGTCGGTATTCGGTTCTTCAGCATGTCTACTGTGAACCGGCAGGCGGTGGCCCCATCCGGTATTGCTGCTGCAACATCATGTTGTTCATCATCTCCTGCTGCATCCGCAGGTATTGGTCAGTCATGTATTGGCGCTGCCGCAGTTGCTCCGGCGTCAGGTGTGAGTAGTAGCCACCCATATGGCCCCAGCCCCCCATCATCCCGGGCCCAGCGCCACCCATCATGCCTGGACCCATTCCATGTCCCATCATCCCCGGGCCCCACATCCCGTGCATGATTGTCATCGCGTTTTGCATCGTGGCCCAGTGCTGCTGGAGTAGCTTCTGGCGTTCCTGAGGGTCCTGAGTTTTGCGAATCTGTTCCATCTGCGCTTGCATTGTCTTCATTTGCTCCTGCAGTTGGGCCAGATTCTTGTCGAACTCAGCAGCGCTCGGGGGCTGCGTTTTTGAACTGGTTTGCGACGCAGCTGTGTCTTTCGAAGCAGCTTGCAGGACCGGGGATGTCAACGCGATACCGGCAGCCAACGCAACTAGAAGCTTTTTCATATCCCCTCCCTGTGGACGCGCGACACGGCGACAGAGCGTGCGCAGTCACCGCGTGCACAAAGGCTACATGTCAGTACCGCCCCTCCCTTGACTCAAGTCAACGAAGCACCTGGAGGCGACTGGCGAGAGTTTCGACTTTTCATGCAGCGAAATGCCGCTCCATCGTCTGTGACTTGACCGAGGTCAACGACTCGCCCTTCAGAGGGACGAGCATGACGGGGCGGACGCGGCTGCAGTCTGGCCCGACAAGACAGAATTCGTGGGAGCAACGATGAGCAAACTTGAAGTGTTTGAGCCGGCCATGTGCTGCGCGACCGGTGTGTGCGGCGTCGACGTCGACCCGACGCTTGTTCGGTTCAGCGCTGACGTTCGTTGGCTTGCTGAGCATGGTGTCGAAGTCGTTCGGAACGGCCTCGGGCACGACGCGGCAGCCTTTGCGGCAAATCCGGACGTGGTCCGGGAGCTGCATGCGGGTATGGACCGCCTGCCCATCGTAACGGTGGATGGTCGGATTATCTCCGTCGGGGTGTATCCGTCGCGTGCCCAACTGATTCAGAAACTGGGGCTCAAGGTTTCGACCGCCGAGAAGCCGCACATCAAGGCCGGAGCCTGCAGTTGCAAGCCCGGCGAATGCTAACCGGCGCATCGATATGACACTCCCTCTTGTTACAACTCGCCATCTCTTTTTCACCGGCAAGGGCGGCGTCGGCAAGACGTCGCTCGCCTGCGCAACAGCGCTGCAGCTGGCTGAAAATGGTAAGACCGTGCTGCTTGTCAGCACCGACCCGGCATCCAATCTCGATGAGGTGCTCGAGACTCAACTTTCCGGGCGGCCGACGCCAGTTGCCCAGGTTCCAAACCTCCATGCGCTGAACATCGACCCGGAGCTCGCTGCGGCGGCCTACCGCGAGCGCATGGTCAGCCCTTATCGGGGCGTGCTGCCCGATGCGGCAATTCGCAGCATGGAGGAACAGTTTTCCGGTGGCTGCACCGTCGAGATAGCGGCGTTCGACGCCTTTGCCGACCTGCTGGGCGGTAGTGCCACCGCGAATGCGTATGACCACATCATTTTCGACACCGCACCCACGGGGCACACGTTGCGTTTGCTGACACTGCCGTCGGCCTGGAGCAACTTTCTGTCGACGAACACAACCGGCAATTCGTGCCTGGGGCCTCTGGCAGGCCTTGAGCAAAGCAGGCAACTGTACGCTTCGGCCGTTGCCGAACTGACCAACCACGACCGCACTACTATGGTCCTGGTAACTCGACCGGAGGCATCTGCATTCCGTGAGGCGGAGCGAACCCGTATCGAACTGGCCGACCTCGGGGTCCGAAACCTTGTGCTCGCCGTCAATGGTGTTTTCAAGGCTGCCTCTTCTGACGATGACATCGCGTGCGCGATGGAAGAACAGCAGGCTGTAGCTATAAAGGCAATGCCGCCGAGTCTCGCAGCCCTTCCGCGAAGCGAAACAGGCTTCATTCCCAGGGGATTGGTTGGGCTGGCCGCGTTGAAGGCGTACTTGCACCCGGAGAAGATTGCCGCGCCCAGGACGGATGGCCAATTGAGCGTGGAGTTGCCCGGGGGCCTGTTGCCGCTCGTTGACGACCTTGAGAGGGCTGGGCACGGCCTTGTCATGACGATGGGTAAGGGTGGCGTCGGCAAGACGACGGTGGCTGCGGCGATAGCACTTGAACTGGCGCAGCGCGGCCATGCTGTCCTGCTTTCAACCACGGACCCGGCCGCGCACGTGGCGTGGACGCTGCAGGAATCCCTTCCAGGTCTGAGTGTGACGCGCATCGACCCAGAACTGGAGGTCAACCGCTATCGCGATGAGGTTCTCGCCAAGGCCGGTGCCCATCTCGACGCCCCGGGGAAGGCGATGCTCGAGGAAGACCTGCGGTCGCCGTGCACCGAGGAGATAGCAATTTTTCGCGCATTCGCGCGAACGGTGGATGAGGCCCGGGACTCTTTCGTGATACTTGACACGGCCCCGACTGGACACACCATCCTGCTGATGGACTCAGCGCAGGCCTACCATCGGGAAGTCATGCGCACCCAAGGTGAAATGCCAGAAGCGGTTCGCAAGCTTCTGCCACGTCTGCGCGACCCCGATTTTACGCGCGTACTTATCGTGACGCTCGCCGAGGCGACACCTGTTCATGAGGCAGAGCGCCTGCAGGCCGACCTCCGACGAGCCCAGATTGAACCGTATGCCTGGGTCATTGACCAAAGTCTGCTCGCAAGCGGCACCCACGACCCGGCACTCGCCGAACGAGCGCGCTACGAGGTACCATTTATCGAGCGCGTGATGAAGGAGGATACGAAGCGGGCTGTGTTGTTGCCGTGGCAGGCGACTTCGCCCGTCGGTCTGCATGGCCTAGAAGAGTTGGTTCGCGGTCATTGACCGATTGCGCGAGTCGCAGAGGACACGAGTGCGCCGGCAGCCACCGGCGCACCGTCCGCTGGCACGCTCACACGGTGCGCTGAGCACACCGCATGAGACGATTGTCCATGCCGGAGTCGGCCACCAAGTGCCAGCTTGCGCATCTCCAGTCTGACGCATCCTGCTCTCCAGCCTATTCGTTTCCCGGTGCCTACAACGCGCGAAGGTAGCATAGCCGTGACGGCAATCTCCATGCACAAAGCTAGACATCGATGAGCGCGACGTGCGTCATGAAAGTCGTCCGCGTAAGACTACCTCAAAGTTTAAGCGTTACTCCGTGTCCGGCATTCGAGGGGGCCGCCCCAAACCATCGCAGCAGAACGCAAGGGACGTGGTAGGCTGGACGCGTTGTTGTGCATTGTGTTGCGCGGTGAAATTCCGATCGCCTACACCCGAGGCGGAAGGCGGCACGCCTGCTGCAACTTCGACGTCCAATCGAATTCGTTGGCTTCATCCCGCAAAACTCGGCGGGGCGGCCCATGCATCTGTAGTTTGGAGCCCGGCGCTCGGGCGAGCGTTCCTGTACGACGAAGAGCTGCAGCATCTGGTCGGAAATCGTCGGCTGACGGCGTTCAATACCGCCTTCTCGAGCCCCGAACGGAAGACTTACGCCATTCCAAGTGGCCTCATTACGCCGACTGTCCCCCGCTCGATTACGCCGATCCGTGACGTGCGGGCAGTGAGAGAAGGCGCTACTGTGCTCATACTCGGGACGGGCCGCTCCGGTGCTCAGTCAGCAGCGACCATTATGTCTAACGAGGCTCCGCCTCAGACCGACGAGTTGTACGGGTGACTGCGGAGCGCTGGCGGTGTAAGGTGGCTCCGGTCGAGCCGGCTGGGACGTGCCCAGCGATGTACGAGCTCGAAGCTCAATGGGTCCGAAGACCCGTGGACGACCGGAGCCAATCATGACGTTATCACAGAGTGTGTG
>NZ_FCOG02000146.1 GCF_001544975.2 Caballeronia arationis | reverse complement strand
CAGGCGAAAGCACAAGCGGAGGTGCAGCGGGTGTCGGTCGCCAATCTTCGCGCGGAGTATCGCGAGAAGAAAGCGCAGGCCGACGCCTTGGTACGGGTGCCGGCAGAGCTTGCGGCAAAGCGTGTCGAGATGCTCGCCATCACCGACGCGGCCGCGCGGCTTCGCCGTGCCTTGCAGGCGGCGGCGGAGCTTGCTGCGACCAAACCGCTCTTGGATGCCGCCGTATCGGGACTCGAAGCCGCGCAAGCGGAGTTGCGTTCGATCACCGAGGAAACCGCCGCACGTACCGCCAAGTACCAGTCTGAAAAGACGCGTATCGCAGCGGAGCTTGCGCGCATCACCGAGGAGGTGAGCCGACTGGCCGCCGTTGACGTCACAGCCGCGATCGCGAGATTGGACCGTGACATCGCAGCGAACCGGGAGACCGTCGCGGCACTTGATGGTCGGATCGAGCAATCGATCCGCTCGCAGAGTGTCTTGCAGGCCGAAGCGGAAGCGTTGGCGTTGGAGTTGGAGAAGTTCTCGGCCACGCAGTCGCGTGCCGATCGCCTCTCCGACGAGATCGCGCGGTGGAAGCTGCTCGCTAAGGGTCTGGGCATCGAGGGCGTGATCGCGCTGACCATCGATGACGCGGGTCCAGCGCTCACGCATACCGTCAACGAGCTACTGCTCGCGTGTTACGGCATGCGCTTCACGGTTGAGATCCGCACGCAGCGCACGCTCGCGAGCGGTGAACTACGAGAGGGTTTCGAGATCCTCGTTCACGACGCCGAGTCCGACAGCAGCAAGTCGGTGTCCGTCATGTCCGGCGGTCAGAAGGTCTGGATCAACGAGTGCCTCACGCGGGGCATCGCGCTCTATCTCGCGCAGAACACTGGTCAGCCTTATCAGACCTTGTTCAGCGACGAGTCAGACGGCCCGCTCGATCCCGAGCGCAAAGTGCAGTTCATGCGCATGAAGCGCGAGGTGCTGCGCCAAGGCGGGTATCAGCGAGAGTTTTTCATCTCACAGACGCCGGAACTTGTCGCGGAAGCCGACGCGGTCATCGACGTACAGGCGCTTACCGCCTGATTTATTAACCCTTGTGGGGAGTTGCCCCACAAGGGGCGCTTCCCGTTTGCCTCCTTTCTCGCGCCCTCCGGCGCTATCTCATATGGCAAACCTTTTGATGCTGCTGCTGCGGCAGCCGGTAGCCGTCTCACTCGAACGCGGTGCCTCACCAGCCGCCAGCGCAGCAAGCCGCACCGGCTACTGCTCAATCGCAGCCGCCGCGCCCGCCGTACCTGCGTCGCACCTCTGCGTTCGATACCGGTCGTTTGCGTCGCATCTGACAGCGGCTCTTTTTCTTTCACTTCTTGACTGGAGCCTTCCATGACTTATTCCTGCACCGATTTCGTCGACGACGTACTCAATGACATGGTGATCCGAAGCTGGATCAAGCACGAGCAGTACGGGCCCGACGACCCGCAAGCTCAATGTGATGCGGTATTGGGCGCGATTAGCAACGCGGATGTGTCGCTGCGCCTCGCCGCTGACACCAAACAGTTCCACGCTGTTTTGCTTGATGCCGTCGAGACGCTGACCGGCATCGCTGAGGAGCGCGGCGAATTGGCGCTCGCCAACCTCGTCTACTTGCAGATGGCGAACTTGCAGGGCGGTGTGATCGAGCTCACTGGAGAACAGGCTAGTGCCTTCGCGTTTATCAGAGACCTGCCTTCAGGCGTTCGCTGGTGGCAGAACGTGAAGGTGACCGAGTAAGCGGCGCCCGATCGTCCTCAAATTTTTAACCTCGACCCCCGCGGGCAAGCGACCCGCTGGGGTCGCTCCGCACATCGTTCCGGATCATAGTCGGCTGAGCCGTCGACGCCGTAGTACTCCACTAGGCCCGTCCAAGCCTGCGCGTAGCCGATCTTCTGGCCCCTGGCGCATTGCTGCAGCCACGGCGGGATCGTCGCGGCACCCCGTTTCGGGGTTTCACTCTGCCGCCGATGTTTACGAACGCCTTGGTTTCGACGTTCCGGATCCACGGTCGGACTTCGCCAGCGTGTGTCGGCGTGCCGGCGATGTAATCGATCGCCGCTTCCAGGTTGGCCAATCGTTGCGGCGATGCACCGACCTTCGCTGCTTCGAACATAAAACACTCCACACAAGCACTCGCTGTTCGATTCCCTTAGTTTTACCATCCATAACTCCTCCACGCCCGCGTTCCGCAGAGACGCGGGGAAAGCTATACTAGCCGCGGAGCATCGCTGCCTGGAACTCTCATACAATGATCAGGCGGCAAGCGCGCTGCGGCGATGCGCTGGGTTTCTCCTTAACCGAGTTTCACTGATCAATAGAATCGACTGAGTTTCCTAAAGCGCTTGACCATACTGTAAGTAGTCGGACGATGTCACTGGAACTATCATAGGAGTCGACATGAAAGCAAAGCTCAAGAGTATCGGCCTGTCGTTGATTGTGCTAGTTCTGGGCGTTTCCGGCGCATCTTTATCTTATGCTCAGGACGCCGGTTCGACCGCCACCGACGTGACAAATGCCGCGCCTACCACGAAAGCAGAAAAGAAGGCAGCTCGGAAACAGGCACGCGCGAAGAAAAATGCGGAGTTGAAGAAGCTCGAAGACGCGGGCTACAACCCTGGCAGAGGCAACGATACCCATTATCCGCAAGACATCCAAGACGCTCAGAAAAAAGCGGGTATCGCGCCGGGTGCGAGCCAGTAATCGGGGGCAGACGCGCTGTCTTCGATTGGCTTGACGGTGCGCTTTATCTGGTTGACCCGGGCTGCGGCCAGGATGCTTGCTGTAGTGACGTCGTTCAAAAGCTCTGTGAAGAAATTCTGAAAGCCACGTGTTTCCGCCGTACGCGTGGGGGCAGGGTGGTCGATGAAGATTCGCGTATCTCACTCCGGTGAGCGAGGACGCACGGCGAGAAAAACCGAGCGACTCCAGAATCCCGTCAAGCGATGAGCGGTGACGGGCAGCCCGTTATTAACACGCCAACGAAGTGCCACCGCCGCTATTCGGCGTTTCCGATATGTCGCGTGGCTCAGATTGAGCTGGGCTTATTCCGGGCAGCTTCAGAAACGACGAACACTGCGTCTCCTATTCACCACGCCTTTTTGCTGGAATTAGGGAAAGTTAGCAAATATGCGGTAAAACCGGGGCGTGCAACCCGACCGGTCGTGCTCATGTCCAACTCTGCGCATATTGTTTTCGCAAGAGACCAAGCGGCGAATGTGGCGGCCGCAAGCGATGTCTTTGCCTCGAGTCGCGCGGCATACTTCTGCGTTGCGTGTGGCATAGAACTGCAGCGCAAAGTTCCCAAGGGCGGCGTTCCCTACTTCGCGCACCCACACCGGGGTACGTGCAGGCTTGCTGCCCACTATGCGTTGCGCGCGGGCGCCCAACACGTGCTGCTGGAAAGCCGCTTCATCAAAGTGCCGCTCGCCGGTGGGGAGCAGGATACCACTCACGTTCGGAGCCGCCTCATCCAGTGGAGCGACTCAATAGCCGACATCGAGGTCGTTCATGTTCCGGTCGACTTTCTAGCCGAGACCGCAGACGGTCAGCTGATCGTGGAATTCTCCATCCCTGGGCTGCCTCCAACGGTGCCTGTCGAACGGATCGAGAAGCTCAAGGTGCCAGCGCTGGTCGTCAACCTGCCGGACCCTTCCCACATCCAGGGATGGGCAGACTTGCGGCAGTGCGTGCTTCACTCGGTTGAGAACAAGCGTTGGATCTTCCCTCTCGAGAGGGCGCTACGACACTCGCCGCGGCTGCCGTGCGACGAGCGGGACCGCGTGTCTATGTCGGGTCGCGCTGACGACCGGGCGCCTTCGTCCTGGACGTCGCCTCTTGTTTTTGCTGACAATGCCGTCTATCGGCAATTGAACCACACGGAACAATTGGGGCTGCTGGAGGCCCAAATGGCACTGTCTTGTGACCGGTGGCCCCCCGAGGTCGACATCGAAGTCCCCGCAGAGGAAACGTTCGGCGTCGATCGTCGCGTCTGGCAGGCCGATGCGTTCGGTTACTTTGTTTTGCCAGCCAGCACCGATTCCGCCGTACGCGAAGTTGCTTTATTCGACGTGCTGCAGTATCTCAGCGAGCGTTATTGGGTCAACCCGGGCCGAGAAAAGGCCGCCAACATAGCGGTGTTTCGTTATCTGCAGGCTCTGGTCGAGCGGGGTGCGCTCGTGCCGTTGATCGAGAACATCGAGACGCCGAGCTACCTGGTGCCGGCCCGCGGGACGCCCGCTGGCGCCAACGACCTCACGTGGGTCGCGAATGCGACGCTGTCGGCAAGCCAGTTGCGCGTGCTTTCGGTCCAAGCTGGGTTTAAGGTTCCAATCGAACTCGTTCAGGAGCTTCTTGAATCGTTCGATAACTGCCATCCGCATAGTCCGGTGAGCAAGTACGCCGTGATGCTCGCCCGGAAGCTGCACGCTCCGTCACGAAGCGTAATGGCATTTTTGAGGGACGCTGGTCTAGTAGTTGAAGGGCCGTCAAGGCTCGCCGCGGCGGCGCAGAAGGCGTTGTTCTGACACTGCAACTGTTGTTAGCTCACGAGCAAACGACAAAGCACACGACAGCGATCCGTCGCCGCACCGGTCACTGATCGGGCGGACGCCCGCGTCGAACCGCCGGATTGGCGGAAGGAAGAAGCCGAGCAACAAGACCGACATCGCGAGAGCAAACGGCACGATGATGGCTGATATGCGTGGTCCGCACGCGAAGCAGGGGCGTTGCGTTCGAGTGAAATCACTCGATTGGTGCATCGCAGCAATTCATGATATAATTTTAGACTCTGCTTTTATTGCGCTGCTGCTATCGCGCTATTCCAACCGGCCGGTTCATGTCAGCAGGCCGCGTTCATTGCTCGTTGCGATCCTACGAGTCGCGCCCATCTGCCGCCATGATTGTCCGTGGCTCGTCGGCCGCGGTACCGATAGTCGTCGGCCTCATCGCCGGGCAAACCAGTCGAGGAGAATGTATGGCAAGTTTTGATCGGGAAGATTCAGGACCAGACACGGCCGCATCTCTGCCGAAGGCTTCGGCCCGGCGCGCTTCGAAGACCAAGGCAGCTGCCGCCTTGCTGCCGATGGACGCCGCGGCGACCGCGTTGCAGGACGAAGAACGGCAGCGCCAAATGCGCGCCCTCATTCAACTGGGCAAGGAGCGCGGCTACCTGACTCACGCTGAAATCAACGATTACTTGCCGGACAACTTCGCGCAGACTGCAGCGATCGAGACGATTGTCGGCACCTTCAATGACATGGGCGTCGCGGTCTATGAGCAAGCGCCTGACGCCGAGACGCTGCTCCTGAACGATGCCGCGCCGGCCGCCGCGTCGGACGACCAGGCGGACGAGGAAGCGGAAGTCGCGCTCTCCACCGTCGATTCTGAATTTGGGCGCACGACCGATCCCGTGCGCATGTACATGCGTGAAATGGGTGGGACCGAACTGTTGACTCGCGCGGGCGAGGTTGAGATCGCCAAGCGCATCGAAGCCGGGCTTCACGAAATGATTCAGGCGATTGCGGCATGCCCGGCAACTGTCAGTACGATTTTGGCCAGCGTGGAGCAAATCGAGGCGGGTGAACTGCGCATCGACGAACTGGTCGACGGTCTCAATGAAGACTCCGCGGCGGGCGATCCGCCGGTGTCAGACGCGGATGATTCAGCCGTCATCGACACGGACGGTGCCGATGGCGACGACGAGGAGGGCGAGCAGGACGGCGACGAGGACAGTGAGATCGAGGAAGAGGATCCGACGAAGGCGAACGAAGCGCGTCTGCAACAGCTTACGAGCGACAGCCTCGCGATATTTGCGCGAGTGCGCGAGCTGTTCGATCAAATTCCACACACCGACGCTGCAGAAGGCAAGGGCGCGACAGCCTTCGCACTTATAGGCGAAGCGATCCAGCGCGAACTGGCGCCGATTCGTTTCACGGCGCGGACCATCGACCGGCTTTGTGCGGACGTGCATCAGCAAGTCAAGCATGTACGGGCGGTAGAACGCAGCATCTTGCAAATCGCCGTCGATCGCTGCGGGATGCCGCGGGAGAAGTTCGTGACGTCATTTCCGGGGCACGAAACCGATCTTGGCTGGACTGAGACCGCGGCCGCGTCCTCGCATGAGTACGGCGCTGCGCTGGAACGCAGTCTGCCAGCGATTCAGGCCGAGCAGCAGAAGCTGATTGATATCGAAGCGAACGCGGTACTGCCGCTGCAACGGTTAAAGCAAGTCAACCGGCAGATGATGGCAGCCGAATCGAAAATGCGTCAGGCGAAACGCGAGATGATCGAGGCGAACCTGCGCCTTGTGATCTCGATTGCGAAGAAGTACGTGAATCGCGGCATGCATTTCCTGGATCTGATTCAGGAAGGAAATATCGGCTTGATGAAAGCCGTCGACAAATTCGAATATCGACGCGGCTGGAAGTTTTCGACCTACGCGACGTGGTGGGTGCGGCAAGCCGTCACGCGTTCGCTGGCGGATCAGGCGCGCACGATTCGCGTGCCGGTGCACATGATCGAGTCAATTAACAAGCTTAATCGCATTTCGCGCGAGATTTTGCAGCAGACCGGACAGGAAGCTCATCCTGCGTTGCTCGCCGAGCGCATGGAACTGCCGGAGGCGAAGGTTCGGGACATGTTGAAGGTCGCCAAGCAACCGGTATCGCTTGAGACGCCGGTGGGCGAGGACGCCGACGCGACGCTTGGCGATATGATCGAAGATCCGATGGCGGCATCGCCTACGGATGCGGCTGTGCACGCGAACCTGCGCGCTGCGATCGACGAGGCGCTCAACGCGCTGTCGCCGCGCGAGGCGAAGGTGCTGCGCATGCGTTTCGGTATCGATACGGCGTCGGATTGCACGCTTGAAGAACTCGGCAAGCAGTTCGATGTAACGCGCGAACGGATTCGGCAAATCGAGAGCAAGGCGATGCGAAAACTAATGCACCCCAGCCGGGCCGACAAGCTCCGGCCATTCCTCGACCAGTGAATCCTGACGTGCGAGTCGGCGCGCCGAGTTGTATCGAACGACGACCCGCGATCTTTAGTCGGCTCGTCGGCGCGCGCCCGACGCCGCATCGCTAAAAGCCTCTACACGCCTCGCCCGGCGGAGTGGGTAAAAAAGGGTCAACGCACGTCGATACCCGGCTCTCTACAGCAACACTGCCTGCTGCAACAACTCGAGTGCTTTCATTTCGTCCAGTCGGCCGGTGCGCGCCTTGCCTGCCAGCGTCTTGATCAGCGCCTCCGCCACCGGTTCAATCCCTACGAGGTTCTCTATGCTGGTCACAGAAGTGAAGGGCCGCGGTATCAGCTGAGGCGGAACCGCAGCGATTGCTGTCTGCTCGGGCGCAACTGGACGTGGGGTGTTGTTCTCCCCACGTAACGGATTGGCGATCGCAGGAGTAGGAGGGTTTGCATGATTTTGCTCGCTAACAACGAGCGCCTCTTTCTCACTCGCCTCTGTTCCGCTTGCCCTCGTTCCCGTCGCCAGTTTTTCACTTGAGACATTTGCTGAAACCGGTGGGTCTTGATCGACAAGGGTGCTCGCTTGTTTTCCTAGAATGGATGCCCTTCCGCGCGAAGCAGGAAGAAGCAGCTGGGACACGGACTCCGGAATTTCTGCCTCCGAGCGCGGAGTGTCCAACCATCCGGTCGGCAACCCCAGTCGCTCGGTAAAGCGGTTCGCTTCGGCGTCGTCCATGCGTTTCTTGCCATGTAGCCGATGACCCATGTTGGAACCGGTCAGAGTCATGACCGCGCCAAGTCTCGCTTTAGATCCGTTGCGGGTCGTGAGAACGTGGAGGTTGGCGCGCCGAATATTTTGAATAGCCGCGCTGTCGTTTAACGCCAGCGATTGCGGTCCGCTTGCTTTCTCAGAGGGACTGACTTTCGCCGTGGATTTTTCTCGCGGGGAATGAGCGGCAGACTGTTTGGCGGGCGTAGCTTGACTGTTCTGGGCGAGCGTTGACGATCCGCCCGCTGCTTTCTTTGGCATTTCCGGTTCCTCGGGCAAACGATCTTTGAGCAGCGGCTGATTGGTTTCTGAGGCAGATGACGGCTGGAATGTTTTAGGCAGGACTTCTGGCTCGGCGTCCGCTTGAACAAAGTCTAACGGCGATTTTAATCGCGCGATCGTCTCGGGCGCGAGCGCAGGGTAGGGCTGGTCAAAAAAGCCGTGCGGCAACCCGAGCGTGGTTTCCATGTGAAAGGCCGTCTCAGGCGTGAAGCGCTCGCCTTTCATCAGTTCAGCCACCCGATTCAGGGTCGAATCAAGTCCTAACGCAATATTCTCGGCGCCCACCGAGTCGACGAGAAATTGGAAAGATCGCGTTTTGAAGATGGAAGCAGTCTGCGCCGGTTCTTGAGCGGAAGGTTTCTTCACGTAAGGTTTGTCTTGCCGCCGGGGAGGCGATTTATTTACGTAGCTCGGTTGGCGCTGACCGCTGTCTCGGAATCGCGAGTGTCGCTCGCGCGCTTGACTCATGAGGTAGGCTCCCTGCCATATTTGAGACTGCAGTGCACAGATTATAGACGAGGCGGTGGAGATCTCAGATTCACTAAATGCGCGTTCGAAGTTTCCCTCGACCCTTAGTTTATAGGGCCCAGCACCGTGCTTCGATACCAGAGTGTATTGGCTACGAAGCGTGAATCGCCGTCCTTCGACAAAACCCTGACAGCAGATACGCTGAGGCGCCCAGTGGGTCACGGACCTCAAAGCGGCAGTGAACTACATCGCCAATTCCCCGACTCGTGAGAACGAAGTACGGCCCTGGATCCGAAACGTCGATGCCGACGCGTTCGTTGGTATCGGCGGGATTCAGCCGCCTAAAGGATGGACGCGAAGACCCGCAGTGTTCTGTCCAAAGTCATCCGCTTCGTCAAAAACTTTTTGCAAACGGATTGATAGGTTGGACGGTCTTGCGATCCTTGACGCGCTCCAGCATTTGGCATTTTCCCCAATCGGCAACGAGAGACTCCAATCCACGGACCACATTCGATTCCATTGCTTGTAGCCCAGCGTCGCCTTGAAAATTGGCACTGAAGGCGGAGTGGAAGCGATATTGGAAGTATGCCGACACCTCTTGAATGCGCTGTGAGGTATCGGAGTCTGTAAACATCACGGATGCAGGCGAAAACGGGTCGTAATAGATGACATGGGGATAGCTTGTTTGGGCCGCAACGCGAGGTTCATCACTGACGAGCAGCGAACCGAGCAACTGGACAGACCCCTTCATCCCCTTCGGGGTCTTGAAGACCCAGATGCGCTTTGGTAGTCGTTCTGCAAGCTGCAAAATCTTCGTGCTGCTGGAACCGAAGTAACCGACTTGGCCGTTCTTCAGGTCTTGTTCAAGCTTTTGCGAATAGTAGAAAATGTCCATTGAATGCCTGCATCTTCGATGCTTGGTTTATCCGTTGCTTTTTCAAGTTGCGATGTTACCAAAGCTTGCTTTCGTCGCATAAAAACGCCTTGGAGGGAGGCCGCCTACGCGGCGAGCCGGTGCTCGAAGTACGGCCTGTCCTTGTCATCAAGAATAGCGTGCAGCGCTCCTCGATTCGAGGCATCCGGCTTCAACCAAGCCTCGACGTTCTCCGGCTTAATTGGCACGATGCAACGGTCGTGACCTGCTGCGGCGATCTCTGGCGGCGGCTCATCGGTAATTGCCGCAAATGACAGCAGGTCTGATTCGCCCGGGGCGCTCCATCGCGACCACAGGCAGGCAACCCACATCAGCTGGCCGTTACTCGGACGAAATTCCAACACGACGTTTTCGTCTTTGTCGTGCGCTTCGAGTAACGTTCCCTCCCACTTCGCCTTGCTGACATTCTCGTAGAACACATCGACGAGCATCACACCATGCGTATGCCCAAACAATGGCTTCCAGAAGCCCTCAAGATTATCGCGACGGGCGTTGTAGGTGCCCGGAAATTTTACGTCATAGTTGGCTGGCTTGCCCGCAAGGCGACATTGGTAGCGCATCGGTCTGACGACGTACTGCCCGTCCTCGACGACGAGGACAGGGGCATAGTGACCCGGGAAGATGCGCGAGTCACGCGGTTCGGGCATCGTTCGATTGATGTCTTCCAAGCGTCGCAGCGAAGTTTCTATCTTATCGGTCGCGATGCGCTTGCTCTCAGTCGCAGCCTTGGTTGTCTTCGTTTGTAGGGTGCACTCCGCATCGGCGAGTCGCGTCCGTTGCTTGAAGAGATCCTGTTCGAGCTTGGTCGCCTGCTCAGCGTTGTAGCGGTCGATAAATTCTTTTATCTGACGCTCGTCGCCCGTCTCGGGGCTACGGAACGCATCATCCATCGCCTTTGGGATTTTTGCCTTGCTGCCTTCGGCTCGCTCCCAGTACAGGCGCGCGAATTGGCGGATGTCCATCTGAGCGCCAAACATTTTCACATACTTGCGGTAGTCCGCTTCGATTTGAGCCGAATAACACATGAGTCGCTCCGGAGTCGCTTTTTCTATCCGACTTATTACATATCAAAAACTACATTTCAGGGGTGCAGACAGCGTTGCCCTTTAGGCAGCGGTGAAGGCGGGAGGGCAGCGCGTCGAGGTTCTGGAAAAGCCGCGATTCGCGGGCCGACCTTATCGTCATGTTTGTGAGAGTGCGTCGCCCCATATTTCAGCTCGAAGTGCGCGCCCTTCCCGCTGCGCGTAGGCGGAAAATGCTCACCTTCGACACAGGTAACTTCGAACGTTCCCTTACCGTCTTCGTGCACCACCGAATAAATCCCTGAAACTTTTACGATCTCGCCCGGCTTGTATGAATTGTCGCCCGCCATCTGTTTCTCCTTTTCCGATGAAGGTGGAACAAACTGACCAGCAAGACGCGTTCCGAGGAACGGCTAGCTCGTCTAATCAACCTTCATTTTTGGCGGATGTCTTCTAATTGCACACCACCGCCTGAGCGTGGATATTGGGGCATATTGATACGCCCCTCTTGGACGCCACCATGTAGTTGCGCACGGTCGCGGACCCGGACTGCCTTGTCTTTTGAGATCGGTGCCTGACGTGCAGCGGTCGCGTCTCAGGATTGAGAATACGCGTGAAGCAGTATGCTTCGGCTGCATTTGGTAACGTAACATATTCAATTGTATTTATTGGCTGAACATTATGCCAACTTCGAAAAAGCGAAGATTAGCCAAGGTGCCGCGCAAAGGATCGAAAGTCCTTTTGCTACCCGTGGCTCGGCGAGAGTCGGATACGATGGCCCTGCGATCACGGCTTGCATTTGAGACCATGCGCAGTCAGCGTCCCACGGCAACGGATGTTTTGAACGTTGCACAAACGGTCTTGCTCACCAGTTTCATAACGGAGGCTGGGCATGGGCTGCTCGAACTCTCGTTTATTCGGAAGGTGGAGGAAGAGGTCCTTGCGCAGCTCGACAGAGGAAAGGCAACTGACGACTGGATCACGCCCGAGACGCTGCTTGAACCGCTTGCGTCCATCATCAACGAGCATGACCGACAATTGAGGGAAGTGCGCCTCGGCGTCGTGAAGGCGGCCTGCGAGCGACTAGACAGAATGGTTACTTCGGCTCTTGCCCAGTCCAAAGAAGGGAGGTAATCAATCGGTGGGTCTGCGATGTTCAATTTGATTTTTCACGCCGGACGTTGAAGAGTTTCAGCAGGTCCTCTCGAAGATCGGAAATGTCGAGCACGTGTTGCGCACGGGTCAAAGCCACGTAGAGGAGGCGCAATTCGTCCTCGTCCATCGTCAGTCGGCCATCCATCATCTTGAAGCGGAAGTCATCGACGACTCTCACCCGCTTCCATTCGAGCCCCTTCGCACGATGTACCGTCGAGATGACGTAATCGGCCTGGCCTTCGGGCGTCACACGCTGAGCTAGAGCGCGCAGATAATTGGTGCCCCGACCGTCGACGATTTCGACAATCGGCCGCAGGTCTTGGCCAAGCGCGCTGCGTGCGAACGACTGGGCTTCCTTCCAGTTCTCGAACAATGACAACGCAGTCGGACGAAACGCTCTGCGGCCGGCGAGCAATTGATCCGCCCCGTCGGCGAATGCGACGATCTCGTTTGCGTTCATGCGAATCGCGGGCCGATGGCCCATCTCAATTCCGGCCGCGAACTGCCAGATGGCTGTGGCGTTCTTGCGGCAAAGCACCGCGTCCACAGGGGGCGCAATAGAAGGGTCCTCGACCATGATCGAGCCGATACCGGACTGACCCCGTATGGGCGTCGCCTCTCCAAGTAAGGCCAGAATGCGGCTCGCGAGTGCAGCGAAAGTTGCCCCGAAGCGAAACGATTCGGTGAGGGGCCGCTCCGGCGCGATGATGTGCCCCATCGCATTGACCGCGCCGCGCCACTCGTAAATCTGCTGGTAGGGGTCTCCGACATAGATGATCTGCGCGTGTCGCTGCTGCGACAAAACGGAGAGCATGACGCCATCGCTGTCCTGCGCCTCGTCGAACAAGATGAAGTCCGCGTCGATACGGGGATTGCTCCGTGCCCACACCTTCAAATAAACATCCGGCTGTATGGCGCTGCGCCCGCGCGGATCGATGCTCTCGCTCCAAAGTCGTGTTACGTGGGGCGCGAGAAGGGCACGCAGCCAGTCAGCAGCGTCCTCGCGCACTTTTTCATCCACCGGGACGTGAAAAGCCTGCGGGGACTCGTCGGACGAGCGACAAAACCTACCCAAACCGTCTGTGATCATCCGGCCGATCTCAAACGGCGCAATCTCGACGGCCTTGCCGGTGATGGTAGGCACCTCGATTGCCCCAAGTCCGTAGCGAGCGGCAAGCTCGTGAGGAGGCTCCGACGGCAGGTTGATGCGGGCGGTGAGGCGTGACGGGGCGCCAGCGTACGCGAGTGAGTGCACCGTGCGTGCAGCCACATTGGATGGAAAACCTCGACGGGCAGAATCAGCAATCTCTTTGTTAAAAGCGAGATAGCTCCCACGCCGACTGCCGAGTTGATGCGCAACCAGTCGAAGCGTTGACGTTTTGCCCGCGCCGGCATACGCCTTGACCTTCAGATCGTTGCCGCTACTGGCGGCGGTCACGACGGCTTCCTGCTCGGCCGTAGGTTTGAAGGTGGTGGCCACGATGAGCCCTTCCGAGAAAAGCGACAGTGTGCCGGAAGTTCAGCAAATGGGCGCTTTCCGAGGCGAGGGCCGCCCCCCGCGACCCATTCACGAACACGAGCGCAAACAATCCTGTACGTAAGTACGCTTAAAAAGCGACCCTATTGTCATGCTCATCGACTTCGCGTTGTCGTCCATCTCGTGGCTTGTCTCGAGCATCGGTCCTGCTGCCCAAACGCTGTTGGGGCCCGTCTCGGACGAGCGTGAGCGAACATCGATGGTCTGCGCTCGAGAGCCTGATTTCGTTGCGAGCCCGACTGAAGTCACCCGATCTCGCTATCCATAGATTCATATTCACACTCAGGCGATGCAAAGGATGGGTCAAGTGTCTGCCGCAGTCGCACACTGGTGCGATGACTGGACAGGCCCAGCAGGTTGGCGACCTCTTCGTCAGTGCGGCCCGCATGGAGATGGCGGCGTGCGTAGGTATTTCTTAAAAGTCGTGGGCTCATATCTGCGGCCGTGATTTCCAGCGTCTGCAACGCCAGCCGCACGTATTTTCCGAGCGTATCGTCCTTCATCGGCTTACCGGCGGCGGTCGCCAGAAATAGCCACTCACTTTGACAGGCCAGCTTCACTCGTGCGTCGTGGTACTCCCTCAGCACCTTGAGCGAGAAAGCTTCGAGCGGAACTCGGCGAGCGATCCGCGGACCGCGCTTTTGCACTGACACGTCTGGCCGGATGCCATCAATATCGAGGTCGGAAAGGCGGAGGTAACGGCATTCGGCGGCCGTGATGCCGGCGCCCAGCAAGATCGCAACAATAGCTGTGTTACGAAGCGCTTTAAAGTCCATTCCCGGCTGCGGGCGGCAAGCCGATTGAAACCGGCCATCATCCGCAAGCGAAAGGTAGATTGGCGTGGGTTCGTCCTCGGGCCACGACTCCGCAGCGAGCATCTGAGCCGCAGGGTTAGCCGAGCGCAGTTCCAT
>NZ_FCOG02000277.1 GCF_001544975.2 Caballeronia arationis | reverse complement strand
ATCACGATGATTGCCGATCCTTCCCTGACCAACGAAAGCGCGGTGAAGACGAATGCGTGGGAGACCGACGACCGCTAGGCTACTGCCACGAACGCACGACGCGAATGTTGTTAGCAACCTGCCTCGCGACGATAAGCGAGCGAAGGTGCGGTTTGAGTACCAGCGCATCCTAGCTTTCGGCAGTCGCTGGATAGGGTCGCTCGCGGTCTCCGGCATCGCCGGCAACGTTTCGAGATATAGAGAAGAACAACTATGAAGGTCGTGGCCAACGCGATGGCAGGACTCTCATGAAGATCCTCGGCGGTCGCGGTTCGGCCGTGACGTAAGGCAGAAGGCGGCACTCGGGCCAATTTCTGACATTCGCCGAAGGTTGATCATGGGCACTCGATGGCCACTTTTCTTTGAGCGTGGCCGCTCGCGTATTTTCGAGTCGTAACATTTGGGCGCCCATGGTCATGCCGGGAAATAAGGGCAACATTCCGGTATGTTCGGCATTTCGTCCAATTTCTATCGGACCGAGCGGGATGCTCGAAACTGCTTGTCGGACTCTCGGCGCAAGGGATGCCCGCCACATTCGATCATGGCAAATGCAATTGACGCCATTCCGCGACAGTTTTATCGATCTGGTTCAGACCTGTCACGGGATGCACGCCGTCATCAAATTTGTGGCGCAGCGCCGGGCTGCTTCCACCGACCCAGACGGGCACGTGCGGTGGCAACATGTGGCGAAGATCTGTCAGGCCTTTCGCGACGGACTGCGCGGGCAGCGTTGCAGTGAAAGAGAGCGCAACGACATCAATCTGATGCGCTGCTACCGCATCGACGATATCGTGCAGCGGCGTCTGCAACCCCAGTTGCACGCATTCGCATTCGGAGAGCGTGAACATCGCTTCGGCCATCAGGATGCCGAGACCGTGCGCTTCGCCCGAGAGCGTCGTGAGCAGCACGCGCGGCCGCCCGCCGCGCCCGCGCACGACGTCGGACAACGGGCGCATCAGCGAGCGCATCGTGGACTGGATCGCCTCGCTGAACTGATGTTCGTGATAGACCTGCAAGGTGCCCGCCGCCCACGCATTCCCGACGCGCGCCGAGAGCGGCGCCGCGACGTCCACCACGAAGCGCTCGAGTCCGTCGCGGGTCGCCCGCTTCAGCAGGTCGAAACGGAACCCGTCGTAGGCGCTCGCGCGCAAAAGCGAGATCAGATAGTCGAGTTCGGCGTCCGGCGCATCCTGTCCGACGCCGGAACTCTCGGCCAGATGCTGAAGCACGTCGATCGATTGCCCGAGCACCTTGCTCGGCCGGTGTCCTGCGTCGAGCAGCCGCTTGACGAGCCGCAACTTCGTCACCTGCTCCTGCGAATAGAGCCGCTCGCCGCCGGACGAGCGCATCGGCTGCGGAAAACCGTAGCGGCGTTCCCAGACGCGCAGCGTGTCCTTCGTTACACCGAGTTCCTGAGCGATTATCGCAATGCCGATCCCCGCCACGCCCGCCGCCGGAGTGGGCGTAAAAACACGTTCCGACGCGTTGGCGCTTTTACCGGCCGGGTCCGAATCCATGACTTGTTCTGGCGGATTTGTCATATCTTGACCGGTCAACGGAAACATAGACGGGCTTGCGCCCTGCACCCGGCAAATTTCTATCATAGACAAAATCGAAAGTGTTGGTGCTGTTAAGCGGAGCCAGGACCATAGGCGACCCCGGGTAAAACGCGACCCTGAGGGGTCACCGACGGTGTAGTCGAACGAGACGGATGCGTTCCGTACGGTCTGTAGCAAGGCGATGCGATTGTCACCGGACCGGGTCGGTCGAAGTTTCAACCAGCCTGGTCTGAGTCGGACTTCCCGCTCGCGACTACGTCACGCTTACACCGGACGGTTTCCATCTGTGTCTGGAAAAGCCGATTGTCATGGAAGAGTTGGCGGAGCCTAGCGCCTTCGCGGCCAGAGACCTCTGAACCTTGTTGCGGGCGAGTGCCCTGTGCGCAGTCGGCCACATCAAGACTCATGAGCCGAACCGGTGCGACGATCCCCGCCGGCGATGTAATCCGCGAAGAACCGAAATAAACTGCGCTCCTTCGGCGATACCCAACCGGGCAGCGCTCGAGGGCCTCGCGTTACCAAATCCCATCACTGCTCCGCCTTTATTTCTGAACGTTTGCAAAACTAGACGCCAAATGGCAGGAGGCGTTATGGACGTCAGAGAAAGAGTTTCGGCCGATTCGTTGCTGGGTGGGCGACTGGTCTTGCCGCGCGCGCCCCGCTCCGGTCTCGAATGGGTGGATATTGTTCGTCAAGGTATCCTCACAGGCGCTCGACTCGATCCTTCAATCCGACATTCCAGAGCGCACCTTGGCACGGCGCAAGTGCGAAGGCGTCTTTAGCCGCGAGGAATCGGCCAAGCTACTGCGACTCGCGCGCGTCGCGGCACGCTCTGCGGAAGTGTTTGAACATCTCGACCTCGCTATCGGGTGGCTCAAATCGCCGACGGCCGCGCTCGGGGGCGTCACGCCGCTCAGTCTCATTGATACGGACATTGGTGCCGATAGCGTGATGGATACGCTCGGACGCATCGAACATAGTGTCTTCGCGTGACGGTAACGGCGTGGCGCGTGGTGACCGAGCGATATGCCGACAGCGCCTTCACTGGCGAAGGTGCACGACTCTACAACCCCAGTCACTCTGACTCCGCGCACATTGAGATTGGTGCACCTGGTGAATGGGATACGGACCCGCGGCTGTTGCGCCGCGCTGCCGCGAAAGACTCGTGACGCATGCTCGTCGGCAAACTGCTCCTGTAGTTGATGCTGCCGAACATGATCCCTTTCTTCTCGCACCTGTTCGATCTTGGGATCAACGAATTGGGCGCGTCGCGACCGGGCTGAAATAAAGGGTCAGCGGATCATGGCTGTCTCGTCGTTCCAGGCACGAGCAGAGCCTGAGGGGCTCGTGTCGATCGGGACGACCGAGCGACTTCTCATGTCATCCATCGACGCGGACGGCAACATCTCGTAGCCACCACTTCCTTTGATCAGGTCAACGCTTTCGACGTGCTCTCCCTCCTCCTCTTCGAAGAGTGTCCGGACATCGCGGCCGTCGGGAATGAGCCGGATATCAAGTCTGAAGGTCGCGTTTTTTTCGTCAAACTCGAATTTGCTTGCACGCGGATTGGTTGAATGTACATGGATGACCAGCAGGCAAAGATTATCCCTATAAGGCAAAACGCGGGTGTCAAGCGAGATGTTGTTCATTCAGCTTGCCGTTCCGGCAATAATGTACTTATAGGGCGGCAAGCACTTTGAGAAAAAGCTCTGCCTTCTTGTTTGCATCTTCCAGTTGTGAGCCCCCGCCCTTTAGGTTTGTGGTCCACAGGATTGCAAGGACAGCAAGGCAACTATCACAGAACCACCCGCATATCACCGTTGTGACTTTCTTATTCATCTGGCGGGTCTCAGAGCAGGGGGCACGCCATCATAGCGAAAAGCCGATCCAGCGAAAAAAATTCACGCGCGGGCAAATCCGGCTTCTAAATCATAGCCCGAGCATTCGCCGCTCCGATTTTCCGAGGCCACGCTGCCCGCATTATTCGTCCCTTGCAAAAGATGACGTCGTATC
The DNA here is from genome assembly GCF_001544975.2 of Caballeronia arationis. Taxonomy (GTDB): domain Bacteria; phylum Pseudomonadota; class Gammaproteobacteria; order Burkholderiales; family Burkholderiaceae; genus Caballeronia; species Caballeronia arationis. The sequence goes on along the minus strand of NZ_FCOG02000277.1, from coordinate 558 downwards.
CCAGACTAGACGATGCGAATGGGGCTCGCAACCTGACTCGCCCGCGCGGTCGTTGTCGTCAATCCGCCGTATTGAGTTCGGACCGTAGGGGCCGCGAAACCCGTGCCCCCTTCGTCCCGAATCGGTGTCGCGTCGGTCCCGGCGACCGGCTGCCCCGGCTCCCGTGGCGCGGCCGAGGAGGCCTGCTCCCGCATGCGCACACGGTGATTTCCAGGCCTACGAGAGGCAACCCATGAAACAGATAATGGCGTCCGCGTTAAAGGCCCTGGTCCGGGGTCTGCTCATTATCATTCCCATCTATCTTGCCATTCTGCTGCTGCTCAAGGGAATGAAATCTGTCGGGACCCTCGTCAGCCCGTTCGCCCGGATCCTTCCCGAGTGGCTTCCAGCCGAGGGGCTCCTGTCGCTTTTGCTATGTCTCGCGATTTGCATCGCCGTCGGTGCCTCGGTCGGCACCCGCTTGGGGCAGCGAGTCCGGAGAAAGCTCGAAGCAACGGTCTTTGAGAGGATCCCCGGCTATGCGCTCATCCGCAGTCTCACACATCAGGTAGCGGGGGA
>NZ_FCOG02000275.1 GCF_001544975.2 Caballeronia arationis | reverse complement strand
GCATGAGATCACGAAGATGTATCGCCTCTTGAGGCAAAACGAATAGCATGATCAGCCAACTTGTGGGTAATCCTGAGCGCAGGGCGGGGTGGTCAGTCCCATCTTGATGAACCTGTTCATGCATTACGCGTTCGACCATTGGATGCAGCGCACCAGTCCAAATTGCCCGTTTGATTATCAGTAAGTCCCCGGACATATGAGAAGACGCTACTCGCTGGTTTGGTGAGGTTTTGTGCGAAGTGTGCTCATCTCGTTCACGCGAACTGCCATTGCGTCGATGCGGTCGAGTGTGGCAAAGATGCTCTCGAACTCGCCGCGCATCATCGCGTGCATCTCGTCAAGGGTCCCGTCTATCTCGTCCAGCTTGGCAAGAATTTCGTCGTCGATTGACATGTCGCCTCCATCTCACGCGGTAATTATCGCGCAAAAACCGACGGGGCCACTGCCGTGAGCCAAGACAAACGACGCCCGATGCCGCCCGCTGGCGACAGCGCGGTGCATTGCCTCGCGAGCCGTCCTGCGACAAGGCTGCGCGCCCGGCCCGACGTGAGCGGGCCGGTTTTTGTCGGCGCCTGAAAAGAAAGGGACGCGCATAATGGGCCTTACCTGAAGCTGTTCCTTAACACTGCAGGGCTAGAGGCCACCGGCAATGAACGAACCAAGAGTGAAGCGAGACCCCGAGGGCACACGCCGGCGCATTCTTGAGGCCGCGACGCAACAGTATTCGACCCATGGACTTTCCGGTGCACGCGTCGACGCGATCGCAACCGCCGCGTGCACCAACGAGCGGATGCTCTATTACTATTTTGAAAGCAAAGAAGGACTGTACGTCGCCGTCCTCGAGCAAATGTACGCGGAGTTCGCGCGTCATGAGCTGAGCCTCGACCTCGCGGGACTGCAACCCGCAGGCGCGATTCGAACGCTCGCGCGTTCCATCTGGGATTACTTCAGAGCGAACCCTCGGTGGCTGAATCTCATCAACAATGAGAATCTGCATGAAGCCCATTACCTTGAGCGCTCGCCGAAACTGACAGAGGCCATTTCACCCGTGGTTGATCTGTTGCGCACGACGTTAGCACGTGGCGCAGCGGCGGGGGAGTTCCGGTCAGATGTGGACCCGCTGGATTTCTACGTGACCCTAACTGCAATGGGCTACTACCTGGTTTCCAATCGGTTCACCGTAAAAGCGTTCGTTGGCCGGGACTATTCCGCGCCGGCTGTTATCGAGGCGGTCTCCGGGATGCAGGTCGAGATGCTTCTTTCGTATTTGCGGCCACCGGCGACAGTCGCGTCGCCTCATGATTCCGCTGTTCGAGGCGCAGCGTAGAACGGCGGCAAAGACGCTATTCCGCTAAACGACGCCCGTCCTTCGTGACGGCAGTCGCTAAGTCGTCATTCCACTCAGCGTCCAGACGAAAAGCCGCTCCGAGGCTCGGATGATTGGGCATCGCGATGCCGCGCTCTTTGCAGAATCTGCGGGTGAGCACGACAGCGAGTAGTTCGGCGTCTCGGCGTGTATGCCCGGCATCGAACTCAAGTATGGCTGCTCGTTCCTCGAAAAACTCTATAGCGCTGTCCATCGTTCCTATTCGCCCGGGCGTTGTGCACACCACATTGTGCACAACGCCGCGCAGTGTTGTGTGCCCAGCCACACGCGGCGCGGCATGGCCTCGGCTGGAGGCGTGGCCAATTTTGTGATATTTCTCTGCCGACGAGTCCAGTTTCCTGGAGCGCAGGTGCCACTCAAGTGTCTCGATGCGAACGACACACCGGTTTATGCGTTCGACTTTTCGGCCGAGGAGTTTGACGCGCTGCGACGCGCCCATCGCAAGGACGCCCATCTGCACTTTGCCTGCTGCGACTCGAAGCTTGCCCTTAGAACTTCTTCGACGGGCCTGCGGCACTTCTACCATCTCACGTCTGGGGGCACCTGCGCTTACGCCGGCGAGTCAGAAGGTCACCTGCGGCTCAAGCAGGAGGTGATGCTCGCCGCGCGGGCAGCGAGGTGGGACGCCGAATGCGAAGTGCAGGACGAAACAGGAGCCGGGCGCTGGCGCGCGGATGTCCTCATGCGGCGGGGCAAAGCGCGAATCGCCATCGAGGTCCAACTCGCCAAGCTACCGTGGGCTGAGATTCGAGCCCGACAGGAGTGCTATGCGGCTGTCGGCGTGCGCGGTTTGTGGTTGCTGAAGCAGGACAACTACCCGGTCTGCCATGAGGTGCCTGCGTTTCAGCTACGGATGGTCGAGGGTCAGCCCGAGGTTCGCATCACGCCACCCAACGACTCGGTCAACGTCACAATGCGAGAGTTCGGCGGCTTCTGGGCGCCGCTCAGCACGTTCGTAGCGGCCGCGCTTTCCAAGAACCTCGTTTGGTCGCCGGTGTCGGAGCTGCGACGGGTCGACATTCGCCTGCGCTTCGTCGAGCACCCCCGCTGCAGGTGCGGCCGGCCGCTGCTGATCCCGACATCGCTGAACGTAGCGATGCCATACCCACGGCATCGCGGGCTTCTATGGACGGTGCTGCCAGGAAAGCCGTTCGTGCCAAACCCAGGGCCGGCGTGGCTCAACGCGATCGTGGACTTGTTCAATCAACACTTCCCGCAGAAAGGTAGCGCCGTCATCACCCGCCGGATCACCGAAGGTCGCGCCTTTCATGCGCATCAGTGCCCGAGTTGCGGCCATTTGACGGAACACGAACCCACGCGACACGACGAGAAACTGCTGACGCACCTCGACATCCCATTGGACCAGTTGCCGGCGCCGCTACCAGGCACAGCTGAGTGGCAGTTCGTCCATCAGTGGTGGTTGCGGATGCCGACGGACACGCAGTTGCAAAAGTCGTCGCCTGGCCAAATGAATTTGCCGTTCGACCGTTGACCGCTCGAAACCGCCACACACCCCGAAAGCTACGAACGTGACGCGGTCAGAGCCCCGCCGGGTGCAGCTTTGCTGCGGCGCGCACGCGCATGCCATTGACGTGCGAGCGCGTAGTTGTAGGCGCTCGAATGACGACTGCTCGGTCGGCTCGTCAACGGTCAGTTCCGCATCCCACACGAAGCTACCGGGCAAACGCTCAATCGCCGCTGCCACATCAGGAAACGACCTGTTCAGGGGCCGCTGCGGGAGAGCAGTTCCGACCCCGGCTGCCGACCTTCCAAACCAAGCAACGGAATCCGTCGTATTTAGACAGGCACATTTTGCGGTGTTGCCTTTCAACCCGGACTGCGCCGCGCAACACCGAGCGCGAACTGCGGGACTCGGCCCAGTTGCTGTCGCCCGCGTAATTCAAGAATCAGTCATTCGAGCGGCCGGTCTACCCTGGAAAGCGACGAAAGTCTCAACGGTGGTGTCGGCGTTCTTCGCTTGACCTGCGGTATGCAGGACCTCCGAACCAACGCAAGAAAAATGCTGCTGTTGTTGCGTGTGAGCTTCGCTACGGCTCCCGTTTTTGCGCTTTCTCGCAAGAGTGTCCAAATCGCGCCATACTGCGACACGAACGGTCGTACCGTTAGTAGTGCTATCGCACGGGCGTTCCATCAATTCGGACGGGACCGGCAAATCGTCTGCTATAACTGAACGAAGGCCTTCGGTCGCCGCAGGGCATTCGCCTTGGGTCCATCCGCGCGCTCTCGGGAGAGATAGTATGACCAGGCCGCGTTTCCCCGCATTTCCGGCGTGCGTTGCGCGTAATGCGTGGTGCCTTCGATCGACGTTCAAGCTCTTATTGGCGGCCGCACAGGTCGTCGGGCCGACAGCGGCGGTCGCCGCAGGCCCGCTTCCTGACGGCGGCCAGTTCGTAGCGGGCGCCGGGTCGATGACGCGCAATGGCGCGACGCTCAACATCAGGCAGGCGACACCCCAAGCCGTGATCGACTGGAAAAGCTTTTCAGTCGGCATCGGGCATACCGTCTCAATCGATAATCCCAAAGGTGCGACGCTCAATCGGATCACGGGCCCCTCGATCGCGAGAATCGACGGCAAGCTCACCGGCGTCGGCGATGTGTACGTGCTCGATCCACACGGGGTGGTCATAGGCAAGACGGGCGTGGTTGCTACCGGCGGCCGATTCGTCGCCTCGACATTGGATATCAGCAATGGTGACTTCATGAGGTATTACCCGCAAGTCAATCTGGTCGGTACGTCGAGCGGAACCGTCGTTGAACCGCCTCCGATTTTTCTGGACACGAATTTGGGGTAAAAGTGTGTCTGGAAACGGAGTTGAACATGCTGAAGAA
>NZ_FCOG02000056.1 GCF_001544975.2 Caballeronia arationis | reverse complement strand
ATATCAAGGACCCGACGCAGAACATCGTCTGGGTCACGCCCGAAGGCGGCGGCGGGCCGAACTATCCGAACATGTGAGCCGCGCCTCCTCTCGGCGCGCTCACGGAGTCTGCAACGTACCGTCTTTCAGCCTGGTCTGCGTCCAGGTCGTGACCGTGTTCTCGCACGGATATTTTGCCGCTTCGGCTTCGTCGATATCCACGCCAAGTCCGGGTTTGTCGTTCGCATAGACGTAGCCGTTCCGGAACTCGGGCAGGCCGGGGAACACATCGAGCAACGCCGCTCGCGGCCCCTTGAGTTCCTGGATCACGAAGTTCGGCGGCTCGGTCCCCGACCATTCCTGCACGCCGAAATTGCGCGACGCGAGATCGATGTGGATGTTCGCGGCATGCGCGAGCGGCGACATGTCGCCGGGTCCGTGCCACGCGGTTCTCACGCCGAACTGCTCGGCGAAGATCTGCAGCTTGCGCCCGGCCGTGATGCCTCCGATCTGGCTCAGATGCACGCGAATGAAATCGATCAGTCGCTCGGTGATCAGAAAGCGCCACTCGGATGGATTGTTGAAAAGCTCGCCCTGCGCAAGCGGCGTGGTCGTCTTCGCGCGCAACTGGCGCATCCATTCGCCTTCTTCGAGCGCGATCGCGTCTTCGAGAAAGAAGAGGTCGTAGGGTTCGAGTTCGCACGCGAACCGGATCGCCTCGACGGGCTTCAAACGCTCATGCACGTCGTGACACAGCGCGACATCGAAGTCGAGCTTGCTGCGCAGGCCGTCGAAGAGCTTGAGCGTGTCGCGCATGTACCTGCGGCTGTCCAGATAGACGCCGTCCGACGCGCCTTGCGGCGCGCTCGCAGGCGCGCGGCCGAAGCCGCCGCCGCCATAACCGCCGCTCTGGCAGCGGATATGCGTGATGCCTTGCTCGCGATATTTCTGGATGTTCTCGCACAATTCGCTCAGGTCGCGTCCATCCGCGTGCCGGTAGATCGGCACGCCATCGCGGCACTTGCCGCCGAATAACTGATAGAGCGGCATGTTCGCCAGCTTGCCCTTGATATCCCATAGCGCCATGTCGATGCCGGATATAGCGTTGTTTTCTATCGGGCCGTTGCGCCAGTACGCGTTCTGATGCATCAACTGCCAGAGCTCCTCGATCGCGTCGGCGTCGCGCCCGATCAGCAATGGCCGCAGATATTCCTCGATCAGGCACTTCACCGCGACGTGTCGGTACGCGAATGTCGCGCAGCCGAGTCCGTAGAGGCCGGGCTGATTCGTCTCCACTTTCACGACGATCAGATTGATGCCTTCCGGCGCGGTCAGGATGACCTTTACATCGGTAATGAGGGTTGCCATGTGATGCCTGCAAAATAGATGAGTAGATCCCGCAACTGGCGACGCTTACGTGCGGCCCACGGCGAGCCGTGCATCGTCCTTGGAGCGTTCGTCCGAACGCTCGGGCACGGTGATCATCAGGATGACCGACAGCAGGAGGGCGCCCGCCATGAACATGTACGAAGCGGCCGGGCTGCCCGTCGCGCCGTTCAGATAGCCGACGACCCATGAGCCGCAGAATGCACCCAGCGCACCGCACGCATTGATGAGGCCGATCGCGCCGCCGAGCACGTTGCTCGGGATCAGTTCGGGCACGAGCGCGAAGAACGGTCCGTAAGGCGCATACATCGAAGCACCGGCGATGACCAGCAGCGCGAACGAGATCCAGAAGTGCGATCCGCCGACCAGGTACGAGCCGACGAACGCGATGGTGCCGACGAGCAGCAGCGGCCACACGAAGAGCTTGCGGTTGCGTGTCTTGTCGGAGAGCCACGAGGCGAGCAGCATCAGGATGATCGCGCCAAGGTAGGGGACGGCCGCGAGCCAGCCGATCGAAACGATGTCGATCGTGGACGCCTGCTTGAGGATCGACGGCAACCACATGATGAAGCCGTACACGCCGATGCTCCAGAGCGCATGGATCGCGCAGCACTTGATCACGATCGACGAGCGGAACGCCGACTTGTAGTCGCGCACAGGCGCGATGTGCGCTTGCTCGGCCTTCAGGCGCGCGTCGAGTTCGACTTTTTCGGCTTCGCTCATCCAGGGTGCGTCGGCGGGGCGATCCTTCACCGTGAACCACCACACGATCGCCCATGCGATCGCCGGCAGACCTTCGATCACGAACATCTCGCGCCAGCCGAAGCTGTGCACCAGATAGCCCGACACGACCGACATCCACAGCACCGTCACCGGATTGCCGAGAATCAGGAACGTGTTGGCACGCGAGCGTTCGCTGCGTGTGAACCAGCGGCTGATGTACATCAGCATCGACGGCATCACGGCTGCTTCCACCACGCCGAGCACGAAGCGCAGCACCATCAGCATCGGAATGTTGCTGACCATGCCGGTTGCAGCCGCGCACAGTCCCCAAAGGATCAGGCTGAAGAAAATCAGCTTCTTCACGCTGTTGCGCTGAGCGTAGATCGCGCCGGGCACCTGAAAGAGGCAGTAGCCGAGAAAGAACAGCGAGCCGATCAGCGACGACATGCCGTGCGTGATGCCGAGATCCTTGTCGATGCCGGCGGCAGCGGCGAAGCCATAGTTCGCGCGATCGAGATAGGCGAGGCTGTAGGTGATGAAGATGATCGGCATCAGATACCACCATCTCTGGGGTGCTACGGGTTTGACGCTTTCCATGATGTCTCCGGATCGTTGCTGCGGTTGCTGCGCACAAAGGGTTGGGCGCGGGGTGTTGTTCTTGTGCCCGCGAAGTCTTGAGTTCAGAGCACGGCGAGCCAGCCGCCGTCCACGTAGATGATCTGGCCGTTCACATAGCTCGATGCCTGCGACGACAGGTACACCGCCGTGCCTACGAGTTCTTCCGGCTTGCCCCAGCGTTGCGAGGGATTGCTGCTCTTGACCCACGCATCGAAGGCGGCGTTGTCGACGAGCGCCTGGTTCATGTCGGTGAGGATGTAGCCCGGGCCGATCGCGTTCGCCTGAATGTTCGACGACGCCCATTCGGCGCTCATCGCGCGGGTGAGCATCTTGATGCCGCCCTTGGCCGCCGTATATGCGCCAACGGTGGCGCGGGCGGACTCGCTCGTGAGCGAACCGATGTTGACGATCTTGCCGCCCGTGCCGCGCGCGATCATGCGCCGTGCGGCCTCTTTCGCGACGATGAACGCGCTCGTCAGGTTGGTGTCGATCACGCGCTGCCAGTCAGCGAGTTCGAGTTCGATAAGCGGCTTGCGGAACTGGATGCCCGCGTTGTTGACGACGATGTCGACCTGCACGCCGTCCTTGTCCCATTGCGCGAACGCGTCGGCGACGGCGTGTTCGTCGGTGACGTCGAACGCGCGGCCTTGCGACTTCAGGCCGCGACTCTCCAGACGGCCGGCCGCTTCGGCGACGGTGTCGGCGCGCGTGCCGTTCAGGATCACGCTCGCGCCTGCGGTGGCGAGACCTTCGGCCAGTGCGAAACCGATGCCTCTTGCCGAACCGGTGACGAGTGCCGTACGGCCGCTCAGATCGAATAACTGTGTCATGTGTCGTTCCTTTGCCGTGTTCTTCTGAATCCGGGCGCGAATGCGCCCCTCGCGGCCGCGGGAGCGGTCGCGATGTCGTGATGCGGGTTACGCGCTATGCGCTCAGACTGGCTTTTCGTTGACGGTTCGATCGACCGCGGCGCGGTCCTCGAAGTCCTTCTCGGCGCGCCGGATCAGCGTGAGGACCGCTTCCTCGGCCGCGACCGGATCGCCTTGCTCGATCGCGACGCACAGCGCCTCGTGCATCGGCAGCGAGCGCGCCGGACCGCCTTCGATCTCGGAGCTGAGTTCGAAACTCGTGCGCAGGATCGCGGAGAGCGCGTTCTGCATCTGCTGCACGAACTGGTTGTGACACGCGGTGAGGATCGCGCCATGGAAGGCGAGGTCGGCGGGAACGTATTCGCCGTGGCCCGCGACGGCGCGCTCCATCGCCTTGAACGCGCGCCGCACGGCGATGCGGTCTTCGTCGGTCGCGCGCTTCGCCGCGAGCCGCGCCGCGCTCGGCTCGATGATCAGGCGCAGCTCCATCAGGTCTTCGATGAGGCCCGGGTCCAGCGTGCCGGCCCGCGCCCGCCAGGTGATCACGTCCGGATCGAAGAGTTGCCACTGCGAGCGCGGCAGCACGACCGTGCCGTAGCGGCGCCGGACTTCGAGCATGCCCTTCGCCGACAGCGATTTCATCGTCTCGCGGATCGTGATGCGGCTGACCTGCATTTGCTCGGCGAGCACAGGCTCGGCCGGAAGAATGTCGCCCGGCGCGAATTTTCCCGAGCAAATCTGCTCGCCCATCTGGTTGAGAACCTGTCGATGCAATGTGGCCACGGTTTTTCTCTCTAGGTCATACGTATGATGTAGAAAGATAAACGTGCACTTCGAGCCACGCAATACGGGATGACCCGCATGTGCGTCAGGGAAGGGCGAGGAAGTCAAGCTGAGGAATAAAATGAAACGGGCCCGATTGGGCCCGTGACGTCAGCGCGCGGTAAGAGAAGGGCGTCAGCTGTGTGCGTCCGGGAATGACGCCCGGTCGAAGGTTCAGCTTCCCCGATAGGTCCCGAAGCTCCAGGGCGAGCACAACAGCGGCACGTGGTAGTGCTGTGCCGCATCCGCGACCGTGAAGCGGACCGGTACGACATCGGCGAAAACGTCCGGCGTGCGAAAGTAGTCCGCCACCCAGAACCGCAGTTCAAAGTCGCCTGCGCGAGCCTGCGCGGCGGGCAGGATGGGGGTGTCGGTACGTCCGTCGCGATTGGCCCGGGTGCGCGTGATGAGCGTCGGGGGCTGGGTGCTCATGTCGAACAGTTCGATCTGCATGCCGGCAGCGGGCTTGCCGAGCGATACGTCGAGCACATGGGTGGTGATGCCTGCGGCCATCGTGTGTCTCCTGTTTTCAGCTACCGCGGTAGTAGTTATAACTCCAGGGCCCGAACAACACGGGCAGGTGGATGCGCTGGGTGACGTCGGTTACGCGAAAGCGCAGCGGAATCTTCGACAGGAACAACGGCTGGGGCAGTTCGGCCTTGCGTGCGGCGAAGTATTCGTCGACGTGCAGCAGCAGTTCATAGGTGCCGGCACGGTAGGCGTCGCCGATCAGGAGCGGCGGCTCGCTGCGGCCGCTCGCGGCCAGCTTCACGGTCTGCATGTGCTTCGCCTGCCCATCTTCGATACGGAACATGTCCACACGCATGCCGGCTGCGGGGGTGCCGTGCCAGGTATCGAGCGCGTGCATGGTCAGGCGCGGGTCGAGGCCGTCCTGCTGCACCGGGCCCGAAGTCTGGTTCGGGGCGGGTGCGGCTTCCGTTCCGGCCGCCCGCGCAGTACCGGCGAGCAGGACGCTGCCTCCCAGCGCCACGGATTGCAGCGCAAAGCGGCGACGGCGGGCGTCGAAAACGGGGAGAGTCTGGTTGTCGCTCATGTCAGGCCTCCTGCTTATTGCCGAGCTTGCGGATGCCGGCGAGCACCAGCACGGCGGCCAGCACCTCGATGATCGCCACCAGGTACAGGCCGGTCGTGACCTTGCCGGTGGTGTTCTTGATCAGCCCCATCACGTACGGCGCGCCGAAGCCTGCGAGGTTGGAGACGGAATTGATCAGGGCCACGCCCACCGCGGCGGCACTGCCGGCCAGGTAGCGGTTCGGCAACTGCCAGAACACGGGGATGGCGCTCATCGTGCCCACCAGCGCCACGGTCATCGCGACGAGCGAAACGACGGACGGCAGCCCCTGCACGCCCATCACCACAGCCAGCGCGGCCATCGATATGCCGCCTGCGATCGCCGGCCCGCTGAAGTGCCAGCGGACTTCGTTGCGGCGGTCTGAGCGCGCGCCGTTGACGATCATGCCGATGGCGCCGCAGAGATAGGCGACCGCCGCGATCCAGCCTACGGACATCGGCGTGGTGAAGCCCACGTCCTTGATGATGGTCGGGATCCAGAAGGTCAGCGTGGAATTGGCGCACAGCAGGCAGAAGAAAATGGCGATCAGGAGCCATACCTTGCGGCTGGTGAGAAGCGAGCGCCAGTCGTGACCGCGCTCGCCCATCGCGGCGTTGTCGCGTTGCAGGGCGTCGAGCACCACGCGCTTTTCATCGGCGGTGAGCCAGCGGGCCTGCTCCGGCTTGTCGGTCATGTAGAACCACGCGAAGATGCCGGCCAGCACGGACGGAATGCCTTCCAGGATGAACAGCCACTGCCAGCCGTGCATGCCGTGAAAGCCGCCCATGGAGGTCATGATCCAGCCCGCGAGCGGCCCGCCGAGCACGCCGGCGATCGCTGATGCCGACATGAAGGTGCCGAAGGCCTTGGCGCGCCGCTGCGTCGGATACCAGTAGGTGAGGTAGAGGATCACGCCGGGGTAGAAACCCGCCTCGAAGGCGCCGAGCAGGAAGCGCAGGAGGTAGAACTGCGTCGGCGTGGAGACGGTGGTCTGCAGCATGCAGATCACGCCCCAGCAGATGGTGATGCGCATGATGGTCTTCTTGGCGCCGATCTTCTGCAGCAGCATGTTCGACGGCACTTCGAAGAAGAAGTAGCCGAGAAAGAAGATGCCGGCGCCGAGGCCGTAGACCGCCTCGGAGAAGTGCAGCGAGTCCAGCATTTGCAGCTTGGCGAAGCCGATGTTCACGCGGTCCAGCCAGGCCAGTACCCACAGCACGCCAAGGAACGGCAGCAGGCGCCAGGAGACCTTGCGATAGGCGCTTGCCTCTGCGCTGGCTTGCCCGCCGTTCGCCACGTCGGCGAACGCCGGCATGGCCTGTTTGATGATCGACATGGTGTGTCCTCTACGGTCGGTTGACGGCGCCTGGCCGGGGCGCCGGGAAGAGTGCGGCGGCGGCCGTGCGTTCGATTGGAGGCAAGTATAGAAATGCAAAAACAATTGGGAACGGTGGGGGGTTGAATAGGGCCGATAGCAACCTGCATATGGGTTGCAAAGCCTTGTGCCGTGTGGCTTTGCGGACATGCGTCGAGCGCGTTTTCCGACTTATGGATTACCCTTGGGCGATCCGTTCAGGTCGTGGCTGCACCGTCGCCGTGCAGAAATCCGCAAGCCCGGTCCGGATTCGACCCGTTGCCCTGCTGTCTCCAACACGTTACAACGTCAAAATTGGCAGGCGGCGCCGGCTACGCTGGCGCTCCATACGTACCGGGGACCCACCATGAATCGCGCCGACGATCCATTCGATACCTACCTCTTGCGCGTGCTGTGCACGCTGATCGCCGAGCGCAGCGTGTCGCGCACGGCGATTCGCATGAACCAGTCGCAGCCGGCCATCAGCAGCGCGCTCAAGCGTCTGCGAGACATCTTCAACGACCCGCTGCTCACCCGCGAAAAGAACGTGATGGTGCCGACCGAGCGCGCGCTGCAACTGGCGCAGAGCGCACAGGCCGCGCTCGGTGCGCTGGACAACCTGCTGGTCTCGGACGACCGTTTCGATCCCGCCAACACCGAGCAGACCTTCACGGTGGGAATGCCCGACTATCTGGCGCCGCCGTTCTTCGCTCATGTGGTGCGCGAGTTCCGCCGCGCGGCGCCGCGCGCTCGGCTGGTCGCCGTGCCGCTGTCCGCAAGCTTCAACTACGAACAGGCGCTGTCGGAAGGGTCGCCCGATATTGTCATCGGCAACTGGCCAAACCCGCCGGAGCATTTGCATCTGTCGGTGCTGCTGGAGGACGACGTGGTCTGCGTCGTGGCGGAGGACAGCGTTCACGCGCAGCCGGGCAAGCTCACCGCGGAAGCCTATCTGAGCGCGTCGCACATCGTGCCGACGCCCTATTCGCGGGACCAGCGCGGCGTCGTGGATACCGGGCTCAGCACCATGCGCGTGCATCGCGACAACCGCGTGAGCTGCCCGTACTTCAACCTCGCGCCGAGCCTGATCCCGGGTACGGACCTGATCCTCACGACCGGCCGCCACTTTGCCAACTACCACGCGCGATATCTGCCGGTGGCGGTGCTCGATCCGCCCATCGACTTCCCGTTCATGCGCTTCTACCAGTTGTGGCATCCGTCGCGCCACCGCTCGGCCTCGCACGTCTGGCTGCGCGGCATGCTGACGGCGGCGGCGCAGGAGTTGCGCGACCTGCGCGACATGAAAGGGAAATAGCCCTCGGCGGATGGCGGTATCGGGTTCTGCTATGCGGCTTATAAGATCGGGGTCCTCGCCTCCGCCGCACGTGCTTCCTATACTCGGCCCGTAATCGTCATCCATGCCTTGCCCGATGCGGCAGGCCTTACGGGGAGCACTCCATGTCACAGTCGATCGATCTTGCGCCGGTCAATGCGCTCGACCATGCAACGTTTCTCGGCACGTTCGAAAGCGTGTTCGAGCACTTTCCGCAAGCGGCCCGCGGCGCGTGGGAACAGCGTCCGTTTGCGTCGGCGCTCGCCTTGCATGACGCGATGATGGATGTGATTCGCGGTCTCGATGCAAAGGGACAGTGCGATTTCCTGAACCTGCACCCGCTGCTTTCCGGCTCCAACATCCGCGCGGGCACGATGACAGCAGATTCGGATGCGGAGCAAAAGAGCGCCGGACTGGACGCAATGACGGCCCAGCAGGAAGCCGCGCTCGACCGCTTGAACACGGCCTATCTCGCGCGGCATGGCTTCCCGTTCATCATCTGCGTGCGGCACTACACGCGCGAAGGGATCTTCGCGGCGCTTGAGCGGCGCATCGGGCGCGGCACGCAGCAGGAGATGGATGAAGCGTTGGCGCAGATCGCGGCGATCACGCGCGGTCGGCTCGACGAGCGCCTGAAAGCGATGGGCCGGTCGGCGGTCGGTGAGCGGGACCGCGCGCCCGCTCGATCGGCATGAGGCTTCAGCGCCCGGCGACCGCGCGCGCCTGACTCGCGACAGCGTGACGATTCACGGGTCGCGGCAGGCCGAGATTCTCGCGCAGCGTGGAGCCTTCGTATTCGGTGCGGAACAGTCCGCGCCGCTGAAGTTCCGGCACGACGAGACTGGCGAACTCGGTCAGTCCTCCGGGAAGCCACGGCGACATGATGTTGAAGCCGTCGGCCCCTTCTTCCTCGAACCACTGCTGCAACTGGTCGGCGATGCTCTCTGGCGTGCCGACCACCTGCTGATGACCGCGCGCCCCCGCAATGCGCAGATACAAGTCGCGTATGGTCAGGTTCTCGCGCCGCGCGAGGTCGAAGAGAAGCCGCTGCCGGCTCTTGCCGCCGTTGGTTTCCGGCAAGTCGGGCAACGGCCCGTCGACGGGATACTGCGAGAGATCCACGCCGCCCGACATGTTCGACAGCAGCGACAAGCCCACTGTCGGATGGATCAGGTCCTGCAACGCATCGAACTTCGCGCGCGCCTCGGCCTCGGTCCTGCCGATCACCGGAAAGATGCCCGGCATGATCTTCAGATGCTCCGGCTGCCTTCCATAGCGCGCGAGCCTGCCTTTCAGATCGCGATAGAACGCCTGCGCTTCGTCGAGCGTCTGGTGCGCGACGAACACGACCTCGGCGGTTTGCGCCGCGAGCTCCTTCCCGGCCTCCGACGCGCCCGCCTGCACGACGACCGGCCAGCCTTGCGGCGAGCGCGCGACGTTGAGCGGACCGCGCACCTTGAAATGCTTGCCGCGATGATCGAGCACATGCAGCTTGTCCGGATCGAAATAGACGCCGCTCTGCTTGTCGCGCAGGAAGGCATCGTCTTCCCAGCTGTCCCACAGGCCCGCGACCACGTCGTAGAACTCGCGCGCGCGTTCATAGCGCACGGCGTGGTCCGGATGCTGTTCGAAGCTGAAGTTCTGCGCTTCGGATTCCGTGCTCGACGTCACGAGGTTCCAGCCCGAGCGGCCGCCGCTCAGATGATCGAGCGACGCGAACTTGCGCGCGAGATTGTACGGCTCGTTGAAAGTGGTCGAGACGGTTGCGATCAGCCCGATGTTGCGCGTGACGACCGAAAGCGCCGACAGCAGCGTCAGCGGCTCGAAGTGATCGGCACGCGCGGTGCGAGAGAGTGAGGGGAGATGGCTATCGCGAACACTGACGCTGTCGGCGAAGAAGATGGCGTCGAACTTCGCCTGCTCCGCGATTTGCGCGAGCTTCGCGTAATGCGGGAAGTCGAGTCCGCCGCCCGCTTCTGCATCGGGATGGCGCCACGCGGCGATGTGGTGTCCCGTCTCCATCAAAAACGCGCCCAAATGCATTTGCCGCTTTTTCTTCTGTTGCTGCTGGTTCTGGCTCATCGTATCTTCAAGTCCGGTGGAAGCGTTTCGTTGATCGTTGATTCAGCGGTCGTCTCTTGAGACAGCATCGCTCTGCAACTGCCCCAGTTCCCCGAGGATCTCGTCGCGTAAGGCGACGAACCGCGCATCGCTGCGATCACGCGGGCGCGCCAGCCCGACGTCGATCACCTTGCCGATCCGCCCCGGCCGCGCCCGCATCACGACGACGCGGTCGGCAAGAAACACGGCCTCGTCGACATCGTGCGTGACGAGCACCATCGTGATCCGCTCGTGTTCCCAGATGCGTTGCAACTCGCGCTGGAGCCGCGCGCGCGTGAGCGCATCGAGCGCGCCGAACGGTTCGTCGAGCAGCAGGAGGCGAGGCCGGTTCACGAGCCCGCGCGCAATCGCGACGCGTTGCGCCATCCCGCCCGACAACTGGTGCGGGAAGTGATGCTCGAAGCCGCTCAGGCCGACGAGCGCGACATGCTCGTCCACCGCGCGCCGCTTCTCGTCGCGTGAAAGCGGCGCGTTCTTCAGCGCGATCGCGATGTTCTGCTCGACGTCGAGCCACGGAAAGAGCCGATGGTCCTGAAACACGATGCCGCGCGCGAGATCCGTCGTGCGCACCGGTTCGCCGGCGAAATCGATCGCGCCGTCGAACTCACTGTCGAGTCCGGCGATGAGGCGCAGGAGCGTGGACTTGCCGCAGCCGCTCGCGCCGACGATGCTCACGAACTCGCCGCTCGCAATCGACAGGTCGATGCCGTCGAGCACGGGACGCGCGGCGGCGTCCCCCGCGAAGCGCTTCGCTACTTGCCGCAGGTCGAGCCTGCTGTCGGAATCATGGATGACGGTCGACACGATGAAACTCCTAGTGCGTTTGACGCGCGTTGCGCGCATGAGTGAACCAGCGCCGCTGGATGGCGCGCGCGAGCGCGTTGAGCGCCCAGCCCGTCACACCGATCACGATGACACCGAACACGACGAGATCCATGCGGAACTGCTCGCTGCCATCGACGAGCGTATTGCCGATCCCGCTGCCGGCCACGAGCAGATACTCGGCGCCGAGCGTCGCGAGCCATGAATAGATCAGCGCGAGATAGATGCCGGTGAATACCGAAGGCAACGCCGCAGGCAATACGACATGGGCGACCGTCTGCCACTTGTTGTAGCGGAACACGCGGGCGACCTCGAGCAACGCGGGCGAGACCGCGCGGATGCCATCGCTCGTATGCACCACGACCGGCACGAGCGCCGCGAGCGAGAGGAACACGACCTTCGCGACATCGCCGAGACCGAACCATACGGAGATCAGCGGGATCCACGCGAACAGCGACACCTGCTTGAACGTGTTGAAGCTCGGGCCGATGGCGCGGCTCGCGAGTTTCGAAACGCCGAGCAGCGCGCCGAGCGCAAGACCTGCCGTCGTGCCGATCGCGAAGCCGGTCAGCTCGCGTGCGAGCGACGCGGACAACGCGCGCCATAGCGCGCCGCTCGCAGCCTGGTCGATCGCGGTGTGCCACACGTGCGCGGGCGACACCAGGATGCCGTGGGTGCCGCCCGCATTGCGCGCGACGTACCACCACGCGACGAGTGCCGCGACGGGGAGTACCCAGCCGCGCCATCGGCCGGAAGGTTGATCGGTGCCGACGTTGCGTCCGGCTTCGAGTTCGAGTGAGGTGTCGGCCATCGCATCCTCCTTAGTGCGCGTTGCCGCGTTGCAGCCGTGCTTCGACGACGGTCAGGAAGCGGTCGGCCAGATATCCGATCGCGCCGACCACGAGCACCGACGCCAGCACGAGATCGAGCTGGAACAACTGCCGCCCGTAGACGATCAGGTAGCCAAGCCCCTCCGACGATGCGACGAGTTCCACTACGACGAGCGTGAGCCACGCCTTCGTGAACGCGAGCCGCACGCTGGTGCCGATCACCGGCACGGCGGCGGGAAGGATCACCGAGCGAATCGTCTGCGCGCGCGTGAAGCGGAACACGCGTGCGACTTCCCGGTACGCGTCCGGTGTCTGGCGAAAGCCCTGCAGCGTGCCGAGCGTGACGGGAACGAGCGCGGCATGCGCGATGAGGATGTACTTGAGCGGCTCGCCGATCCCGGCCACGATCATCAGGAACGGCAGCCAGCCGAGCACAGGCACCTGCACGATCGCGTTGAATGCGGGAAGGACATACGCTTCCGCCGTGCGTGAAAGCCCGAGCACGCCGCCAAGCAGCAGGCCGAGCAGCACGCCCGCGCCGAAGCCCACGGCGACCCGCGACAGGCTCGCACCGACGTGCATCCACAATTCGCCGCTGCGGATCATGGCGGCGAGCGTATCGAAGACGAGCGCGGGCGGCGGCAGCACTTGCGCCGAAATCCAGCCGTAGTGGGAGCCGAGCATCCAGAGGGCGGCGCATAGCGCGGGCAGCAGCCAGGGCAGGGCGATCCAGCCGGCCGTGCGCCCCGCGTTCATCAATGAACCGCGCGCCGGCGTTCGTGCGCCACGCACGCCCACGTTGACCGCGGGATCGAAACTACGTGCGAAAACGTTCGCCATGGTCGAACCTCCGTGGGTCAGGATGCGATCGGCTTGCCCGATGCATCGAAGCGCGGCCAGTAGGCCTGAAGCTTCAGGGTCTTGAGCGCTTCGTCCAGGTACTTCGGCTCGAACCAGCCGTTCACGCTAACCGGCTGGCGAATCAGGTTCAGGCGCAGCGCATCGTCGGCGACGGCCTGATAACGCGCGACCAGAAACGGATCGATCAACGGCGAACTGCGGTCCTTCAACTGCTGGTTCGCATACTCCGATTGCCACGATTCCGCCGGCACGCCGCTCTTCGACCACAGTTCGAACAGCGCACTGCGATTGGTTTCATCGGAGGACCACTGCGACGCCTGCACGACCGATGTCACCACCTTCTGCACGATCTCCGGGTGCGCCCGTTCGAAATCCTCCAGCACGAGAAGGTGCGCCTGCCGCGTGAGTTGCAGGCCTCCGTCGCGCGACGCATAGACGATCTTCGCGAGCCCTTGCCGCTGGAGCTTGAAGAGGTTGTAGTCGAGGAAGACGGCATCCACGCCCTTCGATGCCAGCGCCGCCTGCGCTGCTGCCGAATCGAGATTGATCACGCGCAGGTCGCGCTCGGTGAGACCGTTTTCCTTGAGCACGTTGTCGGCGACGAGTTGCAGGTTGGTGCCCCGGAAAATGCCGACGCGCTTGCCCTTGAGGTCTTTCACGCCCTTGATGTCGGAGTCGGGCGGCACCGCGAGATACACGCCCGCGCGCACGTTCGACGCCACCAGCAAATGCGTCTTGAGCCCGTTTGCGCGTCCGAGCACGGCGGGCAGATCGCCCTGATAGGCAAAGTCGATCTGCTTGTTGGCGAGCGCTTCGTTCACGGCCGGCCCTGCGCCCTTGAAGAAGATCCACTCGACTTTGGTGCCATCGGTCTTGAGCGCGTCCTCGACGCGATGTTGCAGTTGCGCGGTTGCGGCAGGCGATCCGCCGAACACGGGCGGGTCGCCCGTGCCCTGTTGCGCCACGCCGATCTTGACGACGTCCGGCCCGGCGGCGAATGCTGTTGCGCTCGCGATGACGCCAAGCGTCATCGTCAGCGTCTTGAGTAGAAGTCGCAGTTTCATCGTGTATGCAGGGAAGAGCGAGAAGGCCCGGACGAGCGTCCGGGCAGGCGAATCAGGAACGGACCGTGCGCGAGACAGTGCGGCTCGTGCGGCCGTCGATGCTCACCGGCACATCGCCGTGAACGGTCGCGCGGCGCACGACCCGATGCGCGTCGGCGTAATCGGCGACGGCGTAGTGCTGCGTTGCGCGGTTGTCCCAGATCGCGACGTCGCCTTGTGTCCAGCGCCAGCGTACGGTGTTCTCAAGACGCGTGATGTGGTCCTGGAAGAGTTCGAGCAGGCGATCCGAATCGCGCTGCGACAAGCCGACGAAGCGTTGCACGAAGTGTCCGAGCACGAGGCTGCGCTCGCCCGTTTCCGGATGCACCCGCACGACCGGATGCTCGGTCTCGTAGAGCGTCGAGGTGAACTGGTCGCGATACGCGAGTTCCGCGTCGGTGGCGGGCGTCGAGCGGGTCGCCGCGTAGTCGTAGGCATTGGAATGCACGGCCCACAGCGTGTCGGCGAGTTCGCGCAACGGCTGCGGCAGATGTTTGTATGCGGCGACGGTATTGGCCCACACGGTGTCGCCGCCCGCGGGCGGGATCACGACGCCGCGCAGGATCGATATCTTCGGATAGGCGTCGACGAAGGTGACGTCCGTGTGCCACGAGTTCGCGCGCGTGCCGTGCTTCGAGTCCAGTTCGAGCAGGCGGCTGCCGCTCTTGACGGACGCCACAGTCGGATGCGCGACGGTTTCGCCGAAGCGCGCGGCGAAGGCTTCCTGAGCGGCGTCGTCCAGATGCGACTGGCCGCGAAAGAACAGCACCTTGTGCTCCAGCAGCGCAGCGTTGATGGCGTCGATGGTGGCGCTTTCGAGTTCGGCGCCGAGTGCGACGCCGCGTACCTCGGCTCCAACGCGACCGCCGATCGGACGGACATGCAACTGCGCTTCCTCGGACACCGGTTGCTCTGTTGACGGATGCGAAAGGGTAGCTGTGCCGGTCATGCGGATCTCCGTGTGGGTCGGTTGCTCTGGATCGATTGTTCGCGGACGACTATCCCGCGATCGATCCATTGAAGCATCGTCTGCTATGCGGACCAACGAAGAGATTCGACTTTGCTTTTCATGCCGGGAGTCGATCGCATATGAGGCGGTGGGGCGCCAACCTGACGGGCTGTCCGACCGTCAGGCCGTTTCGATCGCTCGCGTTGGGTTCTCGCCTGTCGGTTCGCCGAACGGCGTTGTCGGTTGTGGCGGCGGGCAGCGCAGCCTCCATCGAGCGTCTCATCGATACATGTAGTAGGTGCTTGCTACGCTGCGCCCCGCAGCCAAGGCTTTCGATACGTTGACATCACATGTCAAACGGTTATCGGCGGTGTAGAGTAGCTTCGGCACCGCGATGACAGCATCGTGCGCCGCTTGGCGCAGTTCCGGCGCGTACCGCCTCAAGCGTCGGCACAGCGAGCCCGTCGTGCATGGTGCCTTGTCCAGAGCCTCAGAGGAACGACGGTGACGACTCCAGGGCCACTCTCCACGCAGCGTCCGAAACGCGAGCGTCTGCTCGAACGGCAGGCTGCGCTCGCCGCGCTCACCCGCATCGACGTCTACCAGAACGAGAATCTCGAACAGACGATCCGGTACATCATGGAGACGGCCGCGCAGTTGATGTGTGTCGAGCGCGTCAGCCTCTGGCGCTACACGCAGACGCGTTCGGCGATCCTCTGCCTCGATCTTTACGAAGCAAGCGTCGACCGACACAGTGGCGGTGCGCAATTGCAGGCCGAGCTATATCCGGCTTACTTTGAAGCACTTGCGACAAGCGATGCCATCGTCGCCGACGACGCGCATGCCGATCCGCGAACGCGTGAATTCTCGAGCAGCTATCTCACGCCGCTTGGCGTGACCGCGATGCTCGATACGCCGGTCTATCTGAACGGCCGGATCGACGGCGTGTTGTGCCATGAGCAGGTCGGGCCGCCCACGCCGTGGACGCCGGAAGACCGCCTGTTCGGTATCGCGCTCGCCAACCTGATTGCGCTGGCCGTCGAGCGCGACGATCGAAGACGCGCCGAGGAGGCGCTGCGCGAGAGTGAGCAACGGCTCGCGACACTCGTCGCTTACGCGCCGGATGCCATTCTCGTCTTCGATGCCGACGCCGATCGCTACGTGCAGGCCAACGAACAGGCCGCCCGCCTTTTCGGCCGCGATTGCGACGCGCTGCTCCTGGTCGATCCGGTGGAACTCAGCCCGGAGCGTCAGCCCGACGGGCGTATTTCGAGCGAAGCGCGGCTCGAGATGATCGGCCGGGCGCTCGACGGCGGCACGCCCGTCTTCGAGTGGATGCACCTCAACGCATCGGGCGCCCTCGTGCCCTGCGAAATCCGCCTCGTGCGCCTGCCGCACGCGACCCGCAGGCTGGTCCGCGGCAGTGTCATCGACATCGGCGAACGCATGCGCACCGAGCAGGCGCTGCGCGCGAGCGAGCAGCGCCTTTCCACGATGCTCGCCTATTCGCCCGACGCGATCACATTGCTCGACGTCGATACGCTGCGCTTCGTGGAGGCGAACGAGCAGGCCGCGCGGCTCTATGGCCGCGATCGGGAAGCGCTGCTGCGCATCGGTCCCGTCGAGTTGAGTCCGGAGCGGCAACCCGATGGACGCCTGTCGGGCGAGGCCGCGCGAGAGAAAGTGGAGGAAGCGCTCGACGGCGGCGTGCCGGTATTCGAATGGTGGCACGTCGACGCGGCAGGCTCGCTCTTTCCCTGTGAGGTCAGGCTCGTGCGCCTCCCCGATGCGGCGCGCCGGCTGGTGCGTGGAAGTGTCATCGACATCAGCGAGAGGAAGCGCGCGCAGTCCGAGTTGAACTGCGCGAAGGAGGCGGCGGAGACGGCGAACCGCGCGAAGTCCGAATTCCTCGCCAACATGAGTCATGAGTTGCGCACGCCGCTCAACAGCGTGCTCGGTTATGCGCAACTCCTGCGGCGCGAAGCCGAACTGAACGAGCGGCAGTGCAAGGCGCTCACGATCGTCCAGCAGTCGGGCGAGCATCTGCTGGGACTCATCGACGAAATCCTCGACATGGCCAAGATCGAGGCCGGCACGCTGGATGTCGTGGCGGACAACTTCGATCTGCACCGCCTGCTCGCGAGCATTGCCGGGATGATGAAAAGCCGCGCGCAAGGAAAGGGGCTCTCGTTCACCACGGCGCAGTGGTCGGACATTCCGCGCGTGATCCGCGGCGACGAGCGCCGTTTGCGGCAGGTGCTCATGAATCTCCTCGACAATGCGATCAAGTACACACAGCAGGGCGGCATCGTTTTGAAGACGGGGCTGAACGAAGGGCGCCTGTGCTTTCTCGTCGAGGACACGGGGATCGGCATTCAGCCGGAGCATCTGTCTGAAATATTCGACGTGTTTCATCAGGTGCGCGACCCGGCAACGGTGATCGACGGAACCGGGCTGGGGCTCGCGATCAGCAAGCGGCTCGTGCATCTGATGGGCGGCGCGCTTCAGGTGGCGAGCACGCCCCAAGTTGGCAGCCGCTTCTGGTTCGAACTGGACGTGCCGCCGGTCGAGGCGCAGCCGCCGATGGCCGCGACGCGGATCGCGACGGGCATCGCGGGCGAGCGCCGGCGCGTTCTCGTGGTCGACGACGAAGCGGAAGGACGGGGCCTGCTTCGCGACCTGCTCGCGCCGCTAGGCTTCGACGTGCGCGAGGCTGCCGACGGCGAAGCCGCCATCGACGAGGCCATGCACCTCATGCCCGATGCGATCCTGATGGACATGCGCATGCCCCGCCTCGACGGACTGGCGGCGACCCGCCGCATCCGCGCGCTGCCGGAACTCTCCGGCATGGTCATCTTCGCCATTTCCGCAAGCGCGTTCGAGCATAACCGTGCGCGCTGCATCGAGTCCGGCGCTGACGAATTCGTCCCCAAGCCGTTTCGGCAGGACAAGCTGATCGAGTTGCTGTGCGCACGTCTCGGGCTCACCGTGCTTTACGCCGCCAGCGACAGCGCAGACCCCGAGCCGGAGCGTGCGGAGCTAGTCGCCGCACCGCCGTCCGCGGACCTGCAACGGCTGCTCGATCTCGCGTCACGCGGTGACGTCAGGCAGTTGCTGCACGAAACGAACGAGCTGGCCCGGCGCGATCATGCGCATGAGCCGTTCGCCGCTCAGCTCCGCGAACTCGGCGAAGCTTATCGAATGAAAGAGCTGCGCCGGTGGCTTAAGCGTCTCGCGGGCGAGCCATGAAGCGAACCACGTCCACCGCAGCGGACCAACGGCCGCTGGTCCTCGTGGTCGAGGACATTCCGGCCAATCTGTCGATCCTGCTCGATCTGCTGAGCGCCAACGGCTTTTCGGTATCGGTCGCGGAGGATGGCGAGAGCGCGCTGGAAGCGATCGAGTACGCCACGCCCGATCTGATCCTGCTCGACGTGATGATGCCCGGACTCGACGGCTTCTCTACCTGCGCGCGTCTCAAGGCGAACCCCGCGACCCGCGACATTCCGGTGATTTTCATGAGCGCCCTGACCGACACCGTCGACAAGGTGAGGGGCCTCGAACTCGGCGCCGTCGACTACATCACGAAGCCCTTCCAGCACGAGGAAGTGCTTGCGCGCGTCGGCACGCATCTAGAACTCAGGCGGCTTGCGGCACGGCTCAAGGAAAGCGAGCACCGGCTCTCGCGCATCATTGAATCGGCGATGGACGCCATCATCGCGCTCGACGAAGCCGGCCGCGTCACGCTATTCAACCGTGCGGCCGAACGCGTGTTCCGCTGCGCTGCAGACGAAGCGCTCGGCAAGCCGTGCAACCGGTTCCTCTCGGAGCCGCTCTGCCGGCTGCTGGGCGACTACATGCTCGGACAACGCCCGCAAGCACCCGTGTGGGTGCCCGAGGGATCCAGCGCCGTGCGCGCCGATGGCGCGGCATTCGCGATCGAAGCGACGCTTTCATGGGCCGAAGCCACGGGGCAGGCCATCTACACGCTGATCCTGCGAGACATCGAGGAGCGCAGGAGAGCGGAGGCGGAAGTCGGGCAGTTGCGCGGACTGAACCGATGCCTTCGGGAAGAGTTGCGAGAAGCACAGGCTGCCGAGGAACTCATCGGCCCCGATGGACTGCGTCAGGTCATGGAGCAGGTGCGCCAGGTGGCCTGTACGGATGCATCGGTGCTCGTGACCGGGGAGACGGGCACGGGCAAGGAACTCATCGCTCACGCGATTCATCGTATGAGTCCGCGTGCGAGCCGGCAGTTTGTGAAGCTGAATTGCGCCGCATTGCCGGCGAGTCTCATCGAGAGCGAACTGTTCGGACATGAAAAGGGTGCGTTTACTGGCGCGCTGGCGCGCAAGGCCGGGCGCTTCGAACTCGCCGACGGCGGGACGCTGTTCCTCGACGAGATCGGCGAACTCGCGCTCGACCTCCAGGCGAAACTGCTGCGCGTGTTGCAGGACGGCGAATTCGAGCGTCTCGGTGGCACGCGCACGCAGAAGGCGGATGTGCGCATCGTCGCGGCGACCAACCGGAGTCTCGCCGACGAAGCCGCGGCCGGCCGTTTTCGCGCTGACCTTTTTTACCGCCTGAACGTCTTTCCGGTTGCGCTGCCGCCGTTGCGCGAGCGCCGTGCGGACATCGCGGCGCTCGCCGCGCATTTCGTGCGACGCTTCGCGGCAAAGTACGGCAAGCACATCGACGCGATGTCGAAGGAGCAACTGGCCGTGCTCGAAAGCTACCGGTGGCCCGGCAACGTACGCGAACTTCAGCACGTGATCGAGCGCGCTGTGATCCTGACTCAGGGCGCGCAACTGGCCCTGGGCGACTGGTTCCGGGACACGGCCCCCGCCGCCGCGCCCATGCAGAGCGCAACGGAAGCGGAAGCGGGACGTGCCGGCACCCGCGCGGTGACGCTGGAAGAAGCGGAGCGGCTTCACATCCTCAAAGTGCTGGAGGAAACGGGCTGGCGCGTGAGCGGCAAGTCCGGTGCCGCCGAGCGACTCGGACTCAAGCCCACGACACTCGAATCGCGCATGAAGCGCCTTGCCATCAATCGCAAGACGAGTTGAACGTTCCCGGTATTTCGGGAATCTCCCGAAGCCCGGCGTGAACGCACGGCCCGGCGTGAGCTTGCCTGCCGCAACGGCGCGGCACCTGACTTCGACGCAATCCCTTGTGCCGCAAGGCTGACGGTGATGCATGCCGCTCTCGCGCGTCACATGGCACGTCTCTCGCATGAGGGAGCGCTCGCAAAACGCGCTGTTCGGTTTCGGTCGCCGCTTGCGTCCATCGTGAATCCGATTCGAGAGAGAGTGTGATGAGCAAATCGATGTGTGTCGGCGCGGCAGTCGCGGGACTGACTCTGATCGGCGCTGTTCCGGGCCCCGACGTGTTGTCGGCGATCAATGGCATGACCGTCTACGTCTACGACGATGACGCGCCCGCAAGCCGCACCGGCCCGTGCCGCAGTTCCTGCAATGCAGTCTGGCCGCGAGTCCCCGCCCGTGCAATGCCGATGGACGAGGGCATTGGCGCGATCGTCCACGAGGACGGGGTGGCGCAGGCGACCTACGATGGCCGCCCGGTCCACTTCTACGCGGGCGACCGCAAACCTGGCGACGTGAATGGCGATGACGTCGGCAGCATCTGGCACGCGATCCGGCCGGCGGCACACGCGAATCCGGGTGCTGCGTATGCGCAGGTGACCGACGACTTCTGAGCGCGAAGCGCACCGGACATCAGAGTTATCTGCGGAAGGACCACCTCGCGCGCCGCCCGGCAACACACCGTCGCTTGCTGACGTGAGTCATGCGGTACTCGCGCGTTTGCAAGACTAGAATACGCTCGTGTCGTCATGACGTTGTGATGTGGACCGAGGAGGAGCGCATGGTCATCACGAATTCGCAGTCGGGTACGAACGTCGAGGAAATTGCCGATGGCTTGTATCGCATCAACACGCCGGTCACGCTCCCCGGTGACTCAGGGGGCTTTTCGTTCAATCAGTACTTGATCGTCGATGATGAGCCGCTGCTGTTTCATACCGGGCCCCGAAAGATGTTTGCCTTGGTGCGCGAAGCGCTGGCTAGCGTGATTGCTCCGGAGCGATTGCGGCACATTGCTTTTTCCCACGTCGAGGCGGACGAATGCGGGTCGCTTAACGAGTGGCTGGCAACGGCACCCCAAGCCTCCCCGTTGTGCGGTACCGTTGCCGCGATGGTTTCCATCAGTGATCTGGCCGATAGGCCGCCTGTCGCGCTGGCGGACGGGCAGGGCGTCAGCCTCGGAAGGCATACCGTAAGGTGGATCGACACGCCGCATTTGCCGCATGCTTGGGAATGCGGCTTCCTGATGGAAGAGCGAACCGGAACGTTGCTTTGCGGCGACCTGTTCACTCAGGGCGGCGCCGATCTTCCGCCGCTCACTAGCTCTGACATCCTGGGGCCGAGCGAAGCGTTTCGGCGCAGCATGGACTACTTTTCCCATACTCGAAACGCTGACGCCATGTTCGAGAAACTGGCTCAACTCGAACCAACAACCCTGGCCTGCATGCATGGCAGCGCCTGGAGCGGCGACGGCGCGGGATTGCTGCGCTCGTTGGCCCAGAGTGTGCGCGAATAAGACATGGCTCGACTGCTCTCGGTGAATGTCGGACTTCCGCGCGATATCGAATGGAAGGGCCGCACGGTGCACACCGGCATCTGGAAGAATCCGGTACAGGGCCGCTGCTGGGCCGGTCGGCTGAACCTGCACGGCGATGGCCAGGGCGATCTGGCCGGGCACGGAGGAGAGCAGCGTGCTGTCTTCGTCTACCAGATCGAGTCGACTCGCTACTGGTGCGAACAGCTAGGACGGACCGACTTCATCTACGGACAATTCGGCGAGAACTTCACGATCGAAGGCATGCCCGATGCCGATGTCTGCATTGGCGACCGGTACCGGATCGGCGGCGCGCTGTTCGAGGTCACGCAACCTCGTGTCACTTGCTATCGTGTCGGCATCCGCACCAACGAGCCGCGCATGCCTGCTTTGCTGACGTCGAGCGGGCGGCCGGGATTCTACCTTCGTGTCCTGCAGGAAGGCGAAGTCGGCGCAGGCGACGAAATCGTGAAGGTAGGAGAAGCGAACGAGCGCATGACGGTCGCGGAGATCAATGCACTGCTGTATTCGCCCGATCATCCCCGCGACCGATTGGAGCGCGCGCTGCGAATCGATGCGCTCTCGCCCGGATGGCGCTGGTCGTTCGAGGCGTTATTGCGCAGTCGCGCGGCAGGCGGGGCAAGCGGCAATGCCGGGCTCGCGCCCGCTTCGGCGGCACATCCGGTCGCACCGGGATTTCGGCCGCTCACGGTCGCGGCGATCGTGCCGGAATCGGCCGACGTTGTCTCGTTCTCGCTGCAGAGTGCCGACGCCCAGCCGCTGCAACCGGCGCAGCCCGGCCAGTATGTCGTGCTGCGCCTGCAACCGAACGCCGGCGGTCCGCCGCTTTTTCGCAGCTATTCGCTCTCGAGCGATCTGTCGGAACAGAGCTATCGCATCAGCGTGAAGATCGAGCCGGATGGCAGGGCCGGGACGTATCTGCATCGAGATGTGCGGGTGGGACATACGATCGATGTCAGTTCGCCTCGAGGAGGCTTCGTTCTGTTGCCAGGCGACGGGCCGGTGGTACTGCTCAGCGCAGGTATCGGCGCAACGCCTGTGCTGGCGATGCTGCACGCGCTGTCGGCGGCGCGCTCGACAAGGGAGATCTGGTGGCTCCACGCTGCGCGTGATCGGCAGCACCATCCATTCGACGCCGAAGCGCGGCGCGTCATGCTTGCACTCATTCATGGCCGCCGCCATGTCCTTTACAGCAAGCCTGGCGAGTGCGATCGCCTCGGCGAGGATTACGACGCCAGCGGCCATCTCTCGCAAGCCGTGCTGGAGGAAATCGGTATCCCTCGCGATGCGGATGTCTATCTTTGCGGACCAGCCCGCTTCATGGCCGACATGAAATCGGCGCTCGCGAGCCTTGGCTTCGCGCCGGAACGCATTCATGCGGAGACATTCAACGGCGGAGAGTCGTTGAACCCCGGGATCGTCAGAGGGGCGTTGCGCGCGCCACATCTGCCAGAAGGCGACGCGAAGACAGGGCCGCTCGTATCGTTCGCGCGGAGCGGAGTGGCCGCACACTGGAATGCATCGGTCTACGAGAGCATCCTGGAACTGGCGGAAGCATGCGACGTTCCGGTCCGTTGGTCGTGCCGCACGGGTGTCTGCCACAACTGCGAGAGCGGACTGGTTTCCGGGGCCGTTGTCTACCGGCCCGATCCTCTCGCACCGCCTGCAGACGGAAATCTTCTGATTTGCTGCGCCATGCCACAGGACGATGTGGTGATCGACATCTGAGCAGCGGTGCGTATCTGGCGGTCCGGAAGGCCGTCGCTGCGTGCAAGTGAGCTTCTGTTTTTCTAATGTCGGGCCTGCGCTGCACCAGCTCCGACGGAAACCCTACCCGTTCAGCAAGTGCCGGAACATCGAGCGGTTCCGCTTTCGATCAACTCCGCCTGTGCGGAAGCGTTGGCGCGTCGAGGCTCCGGACTGCCCGCTGCGATCGGCGCGCAACTGGCGCGACCAGAATCTTGAACGCGTCGGGACACATGTTTGCCGCGGCCCGACTTTCATTCGAAAATCCGTTGGCCGCGCGACGACACTTCCCCCGATTCGCATTGCGTCAAAACCTCCGAAATCCCGCCACACAACGCTCGCCGCGATCTGGCATGGACTCTGCATAAATAGGCGTCCAGTCGTGGCACGGAGCGCCAGCCATCGAACCCGGACGACCTTCCCGGATGCACGCCTGGAACCCACGTGTCGCGCCGCTCGTGCCGACACGCAATCGACCAGGCCGCAGTCGGAGGACATCATGTTCATCTACCTTTTTTTGTTGCTCAAGAAGGCGCTGGAACGCGCTGAACACAGCCGTCGTGACGCGTACCTCGGGGCCGCCGTCGACATAGGCGAGCTCGAACGCCGCATGCGTTCGATGGAGATGAATCACTGAGTTGCAAGTCGACTATCGGCGCGGCTCGGGCGTCCGGCGATGAATGAAGACCTCCGCCGCCCGGCATCCGTGCGTACAACCTTCCGAGTTCCATGAGTGACATGAACAACGTTATCGCATCGCAAGCCCTCCCATCCCCGACCACCGTGATCGCCCTGCATTGCTCCGGCTCGGGAGCATCGCAATGGCGCAAGCTCGGCGAGGCGCTCGGCTCGCGCCACGCGTTCGTCGCGCCCGAGCACTACGGCTGCGACAGCACAGGCCCATGGAGCGGCGAGCGTGCATTCACGCTCGCCGACGAAGCCGCGAGGACCATCGGTATCATCGACGCCTCGCGCGGCAAGGTGCATCTCGTCGGACACTCGTATGGCGGCGGCGTGGCTTTGCGCGCAGCCGTCGAGCGCCCTGAGCGCATCGCAAGCCTGACCCTCTATGAGCCGTCGGCGTTTCATCTGCTGAAGACGATGGGCGCGCACGGAGCGCACGCGCTTGCAGAAATCATCGCGATCTCGAAGTGCACCGCCGATGGCGTGAACTGCGGCGACTATCGAGGCGCGGCGGCGTCGTTCGTCGATTACTGGGGCGGCCGGGGGGCGTGGGAAGCGCTGCGGCCGTCGGTGCAGGCCGCGCTTACGCGCTGGGCGCCGAAGGCACCGCTCGATTTCCGCGCGCTGCTCGACGAACGCACGCCCGCAAGCGCGTACGCCGGTCTGCGCGTGCCCGCGCTCATCATGCGCGGCCAGCACGCGCCCGTCCCTACGCGCGCGATCGCCGAGCGGCTGCCCATGCTGCTGCCGGCGGCACGTCTTGCAATCGTCGAGGGCGCGGGGCATATGGGGCCCGTAACACACGCCGAAGTAGTCAACGCGACGATCGCGCAGCATATCGTCGAGTCGGAGGCAGCGGCTTGAGATGTCGGTGAAGTTGGCGTTCGACAACGTCAGCTTCACCGATGCCGCAGGCAAACCGCTCGTCCTTCTAGCGGTTCGCTCGATGAATCAAGCGTGCACGTCCCGCTCGGCGAGCGGTCGCACGGCTTCTTCCCCGTGTGAATCCTCCAGACCGTGGCGAGAACGATATCGACGAACCCACAGCGCGGTCAGAATCGGCACGAGGATGGCCGTCACCAGACACGCAGTCGCGACCATTGCCGTCGCCGCCGGCACGAGCGGCTTGAAGCGCGGAATCATTTCACCGATGATCGCCGGATTCGCCACCGCCGCCCCCGCCGTCGACGATGCCGCCAGCCCCGCCGCGCCGTTGCCGCCGGCGATCCAGCGGTCCGCCAGGATCAACGGAATGCCCGTCACGACGATGACCACGAGTCCGAGGATGACGCCCGGCAATCCGCTCGTCGCGATCACGTGCAGGTCGATGCCGTTGCCAAGCGCGAAGCCGAAGAACGGAATCAGCGGATGGACGCAGCGGCCGAATAGTTCGCGCAGGTCGCCGTCGAGATTGCCAAGCGCGAAGCCGATCAGGAACGGCAGCACTGCACCGACAAAAAGCCGTGGCTCGAAGATCGCAACGCCAGTCGCGCCGAGAATGAGCATGCTGACGAGTGGCCCGGATTCCACCGACATCAGCACGAACGCGCCTGCCTCTTCGCGACTGCCGTATTGCTGCATGACGGCGGCGTAAAGACCGCCGTTGGTCATGTCCATCGACGTCGTGATAGCCAGTACGGACAGCCCCGCGAAGAGACCGGTCTTGATGCCATCGATCGGGATAAAACGCGCCGCGATGATCGTCGCGACCCATGCGACGACCATCTTCGTCACGAGCAAGGTGCCCGATTTGCGCAACACGGTTCCGGTCGCACGAAGATCGATGGTCGCGCCCATGCAGAAGAACCAGACCGCGAGGATCGGCACGGTGCCGCTGATCAGTCCATTGGTGAACGAGCCGAAGTACTTGCCCGCGCCCGGCGCAAACGTATGAACACAGGCGCCGAGCAGCAAGGGCACCAGCATGAGGCCGCCTGGAATGCGGTCAATCGCTTTCTTGATCTTCACGTCTCCTCCGTGGTTTGAGCGTACGGATGGCGGGCTGTCTGCCCTGAGCGGCCGCCCGTTGTGCTAACGTGCGTACCGGTCTGGCGCAATATAGCATCGCTGTTTTCTGTTCGCTCGAAGCACGTGCAGTGACGAGTTAATCGTTTACCCGAAAACGCGTATTTTTTCGAACTTCGTTTGTTGTGCGCTGTTCCCCGGATGTGAAGCGCCCGTCACGCCACTTCTGCCAGCATCCCTCTGACTTCGGCGAGCGCCTGGCGCCGTAGGTCGCCGAGATCGACATTCGCAACGGCGTCGTCCTGCACCACGCAGCGTCCGGCCGAGAACAGTGCCGCGACCGTCGGCCGTCCGCCCGACGCGACCGGTCCGATCGCCGGATCGTGGAGGCCGAAGTAGCGCGGATCGTCAAGCCGGTACACGGCGATATCGGCCGAGCAGCCCGGCGCAATCCGTCCGACGCCTTCGAGCCCGAGCACGCGAGCTCCGCCCGCCGTCCCCCAGTGCACGACTTCTTCCACCGAAGCGACATCGGCGCCGCCTTCGAAGGTGCCGCCGCGATAGACAGGTTGCGCCGCCATGCCGCGCCGCGCGCGTTGCGCGAGCCACGCCATGTGGACTTCGGAGATCATGTCGGCGGCCTCGTTGGATGCCGCACCATCGACCCCGATCGACACCGGCACGCCCGCGTCCGCCATCTCGCGCACCGGCGCAATGCCGCTGCCGAGCCGTCCGTTCGATTGGGGACAATGCGCGACGCCGGTTCCGGTTTCAGCGAGCATCGCGATCTCGCGCGCGTCGAGCTTGACGAGATGCGCGTACCAGACATCGTCGCCGAGCCAGTCGTATTCGCCGCAGAACTCGACGGGCGTCGTGCCATGCATCGACTTCGCGCTGTCCTGATACCCG
Organism: Caballeronia arationis; assembly: GCF_001544975.2. Classification (GTDB taxonomy): domain Bacteria; phylum Pseudomonadota; class Gammaproteobacteria; order Burkholderiales; family Burkholderiaceae; genus Caballeronia; species Caballeronia arationis. Next base: position 15,177 of record NZ_FCOG02000056.1, on the reverse strand, counting down.
ACCGTCTCCGACAGATGACTGTGCATGCGCAAGCCAAGCCTGCGCGCGACGCGGGCCGTCTCACGCATCTCCTGCGGCGAGATCGAATAGAGCACGGTGGTCGGCGCCATCACCACACGACGCGTCGCGCGGGGCGAGGCGTCGTGATACTTTGATGCGAGACGTTCGATATCGGCGACATAGGCATCGAGCGATTCGGGCCGAAGCGCGCTCGGCAACTCGGCTTCGAGCTGGCGCGTGCGCGTCGCGCCGCCGCGCAGCAGCACGAAGCGCAGGCCGAGCTTCTCGGCCTCGTCGAAGAGAATCGCTGAACTGTCGAACGGCATGCCCGGGTAGTAGAGGTAGTTGTGATCCGCGACTGTCGTGCATCCCGAGCGCATGAGTTCGATCAGGCCGATGCGGGCGGCCAGACGGAAACGCTTCTCGTCGAAGAGCGCGCGAAAGCGATACGGCGTGGCGGCGAGCCATGGCGTAAGCGACGCGTTCAGCCCCGCCGGATCGCCCTTGAGCAGCGACTGGAAGAGATGATGATGCGTGTTGACCCACGCGGGATAAACGACACAATCGGTGGCGTCGACGATCGTCTCGCCCTCACGCGGCGCGAGCTTGCCGACCGCTTCGATCGTTTCGCCCTCGATGCGAATGTCCGGGCCCTCGATGCGCCCGGGTTCATTGGCGCTGCCGTTGCCGCCAGTCATGATGGCCGCTGCGTTGCGAATCAGTATGCTCATGTGTCTCGCCTCAAAGTTCGCTATCGTGCCAGCCGCGCAGGCCGATGCGCGCGACCCACACGGTGATGCCGAACAGCACGACGCCAGTCAGCGTGATCAAGAAGAGCGCCGCGAACAGACGCGGAATGTTCAGCTGGAATCCCGCTTGCAGAATCTGATAAGCCAGACCCGAACCGCTGCCGCCGGTTCCCGCGACGAACTCCGCGACTACCGCGCCGATCAGCGACAGTCCGCTCGAAATCCGAAGCCCGCCGAAGAAATACGGCAGCGCGCTCGGGATGCGTAACCGCACGAGCGTCTGCCAGCGGGTCGCGCGATTGATGCGAAACAGGCTGACGAGGCCCGGATTCACGCTGCGCAAGCCGAGCGCCGTGTTCGAGATGATCGGGAACAACGCGACGAGCGTCGCGCAGATCACGAGCGCGAACGTCGTGTCCTTCACCCAGATGATGATGAGCGGCGCGATCGCGACTACCGGCGTGACCTGCAGCAGGATCGCGTACGGAAAGAAGCTCGCCTCGATCAACGGACTCTGCGCGAACAGGAGCGCGATCATCACGCCCAGAACCGTCGCGAGCGCGAAGGCCAGCAGCGTGATCTTGAGCGTTGCGAGAAGGCTCATGAAGAGCATCGGACCATCGGTGACCAGTTGGAGCGCGATGTCATGCGGCGCGGGCACGAGATACACCGGCACCCTGAAAAGCGCACATGAACCTTCCCAAAGCAACAGCATCATCGCACCGACGATCCATGGCGCCAGCGCCTTCGCTGCACCTGGTCGCTGCAACAGCGGACGGCGCCGTTCGCGCGCGGTCTTGTTCGACTGCATGGCGGGCTTGGTTGCAAGCGTCTGACTGCTCATGATTGTGCTCCCTGCATGTCGTGACTCGATGCGAGATGCGCGTCGCTGATGAGGTCGGACAGCGTCTTGCAATGCTGCATGAACGGCGCGGACACGCGATACACGTCGTCACGCTCGGCCGGACCGTCGATCGGAACGTCGGCGATGATACGCCCCGGCCGCGCCTGCATGACGACTACGCGTGTAGACAGATACACCGCCTCGTAGATGCTGTGCGTGACGAACACGACTGTCATGCCGCGCTTCTTCCACAGCGCTCGAAGATCAGCATCGAGCTTGTTGCGCGTGAATTCGTCGAGCGCGCCGAACGGTTCGTCGAGCAGCAGCAGGTCGGGTTCCGTGACGAGCGAGCGCGCCAGCGACGCACGCATTTGCATGCCGCCCGACAACTCGCGCGGACGCACCTTTCCAAAGCTGCCAAGACCGACGTTCGCCAGCGCATCGGCAACGCGCTCGTCGGCTTCGCGGCGCGGCACGTGCGCAAGATCGAGTGGCAGGCGCACGTTCTCGGCGATCGTCGCCCAGGGCATCAGCGTGGCTTCCTGGAACACCATCGACATGCGCCGGCCGGCCGATCCGACAACACTAAACGGCTGGCCCCACCAGCGCATGTGACCGTGCGTGGGCGTCTCGATGCCCGCGAACATCTTGAGCAGCGTGCTCTTGCCGCAACCCGACGGTCCGAGCAGCGAGACGAATTCGCCCGCACCGATCGTGAGCCGCACGTCGTCGAGTGCGATGGTGCCGTTCGGATAGACCTTGTCGACACGTTGTACGGCGAGTGCCGTATCCTTGCTGTCGTCGCTCATGGCTTCATGCCTCCTCGTTCTCGATACGGAACACTTCGCGCTCGCCGTGCTCTTCGAGCAGCTTGAGCAGCATGCGGCGCATCAGCAGTCCCGGCTGATCGGATGCCATGTGGCATTCCTGCTGTCGCCGCACGTCGATGCACGCGTCGTAGTCGGTGGCTTCCAGAATCTCGCGGTCTTCGTCGGTGATCGGCCGGTCCCAGTCGATCAGTTCCTGCGTCGAGCATTGCGTCTCGGCGTCGTTGCGATAGAGCCATTGCACGAGCATCATCGTCTTGTCGTCGATGGGCGTCGCGCAGTTGTAGATGATGTGATGCACGCCGCTTGCCGGATACATGCAGCCGAAGCGCCGCGCGAACGGCATGTACCAGCGGTTCATCAGATGGCGCTCGGTGATGTCGTCGGTGGTGCCCGTGATGCGAAAGCTCGCCTGCGGATTGCGGATCGGCACGCGCGTCTCCGCTTCGAAGCCCCAGTCGTTGGGACGGAACTCGTACTTCGACGGCTTCGGACTGTCGAAGAGACCGAAGTTCGACTTGTGCACGAAGCTGAAGTGCGAGTTGTCGAACGAGTTCTCCATCATGCGCAACGGACTCGTGTTCCATTGCTCGTAGAATTGCAGGATGCGCCGATAGCCCGGGGCGGATTCCTCAGGGAAATCGGGGATCGGCTGCAGCGGATCGTCGAGCGCGACCCACGCGTAACCGTATCGTTCCTCGCAACGATACGACTGCACGATCGCGCGCGACGGAATCTCGCCGCCCGTGTTCTGCGGAATGTGCACGCACTTGCCGCTGCAGTCGTAGGTCCAGCCGTGGTATCCGCAGGCGATGTTGCCATCGGCATCGACGAATCCCTTCGACAGCTTCGCCGTGCGATGGCAGCAGCGGTCGCGCAACGCGTGCGTCTTGCCTCCTGCGCCTTTCCACAGCACGATCGGTTCGCCCAGCAGGGTGAACGGCTGCGGACCTTCGTCCAGTTGCGACACCGGCATGATTGCGTACCAGAAGCGGCGCAGGACTTTCTGACGTGTGACCAGCATGATCGGACTCCTTGATCCCGTGACGCCCGCTCAGGGCATGACATTCGCGTTCTGGATGTACTGCAGCGTGTAGGCGCTCTTGTAATCGGTGCTCGCCTTGAGCAGCTTCGCGCTCACCATGTAGTCGTAGGTCTTCTTCCAGCGCGTATCGGTCATCGCGCCGATGCCGAGCGTCGATGCGTCGCCGCCCGTCACGAGCCTGAGTTTTTTCAGTTGCGCGACGCCGAACGCGAGCTGCGCATCGGTCATCTCCGGGTTGTCCTTCTTGATGAGTGCGTTGCCCGGCGCAGGATCGGCGAGATAGCTCTTCCAGCCTTCCATCGATGCCTTCACGAAGCGCGCGACGACCTCGGGCTTCTCGGCAAGCGTCTTCTTCATGCCGACGATGGTCGTGTTGTAGGGCGGATAGCCCGCGTCGGCGAAGAGGAAGAAGTGCGTCTTCACGTTTGCGCGATCGGCCTGAAACGTTTCCGACGACGGGTACGCCTGCATCGCGACGTTCGCATCAGCGAAGAACGGCTGCAGGTTGAACGTATAGGGACGCGTCTGGCCATCGCTATAGCCGAACTTTTCCTTAAGCCACGGCCACCAGGATGTGCGGCCCGAACCCGCCACGAGGATCGTCTTGCCCTTGAGGTCCGCGAGGCTCTTGACGTCGTCGTGCGTGAGCATGCCTTGCGGGTCGAACTGGAATGAGGCTGCTACAGTCGTCACCGGAATGCCAGCTTCGACGCTCGACAGCACCTGAAAGTCATAGCCGAGAATGAAGTCAGCCTGGCCGCCGACGAGCAACTGCATGCCGTTGACTTGCGGCCCGCCCATCTTGATCGTGACGTCGAGGCGGGCTTTCTTGTAGAGGCCCGTCGCCTGTGCCTGATAGAAGCCGCCGTGCTCGGCCTGCGCGTACCAGCTCGTCAGGATGGTGATGTGATCGTCGGCATTCGCCGACGGGGTCGAACAGATACTCGCGGCCAGAACGATGCTGCTCAGGATGCGATGCAATACACGCATGAGGGGGCTCCCTGTGAGAACGTAGGAAGACCATGCTGACGTCGGAACGTGTCGGACCGGATGACCATCGAGGAAGATTCGGGGCGATTCACGCAACGCTTCCTGTCGGCGGAATCCGGACGATTCCGTTCGAACGTCGACGCTGGTCGACGTGGGCGCGCGATGCGCCCCAAGAGCAATGCCCCACGCCGGTCAGATACGCCGACGCTAGCCGCTTATACTCTGCGCTTCAATAAGCGATATCCATGCCAGGGGCACGGATGCCTGACCGGCGTGGCTTGGTGCCGTTGCAAGCCTGTCCAAGCCGGCGATGTACGAGCGCCGACGCCCAAGCATGGGGCATCGACGCACTGTCGAGGAACGCGCTAGGCGACGTCGAACCGCCACCGGCAGGGCATGCGGCGGTGAGACGTCGAGCCTTTCGTCGCACGGGCGCGTGGCTCGTACGCAATCGGCAAAAATCGCGGTTCAGGCGCCAGCGATCTCTCCCGAGATATCGTCGAAGGTGCAAAAGCTGTCGTGCTCCGCCTGGATCGGCTCGCGCTCAACGCACTGCACGTGCCAGTGTCCGGTGTCGGCCGCGTTGCCTTCGGTCGGAAAGTACTCGGCTGGTCCTCGCGCTTCCTGAACATCTTGCGGTGCACATGCTTCGAACGCGAGCGCTTGAAGCATCATGAGGGTTCTGCCTCTGGTCGCATCGCAGATGGCAAGTCCCTGTGGCAACTCCCGCAATATGCCCCAGGTCGGCAAGTCGAGCGCTTCGTGACCCTCGCGCGACCAGCGTTGTGTTTCGCGATCAAGCCATAGCACGGCGAACGCATCCGAGTCGGCATGATCGAACGCATCCAGCTTGATGGTGACTCTCATCGGCTTCCTCCAGTTCAGAATTAATGGCTCGGTATCTACTGCACGAGCGCGTGGGCGTCGTCGGCCGGGAGCGGGGCGCCGCGCTCGCTCTGACTCATTGCAGCATCTCGGCGCGGAAATGTCCGACGGTCTGCGCGAGCACAGGAACGCATTCGCGCCCAAGCCCCATGTGCTTGGCGAGCGCGCTGCGGTTGAGCCAGCCGCGCGCCCCGACCGCAAGTCCCGCGGATGCGCAGAACAGGTAGACATTCTGGGCGATCGCTCCGGCGCTCGCGGCAGCGAATGATTCGCGATGCGACGCCGGGATGTCGCCCATGCGCGCATGGTTCGCGACGTACACCAGATCGAGCGGCGCTTCGTCGACGAAGTCCTGATAGCCTGTGACGGCGCGCAGGTCCTGCGCGATGACGAGATCGAGATGGTGCGTCTGCGGGACATAGCGATAGAGTCCGCGGGCGAGCGCCGCATAGACGTCGATCTCGTGCACGCCGAGCGCTGATGGCGCGGTCCGCCCGTCTTCGGCTTCACGGTTGACGCCGTTGGCGGCCCACAGTAGATCGCCGAGCAGCACGCTGCTCAATTCGCGCGGTGCGAACTCGCGCGTCGTCCGGCGCAGCGACAGCGTCTCCATCAGCGGCCGGCCGCCGTAGCGCCCAGGTTCGGGAAGATCGATTCGCGCGCATGTGTCGCCCGTGGAAGGCCGGGGCCGTGGCCCGTCGAAGAGCGCATGGCCGAGTGGGAAGAGAGGTTTCATGACTTCTCGCGTTGTAGGTGAGACGCTATAGCCGCGCCAGTTTCTCGTGGTCGAGGATGCGGATTTCCTTGCCGCGCGCATCGACGATGCCCGCTTTCTGGAGCTTCGAGAACATGCGGCTCACTGTCTCGATCTTGAGTCCGAGGTAGCTGCCGATCTCCTCGCGGCTCATGCGCAGCACGAAGCTCGCGGGCGAGTAACCGCGCGCCTTCAGCCGCGCGGAAAGATTGAGCAGGAATGCCGCGACCCGCTGCTCGGCGGTCATCGTGCCGAGGAGCATCATGAGTCCCGACTCGCGCACGATCTCCCCGCTCATTAGCCGGTGGACGTGATGCTGCATCGCCTTGACCTCACGGCACAGAAGTTCGAGGAGATCGAACGGAATGATGCATACGGTGCTGTCTTCCAGCGCAATGGCATCGCTGCCGTAACGATTGTCGAAAACGCCGTCGAGCCCGAGCGCGTCGCCCTGCAGATGAAAACCCGTCACCTGTTCCTGGCCGTCGCGATGCGTGAGCACAGTCTTGAAGCAGCCGGTGCGCACCGCGTAGATGCTCTGAAAGCGATCGCCCGCGCGGTACAGCGCCTCGCCGCGCCTGACGAGCCGCGTCGCGCAGACGATGGAGTCGAGCCGCGCGAACTCGGCGCCGGACAGGTCCGGCGGCAGGCAGACCCGCTGCATCGAACAGGTCGAGCAGCGTCCGCCGGCAACGCAATCACGCGTGTCGGCCGTGGCCGAGGCGGTCCGCGACGCGCAAACGTCCGCCGACGGGGACGCAGTATTCTCGATCGCGGATTGCATGTCGTGCTCCTCGGGATCAGTGGATGTTCGCAGCGGCAAGACGGCTTCGCGCGAGACGTTCGACGGTGGCGCGCGCGGCGTCGTATTCGGTCGTCTTGTCGAAGAAGTAGCTGGCGCCCGCCGCAAGGGACGCGCTGCGGAACTGCGTGCCCGAATGATTGGTGAAGACGATCGTCACCACGGGCAGCGCGCGCTGCGAAATTGCTGCGAGGACGTCGAGCCCGCTGCCGACCGCGAGCCGCAGGTCGACGAAAGCCACGTCGGCGCCGCAGACCGCGATGCCTTCGATCGCCGCCAGCGACTCCGCCGCCGCGCCGACAATGTCGACCCCCCGAATGCCACCGAGCATCGCGACGATGCTTCGACGCACGAGCGGCGATTCCTCGACGAGGAAAACCTTCAGCGGAGCCGGATGAGCGAGCGTGTCCATGCGCCCATTATTGGACGCGCTATCTCAAAATTAAATCGGGGATGGACGAAGCTGGCGTAGGGATTCGGGAAGACGTGTAGGGCGTTCCTTACACGACATGAGACGCGTCACAGTTCGTCGTCGCTGTCGTCGAAGAGCTTGTGGCGCACCGCGTAGCGCACTAGCGCGGCTTCGTGCGGCATCTGCATTTTTTCGAGGATGCGCGCCTTGTAAGTACTGACCGTCTTGCCGCTCAGACACAGTGCTTCGCCGATCTCGGTGATCGTCTCGCCGGCGCAGATACGCCGGAACACGTCGAACTCGCGGTCCGACAGCCGTTGATGCGGCAGCGTATCGGCGGGTTCGTTCAGACTTTGCGCGAATCGTTCGGCCATCGCGAGGCTCACGTACACCCCGCCCGCTGCGACCTTGGTGACCGCTGCAACCAGTTCGGCGCTCGCGCTCTCCTTGGTCAGGTAACCCGCAGCGCCGGCCTTGAACGCGCGGGCCGCATACTGCTGCTCGGCATGCATCGTAAGCACGAGGATACGCAGTGCGGGCTTCTCGTCCCGGATCTGTCTGATGAGTTCGATGCCGTTTCGCCCCGGCATCGAGAGATCGAGCACGAGCACTTGCGCCGCCGTCGAGCGCACGAGGGCGAGGGTGCCGGCACCATCGCTCGCCTCGCCGGCAACCTCGAAGCCGGACGCATTGGCCAGGATGTGCCGCAAGCCGTCGCGCACCAGCGCGTGATCGTCGGCGATGAGGACTCGGGTCGTCATGGTTGCGTTTCCTCATGCTGCACGCCTTCCAGCGGCAATGTCACGATAAGCGTGAAGCCTTCGCCCTCGGCCGTGCGGACGGACACCGAACCGCCCAGCATGCGCGCTCGCTCGCGCATGCCGATGAGGCCGAACGACTTGCCGCGCGGACCGTGCGGCGGCGGACTGCCCCGCCCGTCGTCGGTGATGGTGAGCACGCAATCTCCGGCGTCGATGCACATGTCGAGCGTGACGCGCGTGGCATCGGCGTGGCGGGCGACGTTGGTTAGCGCCTCCTGCACGATGCGAAACAGGGCGGTCGCGGCGGGCGGGCTGAACGCGATATCGCCCACGTCGATGCGGCGCTCGACTTCGACCCCATAGCGGTTCGTGAAGTCGTCGGCCAGCCAGTCGATGGCGGGCAGGAGACCGAGGTCATCGAGCATCACGGGACGCTGGTCCGCTGCGATGCGGCGCACCGAGGCCACCGTCCGGTCGACCAGCTGGCGCATGCCGCGCAACTGCCCGACGATCCCGGAAATCGGCGGTGCCTCGCCACCCAGCGCCGCCTCGACCGACGACAGGTCCATCTTCAGCGCGGTCAGTTGCTGGCCGAGATCGTCGTGCAACTCCCGCGCGATACGGCTCTTCTCCTCCTCGCGCACGTTCTGCAGATTCGCCGACAGTTCTCGCAGTTCCTCGCGCGAGCGCCTGAGCGCTTCGTCCGCTTTGACGCGTTCGGTGACGTCGCGCAGCATGACCGTATAGAGCTTGCCGTTGCCGTCATCGATCTGCGATATCGATGCTTCGATCGGAAACTCCTCCCCGTCGGCGCGCAGGCCGAACAGCACGAGCTGCCGCCCCATTTGCCGGTCCGAGACCCCGGTGACGCCAAATTGCGTGACGTGGCGGGCGTGCGCTTCGCGAAAGCGTTGGGGGATGAAGCGCGAGAGCGGTGCGCCGAGCGCGTCCTCGGCCGCGCAACGAAACAGCTTCTGGGCCGTCGGATTGAAGATGATGATGCGCTGCGTTTCATCGATCGTAATGATCGCCTCCATCGACGAGCGCACGATTGCCTGCATGCGCGCCTCGTTACGCGTGGATTGCGCACGCGCCTCACCGCTGCGTTGCCGGGCGAGCGCATACGCGGCGCCGCCTGCGAGCAGTGCGGCAAGTCCGCTCGAAAGGAGCGCGGTGCGCGAGCGCTGTTTGCCGTGAACGCTCATGAGATCCTCGTTGGGAAGCGGTGCCCGGTTCGTCGGGAAATTCGCGCATGCGTTTGGCATGCTGCACACGCCGTACGCTTGGCGTCGATTTTCGCCGATTGATGCTGTTCGCACCAGCACCGTTCAGAGCAGACGAGGGCGCGTGCAGGCTTCGGTGAGCATGCGGGTCCGCCGGTCGAAGATCCGGCAGACATCGTCGCAGACGAGGCGCCCCGCCGGCGTGAGTGCGAGATGGGCAGCATCGGCTACCAGTGCGCCCGCGCGCTCGAAATCGCGCAGCGCGTTCCATTCGGCGTTGAAGTAGCGGTGGAAGTCGATGCCACAGGTAGCCTCGAACATCGCAACGTCGACGAAGAAATCCGCCGACAGGCACGCGATCACCTCGCCGCGCACGATGTCGTCCTGCGTCAGCAGCAATCCGCGTTCGATGGGCAAAGTCCGCTCTTCGAGCGCGGAGGAATACGCGCGCGGCACACGGTGATTCTGATAGGACAGCGGCCCGATCCGGCCGATCGAGCGCTGGCCGAGTGCTATCACGGAACCTGCCGAGCGCATCGAGTACCCGAAAGGCTGGCTGCTGGCGAAGCCCGGGCGACGAGGCCCGGCGCTTTGGCCCGGCGCCGGTGCGAACGTATTGCGCGCGACGCAGGAATAGCCGGAGCCGATAAGCCGTTGTGCGACGTCGCCCATATATGCCGACGGGAGCACGATGCGATCGGGCTCGGCAACGATCAGCCGCTCGATCAGGCGGTCGGCTTCGCGCTGACAGCCACGGCGGGCGGGCGCGGCAGATACGCTGGCCTCGATCCGTGCGAATCCGAGCCGTCGCGCTGCCGTGATGACAGCAGCGGCCGCGAGACCGTCCCCATGCGACAGGACGCGCCACGTGGTCGAGCCGAGCGCATGCAGCGTCGCGAGGGAGGCTTCGGTAATGTCGGACGGATCGATGACGGCCACGCGGTTCGCATTGGCCGTGAGCCTGAAATGCCGTTCGACGGCATCGCGCAGGCCGGTAAGCGCGGCCGGCGAGCGCGACGTCACGCCCGACGACCATTCCATTTCGAGCACATCCGCGGGCTCTCTTCGCGCTGCACGATAGAGCGCCATCTCCGCTTCGAGCTGCGACAGGCACGGGCTCGGGGCGGAGCATTCGACCGTGCGCGGTGCCGGCAGGCCGATGCTCAGGGCAACGGGCTGCCACCAGCCTGGCGCAGCATGGTTTTCGATCCAGGCGCTGACGGCTTTCGCTCCAAAGGCTTCGACGAACCATTCAGCGGCGGGATAGATGCCGGGAGACGTCTCTGCCCGGCTGCGAATGGACGAATGCATGGCGCCCCGATGCGATCGGTTGTCGGAACATTCCAGAGCCCGAAGGCGGCGAGCCTCCCGCCAGATGTGTCGTAGGGCGTCGCGCCGCGCGCTCAATGAGACATCAGCACCGGCAGCGTGGCCGATTCGAGCATCGTGCGCGTGACGCCGCCCAGTACCCGCTCGAAACCGCGCGAGTGCGCGTAAGCGCCCATTACCAGCAGGTCGGCGTGCACGTCGTTTGCCTTCGCGAGCATGGTCGCGCCCGTGCCGAGGCCCGAGCCGCGCGGCATCGAAGAGAAGCTCGCGCGCACCTTGTGCCGTTCGAGATAGGCGGCGACGTCTATACCGGCAGGCGCCTGGTCGTCGTGGTGACGCTCGACGCTCACGACTTCGACAAAGCGCGCTCGTTCAAGGAGAGGCAACGCATCGGCGAGGGCGCGGGCCGCTTCGCGGCTGTCGTCCCACGCGACTAGCACGTTCTCGCCGAAGGTCCTGATCTGCCCCGAGCGCGGCACGATCACAGCCGGGCGGCCGCTCGCCGTCACGACATCCTCGACGAAATGCTTCGCGACGAACGCCGCGGGATCGTCATGATCTTCCTGCCCGAGCACCAGCACGTCCGCGTGACGCGCAAGCAGGATCGCGGTGTCGATTGCTGCACCTGCGGGCGCGCGCCATTCCGCGCTGCTGCCCGCGCGCCGTGCCGCCGCCTCGAACGCTTGCTGCGCTCGCTCGCGCCATGCGGCGTGCTGCTTCTCGTTCGTCGCCAGATGGACGCTTTCGCCGGGATTGAACAGCGGGTGCAACAGGTCCTGACACACGACATACAGGCCGATCACATGCGCATCGAAGCGGCGCGCGAGATCGAAGGCAAATTCGACGCGCACATCACTGCGGCGGCCGTCGTCGATATGGACCAACACGGTTTTCCAGCTCATGACGGCTCCTTTTGCGGGTTGGACCGATCCTGCGCGGCGTCGGCGTGCGTCTCGACCGTGCGGGCCGGGACCAGCAAAACCGGGCAGCGAGAGAGGCGCAGGAAATGTTCAGCCACGCTGCCGAGCACGAGCCGCCGCCAGCCGCGCCGTCCATGCGTGCCCAGCACCACAAGATCGGCGCCATATTCCTCTGCTGTCTTGAGAATGCGGTGTGCGATGTCGTCGCCGGTCAGTTCGACCTCGGCCACGCGCGGCGCGCCCGGCACGCCCGCCTGCTTCAGGCGCGCGGCCGCCTCGGCGGCGACCGCGGCGCCTTCCTTCGCGAACGCGTCGCGGATATCGACATAGAAGGCGGCGCTCGCCTCGCCGCTGACAGGCGGCGTGTCGATTACGAAGAGCGGCTGCACTTCGGAGCCGTTCGCGCGTGCGATCTTCAGTGCCTCGTCGAGCGCATGGCTCGCGATTGCGCTGCCGTCGATGGGAACAAGGATTCGGCTGTACATGGATGGCCTCGTTGGTCCGGAAGACAAAGTGCGTTCAATGCGACATCAGGACAGGCACGGTCATCGAAGCAACTACGGTGCGGGTCGCTCCGCCGAGCACGAGTTCCTGCCAGCGCGAGTGGCCGTAGCAGCCCATGACGATCAGATCCGCACTCAGGTCGGCGGCGCGCGACAACAAGCGTTCGCCCGCGGAACTGCCCGACGACTCTTCCATCGCGCAGACCTCCACCTTCACGCCGTGGCGCGCGATGCTCGTGGCGATGTCCGCGCCCGGGATGCGTGCGCCCGGCGCATCGTCCCTTGCTGAATCGATGGTGACGAGGGTGACGTGCTTCGCCTTCTTGATGAGCGGCAGCGCGTCGTGCACGGCACGGGTGGCTTCGCGGCTGCCATCCCAGGCGATCATTACCCGTTCGCCCACTGACGGGAAAAAGCCCGTGTACGGCACGAGCAATACGGGCCTGCCGGCGGACATCACGAGCGTTTCGGGGAAGCGGTTGCCGATGTACGACTCGGGGTCGTTCGGATCGTCCTGTCCCGCGACGATCAGATCCGCGCAGCGGCCCGCGCGGGGCACCGCGAGATTCGTGTCACCCTGCGCATCGACCCATTCTCCCTTGATGCAGGCGCGGGCGACTTCCGCATGGAAGAGGCGTTCGAGGGCGCCACGCCGCTCGCGGCGCGACGCGTCGTGCGCTTCGAAGTAGGCGGCCGAGCCCGCCATCACATAGAACGAGCGCGTCTCGGGCGTGAAGACGGCATAGAGCCCGGTCAGATGCGCATCAAAGCGCTTCGCGAGGCGCAACGCGAGTTCCAGGCGCGCATGGGCGCGCTCACTGGCGTCGAGGTGGACAACGATACTTTTGTAGCTCATCGCACATCTCCGGTCGATACGGTTGGGGTGCGGACATCCGCACTCGGCTTGAATCGACTCTACGAGCGCACTGCGTGGCGCACTTGATCCAGATCAATCGGCGCCGGTTCCGTATTCGCGGCCCCGTGCGCTTGATGTAGATCAACCGCCAGCGTGGGCGCGGAGCCTAGATTGGTGGCGTCCCGGAACGTTCCCCAACCTGGTGGAGATCGAGATGAAGGCACTCGTTTACCACGGGCCCGGCCGCAAATCGCTCGACGAGCGGCCCATGCCGCAACTCGCCGCCCCTACGGACGCGATCGTAAAGATCACCCGCACGACGATCTGCGGCACCGACCTGCACATCCTCAAAGGCGATGTGCCGAGCTGCGAGCCGGGCCGGATACTCGCGCACGAAGGTGTCGGCGTGATCGAGCAGGCGGGATCGGCGGTCGCCGCGTTCAAGGCGGGCGATCAGGTGCTGATCTCGTGCATCTCCTCGTGCGGAAAGTGTGACTTTTGCCGCCGCGGCATGTATTCCCATTGCGCGACGGGCGGCTGGATTCTCGGCAACCGTATCGACGGCACGCAAGCCGAGTACGTGCGCATCCCGCACGCCGATACGAGTCTTTATCCTGTGCCACCGGGCGTCGAGGAAGAGGCGCTCGTGATGCTCTCCGACATCCTCCCGACCGGTTTCGAATGCGGCGTGCTCAACGGCAAGGTGCAGCCGGGGAGCACCGTCGCAATCGTCGGGGCGGGACCGATCGGGCTTGCGGCGCTGCTCACGGCGCAGTTCTACGCGCCCGCGCTGATCGTCATGATCGACCGCGATGCGAACCGGCTCGAGGTGGCGCACACGTTCGGCGCCGACGCGTGCATCGACATCGCGCGGACCGACCCGGTCGCCGAAATCATGAAGCTCACCGACGGCGCGGGCGTCGATTGCGCGATCGAGGCGGTCGGCGTGCCGGCGACCTTCGAGCTGTGCCAGGCGATCATCGCCGCGGGTGGCACGATCGCCAATGTCGGCGTGCACGGCACGAAGGCGGACTTGCATCTTGACACGCTGTGGGACCGCAACATCACGATCACGACACGGCTGGTCGACACCGTCAGCACGCCGATGCTGCTCAAGACTGTGCGCGCGGGCCGTCTTGCGCCGAACAAGCTCATCACGCACCGCTTCCCGCTGGAGGACATCCTGAATGCCTACGACACCTTCCAGCGTGCAGCGGAAACGGGAGCGCTGAAAGTCATCATCGAAGCGGCGTGAACCGACGAAATAAGCAGGAGGCGTGCAATGAAAACCGACATGAAACTGAAGCAGGACGTGGAAGAAGAACTGGACTGGACACCAGACGTCGACGCGACGCATATCGGTGTCGAGGTTCGCGATGGCGTCGTCACGCTCTCCGGTCATCCGGCGAGTTACGCCGAAAAGCTTGCCGCCGAGGTGGCGGCGCAGCGCGTCTCGGGAGTGAAGGCCGTGGTCGTCGAGATGGACGTGCGCCTGCCCAATGCAGAGGTACGCGACGACGAAGAGATCGCTCATGCAGCGCAGTCGGTACTGCGCTGGACGGTGGGATTGCGCGCTGACGCAGTGAAGCTTCAGGTCGAATAGGGCGGGGTCACGCTGCGCGGGGAGGTGGATTCCGCCTTCCAGAGCGACATGGCGTCGCGTCATATCGCTCACCTGCGTGGCGTCACCGCAGTGGACAACCTCATTTGCGTGCGGCCAGGCTTCGCTGCGGGCGATGTGGGCGACCAAATCGTGCGTGCGCTCAAGCGGCACGCCGAGCGCGAAGCGCATCACATTGCCGTCGACGTACGCGATGGCACCGTCACGCTCTCGGGGACAGTCGGTACCTGCGCCGAACGCGATGCGGCGCGCGGCGCTGCATGGTCCACGCGTGGTGTACACGCGGTGATCGACAACCTTGAAGTCGCTGTCCGGTGACCGTCATGGCGCCGTTATGCGACGGAGACTGACGCCATGTACCGAAGAATCATGGTTGCTTTCAATGGCGGCGAAGCGTCGGAACGGGCGCTGCTGGAAGCGATCGGAATTGCCAAGCATTCGCAGGCGCACGTGTGGGTCACGTTCGTGCTCGATGAATCCAAGGTCTATTCGTTTCCCGTCGCCCATCGCAACGAGCTGATAGCAGCGGGCGGCCGCATGCTGGAACACGCGCAGTTACGTCTTCAACAGGCAGGCGTAGAGTTATGGTCGGAACTGGTGTTCGGGTGAGGCAGGGATTTGAAGGCGGTGGCGGTTTAGCTGAGAATGTTGCTTGT
>NZ_FCOG02000274.1 GCF_001544975.2 Caballeronia arationis | reverse complement strand
GGTGGACGGAGAGCGCCCGAGCATTCGGGCCATGGCCCGAATGCTCACATCCTGCAGTCGTAGGCTTGCGATGGCGAGGCGTTCTTCAGGTTGCAGCTGCTGGTACGAAGTAGTTTTGTCGGGCATTGCAACACCTTATACGAGACAAGTGTTGCACCTCGCTTTTGAGGCCGTCCTTCGATACGAGCAGCATACAAAGCGAGAACCCGAACACGGCGAGTCGCGTGTCGATCGCAACGTCGCACCAGAGCAGGAAACGCTAGTAACGATCGCATCGGCCGAGATGCGCGACGACAGTTCCCACACGCTGCGTGGTGAATTGACGCCACACTTGGCCGGTTCGAGTCTTAAAACACACTCGTTGCGATGAGCACGAGTGACGCCCTTGACGGTCCATCACGGACCGCTTTCCCAATGGACCGGACGGCGACAGCCGAGCGCCCCGCCGCCGATAGGGGGCGCCTTCAGTTACTCATGAACCAGAACATGGCAACGACTGCGACTCCCATCACTGTCGTCGCGAGCCAGCCGGCCGCGCGCAACCTCACAGAGAGGATGAACGGATGAACTTACCCATGATCTTCGGGTTGACAGCCATGAACATGATCAGAACCATGATCGGTACGGAAACCACACCGTTGATCACGGCGCTCCAATACAGCGCTTTAATCGGATCGATGGGAGTGAATCCAATTGCCAACCCGACGGTCGTGGACAGAACGATGATTCCGTAGAACCGTTTGGCGAGCTGTAGTTTCAGGGCGAGGCTGTTTCTCCATCTGAATGTTCCGGCCATCGCATAGGCAGCGGACCCAGCGAGCACCGGAAGGGCAAGTAAGCCGGTGCCCACAATGCCGGCGCTAAAGAGCAGAAACGCGAACTTACCGGCGATCGGTTTCAACGCGAGTGCCGCCTGGGACGAGGTTTCGACGTTGGTTACGCCATGCGCGTTGAGGGTTGCCGCGGTTGCGAGGATGATAAAGAAGGCAAGTAGGTTCGAGAATCCCATGCCAACCCAAGTGTCCGTCCGAATCCGTCGTATGCTCGCAGGACCTTGGCCCGGCGCATCCTTGAGCGCTCGCTGTCCGGTCTCTGCGCGCATCTCCTCGACTTCCTGCGAGGCCTGCCAGAAGAACAGGTAGGGACTAATGCTCGTACCGAGGATAGCGACCACGGTAGTGATGTAGTCACTCTTCCAGGAAAGATGCGGCAGGACAGTGCGAATCGCCACGGTTTCCCATGGGATGGGGACGAAAAAGACAGTCGCCACGTAGGCAAATAGGGCGAGCGTAAGCCATTTGAGAACGTGAACATAGCTGCGGTAGGGCACGAAAACCTGCAGCAGCACGGATAACAGGCCAAGCGCGACGGTGTAGATATGAAGTAGGACCGCCCATGACAAGATTCACCGCAGCTCCCATTGCGGTCAGGTCGGCCGCAATGTTGATCGTGTTTGCGACGAGAAGCAGCAGTACCGCCCCGTACAGCAACCACGCCGGGTAATGACGTCGAATGTTGGTCGCGAGGCCGTGCCCGCTTACTCGTCCAAGCCTCGCGCTGATGACCTGGATCGCCACCATCAGCGGATAGGTGATGACAATCGTCCAGAGCATGTTTAGGCGCGAACTGTGCGCCGGCTTGTGAATACGTCGCAATTCCGCTCGGATCGTCGTCGGCCGCGCCCGTGATCAGACCGGGACCCAATTTCTGTACCCAGGACTCAACCTCTGTATCTGGTATCTCCGATGGGTTGATGTCGAAAGGCATCTTGCTCTCTGCTCCTGAAGCGATACGCGTTGTGAGTGCGTCCGCCAGCGGAGGCAGCAACGACCATTCAAACCATCTCCTCAACCCGGCGGAGGCTCGCCGTTGAAAGAGAACGAGACACACGACCTGCGCACCGATGACAGAGATCAACGTTAATGGCCGAATCTTGACCGAAGCGGACTACGGCGACTTTCTCGTCGACGTCCGGCGAGACGGTGTCAGATGCGTACCACCGGGCGACAACGCTCGATGACGCATCCGATACTCTACTGCTCCAATATTAAGAAACGCTTAAGTGCGGTTCATAGGGCCTGCTATCTTGAAGGCGACGATCTCGCCGAGTACGTCCACGTGCTACGTCATGCGGCAGTGTGGTATGTTTTTCCCGCAGTTCGATCGGCTGCTGAACCAATCAGGCAATTTGATCGCGCTGAAGACTGCCCCGGCGCGGCAGTGCCTGGCGTCTCGGCGGTTCGACGTAATCCTATTAAACATCGGAATGCCGGGCAAAGACCGCTACGCCCTATGCGGTGTTGCGCTCGTGACGACTAAGAGCAACTGTGTGATGCTCCGGCCTGGCCGACGACGTCCTGTTCAACAATCTCGAGGTAACGCTGAGCCTTGTCTGATACAGCGACGCGCCACGACTGCCCGTGCTGCTGACCTTGTCCAATACGTCTGCTGGATGATGACCCTAGGTGTTAAGTAGCGAATATTGCATAACAATTGAACTTAGCGTGGCGGCAGTGTACCAGCCAGGCTGGATCTAAAGGAAGGCTATGCAATTCACCGAGGTTACCTACAAAGGCTTCACCTTGAGGCCCATCGTCACGCGAGATCAACGGATGTACGCTGCGATATTCCCCTCATCCGCGCTCCAGACGGCGTTCAGCGTGTGAGCGGCGTTTTGAGTCACTTCCCATGCCCCGCTAGAGGCACAACGCTTGCGCTGTCCTACGGAATGGCAGAAATCGATCTCGAACCTCCCCCATTACCCGGGGGTTCCGGATTTGAGACACAGGATCGATTTTGAGATGGCGGCGCTAGCGTCGCACTGGTCGTCGTATGCCGTCTTTCCGACGCGTCGCGGCCGTGGCGCCCTTTCGGCAGCACCAGAAGGCCGCCTGTGGATCAGCGTCGAGGGTGCTTCTTTTCTTTAGAGGTGGGTAACCGTTGTGCAAGTAAAGCGCCTAGTTAAGCATTCGTGGGAAAACCTCTCACGCCGAAGATTTGACTGGAAGCATGGCGCGGAAGCGCGCAGGGTTCTTTGCAATCTCGAGGAGATGCACGGAAAGACCGATCCTGCTCATCTGCGATTAGCGGACGCCTACGCCTGCGATGTCTTCGGAGACATGTGCTATGCGCCTTGGCTTCGCGTGTACACGGCTTTTAACCGGACCTTCAAAGAAGGCTGGATTCCGGACAATTATTACGGCTGGGTCGTGGTTCCAAAAATGAAGGGCATGTATGGCAAGATAGCTCAGTTGAAGCCGCTGTCAGGGCTGCTCTTTCACGATGAGGTGTTTCCGGATCTTGGCTACTACGTGAACGGCATTTTCTTCTCTGCCGATCACGTCGCCATTCCCGACTCGAAGGTTTCTGAGTGGGTGTTCGCCAAAACGGAGACGATCGTCTTCAAACTTGACCAATCTTCGCAGGGCCGGGGCGTCTTCTTCATGGATCGCGCCAATTTCGACGTGAAGCGCATCAGGCAGCTCGGAAATGGCGTACTGCAACGGTTCATCGTTCAACACAAGCTGTTTGGCCAGTTTGAGTCTAAGGCAGTCGCCACGGTACGTCTCACCACCGTCGTCGACGATGCGGGCGACATTTCGCTGCGCGCCTGCTACCTTCGCCTCGGCCGGGCCGCCGACGCCTTTGTCCGCCCAGACAGCGAAATCTGCGTGCCTGTCGATCTCGCGAGCGGCCAGCTGTTTCGCGAAGGATATTTGAGCGACTGGATCGGTGTCGATGCGCATCCCGATTCCAAGACGAGATTCGAGGGCGTAACGCTGCCGGCGTTCGCGGACTGCGTGCGCAAGGTGATCGAGCTTCATGCAAAGATGCCCTATGCGCGTTGCGTGGGTTGGGATGTGACTGTCGATGTCGACGAGAAAGTCATGGTGATGGAGTGGAACGCGGAACACAACGACGTCAAATTAAGCGAAGCCACGCAAGGTCCTTGCTTCTCGGACCTCAAATGGGAGAAACTCAAGCTGAGCGCAATAGGCAGCTGAGTCACCTGACTTGTTGACTGCAGGACGATACTTCACACACGGCATCATCAGGTGCCTGGGGACAAACCGCCTAATGGCTTCTTTCAAGAGGAACTTCACGATTCTGATGACGTTGCAGGTGTCCACTTACCTGGCGCCGCTTCTGACACTGCCCTGGCTTGCGCGCGTGCTCGGTCCGAACGAATACGGACGTCTTTCATTCGCGCTGGCTTTCACCACTTATTTCATCACGCTGGT
>NZ_FCOG02000008.1 GCF_001544975.2 Caballeronia arationis | reverse complement strand
CATCCGGACGAGAAGGTACGCGCGAACCATCAGGCAATCTACGAATTCCTGGTTCCGATCGTGAAGGGCTGGAGCACGGAAATGTCGATTGATGTCGCGAGCCTCGGCGTGCAGGTGCATGGCGGCATGGGCTTCATCGAAGAAACGGGCGCTGCGCAGTATTACCGCGACGCGCGCATCCTGACGATCTACGAAGGCACGACCGCGATCCAGGCAAACGACCTGATCGGCCGCAAGACGGTTCGCGACGGCGGCGCGACCGCGCAGGTATTGCTCGCGCAGGTCGACGAGACCATCGCGGCGCTCGCGGAACGCGACGGTCAGCCGTTCAAATCGATGCATCGCCATCTGAGCGCGGGCAGCCTGTCGCTTGCGCGGGCGGTCGAGTTCGTCGTCGCGAAGGTGAAGAGCGACCCGAACGCCGTGTTCGCCAGCAGCGTGCCGTATCTGAAACTCGCGGGCATTGTGCTGTCGGGCTGGCAGATGGCGCGTGCATTGCTCGTCGCGAGCGAGAAGCGCGGCGAGGACGAAGCGTTCTACGGCGCTAAGATCGCGACCGCGCAGTTTTTTGCGGAACACGTGCTGACGCTTGCGCCGGGCATCGAAGCGTCGATCGTCAGCGCGAACGGCGAGCAGGGGATTCTGGCATTGCACGAAGATCAGTTTTGACGGTCATCGCGACGTCAACGAAAAACGGCGCCCTCGGGCGCCGTTTCAGTTTCATCGCGTCTGGGAACGCGCCGCGTCATGCCCCTGCGTATGACGGCCGCGTGTTCACGCGCGTGTCGCCGAAGTAGCGATGCACCGACAGGTCATCCGACTGGATCGCCGGCTGCTTGCCCGACATCAGGTCGGCGAGCAACTGGCCCGAGCCGCACGACATCGTCCAGCCGAGCGTGCCGTGTCCCGTGTTGAGGAACAGGTTCGGCACCGGCGTCCGTCCGACGATAGGCGTGCCGTCCGGCGTCATCGGGCGCAGGCCCGTCCAGAACGATGCCTTCGATGTGTCGCCGCCGCCGGGGAACAGGTCGTTCACGCACATTTCGAGCGTCTCGCGGCGCGCTTGCTTGAGCGATTTCTCATAACCGACGATTTCAGCCATCCCGCCGACGCGAATCCGGTCGTCGAAACGGGTGATCGCGATCTTGTAGGTCTCGTCGAGCACAGTCGAAACGGGCGCGGCGTTCGTATTGACGATCGGCGCGGTGATCGAATAGCCCTTGAGCGGATAGACAGGAATCTTCACGAGGTCGCCCAGCAGCTTCGTCGAATACGAGCCGAGCGCCACGACATACGAATCACCGCGTACGAGTTCGCTGCCGCACTGCACGCCCGCAATGCGGCCGTTCGCCATGGCGAGCGCGTCGACCGGCGTGTTGTAGCGGAACTTCACGCCGAGCGCTTCGGCCATCGCGGCAAGGCGCGTGGTGAACTTCTGGCAGTCGCCGGTTTCGTCGTTCGGCAGGCGCAGGCCGCCCGTCAGCTTGTGCGACACGGCGGCGAGCGCGGGCTCGGCCTTGAACAGATCGGCAGGCGACAGCAGTTCGAACGGCACGTTCGCTTCCTTCAGCACGGCGATGTCTTTCGCGGCGCCGTCTAGTTGCTGCTGGGTGCGGAACACTTGCAACGTGCCGCCGGTGCGTCCTTCGTACTGGATGCCGGTATCGGCGCGCAGGGCCTGCAGGCAGTCGCGGCTGTATTCAGCGAGGCGCACCATGCGGCCCTTGTTGACCGTGTAGCGATCCTGCGTACAGTTCTGCAGCATCTTCCACATCCACTGCAACTGGAACGCGGTTCCGTCGAGCCGGATGGCGAGCGGCGCGTGCTTCTCGAACATCCACTTGACGGCCTTGAGCGGCACGCCTGGTGCCGCCCACGGCGATGCGTATCCCGGCGAAATCTGGCCGGCATTGGCGAAACTCGTTTCGAGGGCGGGGCCGGCTTCGCGGTCGATGACCGTGACTTCGTGGCCCGCGCGAGCGAGGTAATAGGCGCTCGTGACGCCGACGACGCCGCTTCCCAGAATGACGATTCGCATGAGTTCTCCGTGAGATTTCGATGGTCGTCACTCGCGCGCTTTCGAAAGAGGAATCGAAGCCAGGATTGACGGTTGGTCTAGTGTTATCGCCTATACTATTGATCAAACTCTAGTTTTTGTTATTGTATTTGCTCGATTTTCAGTAAAAACACATGAGAACTCAGCGAAATCCAGTTCGCACGCTCGACAAGCTCGATCACAAGATCCTCAACCTGCTCCAGCAGGACGGCCGCATGGCGATGAAGGACCTCGCGGAGCGCGTTGGACTGTCGGTGACGCCGTGCATCGAGCGCGTCAAGCGCATGGAGCGCGACAACGTGATCACGGG
Organism: Caballeronia arationis; assembly: GCF_001544975.2. GTDB lineage: Bacteria > Pseudomonadota > Gammaproteobacteria > Burkholderiales > Burkholderiaceae > Caballeronia > Caballeronia arationis. The sequence goes on along the minus strand of NZ_FCOG02000008.1, from coordinate 151,908 downwards.
CTACTACGCTCGCGTGAATCCGGCCGAGTTGGGCGCGGCGCTCCTGGTTTTCGTCGAGATCACGCTCGACCACAAGAGCGGCAACATGTTCGAGCAATTTCGCCGCGAGGTGCAGCGCATTCCCGAAGTGCTCGAATGCCATCTCGTCTCGGGCGATTTCGACTATCTGATCAAGGCGCGCATCGGCGAAATGGCCGATTACCGGAAACTGCTCGGCGACATCCTGCTGCAATTACCGGGCGCAGTGCAGTCGAAAAGCTACGTGGTGATGGAGGAGATCAAGGAGACGCTGACGATCCTCGTCGACGTCTGATTCTGCTTGCGATTGGTCCGTGATACTGTATATTTATACAGTATCACAACGCTTCATGGCCAGCCGCAATGTCTCCCGACGATCCCCCCGACGACCTCGAATTCCCAGTCGCGCCGCCGGCGCCGCTCAAGGGGCGGGGCGCGGTCACCAATCTGCAGGGGCGCTACGAGAGAGACGAGCGCGAGCGCATCGACGATGGCTGGCTGCACACCGATGCAGAAGATGGCAGCGGCTCGCCCGTTCTGCGCACGCAGGTTTTCGAAGAGCGCGCGAAGAGCATCCTTACGCGCAACTCGTCGCCGGATATCCCGTTTTCCGTTTCGCTAAATCCGTATCGCGGCTGCGAGCACGGCTGCATCTACTGTTTCGCCCGGCCGACGCACAGTTACCTGGGGCTTTCGCCCGGTCTCGACTTCGAGAGCCGCATTTATGCCAAGGTCAACGCGGGCGAACTGCTCGAACGGGAGTTGTCGAAGCCGTCTTATGAGCCGGAACCGATCGCGCTCGGCGTGAATACCGACGCGTATCAACCCGTCGAGCGCGATTTGCGTCTCACGCGCCGGGTGATCGAAATTCTTCATGAGCGCGGGCATCCGTTCGCGGCGATCACGAAGTCTTCGCTAATCGAGCGCGACATCGACCTGCTCGCGCCGATGGCCCAACGCGGACAAGTGATGGCAGCCATCACCGTGACGACGCTCGATGCCGATATCGCGCGCACGCTGGAGCCGCGCGCGGCAACGCCGTCGCGGCGACTGCGCACGATTCGCACGTTGAGCGAGGCGGGCATTCCGGTGGGCGTCAGCATCGCGCCCGTGATTCCGTTCGTGACGGAGCCGGATATGGAGCGTGTGCTGGAGGCTTGCGCCGAGGCGGGTGCGACGAGCGCGAGCTATATCGTGCTGCGTCTGCCGTGGGAGGTCGCGCCGCTTTTCAAGGATTGGCTGGCGGCGCATTTTCCGGATCGCGCGGATCGTGTGATGAGCCGTGTGCGCGACATGCGTGGCGGCAAGGACTACGACTCCAGTTTCGCGACGCGGATGAAAGGCGAAGGACTATGGGCCGACATGCTGAAACAGCGATTCCAGAAAGCGACGAAGCGCCTCGGCCTGAACGCGCGGCAGCGCGGGATTCTCGACATGTCGGGGTTCCACCGGCCGGACGCGTCGAGCGCGCGCGGCAAGGCGGCCGATAGCGTCCAGTTGAAGCTTTTCTGAGCCGGCGTTACTGCGAAAGGGCCTTCGCTGCTTGCACCTGGCCTTCGAAATAGGTCTGAAACGTCAGCGCGAGCCCCGTCATCAGGAGAAATGCGCCGATCAGCAGCGAAAACATCACGACGAAGATCACCGTCCAGCCCGAGCGGCTGTGCCGGCCCGTGTTCGCGTTGAACTGCGCGTCCCATCTCGCGTCGGGGCGCAGACCGTAGACGATCGCGGAGAGAAACGCGGCAAGCAGCGAGACGGCGCCGGGGAAGACGAGCACCCAGCCGAGCAGCGACGCGCGCTCCGTCGAGGCCAGCAACATATAGCCGAACGCGCCGAGCACGATGCCAACGATATGCGCCCAGCCGAACTTGTCGCGCATTCCATATAGATAGAAGCGATGCGCGCCGATGCTGCCCAGCAGAAAGGCGAGGGCGGCGGTCAGCGTTTTCGAGCGGAAGCGTTCGGTGGGCCGGTTGGACGTGCTGGAGGTGGGCGGTTTGGTAGCGGAAGACGAGGGATTCATCGGCGATGGGTGAAAGCGGTGGACCTGAGGCGAAGGCGCGCAGACCTGCCGCGCGCCCGACGCCGCATTCTACGCCCCCGTACAGGCTCGCCGCCAAGCAGGCTCCCCGAGATCCGCCGCCAGGATGGTCTGGCGCGCTAGAATTCATGTCTGGCCGCGTTCGCCGAAGACGATAATTTGCCGGCTTCTCTGGCACTTGCGGCTGGCGCCATCTCGATTTATCCGGTTAAGTGTTTGTTAAGGCTCCGCTTTCCCGCTATAATCGCGTGTTTTGGTAGTTCCGAACCCCGGTTTTTCAAGGATTTCAGCATGGTCATCATCCGCTTGGCTCGTGGCGGCTCGAAGAAGCGCCCCTTTTACAACATCGTTGCAACCGATTCGCGTAGCCGCCGTGACGGCCGCTTCATCGAGCGCGTAGGTTTCTACAACCCGGTCGCCACCAAGGGCGAAGCGCTTCGCATCGCGCAAGACCGCCTGACTTACTGGCAAGGCGTTGGCGCGCAACTGTCGCCGACCGTCGAGCGTCTGGTCAAGCAATCGCAACAAGCTCAACCGGCTGCCTGAGTGAAAGTCGACGGTGACGTATGCCGCCAACCGGCGCGCATCGTCCGGTCGATATTCGCTGCCGAGGTTCGGTTGAAGTTTGCTCGAGAGGTCGTCGATGTCCGCGCGTGATTCGGGTTCCGGTCAGGCGCATGATGTGCGTCCGGAAGCAAAGCCCGAGCAAAAAGATGTTGCCACGTTCGGTGCGTTCGTCCGCAAGCCGGGCGCACGTCGCGTGGCCGCTGACGCTTCTGGCGAGGATGCGCAAAATGCGCAATCCGCCGCCATCGAGCCGGTCGAAACCCTGCCGGACGATGCGATCGAAGTCGGTGCAATCGTCGATGCTTACGGCCTGAAGGGCTGGGTCAAAGTGGTGCCGCACGCAAACGCGGGGCACGGCGGAGACGCGATGCTTTCGGCGAAACGCTGGTGGCTCGTGAAGGGTCGCGACCTGACGTCGGCGCGGTGCATGCAGTCGAAGGTGCATAGCGATACCATCGTCGCGCGGCTTTCCGGCTGCGATGACCGCGACGCGGCGCTTGCACTGCGCGGCCATACGGTGCATATACCGCGTGGAGACTTCCCGCAGCTTGCTGACAAAGACGAATTCTACTGGGTCGACCTGATCGGCCTGGATGTCGAGAACGAGGCGGGCGTGGCTCTGGGCCGCGTCGCCGACATGATCGACAACGGCGCGCATTCCATCATGCGCATCGAGTATCCGGCTACCTCGAAAGACGGCAAGCCGGTCAACGGCGAACGGCTGATTCCGTTCGTCGGTGTGTACGTCAAAACGGTAGATCAGGCGGCGAAGAAAATCGTCGTCGACTGGGACGCCGACTATTAAATCTGTCATGAACAGCAAGGGGAGAGAGCGATGCAGTTCGATGTCGTGACGCTCTTCCCCGAAATGTTTCGCGCGCTGACCGACTGGGGAATCACCAGCCGGGCGGTGAAGCAGGAACGGTTCGGTCTGCGCACGTGGAATCCGCGCGATTTCACCACCGACAACTATCGGACCGTCGACGATCGTCCGTATGGCGGCGGTCCGGGCATGGTCATGCTGGCGCGGCCGCTCGAAGACGCGATCGCCGCAGCGAAAGCCGCGCAGGCAGAACAGGGCGTCGCGACTACGCGGGTGGTGATGATGTCGCCGCAAGGCGCGACGCTCGATCACGATCGCGTAATGCGGTTCGCGCAGGAGCCCGGGCTCGTGTTGCTGTGCGGGCGTTACGAAGCGATCGACCAGCGCCTGATCGAGCGAGTCGTCGACGAGGAAGTCAGTCTCGGCGACTTCGTGCTGTCCGGCGGCGAACTGCCGGCGATGGCGCTGATGGACGCAGTCGTGCGGCAGCTTCCGGGCGTGCTGAACGACTCGCAGTCGGCGGTGCAGGACAGTTTCGTCGATGTGCTGCTCGATTGTCCGCATTACACGCGGCCAGAAGAATACGAAGGCATGCGCGTACCGGATGTGCTGCTCGGCGGCCATCACAAGGAAATCGAGGCGTGGCGGCGGCGCGAGTCGCTGAAGAACACGCTGGAAAAGCGCCCCGATCTGATCGCGCGGGCGCGCAGGAACAAGATGTTGAGCCGTGCCGACGAGGCATGGCTCGCAAGTCTCGCGAAAGAGGCATCGAAGGCGCAATAGGCAATTCGCGCTTTCGGCCGATCGAACGAGGCGTCAAGGCGGCGCCGGCCATTCGTGAACGGCGTCAGATGTGAACCCATCCTCTACCGAGGCCACGCGAAGCGGGCACACAACTTCGGCAAGATGGCACCAGGAGTCAGTAATGAATCTGATTGAACAACTCGAGAAGGAAGAAATCGCGCGCGCACTCGGCGATAAGTCCATCCCCGAATTCGCCCCCGGCGATACGGTCATCGTCAGCGTCAACGTGGTCGAAGGTACGCGCAAGCGTGTCCAGGCTTACGAAGGCGTGGTGATCGCAAAGCGCAACCGCGGTCTCAACTCGAATTTCATCGTCCGCAAGATTTCGTCGGGCGAAGGCGTCGAGCGTACCTTCCAGACGTACTCGCCGCTGCTCGCGAGCATCGTCGTGAAGCGTCGCGGTGACGTGCGTCGTGCAAAGCTGTACTACCTGCGCGAGCGCTCGGGCAAGTCGGCTCGAATCAAGGAAAAGCTGGTCTCGAAGGACCGTGCTGCTTCCAAGGAATAAGAGCTGCGCTACCCAAAAAAAGCACCCATCCGGGTGCTTTTTTCTTTGATGTGTTCAAATTGGTTTTCCGCCTCGATTCTTTCCCTCCGTGTCCGCCAGCAAGCAATCGACTCCGCGCATCCTCGAGCCCGAACTTCTGCCCGTCGTTTCGACCGGCGCGAATCTGCCGCCCATTCCCGCCGCGCGGCTGACGCCCGACGGCCTGCGCGCGCGCTTCAAGGAGACGCTCGACTGGTCGCAGGAACCGCCCGAAGCGCGGATCAAGGCGATCGGGGGCGATCCGCGCGTGGCGTCGGTGCTGGTGGCGCTCGTCGTGCGTGATCAGGGGTTGTCGGTGCTGCTCACCCAGCGCGCCGATCATCTCTCGGACCACGCCGGACAGATCAGCTTTCCCGGAGGCCGCCGCGAGCCGGAAGACGCCAATGCGGCCGCAACCGCCTTGCGCGAGGCGCACGAGGAAGTCGGGCTCGCGCCGGAACGCGTGGAAGTTCTCGGCGCGATGCCCGATTACCTGACGGGCACGGGTTTTCGCGTGACGCCGGTCGTCGCGCTGGTTCATCCGCCGTTTACGCTTACGGCCGACACGCTCGAAGTCGCCGATATCTTCGAAGTCCCGCTCGCTTTCCTGATGAACCCGGCCCACCACGAAGTGCGGCTCTTTAAGTGGGAAGGCGGCGAGCGTCGTTTTTTTGCGATGCCCTACGTCGCGAGCGAAAAGAAGGCTCCGTATTTCATCTGGGGCGCAACGGCCGGTATGTTACGTAATTTCTATCGTTTCCTCGCGGCTTGAGCGATCACGAGCGCGTGAGGCAAAGTCATCGTTTATTGCGCGAAATGCTTAGCGCGCTAAACGCGTGCGGCGCTGTGCTATCGTTACGCGAAATTCGTAAAACTCGAATGTCTCGGCGCATCGCATGACTTTTTTCTCCGTATTGCTGGCCCTCATCATCGAGCAGGTGCGCGCGCTTTCGCCGCACAATCCCGTATCGGCGCTGCTCAAATATCATGCGGAATCCACGGCGCACGGGTTCGATGCCGGCAAGCCCAAACACGGCATCCTCGCGTGGCTGGTGGTCGTGCTGCCGTGGACGCTGGCCGTCGGGCTCATCTATTACGTGCTGTACCGGATCAACTTCGCGCTCGCGTTCCTGTGGAACGTGGTGATCGTGTACTTCACGCTCGGTTTCCGGCAGTTCAGCCACTACTTCACCGATATCCATCTCGCGCTCAATAACGACGACGTGCCGCGCGCCCGCGAAGTGCTCGCGGAGTGGACCGGCCTCGACACCGTCGACATGCCGGTGAGCGAAATCGTGCGGCATACGCTGGTCTATGCGGTCGTGGCGTCGCACCGGCATGTGTTCGGCGTGTTTTTCTGGTTCCTGATTCCGATCGGTCCGGCCGGCGCGGTGTTCTACCGCATCACCGAATATCTGGCCCGCTCGTGGGCGACGCCGAGCGAAGAGCGCTCGGTCGCGTTCACGACGTTTGCGAAGCAGGCGTTTTTTGTCATCGACTGGGTGCCGGCGCGGTTGACCGCGCTTGGGTTCGCAATCGTCGGCAATTTTGAGGATGCGATCTACGCGTGGCGCAATCACGCGAAGCAGTGGCCCGATGCGAACGAAGGCGTGCTGCTCGCTGCCGGAAGCGGGGCGCTCGGTGCGCGACTGGCCGGGCCGCTGGCCGAGCCTTTGAGCGTCGAGGCGCTGGCGGTCGGGGATGCAAGCCCGTTGCCCGTCGGCGACGACTGCACGCCGCGCACGCTGCAATCGGCTGTCGGGCTCGTGTGGCGCGCCGTGATCCTGTGGATGCTGCTCTTGCTCATGCTTACCATCGCGGTGTGGCTCGCCTGAGGCTTCTGGCAATCAATCGTCGAGCGGATTGCGCGCCGTGCCGCACTGCCAGCACACGGTGAACTGAGCTTCCAGCGTTTCCCCGCAATTCGCGCAACGCCACGGCCGCGCGTCCGACGCCGGCCCGTTTTTCGCGCGCTCCAGAATCCGCAGCGCGAGCGTTTCATCGCGATCGTCGACGATCCAGATCTCCGGCGCGCACTGGTCCGCTGGAATTTCCCCCAACGCGCCATTCAGATAGCGGTTGTGCAATTCGCACGGCACGCCCGCGGTCGCAAGCACGTTCACCCAATGCTGGGCCGTAATCAGGTTCGGCGCGCGCGTGAGCCGTTTCATGCCGAGGCGCCGTCACAAAAGCACGCCGTCATCGCACGATCTGGCTGGCTTCGTGCACGAGTTGCGCATAGAGCGCGTGTCGCTCCGGCCTGATCTTGCCGTCATCGACGGCTTCCAGAATCGCGCAGCCCGGCTCGTGCAGATGATGGCAGTTGTAGAAGCGGCATTTGCCGAGAAATGGCCGGAAATCGGCGAAGGCGCGCTCCAGCTGTCCTTCCGACAGGTGATGCAGCCCGAACTCCTGGAACCCCGGCGAATCGATCAGCGAGCCGCCGCCCGGCAGCGGATAGAGGCGCGTGAACGTGGTCGTGTGGCGGCCGCTGTTGAGCGCCGTCGAGATTTCGCGCGTCGCGGCTTCGGCTTCCGGCACGAGAATGTTCACGAGCGTCGATTTGCCCATGCCCGACTGGCCGAGCAGGATCGTCGCGCGTTCTTTCAGGCGCGCATCGAGTTGCGGATGCACGGCGCCGGGCGCGACTTTCGCCGAAAGCTCGACCACCGTATAGCCAAGGTCCCGATATGGCGCGAGCCGCTCGCGCGCGAGCGGCAACGCCGCTTCGACGTCGATCTTGTTCAGCACGATCAGCGGCTCGAGTCCGTGCGCCTCGGCGGAGATCAGCGCGCGCCCGAGCAGGTCCTCGCTGAAATGCGGTTCGGTCGCGAGCACGATCAGCAACTGGTCGAGATTCGCCGCGAAGAGCTTCGACTTGAACTGATCGGATCGATAGAGGAGGTTGCGCCGCTCGCCGATCTCGACGATCACGCCCTGATCCGCGGACGACTGCTCGTAGATAACCCGGTCGCCGACTGCGACTTCGCTTTTCTTGCCGCGCGGGAAGCACTGGAGCATCGCGCCGCCTTCGGCGGGCGCGACGAGATAATGCCGCCCGTGTGCCGCGATCACTGTTCCTTCGATGCGCGCACCGGACGTGCGCGTCGTTTTGCCGGCGCGCGCCGTCATGCGGCGTGCTGCATCAGGCGGTCGATCCGCTGAGAGGCCGGCGGATGCGAGTAATAAAACGCGGTGTAAAGCGGGTCGGGCGTGAGCGTCGACGCGTTGTCTTCGTACAGCTTCACGAGGGCGTTGACGAGATCCTTGGGATCGGTCTGGCTGGCCGCGAACGCGTCGGCTTCGAATTCGTGCTTGCGCGAGCTGAGGCTGCCGAGCGGCGTCACGAAGAACATGAACACCGGCAGCGCGAGCATGAAGAGCACGAGTGCGAGCCCGTCATTGCTGCCGACGAGCGACGGCCGCACGCCCAGGCCCTCGTAGAACCACACGGTCTGCGCGAGCCAGCCGAGCAGCGCGAGCATCGCGAGGCTGATCGCGAACATGACGACCAGCAGTTTCAGCACGTGGCGCCGCTTGAAGTGCCCGAGTTCATGCGCGAGCACTGCCTCGATTTCGCTACCGTTGAGGCGCGCGAGCAGGGTGTCGAAGAAGACGATGCGCTTCGCCGCGCCGAAGCCCGTGAAATAGGCGTTGCCGTGCGCGGAGCGGCGGCTGCCGTCCATCACGAAGAGGCCCTTCGCCGCGAAGCCGGTGCGCGACATCAGGTTTTCGATGCGCGCGCGCAGCGCTTCGTCCTTCAGCGGCTCGAACTTGTTGAACAGCGGTGCGATGAAGGTCGGATAAATGATCATCGCGAGCAGCTGGAACGCGACCCACACGATCCACGTCCAGAGCCACCAAAGCGGGCCCGCGCGATTCATGAGCCACAACGTGACGAAAAGCAGCGGCAGGCCGATCGCGATGCCGAGCAGCACGCCCTTCACGAGATCGACGAAAAAGAGTTTCTTCGACATCCGGTTGAAGCCGAACTTCTCTTCGACGACGAAATGACGGATGTAGTCGAACGGCAGGTCGACGAGGCTCGTGATCGCGATCACCGACGCCACGAGCGCGATCTGCCCCAGGTAGCCGCGGCCGATCCAGCCGCTGATCGCGAGATCGAGCTGCTGCACGCCGCCAAGCAGCGTCAGCGCGACGAGCACGGCCGCGCTCACGACGACTTCGATCATCGTGAGGCGGGTGCGCTCGACGGTGTAGTCGGCGGCGCGCTGGTGCGCGGCGAGCGCGATCGTGCCGGTGAACTGCTGTGGCACCTGGTTGCGGTTCGCCGCGACATGCCGGATCTGGCGCGAGGCCAGCCAGAGCTTGGTTCCGACCATCGCGACGAGCGCGACGACGAACACCACCGAGACCATGAGATTGAGATTGGACATCCGGGGATTCCGATTGAACTATGCGAGAATTATAGGTTCTTGGCCGCGCCGGCGCCGGTAATGAGCGCACGCGCGACCGTCGCTTTTCGCCTCGGCGCCAGCATACACGCGACGCGGCCCGTCTCCCATTCCAGGCGTTCTCCATGACCGACATACTCGATCCTTCCGAAGAAGCGAATTCCGCCGTCCTCGTGCGCAGCGACATGAACCTCGTGTGGCTCGACATGGAGATGACGGGTCTCGAACCCGACAACGACCGCATCATCGAAATCGCGGTCGTCGTGACGAATTCGACGCTCGACAAGCTGGTGGAAGGGCCGGTGCTCGCGATTCATCAGGACGAGGAAGCGCTCGGCAAAATGGACGAATGGAACCGCAACACGCACGGCCGATCCGGGCTGACCGAGCGCGTGCGGGCGTCGACGGTGGACGAGGCCGAAGCCACGCGCCAGATTCGCGAGTTTCTCGGCCAGTACGTGCCGCCGGGCAAGTCGCCGATGTGCGGCAATTCGATCTGTCAGGACCGCCGTTTCATGGCGCGCTGGATGCCCGAGCTGGAAGCGTTCTTCCACTACCGCAATCTCGATGTCAGCACCCTGAAGGAGCTGTGCCGCCGCTGGCAGCCCGCGATCTACAAGGGTTTCCAGAAGCGCGCGATGCACACCGCGCTCGCCGACATCCACGAGTCCATCGACGAACTGAAGTATTACCGCGAGCACTTCCTGATTCCGGCCGCGCCTGCCGCTCCGGTGAGCGACGCGACTTAAGTCCTTCGTTCAGGCCTTCGGGCGGATCGCGCTTTTCGGCCGGAACGCGGCGACCGCTTCCGGACGCGTTTCGATATACGGCCCGCCGATCAGGTCGATGCAGTAGGGCACCGCGGCGAAGATGCCGGGCACTTCGGTCTTGCCGTCCGCATCTTTCAGGCCTTCGAGCGTTTCGCGAATCGACTTCGGCTGTCCGGGCAGGTTGATGATCAGCGCGGCGTGATCGTCGGTTTCGCGGATCACCGCGACCTGCCGCGACAGAATGGCCGTCGGCACGAAATTCAGGCTGATCTGGCGCATCTGTTCGCCGAAGCCCGGCATCGGCCTGGTTGCGACGGCGAGCGTCGCCTCGGGTGTCACGTCGCGCCGCGCGGGGCCGGTGCCGCCCGTCGTCAGCACGAGATCGCAGCCGATCACGTCCACCAGTTCGACGAGCGTCGCGGAAATGGTCGCGGCGTCGTCCTGGATCAGGCGCGTTTCGGTGCGCCACGGCGTCGCGAGCGCTTCCCCGAGCCATGTTTCGAGCGACGGGATGCCCTTGTCCTCGTAGACGCCCTGCGATGCACGGTCGCTGATCGACACGAGGCCGATCAGCACTTCATCCGGATGATTACGCGTTGGTTTCGTCATCGTCGTTGTCAGCCGATTCGTCCTCTTCGTCTTCTTCCACACCCGACGCATTCTTGATCCACTGGAACAGCTCGCGGAAATAGCGCGGCGGCTTCTGCTGCTCGCGTTCCTTGCGCGCGTTGCGGATCAGCGTGCGGCCTTCCTGCGCATCGACGCCCGGATGTTCACGGATGAATTCGGTCAGCGCGGCGTCGTCGGCGAGCAGTTTTTCGCGGGTGCGTTCAATCCAGTGCAGCTTCGCCGTTTCGGCGCGGTTCACGCCCCGATAGCTGTCGAGCGCGGTGCGCAGCGCCGCGGTTTCCTCGTCGGTCAGCGAGCGCATCACGCGGCCGACGTACTGTACCTGACGGCGCTTGCCTTCGTGATCGGTGATGCGGCGGGCTTCGCGCACGGCGTCGTCGAGGCTTTCGGGCATCGGCATGCGCTTGAGCGCGTCTTTCGGCAGCGCGATGAGCGCCTCGCCCAGTTCCTGCAGCGCGTGCATGTCGCGCTTCAACTGGGATTTGCTGGGACGGTCGTAGCCGTTGTCGTTCGCGTCCTGCTCGTCGGCGGACGCGTTTTCGATCGGCTGAATGCGGGTTTTTCGGTTCATCGCGATATTGTAGCTTGCCGGCCTCCCGGTGAATTCCCGGGCACGCGCGAGTGTGCGTTCAAGTCCTTACGTTGGCGAGTGAATGCGCGCCGACCTTGCTATGATCGCGTGATGCGCTCGAAGCACGCCGTGCGTCGGCAGCGCAGTAGCGAACGACCATCGCGCTACAGCAGCAAGCGCTTTGGCAAGATTACGCAGCCGACCCACGCAACGAACACGCGGGCCATCAGTGCGGCCCGACTCCCTAAGGCAACGAAAAATGGCAGCAGACATGGACGTCAAGCAACGCTTTTTCCCGCATACCCAGGACGAGCTGAAGGAAATCGCGTCCGACATCCTGCGTCACGCGAAGGAACTCGGTGCCACCGACGCGGCCACCGAAATCTCCGAGGGAGACGGGCTATCCGTCAGCGTGCGGCGCGGCGAAGTCGAGACGATCGAGCACAACCGCGACAAGATGGTCGGCGTGACGGTATTCATTGGCAAGAAGCGCGGCAATGCCAGTACCGCCGACTTCACGCGCCAGGCGCTGAAGGACACCGTGGCAGCCGCCTACAACATCGCGCGCTTCACGGCCGAAGACAGCGCCGCCGGCCTCGCGGAAGAGGAACTGCTCGAAAAGTCGCCGCAGGATCTCGATCTCTATCACCCGTGGCACATCGACGCAGAGGAAGCCGCCGAGATCGCCCGTCGCGCGGAAGATGCTGCGTTCGCCGTCGATCCGCGGATCAAGAACTCGGAAGGCGCGAGCATCTCGGCACAGCATTCGCAGTTCGTGCTCGCGACGTCGCGCGGCTTTCTGGCCGGCTACCCGTATTCGCGCCATTACATCTCGTGCGCGCCGATTGCCGGCAGCGGCCGCGACATGCAGCGCGACGACTGGTACACCTCGAAGCGCAACGCCGCCGACCTCGCCGACCCGGAAGCCGTCGGACGATACGCGGCCGAGCGGGCGTTGTCGCGCATCGGCGCGCGCAGCCTCGATACGCGCAAGTGCCGCGTGCTGTTCGAAGCGCCGCTCGCGGCCGGCATTCTCGGCGCGTTCGTTCAGGCGGTAAGCGGCGGCGCGCTGTATCGCAAGACCACGTTTCTCGTCGACAGCCTCGGCAAGCCGGTGTTCGCGCCGCACGTCCAGGTCGTCGAAGACCCGCACGTGCGCGGCGGCATGGGCAGCGCGCCGTTCGACGAAGAAGGCGTGCGCACGCAGCGCCGCAGCGTCGTCGAGGATGGTGTCGTGCAGGGCTATTTCCTGTCGACGTATTCGGCGCGCAAGCTCGGCATGAAGACTACCGGCAACGCGGGCGGCTCGCACAATCTTTCCCTGCGCAGCTCGCTTACGAAACCGGAAGACGATTTCGAGGCAATGCTGAAGAAGCTCGGCACCGGCCTCTTGCTCACCGAATTGATGGGGCAGGGCGTCAACTACGTGACGGGCGATTATTCGCGCGGCGCGTCGGGATTCTGGGTCGAGAACGGCAAGATTCAGTACCCGGTTGAGGAAATCACGGTGGCGAGCACGCTGCAGGAGATGTTCCGCCATATCGAGGCAATCGGCGCGGATACCGTCGTGCGCGGAACGAAGGAAATCGGTTCCGTGTTGATCGAAAAGATGACGATCGCGGGACAGTAAGCGTCAACTGGCCGCATCGGGCAAAAAAAGCCCCGGATGACTTCGCGTCATCCGGGGCTTTTCATTTTTGGCGCGCCGGTTTCAGCCGCGGCGCCGATACACGACGAACGCGTATTCGAAGTCGTTTGGCGCGGCGGCGCGATGCGTCTCGCGCGATGCCTCGATCCATTCGTCCGGATCGAACGCGTCGAGCTTCGTGTTGCCTTCGAAGTCGGCGTCGATTTCGGTGACGATCAGCTTGCCGGCGTGGCGGATCGCCTCGCGATACAGCTGCGCGCCGCCGATCACGAACGCCTCGCGCGCGTCGTCGGCGACCGCGAGGGCGAGCGCGTCGTCGAGACTCGTGACGGTGTTGCAGCCTTCGAAGCGGCGCGCCGCGTCGCGCGAGACGACGATATTGCGCCGCCCCGGCAACGGCCGGCCGATCGATTCGTGCGTCTTGCGGCCCATGATGATGGGCGAGCCCATCGTCGTGCGCTTGAAGAACGCGAGGTCTTCGGGCAGGCGCCAGGGCAGGTCGTTGTCGCGTCCGATCACGCCATTGCGCGCGCGGGCGACGATCAGGGTCAGCGTCGTCATGTAAGCGGAATTGGGGTTGATGCGCGGTTGCGCCGGATTTCGCCGTCCGGGACGACGTTGGCAGGTCCCGGCGGGGCCCCAATTCTAACCGACGGCGCGAAAGGGCCGATGTGGCGTGGCGAGGAGCGTGGGCAGAATGCTCAGGCGCTGACGGTGCCCGCGTCGCGGCCCGCGTCGACGGGAACAGGGACGGGAACCGGCTGCGGCACAGCCGGCGGAGCCTGGCCGGGAAGGGCGGGCGCGGGTGACGTGATCTCGTCCCACAGCGTGATGGACGTGCTGCTTTGTGCGACGAGCGCGCTCGCCGGAGCATCGGTGCGCATCCGGGCGTCCGGCGCGGCGCACTGTATCTCCCGCGGGCTCGCTGTATCGGCGATGACGATCGGCGCAGGAGCCTGCGTTTCCGGCATCGACGCTTCGGCAAACACGCTGGCCGATCCGTTTTCTCGCGCGTCGACGCCAGGTGAGGCGGCCGAAAGCGCGACGCTGGTATTGGCGAATACGAGCGTCGAATTCGAAGCGATGTGTGCGAACGTACGTGCGGTAATGCGCATCTCTTACTCCTGTCACATTCTCCTATTAGCCAGATTTATGCCATCGCCCCGAATTCCTTGTCGGATATGGAGAGCGCTCATATTTGCGAAGAAAGCCGCACAAAAAACCGGCGAAAACGTTTCACGGCTGAAACGCGACGCCGAAAAAGCGGAGAATCAGGTAAATGGACGTACAAACTTTTCTCTCATTAATCAAGCTGAAACAACTTTTATTAAATATGTGACAAATCGACGGAAGGCCCGCCCAATAAGCTTTTGAGAAGTGTGCAAAGACTTTTTATGGATATTTGTTTTCGAAGTTTCTGCGTTATAGTAGTCTCTCAAAAAGCACACAATCAGACAAAAGGTAACGGAGGAAAAGCGCGCTCAGTAATATCTGCAGTTCGGGGTCACGGTGTTTGAAATAATTGCACGGTAGTGAGAGTATCCCTGCAATCGTCTGTGTATCGGATGTACCGAGGGCCTGAACTACGCGACCTTTTCAGCTACCGTTGAAGAAAGGATCTGAATAATGGAAGTCGCTCGGCGGCAACTCATCTATGTCACTCGCGATCCAAGCGAGGCGCTGTGCGCGCGATTCGAGGAGCGCGGATGGCATATTGAAGTCGTGGCGAGCGCGCGGGATGCGCGCAAGTCGCTGCGCACCGATCTCGCGACGGGCGGCCTGCTCGACTTGTCGAGCCGGTTTGAATCGCACGAACTGGCGGCGTTCGAGGCGTCGCTCACGCTCACGAACGTCGGCTGGGTGGCGGCGACCGTCACGGGCCAGCTCGAAGACGCGGCCGTGCGCCGCCTGATCCGCGATTATTGTTTCGATTACGTCACGTTGCCGACGTCGAACGACCGCATTGTCGATGCCGTCGGCCACGCGTACGGCATGGTGTCGCTGCACGATGCCGCGTCGAACGACGCGCGCGCCGCGGGCGGCGAGGGCCGCGCCGAAGGCGAAATGGTGGGCTCCTGCGACGCGATGCTCGCGCTCTTCCGCTCGATCCGCAAGGTCGCGATGACCGATGCGCCCGTGTTCATTTCCGGCGAATCGGGCACGGGCAAGGAACTCACCGCCGTCGCGATTCACGAGCGCTCCGCGCGGCGCAGCGAGCCATTCGTCGCGATCAATTGCGGCGCGATTCCGGCGCACCTGCTGCAATCCGAACTCTTCGGTTACGAACGCGGCGCCTTTACCGGCGCGAACCAGCGCAAGATCGGCCGCGTCGAAGCGGCCAACGGCGGCACGCTCTTCCTCGACGAAATCGGCGACCTGCCGCTCGAAAGCCAGGCGAGCCTGCTGCGCTTCCTGCAGGAACGCAAGGTCGAACGCCTCGGCGGCCACGGCTCGACGCCCGTCGACGTACGCATCATCTCGGCGACTCACGTCGACATGCAGACGGCGATGATCGAAGGCCGCTTCCGTGCCGACCTGTATCACCGCCTTTGCGTGCTGCAGATCGACGAGCCGCCGCTGCGCGCGCGCGGCAAGGACATCGAGTTGCTCGCGAAGCACATGCTCGACCGCTTCAAGAAAGACGCGAGCCGGCGTCTGCGCGGCTTCTCGCCGTGCGCGATCGCGGCAATCCACAACTACGGCTGGCCGGGCAACGTACGCGAATTGATCAACCGGGTGCGGCGCGCAATCGTGATGTCGGAAGGGCGGCAGATCACCGCGCGCGATCTAGAACTGGGCGAATACGTCGAAGTGGCGCCCGTGTCGCTTGCGCAGGCACGCGAAGCGGCCGAACGGCAGGCGATCGAACTTGCGCTCTTGCGTCATCGTGGACGCCTCGGCGACGCGGCCCACGAACTCGGCATTTCGCGCGTGACGCTGTATCGTCTGCTGAGTGCGCACGGCATGCGTCACATCGAAGTGGACGCGCCCACGGAACACGCGACGCGCGGTTGAATCATCGGCGGGCGCCGTTCGCGCGCCTGCCTGCTTCGCTTCATTTCTCTCGACTTCGGTCCGGCATTGCCTTGCTGCGCTTGGTAAAATCACGTCTTTCTGCCCATATAGAGCGAGCCGTGTAGGCGCGTCGAAGGAAATCGCATGAAACAGTATCTCGAGCTCGTCCGCACGATCCTCGACACCGGCACATGGCAGGAAAACCGCACGGGAATCCGCACCATCAGCATGCCCGGCGCCATGTTGCGCTTCGATTTGCAGCAGGGCTTCCCGGCCGTCACCACGAAGAAGCTCGCGTTCAAGTCGGCGATCGGCGAGATGGTCGGTTTCCTGCGGGCGTCGAGAAACGCGGCGGAGTTTCGCGCGCTCGGCTGCAAGGTGTGGGACGCGAACGCGAACGAAAATCCGCAATGGCTTGCGAACCCGTATCGCCAGGGCCCCGACGATCTCGGCGACGTATATGGCGTGCAATGGCGCCAGTGGCCGGCGTACAAGGTCATCGATGCCGGCGCGGGCGACCAGATCGCCGACGCCACCAATCGCGGCTATCAGGTGGTGGTGGGCTTCGTCGAGGGCGGGCGCGAGAAGGTGCTGCTGTACAAGGCGATCGACCAGTTGCGGCAATGCCTCGATACGATCATCGAGAATCCGACTGACCGCCGCATTCTGTTTCATGCATGGAACCCCGCGAAGCTCGACGAGATCGCGCTGCCCGCATGCCATCTGCTGTATCAGTTCATTCCGAATGCGGCGAAGCGGGAAATCTCGCTATGCCTTTATATCCGCAGCAACGACGTCGGGCTGGGGACACCGTTCAACCTGACCGAAGGCGCGGCGCTCCTGCATCTCGTCGGACGGCTGACGGGCTATGCGCCGCGCTGGTTCACCTATTTCATCGGCGATGCGCACATCTACGAAAACCAGCTCGACATGCTCAACGAGCAACTCAAGCGCGAGCCGTTCGGCAGTCCGCAACTGATCCTCTCGGATCGCGTGCCCGACTACGCCGTGACGAAGCGCTATGAACCGGAGTGGCTGGAGAAAATTGAGCCCGCGGACTTTGCGCTGGAGGGATATCGGCATCACGAGGCGCTCAAGGCGCCGATGGCGGTGTAGGTTTTTTCGTCTGAGACTTAAGAGATAAACGCGCAGCCTTGGCCGCGCGTTTTGCTTTTTCGGGCCGCGCGGGACTCAGCCTCGGTGATGCTGATCGCCGCCGCCGCCCGCCGTGTGCGGCTGCTCCTGATGTGGCGGAGCCTGATGCTGCTGCTGAGGGGGCTGCTGCGGTTGCGCACGCGGCTCCTGACGGGCTTGCTGATGTGGTTGCGGCATCTGCTGCGGTGGCGGCGCGTGGACCTCCTGGCGAGGCACCTGCTGGATTTGCGGCGCATGAGCCTCGGGTCGGGAAATCGGCTGGACCTGCGGCGGACGGAAGTCCTGACGCGGCTCCCGAACGTTCTGCGCCTGCTGCTGATGCGCCGGTGGCGTCGGCCGGAAATCGCTTTGCGGCTGCTGAACCTGCTGCGGACGGATGGGCGGCTGTGACTGTGGCTGTGCCTGTGATTGCGGAGCGTGCACCGGCTGCGGCGGTTGCGCCGACGCGGACCACTGGTCGTTGCGCATTGGCGCGGCCTGCGGCATCTGCTGCGGGACACGTTGGTCGACGTGCTGCATCTGTGGTCGCGGGTTCGTGCCCGAGTCCCGTTGCTGCTGCGGGCCATTGACGGCAAACGGGCCGTTCTGGCGCGCCGGTTGTCCGGGCGGACGCTGCTCCGGCGAGCCGTCGTGCTGCGAGCCGTTTGTCTGAACCGCTGGCGCATTCCGGTCGACGTGCTGCCCGCCGTTACCGGACCATTGCGGTCCGTGCTGGACGAGCCCCGGACGTGGCTGTCCCGGTTGTTGACGGTTGGCATCGAAAGGTGCCGGGGAAGGCGTCTGGCCGCTGCCCCATTGCGCGGTTTGAGGCGGTCGCGGCACGCCGCCGTTTCGCCCTGCATCGCCGGGAGAATGACCTGCCTGCAAGCCGCCGTGCGGTGCGGCCGGATCGTCGCGACGTGGCATCTGCGGCCCGGCAGCGCCGGGATTTCCCGGCTTTGCGCCGCCCCGCGCTGCGAATGCCGCGTCTTCCAGGGAACGCGCCGGCCCATGCGTCGCGACGAGATGAATGTTGTCGCGTCCGTTCGGCATCTGCGGCGCATTGCCCCTTGGATTACGCGGGCCATTGGCGTCGGGCGCCACACGCACGGCCGGATTTCCGGCGCCCGTGACGCGTGCTCCCTGACCGACCGCAAGTCGCTGCGCGTAGGTGTCGTGCAGCGCGGGCGGCGCAAGCGGCGCGCGCGTCGCGACGACAGGGCGCGCGAACGCGCCCTGCGGCGGCCGGTAATCGGCGCGTCGCAGGCCCGGTCCGAAGCTCTCCCGCGTCGGCGCGATGCCCGGGCCGCCCTCGGTGAAATGCGGATTGCGCCAGCGCGTCGGATCCACGCGCACCGCTTCCCGCCCGGCGGGCCTTCCGTGGACGAATGCCGTCGCCGGCACTGCGGTCACGGCGCCCGGCGCGCGATAGTTCGCGTAGGAATTGCGGATATGCACCGACTGGTCGACGTACACGTTCCGGTTCACCCGCTCGTAGTAGCGCGGACTCCAGCCGTCGCGATGTCCGTGCCACGGCTCGCCCGGGCCGAGCGGAAACCACGCCACGCCCGCCGCGGCCGCGCCGCCGATCGCGAGGCTCACGTTCCAGTCGACGCCGCCGCCGCCATCGCCGACGAACGCGACCAGCGCCGGCGCATACGCGGGCGGCGCGCTCTCGACGAGCGGCCCGGGCACCCACGCCCAGCGCGATCCTGCGTAGGCCCAGCGGCCATAGTGGTAAGGCGCGAAGCCCCAGGGCGCATCGTCGATCCAGGTCCAGCCCCACGGCGCCTGCCACACCCAGTGTCCTTGCCGATACGGCGCCCAGTCCGCCGGCACCGCGTTCGGCACCCACACCTCGCCGTACGACGGATCGTTCTGCCAGTTGCCGTTGGCATCGAGATCCTGATAGCCGGGGACATCGCGCGAGACGTAGCGCGCCGAGACCGACCGGTCTTCGGCGGCGTCGCGCTCCGTGGCCCACTGGTCGAAGCCGTCGGCCGTCGGGACGCCGCTCGCCGCGACCTGCTGCAACGCGGTCCCGCCAAAGGTGATCTGCTGGCCCGCGCGCATCGGCGCCGTGCCGCCGTCGCCGTATGCGGTGAGGCTGCCGCTCCTGACGGTGACAGTCGTGCGGCTGCCGTCCGGCGCGACGTCGACGCGATAATCGCCCGGCGACGTAATGCCGAGCGCCGCATTGGGCGTATCGATTTCGTACGCGCTGCCCGGCGGCAGCGAGCGCACGCGCGTCGAGAGCGTGCCCTGCGCGACTTTGAGCTGGGCGTTGGCGTCGTCGAGCGAAAGGATTTCGAGATTCGTCGACGACCCGAGCCGCACCGCCGTCGAACCGATATGCAGTTCCGAGCGCGCGCTCTCGTCGTTCCAGAGTTGGTCGCCGGTCGTGAGCGGCCGGTTGATCTGCGCGTAGCTCCAGTCGGAGGCGCCGGCCGGCTCGCTCGTCACCGTGCCGGCCATGTAGTTAAGGCGCGCGACGCGCCCGGGCGGATCGGCGTCGGCCGGGGCGGCCGCGACGCCAGGAGCCGTCTGCGCGAGCGAGACGGCTGCCGGTCCGAGCAGAAGCGAGCAAGCGCAGAGCGTCGCCGTGGCGATTCGGGTAAGACGATGGACGTGCATGTGGATCTCCCGCGGCAACGTCGAGTTGTTGTTGTGAATGCCGACGCAGCCTGTCGATCCAATGTACCTTCCGCGCCTGTATCAGGGCGCTGTCGTTTGTAAGCGGCGGCGTCGCCGCGTAACAAAGCTTTGCAGGCGGTTACTGGCCGGAGAGAAAGCGCTCGAAATGCGCGCGCCCCGCCGGCGTCACGCGCAGCACGCGGCGCTTGGTCGTAGGTTCGAGCCAGCCGTGCGCGGCGCAACTGTCGAGAAACGCCGCGCCGAGCGCGCCGCCCAGATGCGGCCGCCGTTCGCTCCAGTCGATGCAGGTACATGCGAAGCGCCGTCGCCGGGCGCGTTGTGCCGTCAGGTCGATGCCGAGGCGCGCGAATTCGCTGGCGCCCTCGGGCGTCGGTTCGAGGCTGGTCGGGCCGTTGTCCGCGCGGCTCCCGGCGGCCAGCCACTGGCGCGCGAGCATCCGGTCGAAGAGTTGCACCGCCAGTTCGCCCGCCAGATGGTCGTAGCAGGTGCGGGCGTAGCGCATGTCGAGCGGCACGGCGGAGGGCGGCCGCTCGGGCGCCGAGCGCTGCGGGGCGCTCGCCTGCGCGAGATTTGCGAGCGCCTCGATTGCCGCGGCGATGTCAGGCGTCGCGATCCTGTAGTAGCGGTGGCGGCCGCTCACCTCCAGCGCGAGCAGTCCGCCCTCGGTCAGCCGCGCGAGATGGGCGCTCGCCGCCGACGGCGACAGTCCCGCGATCATCGTCAGTTCGCCGGCGGGCCGCGCGGTCCCGTCCATGAGCGACCAGAGCATCGCGGCGCGCCCCGGGTCGGCGAGCAGCGCACCGATGCGGGAGAGGCCCGGAAAATGGCGCGCGCGGGCGTCGGGGTCGTCGTGGGCGAGTGTCATGGCGTCTCCGGGTCCTGATACAAGATGTGTCCACTTTAAATGGTGCCGGCATCCGATGTTTCACCCGCAGCTGAAACGTCGATGCGCGTCCGCAAGAGGCACGGGACTAGAATGACGATTCGCGTATCCATGCCGTTGCAAGGAAATGTCATGTCCAAGATTGCTTTCGCGGCGCTGCTGGCCGCCTTGCTGCTGTGCGCCGGGTGTTCGGGCATGGCGGGATCGTCCTCATCGTCATCGGGCGGATCGAGCGGCATCACGATGTATGGCACGATCGACGAGGGCGTGACGATTCGCAAGTAAGCGCGTTCGCACGTTGTCGTTCGGCCAGGCGGGGGCCCAGGCCTTTTTGCTGCCCCTATAATCGCTTCTTAACCATCCCTGTCGCGGGAACCTCCCGCACCGCGAGCCGCCATGACCACGCCGACCCCGTCGCCCGCGTCGCTTCAAACCGACACCCCCACGCCCGAGCGCTCCGAAACCACCTTCCGCTTTCTTGCCGAGCCGACTTCGGTGAACTTCGGCGGCAAGGTCCACGGCGGCGCGCTGATGAAATGGATCGACGAAACCGGCTACGCGTGCGCGGCGATGTGGTCCGGCCGCTATTGCGTGACGGTGAGCGTCGGCAACATCCGCTTCCGGCGGCCGATTCTCGTCGGCAATCTGGTGGAACTGCGCGCGCGCGTCGTCGCGACGGGCCGCACCAGCATGCACCTGCACATCTCCGTCCACGCGGGCGATCCGAAGGGCGGCGAACTCCAGCAGACGACCGATTGCCTCGTCGTGTTCGTCGCCGTCGACGAAGCGGGGCGGCCGGCGCCGGTGCCCGCTTTCGTTCCGGTCACGGAGGAGCAGAAGCGCCTCGCCAAGTACGCGATGGACGTGAAGGACGCGCTCGATGCGATCGTCGAACTGAAGCCGGAGGAAGTGGCGGCCGGCAAGGTTTGAATCGCCTGCAAACCGTAGCACTTGCGCAATAACTTGCGCCGATCGGCCCGTTTCACGTAACAAATAAGAAGCATCTCATTCATCGATCCGTCCTCGACGGGCATAGTGCAGCGCACTCGCGCCGGCGCGTCTGACGTGCCGCGCGACGCCGACACTTGAACATCGATGAAGGGAGCAAGCATGAACTGGGCTGCGGGTTACAACAATTCGGTCGAATACACGACCGGCTACTATCAGGAACAGAGTCCGACGTGGCTCAAGGCCGCGCTCGTGATGCAGCGCGTCGCCCCGCCCGCCGAGGGCAAATTCACCTACTGCGAACTCGGTTTCGGGCAGGGACTTACGTCGCTGATCCTGGCGGCGACGCATCCGCAAGGCGACTTCTACGCATGCGACTTCAACCCGCTGCACGTGATCTCGGCGTCCTCCATTCGTGACGACGCGAAGCTTCCCAATCTCACGCTGCTCGAAAACAGCTTCGGCGAACTGGCCGACGGCCAGGTCGACCTGCCGATGTTCGATTTCGTGACGCTGCACGGCATCGTCTCGTGGGTGTCGAACGAAACGCGCGCGCAGATCGTGCGCTTTCTCGCGCGCTATCTGAAGCCGGGCGGCGTCGTGCAGATCAGCTACAACGCGATGGCCGCCTGCGCGCAGGTCCAGCCGCTGCAGCGCCTTCTGACGCTGCATGCCGGCAATCAGGGCGAACACTTTGCGGGCGCGGCGGCGTTCGCGCGGCAACTGCTCGACACGAACGCGCTCCAGCGCAATCCCGACGCGGCCGCGCGCGTGAAGTCGTTCGACGCGGCCGACCAGCGCTATCTCGTGCACGAGCACATGCACGAACAATGGACGCCGTTCCACTTCGCCGACATGGCGAACGAACTCGCCGATGCCAAGCTCGTGTACGCAGGCAGCGCCCGTTACGTGCAGATGTCGCCGGTGTCGTGGCTCACGAGCGAACAGTCGGAAGTGCTGAAGTCGATCAAGGATCCGGTCTTCGCGGAAGAAGTCCGCGATTATTTCTGCAACCGGTCGTTCCGTTCCGACATCTTCGTGCGCGGCAAGGCGCCGCTCAACGACGTGCGTCTGCGCGAGCACGCGAAGCGCGTTCATTTGTGGGCGAATCCGAGAGCGGAGTACCAGCCGGCGGTGACGCTGGAGCACGCGAGCGTCAATCGCAGCGACGACGCTCACCGGCCGCTCTTCGACCTGCTACGCAGGAAGTCCGAAACGACGCTCGACGAACTCTTCGACGCGCCCGAACTCGCCGGATTCGACATCGAGTCGATCATGCAGCTCGTGCGCTTTTCGCTCGCGGCCGGGGAGACGTCGATCCGTTATGGCGACGCCGCGCCGCGCGCCGCCGCCGATCGTCTGAATACCGTGCTGCTGGACCGCGCCGAACGCGGCGAGAAGTGGGACGCGCTCGCTTCGCCGAAATTCGCGGGCGGCGTGCCGGTCGGCCTGCTCGACCAGTTGCTGATCGCGCCGTTGCGCATGAAACGCGATCCGACAGCGGCGCTCACGAGCGATATCGACGAACTGGTCGCGCACGCCGCACGCTCGCTCGTCAATACCGGCCTGCACCTGAACGTCGGTTCGCGCGCGACGACGCGCGAAGAGATGCCGGCCGCGATCCGCAATATCCTCGACACCTCGGGTCCGGCGCTCATCGCACTGTGCGATCAAAACGACCTCTGGCCCGCACGCGACGCCTGATCCTGCCGTAGTACGTAGTACACGAAGCGCGGCGGCATTGCACCGCCGCGCTTCGTTCAACGCCTGGTCAACGCTTCCCGACCATCTCTTCCGGCTTCACCCACTCGTCGAACTGCGCTTCGGTCACATAGCCGAGCGCCAGCGCCGAAGCCTTCAGCGTCGTGCCTTCCTTGTGCGCCTTCTTTGCAATCTGCGCGGCCTTGTCGTAGCCGATATGCGGATTGAGCGCCGTCACCAGCATCAGCGATTCGTTCAGCAGGCTGTCGATGCGCTTCTCGTTCGGCTCGATGCCGACCGCGCAGTTGTCGTTGAAACTCTGCGCACCGTCGGCGAGGAGGCGCACCGACTGCAACACGTTGTGCGCGATCATCGGCCGGAACACGTTCAGCTCGAAGTTGCCGCTCGCGCCGCCGAAGTTCACCGCGACGTCATTGCCGAATACCTGGCAGCAGAGCATCGTGACGGCTTCGGACTGCGTCGGGTTGACCTTGCCCGGCATGATCGAACTGCCCGGCTCGTTCTCCGGAATCGACAGTTCGCCGAGCCCGCAGCGCGGACCGCTCGCGAGCCAGCGGATGTCGTTCGCGATCTTCATCATGCCGGCCGCGACGGTCTTGAGCGCGCCATGCGCGGCGACGAGCGCATCGGCCGCGGCCATTACTTCGAACTTGTTCGGCGCGGTCTCGAAGGGCAGGCCGGTAAGCTTGCCGATCGCGGCCGCGACCTTCGCCGCGAATTCGGGATGCGCATTCAGCCCCGTGCCGACCGCCGTGCCGCCCTGCGCGAGCTGGTAGAGATGCGGCAGCGTCGCCTCGACATGGCGCACGCTCTGGTCGAGTTGCGCGACATAGCCCGAAAACTCCTGCCCGAGCGTGAGCGGCGTCGCGTCCTGCAAGTGCGTGCGGCCGATCTTCACGATGTGATCGAACGCCTTGGCTTTCTTGTCGAGCGTCTCGCGCAGTATTTTGAGCGACGGCACCAGATGCTTGACGATCGCGTAGGCCGCGGCGACGTGCATCGCGGTCGGAAAGACGTCGTTCGACGACTGTCCGCGGTTCACGTCGTCGTTCGGATGCACGAGGCGCTCCTCACCGCGCTGGCCGCCCATCAGCTCGCTCGCGCGGTTGGCAATCACCTCGTTCAGGTTCATGTTGGTCTGCGTGCCGGAGCCCGTTTGCCAGACGGCGAGCGGGAATTCGTCCGGATGCTTGCCGTCGATGATCTCGTCGGCGGCCTGGATGATCGCCTGCGCCTTCTTCTCGTCGAGCACCTTCAGTTCGAGATTCACCTCGGCGGCCGCGCGCTTGACGATCGCGAGCGCGGTGATCAGTTCCGGCGACTGCTTCTCGGACGAAATCTTGAAATTCTGCAGCGAACGCTGTGTCTGCGCGCCCCACAGCTTGTTGTTTGGCACGGCGATTTCGCCGAAGGTGTCCTTTTCCAGCCGCACATCGCCCTTCGCTTGCTCGGTCATGGCTTGAAAGCTCCTTCAAAGCTGCCCGTCGACGGGCAGCAACGTGAAAAGACCCGTCATCGCGTTGCGGTAAAAGCCCGCTTGCGGATCGAAGTTGTAGGTGACGATGCCCTCGCGCTCGACGGTCGTCCAGACGAGCGGCGAAAGCGGCGAGCCGGTCGAAGCGAGCCGCGCGAGCGTGTCCGGCGACGCCAGTTCGACACGATAACTCGACTCCGGCCGGATGCTGCGCTGGAACAACTGCGCGGCTTCGTCGGCGACCGGCTGGCTGTGGATCACGAGCGCGAGTTCGGTATTCAGAAGCGCCGAGCGCGGATCGAGATTCATCGAGCCGATCACGAGAATACTCCGATCGATGACATACGCCTTCGCATGCAGGCTCGCGCGCGATTGAGAACCGAAGAGACTCGCGTTCGGCCGGTCTTCTCCTTCGGCCTGCATGGGCTTGAATTCGTACAGCTCGACGCCGTTCTTCAGAAGCGGCACGCGATACGGCGCGTAACCCGCCTGGACCGCGACGGCGTCGGTGGCGGCGAGCGAATTGGTCAGAACCGCGACGCGCACGCCGCGCTGCGTGAGCGCCGCGAGCGCCTTCACGCCGACATCGTGCGGCACGAAATACGGCGACAGGATCAGGAATTCGGTCTGCGCGTCCTTGATGAGCGCGGCGAGGCGCTCCATCGGCGGGCTCTTGTAGTCGTCGCTTGGATGTTCGATCTTCGACGGCGAATCGGCTTCGAATTCGGTCGGCGCCCAGACGAGGCCCATTTCGCCGCGCGCGATCTGCTGCGCGAGCGGCGTCGCGTTCAGCGGCTTCGCGTTGAGTGGCTCGGCGTTCGTGCGCCAGTGATGGCGCAGGTCGTCGCGGGTCTTGTCGAGATCGGCGGGATCGAACTTCTGCTTGTTCAGCACGCGAAAGGGGTACGACAGCGAACTGTTCCAGTAGTCGTCGAAGCTCGACGAGATCTGGTGCGCGACCGGCCCGGCGGCGAACACGTCGAGATCGCGGAACTGCAGCGTCGGGCTCGCGCTGAAGTATTCGTCGCCGAGATTGCGCCCGCCGACGATCGCAATCTGGTTGTCCGCGATCATCGACTTGTTGTGCATCCGGCGCGTGAAATGTCCGATCTGCGTGAAGACGTTCTGCGTGCGCTGGGCGAAGCTCTGCTGCCCGCTGCCGAACGGATTGAACACGCGAATATCGATGTTCTCGTGCGAGTTGAGCGCCGCCATGATCTGGTCGATGTCCTTGAAGTTCAGGTCGTCGACCAGCATGCGAACCCGCACGCCGCGATCCGCCGCATAGAGCGCCGCGCCGAGCAGCAATTTGCCGGTGTTGTCCTCGTTCGCGATGTAGTACTGCATGTCGAGCGTCTTCGTCGCCGCGCGCGCGAGCGCGATGCGCGCCTGAAGCGCGTCGGTGCCGCTCGGCAGGAGGCGCACTGCCGACTGATCCGGATGCGCCGCTTCGAGCGGGGCGAGCGCGTTCTGGAGCGGTGTCGGAACAGTGGGGGAAAGGGCGCGGGTGACGAAGCGGTCGAATGCGGTGGCGGGCGGGCGCGTGGCGCAGCCCGCGAGCATGAGCAGGGCCGCGGCGGCCGCGCCGATTTTTCTGTATCGGGCGAAGCGCCTGAAGATCGGTTTGATGTCACGCGTTGCCGCGTGTGCTGCCGGTGCTGCGACTGACGTTCCCCTGCGTTCCGACACGTGCTTTCCTCTTTTTTGATCTGCCGCGAAGCATGGCGACGATGCGCGGCGCGTTGTTTTCGCGTGGGTAGCAAGGAACGTGCGCGCGGGATGCCATCTGCGAAACATTCTAGGGGAAATCGATCGGGGGCAAGCAATAGGGGAGATGCTGAAGGGCTTTCGCGGTTGCCATGCGCGCCGGCGCACGGACGAAAAAAAGCCCGCCGTCGCGGCGGGCTCAATACCCCTGTCACTGGAGTCCCTCAAGGAGGAGACGGCTTCATCCTAACCGCCGACCCATGTCGTTCCAACCAACGATGCGTGCTTTGCTTATGG
Source organism: Caballeronia arationis (assembly GCF_001544975.2). Lineage (GTDB taxonomy): Bacteria > Pseudomonadota > Gammaproteobacteria > Burkholderiales > Burkholderiaceae > Caballeronia > Caballeronia arationis. Next base: position 125,260 of record NZ_FCOG02000008.1, on the reverse strand, counting down.
CGCATCGCATTCGATGCTCATGCGTTGCGGCGCGCGGCCGCCGTGTCGGGCGCGATGCTGCCCTGCGCGACGCCGCGTTCGACGATGCGCCGGCTCATCCGGTGAAAGCGCAGCGTCATCAGCGCGGCGACGCTCGCGAGGCCGGCCGCGAGTCCCCACCAGAGTCCCTTGGTGCCCGCCTCGAAGTGGAACGCGAGCACGTAGCCCGTCGGAAAGCCTATGCCCCAGTAGCCGAACGCGGCGGCGAGCATCGGCACGCGCGTGTCCTTCAGGCCGCGCAGGCAGCCCGAGCCGACTGTCTGCATCCCGTCGACGATCTGGAATACGGCAGCGACCCCGAGCAGCGACGTGGCGAGCGCGACGGTCTGCGCGTTGGCAGGATCGTCGAGATGCAGGTAGAGACCGACGATCGCGTGGGGCGCCGCCACCAGCACGAGCCCCGACAGCATCATGAAGCCGACGCCCAGCCCGATCGCGACGAAGCCCGCGTGTCGCGCCGCCACCGGCACGCCCGCGCCGATCCAGTAGCCGACGCGCACGTTGGCCGCCTGACCGATCGCGAGCGGCACCATGAACGCCACCGACGCCACGTTCAGCGCGATCTGGTGCGCGGCGAGCGGCGCTTCGCCGAGCAGGCCGACCATCATGCCGGTGGCGAGAAAGAGCGTCGATTCGACGCCGTAGGTGATCGCGACCGGCCAGCCGATGCCGAACAGTTCGCCCATCAGCGGCAGGCGCGGACGCGCCCGGGCGACGAAGTGCCGGTAGCGCGGGCGCAGGTGCAGGAACGCGACGAGCGCGAACGCGATCGCCCACACGGTGATCGAGGTTGCCGCCGCCGAGCCGAGGAAACCGTACTTCGGCAGGCCGTACGCGCCGTGGATCATCCCGTAGTTGAGGAAGCCGTTGACGAAGATGCCGCCGATCGACACCCACAGGAGCCGCCGCGCCGCGCCGATCGCCGGCAGGAACGCGCGCATCATGCCCACACCGATCAGGCTGCCGGGCGTGCCCCAGCGCAGCACCGCGCAGTATTCGCCGACGTTCTTCGCGAGCGTCGCGGGTTCGTTGAACGCGAGCAGAAGCGGCTCGGCGTAGCTCAGCAGCGCGAAGGCGGGAATCGCGAGCAGCAGCGAAAGCAGGAGCCCGGTCCAGTAGATGTGCGGCACGCGGTCCTCGTCATTCGCGCCGCGCGCGTGCGCCACCGAGACGCTGACCGAAGTCAGCACGCCCTGCAGCAGCGTGACGACGACGAAGAACAGGTTCGCGCCGAGGCCGCCGGCCGCGAGCGCGTCGGGGCCGAGCGAGCCGAGCAGGATCGTGTCGGTGACGCCCATCGCCATCTGCGAGAGCTGCGCGATCGCGAGCGGCGCGGCAAGCCGCGCGGTATCGACAGCGTGACGGGAAAAACTGGGCGGCGGGGTCGCTGCGCGTGTGAAGCCGGGTTGCATGTCGGATCGGTGAGAAGACCGCCGCGCGCGGTGGGCGCGCGGCCGGAAACGAAAACGGGAATTGGACGGAAAAACGCCGGCGGCCGGTAAGCGGTTCCTGACCGGAAAGCGCGTTCCGCCCGCTCGTCCGTGCATCGGAAACTGAGCGAAAGACGACTAGCTTATTGCCTCACCGGCGGCATGTCGATGACGACGCCGTTTCCCGGCGCGCGCCGGGGCGTCAGACGGCCTTGAGAACCTTGATCGTCGATCCGTCGAGCGACACCTTCTGTCCCGCGCGGATCTTCGCCGTCTTGCGCAGTTCGACCTTGCCGTCGACCTTCACGTCGCCCATCGCGACCCGCGCCTTCGCCGAGCCGCCGCTGTCGGCGAGACCCACCAGCTTGAGCAGGTTGTGCAGTTCGATGAACTCGCCCGTCAGTGTGAATTCGAGTTGCGGCATGGTGGGCGGCGCGCGTCGTGCGCTCTGGAACATGGGAAGGGCGCCCATGATAAACCACGCGGGCACAGGGTGTGCTGCTCCGACAGCGCGGGCGGAACGGCGTCTGTATCGGCGGAGTTTGCAAATGTAGCCAAGTGAAACGGTCGGTAACAATGACTGGTATCCGCGAACTCGCCGCATGGACTCCGGGTCTGTACGTGTGATCGATGCGTTTTCGGTCGCTGTTCATCAATCGAAGAATTCGGGCAAGAGGAGCTTCGCTGCGTTTCACCGCTTCGCCCGGTACACCAACAAGAGAGGAAAGACTCATGAATAAGATTCAAACGCTGCTGATCGGCTCGGCTCTCGCTGCGATCGCCTCGACCTCTGCGTTTGCGCAGACGGCGCAACCCGCGCAAGCGGACAGTTCCGGCCAGATGTCCGCGCAAATGCAGGGCGCGCCGGGCGTGACGCCGCCGCCGCAGAACCTGGTCGCTCCCGCGCCTACTGACCCGCTCGTCCAGAAGCGCAACGCCAACGCGAAGGCGAACGCGGAATATCGCGCGTCGAAGAACGCCTCCAAGGCGGAACTGAAGGCGACGAACAAGGAAGCGAAGGCGCAATACAAGGAAGAAGTGCGCAACGCCAAGATCAACCAGAAGGCCGACAAGCAGACCGCGAAGGATGAACTGAACGCGGCCGAACCGTCGACGCCGAAGGACAGCGGCCTCCAGCACTAAGCCGGAAACGCTTGCAGGACAGCCGCCGTCGCGCACAGTGAACGCGGGCGGCCGCATCGATAACAACACAAGGAGCACTCATGACCACGCACAAACTCGCAGCAGCGCTTCTCGCCGGCCTGCTGGCAACGGCCGCGACGGCATCGTTCGCGCAGACGACCACCGACGCCCCGATGACCCACGCCGACAAGAAGGCGGCGAAGAAGCAGGCTGAAGCCGACAAGGACGCCGCCGTCGCGCAGGCGAAGGCCGACAAGAAGAAGACCGAATCGCAGTCGGAGGCGAACGAAGCCGCCGCCGACGCGAACCTGAAGAACGCGAAGAAGTCGCAATAGTCGCCAAATTTGCTGCCTGAAGCGACGAAGCCCCGCATGCGGGGCTTCGTCGCTTTTGGGGCCAAAAGCGTACTGCAACAGGCACTTGCGTGAGCGGGTTGTATGGATATACAGTATGCGTCACTTTGCCCGCTCAAACCATCGCCCGTGCTGACAACCGCCGACATTCCCGCCGCTTCCGACACCGATGTCGCCAGTCAGGTCGCCACGTACCTTGCGAAGCTCAACGGCGCGCAGCGCGAGGCCGTCGAATTCGGCACCGATGCGCCGGGTGCGCCCAGCGGCCCGCTGCTCGTGATCGCGGGGGCGGGTTCGGGCAAGACCAATACGCTGGCGCATCGCGTGGCGCATCTGCTCGTCAAGGGCGCCGATCCGCACCGTATTCTGCTGCTGACGTTTTCGCGCCGCGCCGCGCTCGAAATGACGCGCCGCGTGACGCGCATCGCGATCGGCGCGCTCGGCAGCAAGAGCGCGATTGCGCAGGGACTGACGTGGTCGGGCACGTTTCACGGCGTCGGCGCGCGGCTCTTGCGCGATTACGCGGATCTCGTCGGCCTGTCGCCGTCGTTCACGATCAACGACCGCGAAGATTCCGCCGATCTCATGAATCTCGTGCGGCATGAACTCGGGTTGTCGGCGAAGGAAAAGCGCTTTCCCGCGAAGTCGACGTGCTTCGCCATTTACTCGCGCGTCGTGAACACGGGCGCGTCGCTCGCCACCGTGCTCGACCAGGCGTTTCCGTGGTGCCGCGAGTGGGAGCCGGACCTGCGCCGGCTCTTCGCCGCCTACGTGAACGCCAAGCAGTCGCAAAGCGTGCTCGACTACGACGACCTGCTGCTCTACTGGTCGCATCTCGCCGCCGAGCCTTCCATCGCCGCGGATCTGTCGAGCCGCTTCGATCACGTCCTCGTCGACGAGTACCAGGACACCAACAAGCTCCAGGCGTCCATCCTGCTTTCGATGAAGCCTGACGGGCGCGGCCTGACCGTCGTCGGCGACGATGCGCAGTCGATCTATTCGTTTCGCGGCGCGACAGTGCGCAACATTCTCGACTTCCCGAACCACTTCGATCCGCCCGCGCGCTGCGTGACGCTAGAGCGCAACTACCGTTCGACCCAGCCGATTCTCGAAGCATCGAATGCGGTGATCGGGCTCGCGTCCGAGCGCTACACGAAGAACCTCTGGACCGACAAGGCGTGCGAACAAAAACCGCGCGTCGTGTCGGTGGCGGACGAGGCGGATCAGGCGCGCTATGTCGTCGAAAAGGTGCTGGAGGCGCGCGAGGCCGGCATGACGCTGAAATCGCAGGCCGTGCTGTTTCGCGCGGCGCATCACAGCGCGGCGCTGGAGATCGAACTCACGCGGCGCAACATTCCGTTCGTCAAGTTCGGCGGGCTAAAATTTCTCGATTCTGTCCACGTCAAGGACGTGCTCGCGGTGCTGCGCTGGGCCGAGAATCCACGCGACCGCGTCGCGGGTTTTCGCGTCGTGCAACTGCTGCCGGGCATCGGACCGGCGATCGCGGGACGCGTGCTCGATCAGGTGTCGAGCGGCGATACAACTCGCGCGCTCGCGTCGTTCGCGGCGCCGGCTCGCGCGAGCGAGGACTGGCCGCAATTTGTCGCGCTAATGGCGAAGGTCTGCGGGCGCGAGACCGGCTGGCCGGCCGAGTTCGAGATGATCCGCCGCTGGTACGAGCCCCATCTGGAGCGCAATCACGAGGACGCCGCGATCCGTCACGGCGACGTGCTGCAGATGGAAAGCATCGCGTCGACCTATCCGACGCGCGAGCGCTTTCTCACCGAACTGACGCTCGATCCGCCCGACGCGACGAGCGACGAATCCGGCGTGCCGATGCTCGACGAGGACTATCTGATCCTGTCGACCATCCACTCCGCGAAAGGGCAGGAGTGGCGCAACGTGTTCGTGCTGAATGGCGTCGACGGCTGCATTCCGTCGGATCTCGGCACCGGCAGCGACGAGGAAATCGACGAGGAGCGGCGGCTGCTCTACGTCGCGATGACGCGGGCGAGGGAGGATCTGCACATCGTCACGCCGCAGCGGTTCTACGTGCACAACCAGACGCACCTGGGCGACCGGCACGTGTGGGCGTCGCGCACGCGCTTCATTCCCGCGCAGCTGATGGACCGCTTCGAAACAAAGGCGTGGCCGCCCGTGCCGGTGGCCGCGGCGCCGACGGCGGCCGGGCTGGCCGCCGCCGCGAAGGCGAAGATCGATATCGCGGCGCGGCTGAAGGGGATGTGGGAGTAGGACCGCTCAGCGTTGTCAGCGCTGCGCCCGCGACGCCCGCGGCACCTTCGCCGCCGGCGCGAACACGCTGCGCAGCCAGTTGGCAAAGCGCGTGAACCCGTCGTAGGGCTCTTCGATAAACAGTTCCGGCCGCATCGACCGCAAGTATTCCAGCACCTGCTGCGCTTCCTGCTTCTGGATCGACCCGAAGAAGATCCCGAGCCGCAGCAGGCATCGCAACTCGCCGAGCTTTTCCCGCGAGCTCGACCCGACGCTGTGCTCCACCGCGATCTTCGTCTCGTACACGCGCTGACGCAGCGAATCCGCGAGACGCCATGCCGGTGTCTGCATTTTTTCCTCGACTTCGCGAATGTCCATCGCCGCCGACTTGATCTGCGACGCGAGCGCATCGACCTGCGACGCGTCGCCCTTGGCTTCCGTGACGATCGCCGTCGCCCACGCGCGCGATGCCTTGATGAGGTCCTCGGCGGTCCAGTCCGAGCGGATCGCGAAACTGAATCCGTGCTCGGCCGCCTGCCGGATCAGGATTTCGACGACATCCGGAAACTCCTTGTCGAGCGCGCGCTTCGCCCACGCGTACTGGCCGTTCTGCAGCATGTGCTGGACGGCCTGCTCGGTGAGCGGCGTCGGATTGTCGAGGAGCTTTGCGCGCAGGAAATCCTCGAACGTCGGCGTGACGAACTGTGGATCGATCTTGAGCGAAAGACGGACGAACGACTCGAAGTCGCGATGCAACGAAGCGATTGTCTCGTCGCGAAACGAAAGGGTGATTTGACGCATGATGGTTCCCGGTTCCGCGCGTCAGAGATGCTGATGGCGGGAGTGCAGTCGGCCGGCGCCGCTAGGGCGAAGGCCGTTCGTCTCTTATTACGGCGTTTTCGCCGGGAACTTGAGGACTTTAGAATCAGCTTTCAGGCGACCACGACGAGTTGCCATAAGAAAAACACCGCGAGCGACACGGCGATCGTCAGCAACGGCCGCCGCGTCGCGACGCACACGCCGATCGCGACCACGGCCGCGACCAGTTGCGAGTTGCGCCAGCTCAGCTCGGCGCCGTTGCCGTGCGGCGAGACGGTCATCGGGACGATGATCGCGGTCAGCACCGTGACGGGCACGAAGGAAAGCGCGGTGCGCATGACGGGCGGAAACGCGAGCTTCTCGCCGAGCACGAAGACGGCCGCGCGGATCAGGTAAGTCACGAGCGCCATGCCGAGAATCAGCACGACATAGCTCGTCGAGGAAGTTTGCGCGATCTGGGTCATTGCGTGCGCTCCTGCGTATGAAGGCGGCCTTCGAGCATCGTCAGCACCATTCCGACCGCGACGCCCACGAGCACCGCCGCGAGCAAGCCGAGCTTGTACGGCCAGCCCTGCCACGCGAACGACAGCACGCCCGCCGCCAGCGACGCCGCCACGAACCGCACCGCGGCGAGCTGCGGCACGATGATCGCGATAAAGGTCGCGACCATCGCGAAGTCGAGGCCGAGCGACTGCAGCCCGGGAAACGCGGCGCCGAAGAAGAGACCGACGAGCGTCCACAACTGCCAGTTCAGGTACATCGCGATTCCGGAGCCGAAGAAGTAATGCGGACCCGTCTCGCCCGGCGGACGCTTCTGGTAGTGCGCATAGGCGACTGCGAACACCTCGTCGGTCATCAGCGCGCCGAGCGTCCAGCGCCAGCGCGCGGGCAGGTGCGCCACGTAGGGCGCGAGCGTCGCGGAGTAGAGGATGTGGCGCAGGTTGACGATGAGCGTCGTCGCCCAGATGACGGCGAAGCTCGCATGCCCCGCGATCAGTCCGACCGCGATGAACTGCGCCGAGCCCGCGAAGACCGCAAGCGACATCAGTTGTCCGTGCCACAGACTGAGCGGGCTGGCGGTCACGAGCGTGCCGAAAATGACGCCGAAAGGCGCGGCGCCGACCATCATCGGGATGGTGTCGCGGGCGCCGGCGGCGAATTCGCCGAGGGTAGTGCTGTTGCCGGGTGGTGCTTTCAAGATGTCCTCCTGTGGCAGCGAGGATAGGGCGGGACGGCACAGGCGCGCTTGTACGTTCTTGCGGTTTCTCAAGAGAAGCGCATTGCGGCGACGACGGGCGCGCCTACCGCCAGCGCCCCGGCGGCACGCCGAATGCGCGCTTGAAATGCCGCGTGAAATGGCTTTGATCGGTGAAACCGCTCGCCGCCGCGACCTCCGTCACCGAGACGCCCGCGCGCAACGCGCCGAGCGCCCGCGTGAGCCGCATCTGGTTGCGCCATGCGTGCGGCGCGAGGCCGGTCTCGCGCGTGAAGAGCCGCGCCGCATGAAACGTCGACAATCCGACGCTCTCCGCGAGTTCCGCCAGGGTGACGGGCGCGGTGAGATCGTCGGTCAGGCGCGTCTTCATTGCTTCGACGCGCACCGTGTCGCTGCCGATTCGCGCAATCGCCGGGCGCTCGCCCGCGTGGCGCGCGAGGAGTGTCGAGAGTGCATCGAGGAGCGCGGTTTCGGCGTGAAGCGGATCGGCGTTCGATTCGAGCGCGCGATGCGCGAGCGCGAGACGCCGCGCGAGATCGCCGTCACGGATGATGTCGGCGGGGAACCACGGCAGCGGCTCGGCGCGGCCGGAGACTTCGCTCGCGATCGACTGCACGAATTCCACCGGCAGATAGAACACGCGATACCGCCAGCCCGCATCGACCGCCCGCGCGCCCGTGTGCAGTTCGCCGGGATTGATGACCGGCACCGAACCCGCCTCGGCGACATAGTGCGAGCCGCGATAGTCGTAGCATTCGGCGCCCGCTTCGATCACGGGCACCGTGTACGCGTCGTGCCAGTGCGGCGTGAACGTGTGGTCGTGGTACTCGGCGGTCAGCATGTCCGCGCCGGGCGCGAGCGGCGAGCGCCAGTAGCGCGCGGAATCGCTGAATCGGTTGACGGTCATGGCACGGGCAAGGGCTTTTCAGGGGCGAACCGATGATCTTACACGCCACGCGCTTTTCAGCGGCTGACGGATACCGCCGGCGCGCTTATTTGACCGGGATCGTCGTGTCCGAGGGCACAGGCACGGCTGTCACGCTGTTCTTCGCACTGCCGGTCGCGATTCGGTCGCTGTAGGTCAGATAGACGAGCGTATTGCGCTTCGCGTCGACGATCCGCACGACGTGCAGCGTCTTGAAGATGAGCGACATGCGGTCCGAGAACACGTCCGACTTCTGCTTGAGCGGTTCGACGATCTTGATCGGCCCGACCTGGCGGCAGGCGATCGAAGCTTCCGTCGGATCTTCGGCGATGCCGAGCGTGCCTTTCACGCCGCCCGTGCGTGCCCGCGACACGTAGCACGTCACGCCGGTGACGAGCGGGTCGTCATAGGCTTCGACGCTCACACGATCCGAGCCGGTGAAGCGGAAGTTGGTGTTTACGCTCGCGATTTCCTCGGCCTGCACGAACGGTGCACATCCGAAGGCGAGGGCGGCGAGCACGCCGACTGAGCAGGCTTGACTACGGGCGCGTTTCATCGGATTTCCTTCGGAAAAAAGAAAAGGCGTCGTATTGTAACGACGCCTTTCGCGATGACGCGCGTCTCGCCGCGCAATCAATGAAAAATCAAATACAGGATCACGAGCACGATCACCGGTACGCCGAGCAGCCAGCCGAGCAGATAAGGCATTTGGGGTTCCTCCGTTCGTTTTCTGATTAGACGGCTTCAGTATCGGCCGCGCGCCAGTCGAGAAAAAGCCGAGGATGTCCGAAATGCGTGTAGGCGCTGTCCTATGCACCGCTATGCTCAGACGGAATCGGCGCGCGCGTGTTTCGCCGGCCGGTCGCGATAAAGCGTCTGCACATAGTCGAGATGCGCGCCGGCCGCCTCGCGGGCGCGCGCCGGATCGCGCGCGACGATCGCGTCGAAGATCGCGCGATGCTGCGCGAGAAGCCTCGCTTCGACCTCGTCGTCATAGTCCACCAGACGATGCGAAGTCAGCATCGATTCGCGGATCAACTCGTGCAGCCCATGCATCACGTGCGCGAGCGCGACGTTGTGTGTGGCATCGGCGATGGCGAGATGAAACGCCGCGTCCTTTTCCGCGATGCGAGTGCGCTTTGGCTCGGCGACTGCGGACCGCAGCGCGTCGAAGGCCGCGGCGATACGCTGCAAATCCGCTTCGGTCGCGCGCTCGGCGGCGTAGGCCGTCGAGAGCGTTTCGAGGCCGTGGCGCAGTTCGAGCACGTCGGCGCTTGCGTTCGGATGCCGTTCGAGGAGCGCCGCGAGCGGATCGGAGACGAGCGGCGCCGTCACGTCCGACACGATGAACCCGCCGCGCGCGACGGCGCGAATGAAACCGTCCGATTCGAGCCGGATCAGCGCCTCGCGCAGCGACGGCCGCGACACGTTCAACTGCTCGGCGAGATCGCGCTCGGCCGGCAAACGCTGGCCGGGCAGCAGCGTGCCGCTCGAAATCAGCGCGCGGATTTGTCCAGACACGACATCGGACAAACGCACGCGCGAATAGGAATGAACGGGCTGGAAGGTCATCTTTCTTCGCTTTTCGTCGATTTCGTTTTGTGAAGCTGGCGGATTTCCCTAGTTTGACACGAAAGATCACAAACTTTAAAGTCTTGGTCAGACCAAGCTGACCAAAGCTGGCGCGAGCACCCCGCATCGACGTCCCCACGCCCCTTCATGCCATGAAAGTTGCCCTGTTCGTCCCGTGTTTCATCGACGCCTTCTATCCGGAAGTCGGCATTGCGACGCTCGAATTGCTCGAGCGGCTGGGCCTCGACGTGGATTACCCCGAGGAGCAAACCTGTTGCGGCCAGCCGATGGCCAACAGTGGCGCGCAAAAGGACGCGGCGGGCGCGGAGCGCGTGTTCGCCCGCAATTTCGCCGACTACGACTACGTGGTCGGGCCGTCAGCGAGTTGCATCCATCATGTGCGCCAGCATTTCACGGCGATCGAGCAGACTGCGGCCGTGCGAAAGGTGCGCGCGAGCGCGTTCGAACTCACCGAGTTCCTGCACGACGTGCTGAAAGTGCGCGATTTCCCTTGGGCCGAGTTTCCGCATCGCGTGGGGCTGCACAACAGTTGCAGCGCCATCCGGCATCTGCGCGAAAGCTCGGCGTCCGAAATCGCGGAGGCGCCGTTTTCCAAGCCGCGCGCGCTGCTCGAACGCGTGAAGGGCATCGAGTTTGTCGCGCCCGCGCGCCCGGACGAATGCTGCGGCTTCGGCGGCACGTTCTCCGTGACGGAGGAAGCCGTATCGGTGCGAATGGGCCAGGACAAGGTGCGCGATCACGTCGGGGCGGGTGCGCAGTACATCGTTTCCGGCGACATGTCGTGTCTGATGCACCAGCAGGGTTGCGCCGAACGCATGAAGCTCGACGCGCGTTTCATCCATATCGCGCAGATTCTGAACGGAGCACGCGGATGACCAAGACCGTCCGTATCGACCACGCGAAGGCCGCCGGCGCGTTCCTGCAGAAGGCGGATCACGTCGCATTTCATGACAAGCGCCTGTGGGACCTGCGCACCAAGCGCGATGCGCAGGCGCACGGCATCGCGGAATGGGAGACGCTGCGCGATCTCGCGTCGGGCATCAAGGAGCACACGCTCTCGCATCTCGCCGACTACATCGAGCAGTTCGTCGCAGAGGCGGAGAAGAACGGCGTCGTGGTGCATTTCGCGGCGGACGCGGAGGAGCACAACGCGATCGTCCATCGACTGATGAGCGAGCGCGGCATGACGACGCTCGTCAAGAGCAAGTCGATGCTCACCGACGAATGCAAGATGCGCGAATTCCTGGAGCCGCGCGGCATCACGGTGATGGAGACTGATCTCGGCGAGCGTATCCAGCAGCTCGATCACCAGGATCCGAGTCACATGGTCGTGCCGGCCGTGCACAAGCTGCGCGCCGATGTCGCGGAACTCTTCGGCCGCACGATCGGCACCGATCCCGCGAACAGCGACATTCACTATCTCGCCGAAAGCCAGCGCATGCATACGCGGCCGTACTTCGTGCGCGAAAAGACCGCCGGCATGACGGGCTGCAACTTCGCGGTGGCGGAAACGGGGACGGTGGTCGTGTGCACGAACGAGGGCAACGCCGACCTTTCCGCGAACGTGCCGCCGCTGCATATCGCGTCGATCGGTATCGAGAAGCTGATCCCGAAGATTTCCGATCTCGGCGTCTTCGTGCGGATGCTGTCGAGAAGCGCGCTCGGCTCGCCGATCACGCAGTACACGTCGCACTTTCGCGCGCCGCGCCCCGGCACGGAGATGCACTACATCCTCGTCGATCACGGCCGCTCCGAACGCCTCGCGATGGACGACTTCTGGTATTCGCTCAAGTGCATCCGCTGCGGCGCGTGCATGAATACGTGTCCGGTGTACCGGCGAAGCGGCGGCCTGTCGTATGGCGGGACGTATTCGGGGCCGATCGGCGCGATCATCAATCCGACCTTCGACCTGAAGCGCTACAGCAGCCTGCCGTTCGCCTCGACGATGAACGGCAGTTGCACGAGCGTGTGCCCGGTGCGCGTGAACATCCACGAGCAGATCTACAAGTGGCGCGAGGTGATCGCGGAGCGCCATGAAGTGCCGTTCGTGAAGAAGGAAGTGCTGAAGATGGCGGGTCGGCTGCTGGCGAGCCCGACGCTGTATCGCGCGACGGTCGCCTCGCTCGGCGGCGCGCTCAAGCGTCTGCCGAACTTCGTGCTCTACAACCCGCTGAATATCTGGGGGCGTCAGCGCGACCTGCCCGACGCGCCCGCCGAGACTTTCCACGAGTGGTATCGAAAAAACCGGAAGCAACCGAAATGACGACCCGCGACGCCTTTCTCGTCAGAATCCGCGCAGCACAGCCGGCGCCAAGGCCGCGTCCCGACGTGCCGCTTTTCAGCGTGCCCGAAGGCGACCGGCGCACGCGCTTCACGGCCGCGCTCGCGATGATGGGCGGCACGTGCATCGAAGCGCAGAGTCTCGGCGACGTGCGCGCGCTGCTCGTCGAGCGGTTCGGGTCGGATGCGGTAGTGGCTTCCGCAGTGGACGGGATCGGGGGAAATCGCCCGCTCGCCGCCGACACGCCGCCGGCTTCGCTGCAGGATGTCGATGTCGGCGTGGTGCGCGGGCGCTTCGGGGTCGCGGAAACGGGCTCGGTCTGGTTCAGCGAAGCCGAGTACATCGTGAATTCGATCGGCTATCTCGTGCAGCATCTCATCGTGCTGCTCGATCCGGCGCAACTCGTCGACGGCTTGCAGGAGGTGTATCGGCGGGACGATTTTCAGTCGGCGCGCTACGCGGTGCTCGTGACCGGGCCGTCCGCGACTGCGGATATCGAAGGCGTGCTGATCCGGGGCGCGCAGGGCGTGCGCTCGCTGACGGTGGTGTGGCTTGGTGCGTAGGCTTTAAAGCGCGAGCGCGATTCGAATGGCGAAGAACGCAAGCGCCCGAAGCCCAAAAGCAAAAAGCCCAATCATTCGATTGGGCTTTTTGCTTTGAATCTTTTTGGCTCCCCGACCTGGGCTCGAACCAGGGACCTACGGATTAACAGTCCGGCGCTCTACCGACTGAGCTATCGGGGAACATCAACAGCAGAGAGATGAAATTATATGAAGGGTTTCTTACCCTGTCAACACCCTGCCTTCTCTCTTTTAAAATTTTTTATCCGAGGAACGCGAGTGACGGCAAAGCGCTTCAGCGCTCGAGCAGGTCGAGTTTTTCCTTCACGTCCTTGAACTCGTCGGCTTCGGGAAGCGGCGCTTTGGTCTTCGTGATGCTCGGCCAGTTGCGCGCGAGTTCGGCGTTCAGTTCGGTGAAATGCTGCTGGTCGCCGGGCACATCTTCTTCGGCGTAAATCGCGTTCACCGGACATTCGGCCACGCACACGGCGCAGTCGATGCACTCGTCCGGATCGATCGCGAGAAAGTTGGGACCTTCACGGAAGCAATCCACCGGGCACACGTCGACGCAATCGGTATAGCGGCACTTGATGCAGCTTTCGGTCACAACGTGAGTCATTCAGGCTCCTGCATGCGGAATTCGTGGGGGCGGCGGCCGGCGGCTACTTGGGCCGTGCACTCGAGTCTTTCACTGATGTGTGCAGCCGGGCCTGCCAAAACCGATATTGTAGCGTACCGGTAAATTTCAGCGCGAGCCCCACGGGGCGGGCCTTATATCGTTTCGTGATGTGTTTATGTGATGGCGCGAGGCCTCGGCGTTCCCCGTGACGGCACGCGCATTCGGGTAACATGGGCCGTAGAAGGCCACGCGACGCGGCTCCGGCCGCGCCCGCGAGCGTGCCCGGGATGTGCGCGCTCTTCATCGATGTTCGACCGACAATCATGATCATCAATACGCTGCTCGATACCGACCTCTACAAGTTCACGATGATGCAGGTCGTCCTGCATCACTTCCCGGCGGCGCACGTCGAGTACCGTTTCCGCTGCCGCACGCCGGAGGTCGATCTCGTCCCCTACATCGACGAGATCCGCGACGAAGTGCGCCAGCTCTGCAACCTGCGCTTCAGGGAAGAAGAGCTCGACTATCTGCGGCGCATGCGCTTCATCAAGAGCGATTTCATCGATTTCCTCGCGCTCTTTCATCTGAACGAAAAATCGATCGTCATTTCACCCTCGCCGAAGAAGAATGGTGAAATCGACATCGTGATCGACGGCCCGTGGCTGCACACCATCCTGTTCGAGATCCCGGTGCTGGCCATTGTCAACGAGGTCTACTTCCGCAATACGCAGGGCAAGCCCGACTATGCGATCGGCCGCGAGCGCCTGCGCGACAAGATCAAGCTGCTCGCCACGCCGCCCGAATTCTCCGACTGCAAGATCGCCGACTACGGCACCCGGCGCCGTTTCTCCAAGCAGTGGCACGAGGAAGTCGCGCTCACACTGAAAGAAGGTCTCGGCGAACAGTTCGCAGGCACGAGCAATGTCTTCTACGCGATGAAGCACGGCCTGCGTCCGCTCGGCACGATGGCGCATGAATACCTGCAGGCGTGCCAGGCGCTCGGGCCGCGCCTGCGCGACTCGCAGACCTTCGGCTTCGAAATGTGGGCGAAGGAATATCGCGGCGACCTCGGCATTGCGCTGTCGGATGTCTACGGCATGAAGGCGTTTCTGCGCGACTTCGACATGTACTTCTGCAAGCTCTTCGACGGCGCCCGCCACGATTCCGGCGACCCGTTCGACTGGGGCGAGCGGCTCATCAGACACTATGAAGAGAATCGCTGCGACCCGCGCACGAAGGTTCTCGTGTTCTCCGACGCGCTCGACATTCCCAAGGTCCTGCAACTCTACGAGCGCTTTCGCGGACGCTGCCAACTCGCCTTCGGTGTCGGCACGAACCTGACGAACGATCTCGGCTACCAGCCGTTGCAGATCGTCATCAAGATGGTTCGCTGTAACGGCCAGCCGGTCGCCAAGCTCTCCGATTCGCCGGGCAAGAACATGTGCGACGACAAGGCCTATCTCGCGTATCTGCGTCAGGTGTTCGGCATCGAGCAGCCGACGCAGGAAGCGTAACCGCCCGCGCGCGTTTCGGGTTCGGGCGCGCGCTGCGTTAGCCATTCGGCCGAGGGGCAGGCCTCGCGGACCGCTCGCTATAATCGTGTCGGCATCGACGAAGCGCATCGACCAAGGCTAACGAGGACATCGACATGGACACATCGGCTGCTCGCCGCAACATTCTTGCGCGGATTCGCAGCGCTCAGGGCAGACCGCTCGCGCCGACGGATGCCGAACGCGCCGCCGCCGAAGACTATCTCGCTCGCCATCCTGCCGGTCCGCGTCCCGAACTGCCCTCGACGCAGGCCGAGCTCGTTGCACGCTTCACGCTCGAAGCCGAACGTCTTTCCACCACCGTCGCCGAAGTGCAGTCGCTCGGCGATGCGCCCGCCGAAGCCCTTCGTTATCTTGAGTCGCTGAACCTCGGCACCGAGGCGGTCGCGTGGCCGTCGCTCGCGGACTTGCCGTGGGCCGCTGCCGGCATGCGGGTGCAGTTGCGCAAGCCCGTCGACGCCGATCTCGTCGGCATCACCGGATGCTTCTGCGCAACGGCCGAAACAGGCTCGCTCGTGCTGCTCGGCGGCCCGGACACGCCCGCATCGGGCGCGCTGCTGCCGCAGACGCACATCGCGATCGTGCCGGTCTCGCGCATCGTCGCGGCTCACGAGGACGCATTTGCGCTGATGCGCGCGGAGCGGGGCGAGTTGCCGCGCGCGGTGAATTTCGTGTCGGGGCCCTCGCGTACCGGCGACATCGAACAGACCATCGTGCTCGGCGCGCATGGGCCGTATCGCGTGCATGTGATTGTCGTGCGGGAGGCGTGAGCACGATGCGGCGTCTGACTATCGGCGGCGCGCTCGCCGCGCTGCCGCTCGGCGCATCCGCGGCCACACTCGACGGCGCCACGCTGTCCGCGCTCTGGGGCATCCCGTTCATCGGCATCCTGCTTTCCATCGCCGTCTTTCCGCTCGTCGCGCCCAGATTCTGGCATCACCATTTCGGCAAGATTTCGGCCGCCTGGGCCGTCGCGTTTCTCGTGCCGTTCGCGCATTCCTTCGGCGCGGGCGTCGCCTTCGGCGCATTCATTCACTCGATGCTCGAAGAGTACCTGCCGTTCATCATCCTGCTGGCGGCGCTTTATACGGTCGCGGGCGGCATCTGCGTGCGCGGCAACTTGCACGGCTCGCCGCGCCTGAACACGGCGCTGCTCGCGCTCGGCACGGTGCTCGCGAGCATCATGGGCACGACCGGCGCCGCGATGCTCCTGATCCGGCCGCTCCTGCGCGCGAACGACAACCGCAAACACGTCGTTCACGTAGTCGTGTTCTTCATCTTCCTGGTGGCGAATGCGGGCGGTTCGCTGTCGCCGCTCGGCGATCCGCCTTTGTTCCTCGGCTTCCTGAACGGCGTCAGTTTCTTCTGGACGACGGTCCATCTCGCGCTGCCGATGCTGTTCATTTGCGTCGTGCTGCTCGCGCTGTTCTACGCGCTCGACAGCTACTATTTCCGCATGAAGGAAGAGGCACGCAGCGCGTTCCTCGATCCGACGCCTGATTCGCCGCCGCTCGGTATCGACGGCAAGGTCAACTTCCTGCTGCTCGGCGCGGTGATCGCGCTCGTGCTGATGAGCGGCATCTGGAAGCCGGGCATCGAATTCGACGTGTTCGGCACGCATCTGGCGCTGCAGAACGCCGCGCGCGACGTGCTGCTCGTCGTCGTCGCGCTGGCCTCGCTCGCGCTCACGCCGAAAAGCGCGCGTGCGGGCAACGCGTTCAACTGGGCGCCGATCGAGGAAGTCGCGAAGCTCTTCGCCGCGATCTTCATCACGATCGTGCCGGTCATCACGATCCTGCGCGCGGGCGAGTCGGGCGCGTTCGCGAGCATCGTGCATCTCGTGACGGACGCGCAAGGCAAGCCGGTCGACATCGCCTACTTCTGGGCGACGGGCATCCTCTCGTCCTTCCTCGACAACGCGCCGACCTATCTCGTGTTCTTCAATCTCGCGGGCGGGGACGCGCAAACGCTCATGACTACCGGCGCATCGACGCTCGCCGCAATTTCCGCGGGCGCCGTCTTCATGGGCGCGAACAGTTATATCGGCAATGCGCCGAACTTCATGGTCAAGGCGATCGCCGAGTCGCGCGGCGTCCGCATGCCGAGTTTTTTCGGCTATCTCGGATGGTCCGCGATCGTGCTGCTGCCCGTTTTCGTCGTCACTGGCTGGCTATTTTTCTAGGAGCAACCGATGAAGAAGGTTTTTGTCTCACGTCCCATCTTCCCCGATGTGATCGAGCGCCTGAAACAGTATTTCGAAGTCGATGCCCACGACGGCCCGGCGCTGCCCGCCGATCAGATCGCCGCGCGTCTCGCCGACAAGGACGGCGCGTTCATAGCGGGCGATCCGGTCGGCGCGAAGGCAATCGAAGGCGCGCCGAACCTGAAAGTGGTGTCGAACATGGCGGTCGGGTACAACAACTTCGACATGCAGGCGTTCAACGCGCACGGCGTGCTCGGCACCAACACGCCAGACGTGCTGAACGAAACCACGGCCGATTTCGGCTGGGCGCTGATGATGGCGACGGCTCGCCGCGTCACGGAATCCGAGCACTATCTGCGCGCCGGCAAATGGCAGGAGTGGTCGTACGACGCGTTCACCGGATCGGACATCTACGGCTCGACGCTCGGCGTGATCGGCATGGGACGCATCGGCCAGGCGCTCGCGCGGCGCGCGAAAGGCTTCAGCATGCGCGTGATCTATCACAACCGCTCGCGCGTCGCGCCTGAGATCGAAGCTGAACTGAACGCCGAATACGCGTCGAAAGAGGACTTGCTCAAGCACGCCGACCACGTCGTGCTCGTCGTGCCGTACAGCAGCGCGAGCCATCACACGATCGGCGGGGCCGAACTCGCGCTGATGAAGCCGACGGCAACGCTGACCAACATTGCACGCGGCGGCATCGTCGACGACGCGGCGCTGATCGAGGCATTGCGGCGCCGCCAGATCGCGGGCGCGGGTCTCGACGTGTTCGAAGGCGAGCCGAACTTCAACCGCGATTTCCTGACGCTCTCGAATGTCGTGCTGACGCCGCACATCGCGAGCGCGAGCGAAGCGACGCGCCGCGCGATGGCGAATCTGGCCGCCGACAACCTCATCGCCGGTCTGGGCGAAGGTCCGCGCGCCGGCAACCCGCCTAATCCGATCAACCCCGACGTGCTGAAGAAATGACCATGCTGTTGCCCGGCGCGGTCGCGTTCCTGGCGATCGCGCTCGTCATTGTTTCGATCGCGCTGTTCGTGCTCGCGCGCCGCAATGCGCACGCCGACATCGACGAGGAATTCGCGGCGCTGACGGATCGCGTCAACGACATGGGCGAGGCGCATGCGCGCGCGCAGGAACGGCTCGAACGCGGCTTGCGGAGCGACATCACGGAGAGCTCGCGCGCGTCGCGCACCGAGGCGAGCAGCGGTTTCGCGCAGTTCCAGCAGACGCTCGCGACGCAGCTCGCCAGCATGGCGACCGTGCAGAACGCGCAGATCGAAGCCTTCGCGCAGCAGCTCGTGAAGCTCACGGAAAGCAATGCGCTGCAGCTCCAGCATGCGCGCGACGAGCAGGGCAATGCGCTGAAGCGCTTCGGTGACACGCTCGCGCTGCAACTCGCGCAACTGTCGGAGACAAACGACCGGCGCCTGACCGAAGTGCGCGCGACGCTCGAAGCGCGGCTGAAGGATATCGAGGCGAACAACGCGGCGAAGCTGGACGAAATGCGCCGCACCGTCGACGAAAAGCTGCACGCGACGCTGGAGCAACGGCTCGGCGAATCGTTCAAGCTCGTGTCCGAACGGTTGGAGCAGGTGCATCGCGGGCTCGGCGAGATGCAGACGCTGGCGGCGGGCGTCGGCGATCTCAAGAAGGTGCTGACCAACGTCAAGACGCGCGGAACGTGGGGCGAAGTGCAACTTGAGTCGCTGCTCGAACAGGTGCTCACGCCCGATCAATACGCCAAGAACGTCGCGACGATTCCGAAGAGCAGCGAGCGCGTCGAGTTCGCAATCAGGTTGCCCGGGCGGCACGACACGCCCGGCACCGCCGGCAGCGTCGCGACGCCTGTCTGGCTGCCTATCGACGCGAAGTTTCCGCGCGAGGACTATGAACGTCTGATCGACGCGCAGGAACGCGCCGATCCGGTCGCAGTGGAAGAAGCGTCGCGTGCGCTCGAAGGGCGCGTGCGCGCGGAGGCGAAGACGATCGCGGAGAAGTACGTCGCGCCGCCGCACACCACGGATTTCGCGCTGCTCTTTCTGCCGACCGAAGGCTTGTACGCGGAGATCCTGCGGCGTCCCGGACTCACGGACATGCTGCAGCGGGAGTATCGGGTGAGCGTCGCCGGGCCGACGACGCTGACCGCGTTGCTCAACAGTTTGCAGATGGGCTTCCGTACGCTCGCCATCGAGAAGCGTTCGAGCGAGGTGTGGCAGGTGCTCGGCGCGGTGAAGACCGAGTTCCGCAAGTTCGGCGATGTGCTCGCGAACACCAGACGGCAACTCGAAACCGTGACGCGATCGATCGAAGCGGCGGAGACGCGCACGCGTCAGATGAACAAGAAGCTGCGCGATGTCGAGGCGTTGCCGGGAGAGCAGGTGGCGGGGATGCTCGGGGCGTCGCCGGGCGAAGATCCCGACGACGCCTGATAGACCAGTCAGCCGTGAGCCAGCTTGTCGAGCGAGTCGCCCGTGATGCGCACGATGCGCCAGTCGGGCAGCACGGTCGCCCCCATCTTTTCGTAGAAGTCGATGGCCTGCTGGTTCCAGTCGAGCACCGACCATTCGAAGCGGCCGCATTTGCGCTCGACGGCGAGTGCCGCGAGCGCGCGCAGCATTTTCGTGCCGAGACCGCTGCCGCGCAGATTAGGACGCACGTACAGGTCTTCGAGGTAGAGGCCGCGTTTGCCGAGGAACGTCGAGAAGTTGTGGAAGAAAAGCGCATAACCGACCACCGCGCCGTTCTCCTCTGCGACGAGCGCTTCGGCGGCGGGCCGCGCGCCGAATAGCGCATCGTGCACGCCGTCTTCGGTGGCGACGAAGAGATGCGTGAGCTTCTCGAATTCGGCGAGTTCGAGCATCAGCGCGAAGATCGCGCCGACGTCAGTGGGTGTGGCCGTGCGGATCAGCGCGCTCATCACGCTTCCTCCGGCGCGTCGGACAAGACGATCTCGATCCCGCCGAAGCGCGACGCCACCCAGTTGTACGCGTGGCACGCGATCCACAGAAGGACGAAGCCAAGGATCGCGTTGAGCAGCAGCGCGCTCGTCACCGTGCTGAGTTCGACCGAGCCGAAGCGGAAGAACGCGACCAGCACGCCCAGCAGCACGATCGGCACGCTGAACGTCAGGTACACGAGGATCAGCGCCTTTGCCGTTTGTCCCGGTGCGATGAAGGAAATCTGCTTTTTCATTGAAGGAAAATCCCCGTCTGTCGGTGTTTCAAAAGCCTGTTGCGCGTTTCAGATCAGTCCGGCGAAGGGCAGGATGTCGACCGTTTCGCCAGCGTCGACGTCGCCGCGGTCATGTTCCAGGACGATGAAGCAGTTTGCATTGCTCATCGAACTGAGTACGCCCGAACCCTGCGGTCCCGTTGTGACGACGACGAAGCGCCCGTCGTCGTCGCGGCGCGCGATGCCGCGCTGGAACTCGGTGCGGCCCGCGCGTTTCCTGATCGGTTGCGGGCTGACGGCCTGGATCAGCGGCAGCGGTTCGCGCGTCGCGCCCGACATCGCGAGCAAAGCTTCGCGCACGATGAAATAGAACGTCGCCATCACCGCGACCGGATTGCCCGGCAAGCCGAAGAAGAGCGCCGATTCGCCTTCGCCCGCGCGCGGACCGGACCACAGCCGGCCGAACGCGAGCGGGCGGCCCGGGCGCATCGCGATCTTCCAGAACGCGACATCGCCGAGCGAATTCATCAGTTCGCGCGTGAAGTCCGCATCGCCCACCGATACGCCGCCCGAACTGATGACGACATCGGCTGTTTCGGTCGCGTGGCGCAACGCCTTCTCGAGCGATGCGCGATCGTCGCGGACCACGCCCAGATCGATCGGCTCGACATTCAGCCGGCGCAGCATCGCGTAGAGCGTGTAGCGGTTGCTGTCGTAGATGCTGCCCGGAGTCAGCGTTTCGCCGACCGAACGCAGTTCGTCGCCGGTCGAAAAGAACGCGATCCGCAGACGTCGCCGAACCGCGACTTCCGCAATGCCGAGCGACGCCAGCAAGCCCAGGTCCGATGCCCGCATGATACGGCCCGCCGCGAGCGCCGGCCGGTCCTTCGCGAGATCCTCGCCCGCGAGGCGCCGGTTCTGGCCCGGCTGCACGGCGCCCGCCGCGAAGCGGATCGCGTCGCCTTCGCGCGTGACGAGTTCCTGCGGCACGACGGTGTCGCAGCCGGGCGGAATCAGCGCGCCCGTCATGATGCGCACGCACTGCGCGACGGACGGTGTGTCGAGAAACGGCTGTCCCGCGAGCGCCGTGCCGACCACTTTCAGATCGACCTCGCGTGCGCCACCGAGGCAAGCGCCCGCGAACGCGTAGCCGTCCATCGCGGAGTTGTCGTGGGAGGGCACGTCGATCGGCGAGACGACATCTTCGGCCAGCACGCGATCCAGTGCATCGAAGAGGCTCACTCGCTCGAACGACGCAGCCTGCCCGCGCGGCGCAGCCCACTGGCGCACGATCTCCTGCGCCGCGCCGACGGGCAGGGCGTTCGGGTCGTACTGGGCGATGCAACCGGGAAAGGGCTTGGACGTGGTCATTGAATCGGGACGGGTCGCGACCGGAGTCGGGCGATTGAACGGGATGTCTCGCGACGCCGGGTGCGCCTGACGCACGAGTCGGGAGAAGGCGGCGTCCGACTGGTTTCGATGTCGCCTGAAACCCCTGGGTTCGCCAATTCGCTATCGGCGCTCCAGCTCGGCTAGCTGCTGCAAATCGTTGACATTGTAAAACGCGTGCACATCGGGGAATGCCACTTCCACCGTCTTGTGGCGCGCGTACCACGCGCGCACCTTGCGCTCGCCCGCGCGCAGACTGGTTTCGAGGTCGTCGGCAAGCGACGCGCGCGCGAGTGCGAACACCGGATGCAGATTGCGCTGGCCGTTCGCGTCCACGATCACCGCGGTCGCGATGTCGGCTTGCGCAGCCGTGAGCGCGTCGGCGAGCGTGCGGGCGAGATGCTCGTCGGCATAGGGCGCATCGCAGGGCGCGGTAAGCACGTACCGCGTTTGGGCCGCGCGCATCGCCGCGGCGATGCCGGCAAGCGGACCGGGATAGTCGGGAAGCGTATCGGCGACGACCTTCGCGCCGAACGGCTCGCCGAGACGCGCGTATTCGTCGATGCTGCGATTCGCGCTAATCAGCATCGCGCCAACCTGCGGCGCTAGACGCCGCAGCACGTGAAGTGCGAGCGGTTCGCCGAGAAACGGCTGCATGCCCTTGTCGACGCCGCCCATGCGCGAACCGCGGCCGCCCGCGAGCACGACGCCGGTGATGTCGGATTGCGCGATGCCGGAATGAGACAAGTCAGCCGCCGATATACGACATCTCGACGCGCGGCGCGTCGGGATCGGGAACCGGCAGCGCGTTGCTGCCGCGCAGTTGCGAATAACGGTCGGTGCGCCGCTCCCAGATGCGGGCGATCGCGGTGGCGATGGTGTCGTCGCTCGCGCCGCTCCGCACGAGGCCGCGCAAATCGTGGCCGTGGTTCGCGAACAGGCACAGGTAGAGCTTGCCCTCGGTCGAGAGGCGCGCGCGCGTGCAGCTGCCGCAGAACGCGCGCGTCACGCTGGAAATCACGCCGATTTCGCCGCCGCCGTCGACATAACCCCAGCGCTGGGCGGTTTCGGCGGCCGAATGCGCTTCGAGCGGGCGCAGCGGGAAATCCTCCGCGATGCGCGCGACCACTTCGGCCGAGGGCAGCACCTCGGTCATGTTCCAGCCGTTCGAGGCGCCCACGTCCATGTATTCGATGAACCGCAGGACGGTGCCGCTGCCCTTGAAGTGGCGCGCCATCGGGACGATTTCCTGGTCGTTCGTGCCGCGCTTGACGACCATGTTGACCTTGAGCGGCGCGAGGCCGGCGGCGTGCGCGGCCTCGATGCCTTCGAGCACGTCGGCGACCGCGAAATCCGCGTCGTTCATCTGGCGGAAGAGGGCGTCGTCGAGGGCGTCGAGGCTGACCGTTACTCGCGACAAACCGGCGTCCGCGAGCGAACGCGCCTTGCGCGCGAGGATCGAGCCGTTCGTGGTGAGCGTGATGTCGAGCGGGCGGCCTTCGGGCGTCGCAAGACGCGCAAGGCGCTCGATCAGGAATTCGATGTTCTTGCGCAAGAGCGGCTCGCCGCCCGTCAGCCGGATTTTCTCGACGCCATGCGCGACGAAAATCCGCGCGATCCGCTCAATTTCCTCGAACGACAGCAAAGCCGCGTGCGGCAGGAACTGGTAGTCCTTGTCGAAGACTTCGCGCGGCATGCAGTAGACGCAGCGGAAATTGCAACGATCTGTCACCGAAATGCGCAGATCGCGCAACGGACGGTGAAGCGTATCGGTCAGGAGCCCCGACGGCGGCGTCGCGACGCCGGAGAAATCCGGAATCGCGCTGACATCGGCTACGGGAATGATGCGTCGGGACATGGCTGCTCTATCGAGGACTGCGCTCTGTTTTTTTGAGGCTATCCAATTATTTTAACGGATGTAAGGACGTGAAACCCGTAGACCCTTTGGCAAGGAGCGTTACACCGGGCACAAAAGAAAAGCGCCACACGGTTTTCACCGGTGGCGCTGTGTGCATCGTCACGCTTTTCGCCTGCGCCGTGGTCGCGGCGCAGGCTGTTCATACGCCTTAGTGGGCGTCCGAATGGGCGTTCCCAGCCGTTTCGACTTGCTGCATCGGCGCGGCATCGACCGGCGGAAGCGCCTTGCGCTCGCGCGGCACCCGTTTCGGGCTTTCCACCTGCTCAGCGGCGGCACTTGCGGCGCGCAGCTTGTCGGCGTCGGTGTTCACCCAGACGAGGCCAGCCGTTTCCAGCATCGGCTTGAGCGCTTCTTCCTTCAGTCCGCCGGTTGCGATCGGTGCGGACTCGGGCCTGGCGGCGGGAGCCGCCGAGGCAACCGGTTCGGCCACAGCCGCTTCGAACGCCTTGACCGGCTCCGGTTCCGGTTCGACGGGAGCGGGCGCCGCAACCGGCTCCGCCGCCGCGCTCGTCTCGACGATTTCCGACACGGGCGTTGCCGCGACGGGCGCCGGCTTGATCGGCTCGGCAACGACCGCCTGCGGTGCTTCCTCCGCCTTCACCGGTTCCGGCGCTTCGACGGGCCTGAAGGCTTGCGTTGTCTCTACTGCTTCGGCGACTTGCGCAGGCTCAGGCGCCTTCGGCGTTTCGACGGCAGGCGTGAACGCGGGAGCGAACGGGTCCGCCGGCTCCGTCTTCGCGACCTTCGGTTCCGCGCCGAACGGGTTCTCGACCGGCTGGGGCGCTGCCGGTTTCGCGAACAGATCGGGCGTCGGAGCGGGCTCTTCCTGCCTGGCCTCTGCCGGCGCTTCGGCGCGTTCGGCCGCAGCGGGCTGCGGCGTTTCGGCGACGGGCTCACGCACTTCTTCACGAACTTCTTCGCGCAGTTCCGTCACGCTGATCGCTGCCGCCGCAACCGGCACGGCGACTGCGGCCACCGGGGCGGCCGGACGCGTCTCGCGACGCTCGCCCGCTTCCTGCGACGAACTCGTGTCGAACACGCCAGCCTGGGCGGACATGCTGTCCGCGGCACCTTCGCTTTCCGCGAGGTCGGCTGCGTGATTCACCGTCACGCCTTCCTCGTCACGCTCGCGACGGCCACCGCGACGGCCGCGACGACGGCGACGACGCTCTTCGCCTTCCCGCGCCGCAGCCGACTGATCGCCCTGGGCGATGCCTTGAGCCGTATCGGCACCTGCGAATTGCGTTTCCGACTTCTCGACGATCTCCGATGCCACGGTTTCGCCTTGCGTCAGTGCTTCGACGGCGGCTTCGGGCTGCGGCTTCTTGCGCTCGCCACGTTCGGCGCGCTCCGGACGATCCGGACGTTCGCGACGTTCCTGGCGCTCACCCGCTTCCGGACGTTCCGTGCGCTCGGCACCGCGTTCCTGGGCGCGCTCGCCGCGCTCGCGACCTTCGCGCGGTTCGCGACCTTCGCGCGGTTCGCGGCCTTCACGTGCCTCGCGCGGCTCACGGCCTTCGCGGGCTTCACGCGGCTCGCGCGTTTCACGCCCCTCGCGACCTTCGCGTCCGGCGCGTGCTTCGCGCGGCTCGCGTTCCTCGCGACGGCCACCTTGACGGCCGCCCGCAGCGCCGGTTGCACCTGCGGTTGCGCCGTCGCGTGCGGCTGCGCCGTTGCGTCGGTTGCGATTGCGGTCGCCGCCCGGACGCTCGCCGCGCTCCGTGCGTTCGCCGCGCTCGCGCGTCGGCCGAGCGGGTGTTGTCGTTTCGAGCGGAGCCGGTGCGGGCTGCGCTTGCGGTTGCATGCCGAACAGGTTCTTCAGCCAGCCGATGAAGCCGCCGGCAGCCGGCGCGGACGCTGGTGCCGCTGGCGCGGCCGCTTCGACAGGCGCCGGCTTCACGGGCGCGCTCGGCGCCGGGGACGCCGGCGTGATGCCCTTCACGGCCGCTTCCTGCTTCGGCTTCACTTCTTCGGTGCGCTTGCTGTAGCCGGTTTCCGATTCCAGCTCGGTTGCCGCTTCCACGGCCATCTTCCACGAAGCGCGCGGCTCATCGAGACGCGCGTCGTCGTGACGCAGGCGCTCCAGCTTGTAGTGCGGCGTTTCGAGATGCTTGTTCGGGATCAGGACGACGTTGACCTTGAAGCGCGATTCGATCTTGTTGATTTCCGAGCGCTTTTCGTTGAGCAGGAAGGCGGTCACCTCGACCGGCACCTGGCAATGGATCGCCGCGGTGTTTTCCTTCATTGCTTCTTCCTGAATGATCCGCAGCACTTGCAGCGCGGACGATTCGGTATCGCGGATATGGCCCGTGCCGTTGCAGCGCGGGCACGTCACGTGGCTGCCTTCCGAGAGCGCCGGACGCAGCCGCTGACGCGACAGTTCCATCAGGCCGAAGCGCGAGATCTTGCCCATCTGGACGCGCGCACGGTCGTGCTTCAGTGCATCCTTGAGGCGCTGCTCGACTTCGCGCTGGCTCTTCGCCGACTCCATGTCGATGAAGTCGATCACGATCAGGCCGCCCAGGTCGCGTAGACGCAACTGGCGCGCAACTTCGTCGGCGGCTTCGAGGTTCGTGCGGGTCGCCGTTTCCTCGATGTCCGCGCCCTTGGTCGAGCGCGCCGAGTTCACGTCGATGGCAACGAGCGCTTCCGTGTGGTCGATCACGATCGCGCCGCCCGAGGGCAGCGGCACCGTGCGCGAATACGCGGTTTCGATCTGGTGCTCGATCTGGAAGCGCGAGAAGAGCGGCACGTCGTCGTGATAGCGCTTCACCTTCGGGAGGTTGTCGGGCATCACGATGTCCATGAAGGCGCGCGCCTGGTCATGGATTTCGGTCGTGTCGATGAGAATTTCGCCGATGTCCGGCTGGAAGTAGTCGCGAATCGCGCGGATGACGAGGCTCGATTCGAGATAGATCAGCATCGGCGTGCCGGCGACGCCGCTCTGCGACGCGGCTTCGATCGCGCGCCACAGTTGCATCAGGTAGTTCAGGTCCCACTGCAGTTCTTCGGCGGAGCGGCCGATGCCGGCCGTGCGCGCGATGATGCTCATGCCTTCCGGCAGTTCGAGCTGCGCCATCGTTTCGCGCAGTTCCTGCCGCTCGTCGCCTTCGATCCGGCGCGACACGCCGCCGCCGCGCGGGTTGTTCGGCATCAGGACGAGGTAGCGTCCAGCGAGCGAGATGAAGGTGGTCAGGGCCGCGCCCTTGTTGCCGCGCTCTTCCTTTTCGACCTGGACGATGAGTTCCTGGCCTTCGCGCAGCGCGTCCTGGATGCGAGCGGAGCGCATGTCGACGCCGTCGCGGAAATACTGGCGGGCGACTTCCTTGAACGGGAGGAAACCGTGGCGGTCCTCGCCGTAGTTGACGAAACAGGCTTCGAGCGAGGGCTCGATGCGGGTGACGACTCCCTTGTAGATATTGCCTTTGCGCTGTTCGCGCCCGGCGGTTTCGATGTCGATGTCGATGAGTTTTTGCCCATCGACGATGGCGACGCGCAATTCTTCCTGCTGCGTCGCATTAAACAGCATGCGTTTCATTGAACGGCTCCAGAGCGGCTATGCCGTCCCTCGTCTGGCGAATTCGCGCGGTTGTCAGGCGCGCAAAGCGAAGAGGGCGGGCGTGCCGCGCTTCTTTGTGTGTTGTCACAAAGCACGCTGGAGCGGGAAATCTGGCGGGGAGAATTGCCTGGGAAGAGACATCGGCCGTGTTCGCGACGAAACGACGAACGGCGTCGCGGCGGCCAAGCCCTGGGGCACATGCGAAAAACGGCTTCGACACGCCATGCATCCGACGCGGCTCGCGGCCCGGACGGCACGCCATTCCGGGATCATCCGGCTTCACGTCCGTTGCGACCAGACGCGCGCCCCGATGTGCCGAGAGCCGTGCGCGAAAGTGCCGTGTTCCTCCTGATGCGGCTTCTGCGAAGGCGGCCCGCGCGTACCGCGCGCGGATGACGGATGACCGACGACGTCGAAGCTGCGGCCAGGCCGCGGCGGCAGATCGTGGGTGTCGAAAGCTCCCGGCGACCTGCCTTTGGGTGTCTCGCCTCATGTGCGACGTTCGGCACGCTTCGCAGATTTCAGCGCAGCAGCGTTTCACGTCGACGTTATTCGCAATCGGCGAGCTTCGATTTTCCGTCCCGCTCGATACTCTTGATACCCGAGCCGGGCGCGGCGGCCTCCGATAATCAAACCGGACGCCTTCGCATCTCGCCGAAAAATTCTTTTTTACCAAAAATCCGTTACCGATCAGCGATCGACCCGACCGAACGCGCCTGTGGGCGTCGTCCTTGCCGTGCGATATCGCCGTGCGTGCAACTCGTCGCTCGATTTTCCGGGCGAGCAACCGTCCCTGGGCGCAAGTAAAATGATGGTTTATCGCTTGCACCTGTACAGTCTGACGGATCGTGGCGAAATTTTTCGCCTTTTTCAGATTGCTCGCAAATTATATTCATAATGAATGAGTTAGGCAAAACATCCCATAAAAAGGTCGCAAGCGAGCAGGTCTCGATGATCGAGATCGACGAAGGAGCCGCCGGGCAGCGCATCGACAATTTCCTGCTGCGCGTCTGCAAAGGCGTGCCGAAAAGCCATATCTACCGCATTCTTCGCAGCGGCGAGGTGCGCGTGAACAAGGGCCGGATCGATGCCGCGTACCGTCTCGAACTCGGCGATCTCGTGCGCGTTCCGCCCATTCGCGTCGCGCAACCCGACGAGACGCCGGTTTCGTCGAACGCGCCCGCCGCCGAATTCCCGATCCTGTTCGAAGACGACCACCTGATCGTCATAGACAAACCGTCGGGTGTCGCGGTGCATGGCGGCAGCGGCGTGGCGTTCGGCGTCATCGAACAGTTGCGCAACGCGCGGCCGCACGCGAAGTTCCTGGAACTGGTGCACCGGCTCGACCGGGAAACCTCGGGCGTGCTGATGCTCGCGAAGAAGCGCTCGGCGCTCGTCGACCTGCACGAGCAGATTCGCGAAAACCGCGTCGACAAGCGCTATTACGCGGTCGGCCACGGCGACTGGGCGAGCGACTGGGGCCGCCGACGCATCGTCAAGGCGCCGCTGCACAAGTACGTCGCGGGCGACGGCGAACGGCGCGTGCGGATCCAGGAAGACGGCCTGCCCTCGCACACGGTGTTCAACCTGATCGAGCGCTGGACCGATTACGTGTGGGTCGAGGCGGAACTGAAAACGGGGCGCACGCATCAGATCCGGGTTCACATGGCGAGCCTCGGCCTGCCGATTGCGGGCGACGCCAAGTACGGCGACTTCGCGCTGAACAAGAATCTGGCGCGGCCGAACGCGAAACCGTCGCTAAAACGGATGTTTTTGCACGCTTACCGGCTGAAAATCACGCATCCGGCGACGGGCGAGCCGCTTCAACTCGAAGCGCCGCTGCCCGCCGAATGCCGGCGTTTCATCGACCAACTCAAGCAGCTTTCCAGCGAGACCCAATAAATGGCGCGGCAGCAATTCGATCTGATCGTCTTCGACTGGGACGGCACGCTGATGGATTCCACGGCGCACATCACGCGCAGCATCCAGGCGGCCTGCCGCGACCTTGGTCTGCCGGTTCCCTCGACCGAATCCGCGAGCTACGTGATCGGCCTTGGCCTGCGCGACGCGCTGCAGATCGCCGCGCCGACGCTCGATCCGGCCGACTATCCGCGGCTTGCCGAGCGCTACCGCTTCCATTATCTGGTGAAGGACCAGCACACCGAACTCTTCGACGGCGTGCGCGACATGCTCCAGGAACTGCGCGACGAGGGTTATCTGCTCGGTGTGGCGACCGGCAAGAGCCGTGTCGGGCTGAATCGCGCGCTCGACCAGTCGCGGCTCACGAGCCTTTTCGACGGCACGCGCTGCGCCGACGAGACCTTCTCGAAGCCCCATCCGGCGATGTTGCACGAACTGACGCGCGAACTCGGCCAGGATTTGTCGCGCACGGTGATGATTGGCGACACGACGCACGACCTGCAGATGGCGATCAACGCGGGCGCGGCGGGCATCGGCGTGGGTTACGGCGCACATCCGGCCGATTCGCTCGTGGCGCTCGAGCCGAAATTCTGCGCGGACAGCGTCGCGTCGCTCGTCGGCTGGCTGCGGGAGCACGCATGAGCGCAGGGTCGGATGAAGCGGTCCGGGTCTGCGCGGCGGAGGAACTCGTCGACGGCGGCATGGGCATTCGCCGCAATGCCGTCGAGAAATCGGGCGGCGGATCGGTCGTGTTCTTCGTACGTTACGACGGCAAGCCCTTTGGCTATCTGAACCGCTGCGCGCACGTCGCGATGGAGCTCGACTGGAACGAGGGACAGTTCTTCGAAAGCTCGGGCCTATACTTGATGTGCGCCACGCATGGGGCAATCTACGAGCCGGATACCGGCAAGTGCGTCGGCGGGCCGTGCCGCGGCGCGCGCCTGCGGCAGGTGCAGGTCGAGGAGCGCGACACGCCAGAAGGCCGGTCCGTCTTCTGGATTCCGGACGACACGCTTCGCCCCGCCTGATTTCCCCCTTATATCGATTTTCCAAACAGACGCCGCATGTCCGACCAATTTCCGAACGATCCCGCCAGTCCCGATAGCCAAGAAAATTCGAAGCGCACGCCGCCGCCGGCCGGTGAAAACTGGGAACGTGCCGCGCTCGAGCGTATCGCGCTCGCAGCGATCAACGAGCAGCGCGCCGCGCGGCGCTGGAAAATATTCTTTCGCTTCGTCGCGCTGGGCGTGCTCGCGCTGCTCGTCTGGGGCGCGTTTGATTTCACCGGCGAGAAGGTGTCGAAAACCGCGCGCCACACGGCGCTCGTCGAACTGGAAGGCGAAATTGCCGCGAACAGCAACGCGAGCGCCGACAACATCAACGCGGCCCTGCAAAGCGCATTCGAGGATAACGGCACGGCCGGCGTGATCCTGCGGATCAACAGTCCGGGCGGCTCGCCCGTGCAGGCCGGCATCATTTATCGCGAAATCAAGCGCTTGCGCGCGAAATATCCGTCGAAACCGCTCTATGTGGTCGTCGACGACATGTGCGCGTCGGGCGGCTATTACGTCGCCGCGGCCGCCGACAAGATCTATGTGGACCGTGCGAGCATCGTCGGCTCGATCGGCGTGCTGATGGACGGATTCGGTTTCACGGGCCTGATGGACAAGCTCGGAGTCCAGCGCAGGATGCACACGTCGGGCGACAACAAGGGCGCATTCGACCCGTTCTCGCCGGAAACGCCGCAAATGACGGCGCACGCCCAGGAGATGCTCGACCAGATCCACGCGCAGTTCATCGACGCCGTCAAACAGGGCCGCGGCACACGCCTGAAGAACGATCCGGAACTCTTTTCCGGCATGTTCTGGACGGGCGAAAAGGGCGTGGCGCTCGGTCTCGCCGACGGTTTCGGCGACGCCGATTACGTCGCGCGCGAGGTGATCAAGCAGCCGGATATCATCGATTACACGCAAAAGGAGAGCATCAGCGAGCGCGTGGCGCGCAAGTTCGGTGCGGCGGTCGGCAATGCCGCGATGCATACGCTGATCGTCGGCGGGAAGATGCAGTTGCGCTGATCCCGCGGTTCGCCTCGCCATGAAAAAACGCCACGGATGACCGTGGCGTTTGCATTTCAGGCGCCGAGCAGCAGGAAAATCGCCGGCCGCTTGTGCAGGTCGGGCGCCGGCTTCTTCTTCCAGTCGGCGACCGTGCGCGTGACGATCGTTTCGGCGGGCAGTGTCAGGTCGACGGCGACGCACACGAGCGTCGACGGCGCGCAGGTCGCGATCAGCGTGTCGAGGAGCGCGCGGTTGCGATACGGTGTCTCGATGAAAATCTGCGTCTGGTTCGCCTTGCGCGACAGTTGCTCCAGCTCGCGCAGGCGCTTCGCGCGCTCGCTGGCGTCGACGGGCAGATAGCCGTTGAACGCGAAACTCTGGCCGTTCATGCCCGACGCCATCAGCGCGAGCAGGATCGAACTCGGTCCGACGAACGGCACGACCTTCACGCCGCGTTCGTGTGCGCGCCGCACGAGCAGCGCACCCGGATCTGCGACGGCCGGGCATCCCGCTTCCGAGACCAATCCGGCGTCGGTGCCAGCGAGAATCGGCGCGAGCAGCTTTTCGACTTCGCCCGGCGGCGTGTTCACGTTCAGTTCGCGCACCTCGATTTCCTGGATCGGCCGCTCGGTGCCGACCTTTTTCAGGAACGCGCGCGTCGTTTTCGCGTTTTCGCCTATGTAATAGGAGAGCGCCGCGGCTTGTGCGCGGACCGGCGCCGGAAGGACTTGCGCGAGCCCGTCGGCGTCGCCTTCGCCCAGCGTGTTGGGAATCAGGTACAGGACGCCGCTCATCGCGCCTCCAGCAACGGAAAGCCGGCGGCGCGCAGCATCCGCGACAGCTCGATCAGCGGCAGGCCGACGAGCGCCGTTGGGTCGTTCGAATCGATCGCGTCGAGCAGCGCGATGCCGAGTCCCTCGGATTTCGCGCTGCCGGCGCAGTCGTAGGGCGTTTCGGCCAGCAGATAGGCCTCGATCTCGGCGTCGGACAGGTCACGGAACTGCACGCGCGTGACGACATCCGCCGATTGCGCTTCGCCCGAGCGGCTGTCGAAGAGGCACAGCGCGCTGTGGAACGCGATGCTGCGCCCGCGCATCGCCCGCAGTTGCGCGACCGCGTTGTCGTGCGTGCCGGGCTTGCCGATCTGGCGGCCGTCGAAGGTCGCAACCTGGTCGGAGCCGATCACGAGCGCGCCGGGCGCACGCCCGGCGGCAGCGCGCGCTTTCGCGAGCGAGAGGCGCAGGGCCGTCGCTTCGGGCGTTTCGCCGTCAAGCGGCGTTTCGTCGATATCGGGCACGATCACATCGAAGGGAATGCGCAGGCGTTCGAGCAGTTCGCGGCGATAGCGCGAACCCGACGCGAGAACGAGGCGCGGCGGCGAATTGGGAACGTCGGACATGAATGGAATCGGCGGATAAGCGTTGGAAAGAAGGGCGGTGACGAATCACCCCTTAAGTATTTGACGCGTAAAGACAAAACCGATATGATTTTGGGCTTTTCATCGGTATGTCCTTGCCTTGGGCACGCCGGATCGGCGAAAGGCCTTTCCGGGAACGGGTCCGAAAATGGCGGTTGCAGAATTCGGGCAAACCACACCAGTCGGACCTGCCGGCACGGTGCATACTGGCGAGATGAAGGAAACACCGGAAGAAACATCCGTCCTAACGTCGGCACATGCAGGAGCGCACATGACTCAGAATCCTGGCAAACCTGCGAGCCCCGCCGATCTGCGCGCGCTCGACATCTACGAATTCGCTCAGAGTGGCCGGCAAGCCGCCGGTGCTGTGCGCGTCTCGCAACTGCCGCGCATGTTAAACGAAGTGCCGGCGGATGCGCCAGACCGCGACACCGTGTTCACCTGGCAAGCCGAAGGTTCGACCCAGCCCGAACTGCAGGACGACGGCACCGAGGCGCCGCAGCCCTATCTGCGGCTTGCGGTGCACGGGTCGGTCTGGATCGAGTGTCAGCGCTGTCTTTCGCCGTATTCGCAGCATCTCGATGTCGATGCAACCTATCGCATCGTGGACACGGAGGAAGAAGCAGACGAGTTTCCGCTCGACGACGATGAAGTCGAAGTGATCGTGGGTTCGCGCCAGTTCGATCTCGTCGACTTGATCGAAGAGGAGTTGTTGTTGGCCTTGCCGCTCGTGCCCAAACACGATGTGTGTCCGGAAGTGCACGAAAGCCTGGTTTCGGGCGAGGGCACGGAAGGCATCGAAGGCGAGACCGACGGGGGTGAAGGCGCATCGGGTGACGAACCCGCACGGCCCAACCCGTTCGCCGCGCTCGAAAAGCTCAAGCAGGGCGGCCCCGGCGACGACAAGAAGCATTAACTGGTAGCGCGATAAGCCGAGTTTACGTTTTTTCGCACCTTGACTGGCCTTTCGGCCAGCGGTCGCCGGCACGTCGGGCTGTGTTAGAATTCGCAAAATTTTTCTGGAGTTATCATGGCAGTTCAGCAAAACAAGAAATCGCCGTCGAAGCGCGGCATGCACCGTTCGCACGACTTTCTCAACGCAGCGCCGCTGGCCGTTGAGCCGAGCACGGGTGAAGTGCATCTGCGTCACCACGTGAGCCCGAACGGCTACTACCGTGGCAAGAAAGTCATCAAGACGAAGAACGACTAAGCGCACGACGCTTGCTGCGTCCCGCGTCACCGTTTTGAATTACGGTCGCTCGCGCTTGACATTTCCTCGGTACGACAAGAAGGCGGCATTTCACTGCCGCTTTTTTGTGCCTGAAATTCGTCGCACTCCATGACTGTAAAGATCACCATCGACTGCATGGGAGGCGACCACGGCCCGGCCGTGACGGTTCCCGCTGCCGTCAATTTCGTGCGTTCGCATCCGGACGCACATCTGCTGCTCGTGGGCATCGAGCCCGCGATCCGCGCGCAACTCAAGAAGTGCAAGGCCGCCGACGAGGCGCGCCTGACCGTCGTTCCCGCGACGGAAGTCGTCGCGATGGACGATCCCGTCGAAGTCGCGCTGCGCAAGAAGAAAGATTCGTCGATGCGCGTCGCGCTGAATCTCGTCAAGGAAGGCGAGGCCCAGACCTGCATCTCCGCCGGCAACACCGGCGCGCTGATGGCCGTTTCCCGCTACGTTCTCAAGACGCTTCCCGGCATCGAGCGGCCGGCGATCGCCTTCGCGATGCCGAGCCAGCGCGGCTACACCACCGTACTTGACCTCGGCGCGAACGTCGACTGCGAGCCGCAGCATCTGTTGCAGTTCGCCGAGATGGGCCACGCGCTCGTCTCCGCGATCGAAGGGCGCGAGCGGCCGACCATCGGGCTTCTGAACATCGGCGAAGAAGTCATCAAGGGCAACGAAACCATCAAGCGCGCGGGCGAGCTGCTGCGCGCGAGCACGCTCAACTTCTACGGCAACGTGGAAGGCAATGACATCTATAAAGGCACGACGGATGTCGTCGTATGCGACGGTTTTGTCGGCAACGTCGCGCTGAAGACCTCCGAAGGTCTCGCGAAGATGCTCACCGACATGATCAAGGAAGAGTTCGGCCGCTCGCTCGCCACGAAGCTGATGGCGGTCGTCGCGATGCCGGTGCTCAAACGTTTCAAGCGACGCGTCGACCCGGCCCAGTACAACGGCGCAGCCCTGCTTGGTCTGCGCGGGCTCGTCATCAAGAGCCACGGATCGGCCGAGGCCTACGGGTTTGAGTGGGCCATCAAACGCGGGTATGATGCCGTCAAAAATGGCGTCCTTGAACGCCTCGTGCGCGCGATGGAAGAAAACGCCGCACCCATGCAGCAGGCGGCCCTCGACGCCGGTCTCGCAAACGGCACGGCCGCCGAACCCAATGCGGCCGGAGCACTCGAGAACGGCGTCGCGGCCGGTCGGCTTAATCCGCCACACCCGCCCGCGCCGGACGAACCCGGTGCCGCGCTACCCTCGAAGGCATAATGGCTCAATCCAATCTCTACTCTCGCGTGCTCGGCACGGGCAGCTATCTGCCGGCCGACCGCGTCACGAATCAGGATCTGGCAGACCGTCTGGCAAAGCAGGGCGTCGAGACGAGCGACGAATGGATCGTGGCGCGCACGGGCATCCATGCCCGGCACTTCGCAGCACCGGACGAAACCACGAGCGATCTCGCGCTCCGCGCGTCCAATAGCGCGATCGAGGCGGCGGGCGTCGATCCCCAGTCGATCGACCTGATCATCGTCGCGACCTCCACGCCGGACTTCGTGTTCCCAAGCACGGCGTGTCTGTTGCAGAACAAGCTCGGCATCAAGAACAACGGTGCAGCGTTCGACGTGCAGGCCGTCTGCTCGGGTTTCGCGTACGCCGTAGCCGTCGCCGACAGCCTGATTCGCAGCGGCGCGCACCGCACGGCGCTGATCGTCGGCGCGGAAACCTTCTCGCGCATCCTCGACTTCAAGGACCGCACTACCTGCGTGTTGTTCGGCGACGGCGCGGGCGCGATCATCCTCCAGGCGTCCGAGGAGCCGGGCGTGCTCGCGAGCGCGCTGCACGCGGACGGCAGCTATTCCGACATCCTCTGCACCCCCGGCAACGTGTACGGCGGCGTGGTCGCGGGCAGCGCTTTCCTGCACATGGACGGCCAGGCGGTGTTCAAGCTCGCGGTCAACGTGCTGGAGAAAGTCGCCGTCGAGGCGCTCGAAAAGGCGCAGCTCTCCGCCGAAGACGTTGACTGGCTGATTCCCCATCAGGCCAACATCCGCATCATGCAAAGCACCTGCCGCAAGCTGCGGCTGCCGCAGGAGCGCATGGTCGTGACCGTTGGCGAGCATGGCAACACGTCGGCAGCGTCGATTCCGCTCGCGCTCGACGTCGCCGTGCGCGACGGCCGCATCAAGCGCGGCCAGAACGTGCTGATC
This sequence comes from Caballeronia arationis, assembly GCF_001544975.2. GTDB lineage: Bacteria > Pseudomonadota > Gammaproteobacteria > Burkholderiales > Burkholderiaceae > Caballeronia > Caballeronia arationis. The sequence continues at coordinate 89,419 of NZ_FCOG02000008.1, read as the reverse complement.
GAAGGCGTAGGCGGCGGCTTCACCTGGGGCGCGTCGGTCTTCCGCTACTGACCGTCGAGGGGCGCCGAGCGTCGCGCCCCTGATCGCCCGCGCCGCGACCGGCGCCGCGCCGGTCACGTCAGCCATCCCAATTCATCGAGGACGATATGAAATTTGCGTTCGTTTTTCCCGGACAGGGTTCGCAATCGGTCGGCATGCTCAACGCATTCGCCGATCACGCCGTGGTGCGCGAGACGCTGCAACAGGCGTCCGACGCGCTCAACCAGGACATCGCGAAGCTGATCGCCGAGGGTCCGGCGGAAGAACTCAATCTCACGACCAACACCCAGCCCGTCATGCTGACGGCCGCCTATGCGATCTACCGCGTCTGGGAGCAGGAAGCCGGCGTGAAACCCGCGATCGTCGCGGGGCATAGCCTCGGCGAATACACGGCGCTCGTTGCGGCCGGCGCGCTCGCGTTCGCGGACGCCGTGCCGCTCGTGCGTTTTCGCGCGCAGGCGATGCAAAACGCGGTGCCGGTCGGTGTCGGCGGCATGGCCGCGATTCTCGGCCTCGACGACGACGCCGTGCGCGCCGTCTGCGCCGAGGCATCGGAAGCGGGCGTCGTCGAGGCGGTGAATTTCAACGCACCGTCGCAGGTCGTGATCGCGGGTGCGAAGGCGGGCGTCGAGAAGGCATGCGAGATCGCGAAGGCGAAGGGCGCAAAGCGCGCGCTGCCGCTGCCGGTGTCGGCGCCGTTCCATTCGTCGCTCCTGAAGCCGGCGTCTGACCAGTTGCGCGACTATCTCGCCAAAGTCGACGTGAAGGCGCCGCAGATTCCGCTGATCAATAACATCGACGTCGCAATCACCTACGATCCCGCCGCGATCAAGGACGCGCTCGTGCGTCAGGCGGCCGGTCCGGTGCGCTGGGTCGAATGCGTGCAGGCGATGGCCCGCGATGGCGTGACGCACGTGATCGAATGCGGCCCGGGCAAGGTGCTCGCAGGGCTGACGAAGCGCATCGACGGAACGCTCGTCGGCGCGTCGGTCTTCGATCCGGCGTCGCTGGAAGAAACGCGCAAGCTGATCGCCGGATAAAAACGAAGAGCAAGGACAACGACATGAACTTGGACAAGCAGGTAGCCATCGTCACGGGCGCATCGCGCGGCATCGGGCGCGCGATCGCGCTGGAACTGGCGCGCCAGGGCGCGACCGTCATCGGCACGGCGACGAGCGAAAGCGGCGCGGCCGGCATCACGGAAGCGTTTGAGCAGGCGGGTTTGAAGGGGCGCGGCGCCGTGCTGAACGTGAACGACGCGGCAGCGGCCGACGCGTTCATCGACGCCACCGTGAAGGAATTCGGCGGCCTCAGCGTGCTCGTGAACAATGCGGGCATCACGAAGGACCAGCTCGCGATGCGCATGAAGGACGACGAATTCGACGCCGTCATCGATACCAACCTGCGTGCCGTATTTCGTCTCTCGCGCGCCGTGCTGCGCCCGATGATGAAGGCACGCGGCGGCCGGATCATCAACATCACGTCGGTGGTGGGATCGTCGGGCAATCCGGGACAGGCGAACTACGCGGCCGCAAAGGCCGGCGTCGCGGGCATGACGCGCGCGCTCGCGCGCGAGATCGGCAGTCGCGGAATCACGGTGAACTGCATCGCGCCGGGCTTCATCGACACCGACATGACCAAGGTCCTGCCGGAAGAGCAGCGCACCGCGCTCACGGCCCAGATACCACTCGGCCGACTGGGCAGCCCGGACGATATCGCGCATGCTGTGGCTTTCCTGGCTTCGCCGTTCGCGGGCTACATCACCGGGACGACGCTGCATGTAAACGGCGGCATGTACATGTAATAGGCGTTCGTTTAATATCCGCGCCGCGGGCGGAACGCAAAATGCTCCAATGAGCATCGCGCGCGCCTGCAAAATGCGCTGTAATGAACGAAGTCGATGGATCGCGCGTGACCGGCCATGAGCCTGCGTCGCGCGTCGAAAGCACGAAACTGAAGCGCCGCTTTTTGCGGGTACAAACCTGATAAAATGCGCGCACTCGCATTTCTGAACCTAATTTCCCTCGGAGGGCTGCATGGACAATATCGAACAGCGCGTGAAAAAGATCGTCGCGGAACAACTGGGCGTCGCCGAAGCCGAAATCAAGAACGAAGCTTCGTTCGTCAACGATCTGGGCGCTGACTCGCTCGACACCGTCGAACTGGTGATGGCTCTGGAAGACGAATTCGGCATGGAAATCCCCGATGAAGAAGCCGAGAAGATCACGACCGTCCAGCAGGCGATCGACTACGCTCGCGCGAACGTCAAGGCCTAAGGCCCGGACGCGCCAGCACCTCATCGCAAGCGGGCTTGACGCTCTGTCGCGACCGAGACCGATATAACAGCCACAGGGCTAACAGGGCAAGTTCCTGTGGCCGCTGTGGCTTTTGCTTTATTGTCATCTATGGATAAGGGGTTACCGTGAGCCGTCGTCGTGTTGTTGTTACAGGCCTTGGGCTGATTTCGCCTGTCGGCAATACCGTTGCCGACGGCTGGGCCAATCTGGTGGCGGGCAAGTCCGGCATCGCCGAGATCACGAAGTTCGACGCGTCGAACTTCTCCACGCGCTTTGCGGGCGAGGTGAAGGGCTTCAATGTCGAGGACTACATGCCCGGCAAGGAAGCGCGCCATATGGATACCTTCATCCATTACGGCATCGCCGCGGGCGTGCAGGCCATGCAGGACAGCGGGCTCGAAATCACCGAGGAAAACTCGGAGCGCGTGGGCGTGGTCGTGGGCTCGGGCATCGGCGGCCTGCCGATGATCGAAATCACGCAGACAGAGCTGCTCAACCGCGGCCCGCGCCGGATCTCGCCGTTCTTCGTGCCGGCGTCGATCATCAACATGATCTCCGGCCATCTGTCGATCCGCTTCGGCCTGAAGGGCCCGAATCTCGCGATCGTCACGGCCTGCACGACCGGCCTGCACTGCATCGGCGAGGCGTCGCGCCTGATCGAATACGGCGACGCCGACGTGATGATCGCCGGCGGCGCGGAGGCGACGGTTTCGCCGCTCGGTATCGGCGGCTTTGCGGCGGCGCGCGCGCTGTCGCAGCGCAATGACGATCCCGCGACCGCCAGCCGTCCGTGGGACAAGGACCGCGACGGCTTCGTGCTCGGCGAAGGCGCGGGCGTGATGGTGCTCGAAGAGTACGAGCACGCCAAGGCGCGCGGCGCGAAGATCTACGCGGAAGTGTCGGGCTACGGCATGAGCGGCGACGCGTACCACATGACGGCGCCGCCCGAAGACGGCGACGGCGGCCGCCGCGCGATGGTCAACGCGATGAAAAACGCGAAGATCAACCCGGACGAGGTGAACTACGTGAACGCGCACGGCACCTCCACGCCGCTTGGCGACATCGCGGAAACCACGGGCATCAAGCGCGCTCTTGGCGATCATGCGAAGAAGGTCGTGGTGAACTCCACCAAGTCGATGACCGGGCACCTGCTCGGCGGCGCGGGCGGCCTGGAATCGGTGTTCACCGTGCTCGCGATCCACAATCAGGTGTCGCCGCCGACCATCAACATCTTCAACCAGGACCCGCAATGCGACCTGGACTACTGCGCGAACACCGCGCGGGAGATGAAGATCGACGTGGCGGTGAAGAACTCGTTCGGCTTCGGCGGAACGAACGGTTCGCTCGTGTTCAAGCGTCACTGAGCGGCTGGCGCTCGGCATCGTCGGGGAAAGTCGTTGCCGGGCGCTTTCGAACCTCATCATGGCGGCCACGCGCCGGCCCGCCACCTCCTGCGAGCTTCGCGGATGCTGCTCGGCGCGACGGCCGGTTTTGTCGGTGTCGCGGTGGCGTCGGTGTTTCAGTGCGTCGCCGCGAGGTCGGGTTTCCTCGATGGCGTCATCGCCGCGCTCGTCGCCTTCTTCGTTCTGAGCCTCGGTGCCCGCGCATGGGCGGGGCGCCAGCCGGTCGCGTTCCGGTTCACATCCGGCGGCCTCACCACTTGGAATCGGGCCGGAACGGCGCAATATGGGCAGATCACCGGCTGCGCTCAATGGAGCGACTGCCTGCTCGCGCTGACGCTGCTGTCGGCCGACGGGCACGAGGCGCGCGTCCTGATCGCCGCCGATGCCGTCGAACGCGATGTCTTCCGCGAACTCTCCGTGCGGGCGCGCCGCGGTGCCCACGCCGTTCTGTAACGACTGTAACGGCTCATGAGCACCCGCCGTGGCGCATCGGCGGGAACGCTACAATAGCCGTCCGCGAAGCACCCCAAAAGTTAACGGATTTCCCAGGTGAGCGAAAAAGAAATCGACCAGGTTTTGGTCGAACGCGTGCAGAAAGGCGACAAGGCAGCGTTCGAGCTACTGGTCGCCAAATACCACCGCAAGATCATTCGACTGATCTCGCGCCTCGTGCGGGACCCCGCCGAGGTCGAGGACGTCGCCCAGGACGCCTTTATCAAGGCTTACCGCGCGTTGCCGCAATTTCGTGGCGAATCGGCGTTTTATACGTGGCTTTACCGGATTGCGGTGAACACCGCAAAGAATTACCTTGCCACCCAGGGGCGCCGCGCTCCAACTTCTACCGAGGCAGACGCAGAAGAAGCGGAAACTTTCTCCGACGCGGACCAACTAAGGGATATCAACACGCCTGAGTCGATGTTGATGAGCAAGCAGATCGCACAGACGGTCAATGCTGCGATGGCGGTTTTACCGGAAGAGTTGCGCACCGCCATAACCCTTCGAGAAATCGAGGGACTGAGCTACGAGGAAATCGCCGAGATGATGGGCTGCCCGATCGGCACCGTCAGATCGAGAATTTTCCGTGCTCGCGAAGCCATTGCGGCAAAATTGCGTCCGTTGTTGGACACTCCCGAAGGCAAGCGCTGGTAAGCGGCGAAATTCGCGCGGGACAAGGATGCAATATCTGGGTTAGTTGGTGTCACTACGGGGTGTAGTCAAAGGATGGGGAGCATCATGGGGTCGGTCTCGATGCAATCGCAAGCGGGCTCGCGTGGCGAGCGTATGTCGGCGTTCGTTGACGGGGAATCGCTCGACGAGCTTGGGAACATCAGTCAGTTTCTGTCGGAATTGAAGAACGAGGACCGTGCAGCATGGTCCGAGTACCACCTGATCGGCGACGCGCTGCGTTCCGACGATCTGGCGGTCAGTCCCGCAACCAGCAGTGCATTCATGGCGTCGTTCTCGCAGCGCTTCGAAGCGGAAGTGCATATGCTCGCGCCCGCCGCGCTGTCTGTACTGGCTTCCGCGAAGTCGCGCGCAGGCATGCTGCGCCGTCGCGTCGTGCCGGCGTTCGCGGTTGCCGCCGCCGCGGCCACGCTGACGTGGATCGTCGTGCCGCAGTTGCAGGGCGTCGACAGCCGCGGTGGCGCGCAAATCGCGAGCGTCGCTCCGGCGGATTCGATGCAGCGCGTGGCTATGGCGTCGATTCCGGCGGCCACGGCGCGTCCGGCGATCGTCGAAGCGAACATCATCCGCGACGCGAACCTCGATCAATATCTCGAAGCGCATCAACAGTTCTCGCAGCAACCCGTCGTGCCCGGCTCGATGCCTCTGATTCGCGCAGCCGCCACCACGCAAGGCCAATAATCGATGCAAAGATTGCGGTTGAACAAGACGACCTATCGGGGATATTGGGGGCGGCTGCCGGCATTGATGTTCTGTGCAGCCGCATTGTTGACCGCAGCATCGGGTGCTTTTGCGCAAGGCGACGATCCCGTCGCCACGCGCCGTGCCGCGGCGGAACTGCTCAACCGGATCCACGAAGCGGCGCAGCAGCAGAACTACGAAGGCACGTTCGTCTATCAGCGCGGGGCGACGGTGCAGTCGTCGCGCATCACGCACGTCGCCGCGCGTGGCGACGGCGAATACGAATCGCTCGAAAGTCTCGACGGCAAGCCGCGCCGCATGCTTCGCCACGACGACGACATGTACACGTTCGTCCCCGAACGGCATTTGTGCGTCGTCGAAAAGCGGCAGAACAAAGACTCGTTCCCCGCGCTGCTTGCAACGAGCGGCGATCAGGTGCTGTCGGTCTATGAGCCGAAAATGCTCGGGACGGACCGCGTCGCGGGCGTCGACAGCCAGGTCATCGAACTCGATCCGAAAGATTCCTATCGTTTCGCCTACAAGCTCTGGGCCGATGCCAGGACAGGTCTGCTGCTGCGCGCGCAGACGCTCGATCCGGACGGTCAGGTGCTCGAGCAGCTTTCGTTTTCGCAGGTACGCATCGGCGGGCCGGTCGACAAGGCCGCGATCGCGAACGGCATCCGCAATACGACCGGCTGGACGGTCGTGCGTCCGCCCGTTCAACCGGTCGACATGGAAGCGCAAGGCTGGCAGTTGACGCCGAACATCGCCGGCTTCAGAAAGATTCGCGAACTGCGTCGTCCGATGGCGTCGCGCGAAGAGGGTCAGCCGCCGATCCCGGTCGACCAGGCCGTGTTTTCCGACGGCCTCGCCGCCATTTCGATCTTCGTCGAGCCGGTGGAGAAGAATTCGCGCAAGGAAGGCGCGGGTAATACCGGCGCGACGCACGTTCTGGTCAAGCGCCGCGGCGATTTCTGGATTACTTTGCTAGGGGAAGTGCCGCAAGCCACGTTGCAGCAATTTGCTTCTGCCATAGAATACAAGCCTTCCAAGTAATCCCTCGGCCTCCTATATGAGCAACTCCTCGCTGCGCAGGTTTCTCGCGGCCGCGGCGCTCGCGGTCTGCCTGCCGTTCGTTTCGAACGCGGTAGCCGCGCCTACGCCGACAGTGACCTTGCCCGATTTCGCGACCCTCGTCGACCGCGTGGGTCCGTCGGTCGTGAATATTCGCACGACATCGCGCGTCGGCACGAGCAGCGATCTGCGCGGACTCCCGCCCGGCCTCGACGAAGGCGACATGTCCGACTTCTTCCGGCGTTTCTTCGGCATTCCGATGCCCGGCCAGCCGGGCGCGCCGCGTGGCGGTGGAGGAGGGGGCGGCCAGGGCGGCGGAAGCGACGGCGGCAAGGGCGGCGGCGGCCGCGGCGCGCTGCCCGACGACAGCCAGGACAACGCCGAGCAGAGCAGCGGCGTCGGCTCCGGCTTCATTCTCTCGACAGACGGCTACGTGATGACGAATGCGCACGTCGTCGACGACGCCGACACCATCTACGTCACGCTCACCGACAAGCGCGAGTTCAAGGCGCGGCTCGTCGGCGTGGACGAGCGCACAGACGTCGCCGTCGTGAAGATCAACGCGTCGAACCTGCCGGCGATCACCATCGGCGATTCGAACAAGGTGCGCGTGGGCGAATGGGTGCTCGCGATCGGGTCGCCGTTCGGGCTCGACAACACGGTGACGGCCGGCATCGTCAGCGCGAAAGGGCGAGATACGGGCGACTACCTGCCGTTCATCCAGACCGATGTCGCGGTGAACCCAGGCAACTCCGGCGGTCCGCTCATCAACATGGCGGGTGAAGTCATCGGCATCAACTCGCAGATCTACAGCCGCACCGGCGGTTTCATGGGCATCTCGTTCGCGATTCCGATCGACGAGGCGATGCGCGTCGCGGACCAGCTGAAGACGGTGGGCAAGGTCGTGCGCGGCCGGATCGCGGTGGCGATCGGCGAGGTGACGAAGGACGTCGCCGAATCGCTCGGGTTGCCGAAGGCGCAGGGCGCGCTGGTATCCAGCGTCGAACCGAACGGCCCGGCCGACAAGGCGGGTATTCAGCCGGGCGACATCATCCTGAAGTTCAACGGCCACAACGTGGAGACCGCGACCGACCTGCCGCGCATGGTCGGCGACAGCAAGCCGGGCTCGAAGGCGACCGTCACCGTGTGGCGCAAGGGCCAGACGCGCGACCTGCCGATCACGATCGCCGAGATGCAGCCGGATAAGGTCGCCAAGACCGAGCAGAAGAAGCCGCCGGCACCGAAGGAGCGCGCGAGCAATTCGCTCGGCATGGCAGTCAGCGACATTTCCGCCGACCAGAAGAAGGCGCTGAAGCTGACGAACGGCGTGCTGATCGATGCGGTGGAAGGACCGGCGGCGCGCGCGGGCTTCCAGAAGGGCGACATCATCCTGCGCATCGGTGACACCGACATCACAAGCGCGAAGCAGTTCGAAGCGGTCGCGCAGAACGTCGATCCGGGCAAGATGGTCGCGGTGCTCGTGCGGCGCGGCGACAACACGCAGTTCGTGCCGTTGCGCCCGCGTGTGCAGCCGCAGAAGTAAGGAAGGCGCGATGGCATCGTTCACGCTCTACGGGCGCGCGTGGTGCCATCTGTGCGACGAGATGCGCGCCGAACTCGAACCGGTGGCGGCGCAATTCGGCGCTGCCATCGAATGGATCGACATCGATATCGACGCCGATCCGGTCCTGGCGGCGCGCTACGACGAACTGGTGCCCGTTCTGGTGCTCGATGGCGTCGAGCTTTGCCACTACCGGCTGGATGCGCCCCGCGTGCGCGCGGCGCTCGAAGCGCGCCTCGCGCCCTCCTGAAATCGGTCGGCGCGGCCGGGCAACAAGGGCCCGCGCCGCAAAAAACGCCGGCCGGACCCCGTTTCGGCTAAAATGCTGAGGTTTTCCCCCATTCTCAAGGCGTGCTCCGCGTTTAGTCAGGGCGCGCCTTTTTCGCTTGATCGGCACTGAATGAATCATATTCGCAACTTTTCGATCATTGCGCACATCGACCACGGCAAATCGACGCTCGCCGACCGCATCATCCAGTTGTGCGGCGGCTTGTCCGACCGCGAAATGGAAGCGCAGGTTCTCGACTCGATGGATCTCGAACGCGAGCGCGGCATCACGATCAAGGCGCAGACTGCTGCGCTCAGCTACAAGGCGCGCGACGGCCAGGTCTACAACCTGAACCTCATCGATACCCCGGGCCACGTCGACTTCTCCTACGAAGTCAGCCGGTCGCTGTCGGCGTGCGAAGGCGCGTTGCTCGTTGTCGACGCGAGCCAGGGCGTTGAGGCGCAGACCGTCGCCAACTGCTACACCGCGATCGAACTCGGCGTCGAAGTCGTGCCGGTCCTGAACAAGATCGACCTGCCGGCCGCTAATCCCGAGAACGCGATCGAGGAAATCGAGGACGTGATCGGCATCGACGCCACCGACGCCGTGCATTGCAGTGCGAAGACGGGGCTGGGCGTGCAGGACGTGCTCGAAGCGCTGATCGTCAAGGTGCCGCCGCCGAAGGGCGACCCGGAAGCACCGCTGCAGGCGCTCATCATCGATTCGTGGTTCGACAACTACGTCGGTGTCGTGATGCTCGTGCGCATCGTGAACGGCACGCTGCGTCCGAAGGACAAGATCAAGATGATGGCGACCGGCGCGCAGTATCCGGTCGAAAGCCTTGGCGTGTTCGCGCCGAAGTCGACCAGTCTCGCGTCGCTGTCGGCGGGGCAGGTGGGCTTCATCATCGCGGGCATCAAGGAACTGACGGCGGCGAAGGTCGGCGATACGGTCACGCTCGCCGCGAAGCCGGCTTCCAAACCGCTGCCGGGCTTCAAGGAAGTGAAGCCGCAGGTGTTCGCGGGCCTCTATCCGGTCGAAGCGAACCAGTACGACGCGCTGCGCGAATCGCTCGAAAAGCTGAAGCTGAACGACTCCTCGCTGCAGTACGAGCCGGAAGTGTCGCAGGCGCTCGGCTTCGGCTTCCGTTGCGGCTTTCTCGGCCTGTTGCACATGGAGATCGTGCAGGAGCGGCTGGAACGCGAATTCGACATGGACCTCATCACGACCGCGCCGACCGTGGTCTACGAGGTCGTCCAGCGCGACGGCACCGTGATCCAGGTCGAGAACCCGGCGAAGATGCCGGAACCGCCGAAGATCGAGGAAGTGCGCGAGCCGATCGTGACCGTGAACCTGTACATGCCGCAGGAGTACGTCGGCTCGGTCATCACGCTTTGCACGAACAAGCGCGGTCAGCAGATCAACATGCAGTATCACGGGCGCCAGGTTCAGCTCACGTACGAAATCCCGATGGCGGAAATCGTGCTCGACTTCTTCGACCGCCTGAAGTCGACGTCGCGCGGCTATGCGTCGATGGACTATGAGTTCAAGGAATACCGCGCGGCGGACGTCGTGAAGGTCGACATGCTGATCAACGGCGACAAGGTCGACGCGCTGTCGGTGATCGTGCATCGCTCGCAGAGCCAGCATCGCGGTCGCGAGGTGGCGTCGAAGATGCGCGAGCTGATTCCGCGCCAGATGTACGACGTCGCGATCCAGGCGACCATCGGCGCAAACATCATCGCGCGCGAGAACATCAAGGCGCTGCGCAAAAACGTGCTCGCGAAGTGCTACGGCGGCGACATCTCGCGTAAGAAGAAACTGCTCGAGAAACAGAAGGCGGGCAAGAAGCGGATGAAGCAGGTCGGCTCCGTCGAGATTCCGCAGGAGGCGTTCCTCGCCATCCTGCGCGTCGACGACTGACGCCGCGCGTTTGCGCCGCGCGCAGTCCATAACGAAAAAACGGCGATAACAACCGGATACGATTGATGAATTTTGCGTTGATTCTTTTGATCCTCGTCATTTTGACGGGTATTGCGTGGGTGCTAGACAAGCTCGTTTTCCTGCCGCAACGGCGCCATGCCGCCGATGCCGCAGTCGCCGAATTCGACCGGCAGCAGGAACGCGTCGGCGAGCGTTTCGCCGATGAGAACGCAACCGAGACACGCGCCCGGCTGCGCGACGACAAGCTGCGCCAGCCATGGTGGCTCGAATACACGGCGAGCTTCTTTCCGGTGATTCTGGTCGTGTTCGTCGTGCGCTCGTTCGTGGTCGAGCCGTTCAAGATTCCGTCGGGCTCGATGGTGCCGACGCTCCTGGTCGGCGACTTCATCCTCGTGAACAAGTACGAATACGGCCTGCGTCTGCCGATCAGCAACACGAAGCTGACCGAAGGCAAGCCGCTTACGCGCGGCGACGTGGTCGTGTTCCGCTATCCGAAAGACGAATCGGTCGACTACATCAAGCGCGTGATCGGCCTGCCGGGCGATACCGTCGCGTACGAAGACAAGAAGCTCACCATCAACGGCAAGCCGGTGCCCGAAACCGCGCAGCCTGACTACTTCGACGACGAACGCATCGGCTACGCGAAGCAGTTCGTCGAGGACCTCGGTGGCCGCAGGAACGCGATCCTGAACAATCCGCAAGTGCCGCCGTTCGTCATCGGCGCGGACGACTTCCCGTATCGCGACAACTGTGTCTACAACGCGCAGGGCGTGACCTGCAAGGTGCCGCCGGGCCACTACTTCATGATGGGCGACAACCGCGACAACAGCGCGGACAGCCGCTACTGGGGCTTTGTGCCGGACAACAACATCGTCGGCCGCGCGTTCTTCATCTGGATGAACTTCAGCAACCTGAAGCGCATCGGTTCGTTTCAGTGACACACATCGTGTGCGTTCGATTCGAGTAAGTACGCAGCGACGCCGGTCGTGTGTCGCACTCGATCCTCAATGCTTCGAAACGGCGTGAAGAAGCGCGGCTAACGTCGCATCTTCACGCGCTTTCCCCCGTTTTCCGGCCGGAATCCCCGCTCCCGGCGCCGCGTTATACTCTGTCCATGCCCTCATCTCCGTTGGAAAGCCGGCTGCGGTACGAATTTCGCAATGCGGAATTGCTGCGCCAGGCGATGACCCACCGCAGTCATAGTGCCACGCACAACGAACGGCTCGAATTTCTCGGCGATTCCGTTCTAAATTGCGTGGTAGCCGCGCTTTTGTTCCAACGATTCGGAAAACTCGACGAAGGCGATCTTTCCCGAGTCCGCGCCAATCTCGTCAAACAGCAGTCGCTTTACGAAATCGCGCAGGCGCTGAACGTCTCCGAGGCGCTGCGCCTCGGCGAAGGCGAACTGCGCAGCGGTGGCTTCCGTCGTCCGTCGATTCTGGCCGACACGCTCGAAGCGATCTTCGGCGCGGTCTTCCTCGATGGCGGATTCGACGCGGCGCATACGGTCATCAAGCGTCTCTACGCACCGATTCTCGATCACATCGATCCGCGCACCATCGGCAAGGACGCGAAGACGCTGCTCCAGGAATATCTGCAAGGCCACAAGATCGCGCTGCCGACTTATACCGTCGTCGCGACGCACGGCGCTGCGCACAACCAGCAGTTCGAAGTGGAATGCACGGTGCCGAAGCTCGACGTGAAGGTGTCGGGCTCCGGCGCGAGCCGCCGCGCAGCCGAGCAGGCGGCGGCGAAGATGGCGCTCGACGAAGTGATGGCCGCCGCGCCCGCGCTCGCCGTGAAGCCCAAGCGCAAGGGTGCGCGCGCGGCGAAGCACGCCGAGCCTGAAGTCGTGCCGGGCGTGACCGGCGTGCAGACGGCGCTCGATCTGCGTTCGCCCGACAGGAAAGAACGCGAGCGGCTGCGCGCAGCCGAGACAGCGCCTGTGGCCGTGATCCGCGCGGCACACGTCGAGCCGTCCGCGAACGCTTTCGCTGCGGCGGAGAGGCCCGAGCGGGCCGTGATCCATCGATCGGAAAAGGTCAACGACAAGGCCGGTGAGAAGGCCGCCGAGTCGCAGACCGCTCAGGCGAGTGCCGAGCAAAAGACGATAGAACCCGCCGAAGCGCAATCGAATCACGAAACACAAGACAGCCACGAGACGCACCAGGTCGCGCGCGCCGCCGATACCGGTCGCTGACGCCGCCCCGGGCCCCGGCGCAAGCGTGCGCCTTACGAAATTGCCGCACACACATATGAACGCTTCCACTTCCACTGGTTTTCGCTGCGGCATGGTCGCGATCGTCGGCAGGCCGAATGTCGGCAAATCGACGCTGATGAATGCGCTCGTCGGCCAGAAGGTCAGCATCACCTCGCGCAAGGCGCAGACGACGCGCCATCGCATCACCGGCATTCACACGCTCGACGACGCGCAGTACATCTTCGTCGACACGCCCGGTTTCCAGACGCGCCACAGCGGCGCGCTGAACCGCTCGCTGAACCGCGCGGTGACGTCGACGCTCACGTCCGTCGATGCGATCCTGTTCGTGATCGAAGCAGGCCGTTTCGGCCCGGACGACCAGAAAGTGCTCGACCTGATTCCGAAGGGTACGCCCACGCTCCTGATCGCGAACAAGCTCGACCACGTAAGCGACAAGAACACGCTGTTCCCGTTCATGCAGAAGATGGGCGCGCTCTTCGACTTCCGCGAGATCGTGCCGATGTCGGCGAAAAATCCCGACGACATCAAGCGTCTGATGGATGTCGTGAAGCCGTACTTGCCGGAAGGCGAGCCGATCTATGGCGAGGACGACCTGACCGATCGCAGCGAGCGCTTCCTCGCGGCCGAAATCCTGCGCGAGAAGGTATTCCGCTGGACCGGTGACGAGCTGCCGTACACGAGCACGGTGCTCATCGACAAGTTCGAGACCGAAGGGCGTCTGCGCCGCATCTTCGCGACGATCATGGTCGATCGCGACACCCACAAGGCGATGATCATCGGCCAGAAGGGCGCGAAGCTGAAGCAGATCAGCACCGAGGCGCGGCACGACATGGAAAGGCTCTTCGACGGTCCGGTCTATCTCGAAACCTTCATCAAGGTGAAGAGCGGCTGGGCGGACAACGAGGCAGGATTGCGCGCCTATGGGTACGAATGAGGCGTGGGTGACCCGCAACCCCGACGCTTCCGCCAGCCTCGACGACGATAACTTCGACGCCGAGTCAAAGCCTGCCGCGCCCAGAAAGCGCCGGGTTTCTTCGTCGTCTTCCGCCGACACGCCGCCTGCCGTCAAACGTCCGCGCGCAGCGCCGCGTTCCGACTTCCGTATCGCCGAGCAGCCCGGCTTCGTGCTGCACAGCTATCCTTATCGCGAGACGAGCCTCGTCATCGACGTGTTTTCGCGCGATTACGGCCGCGTCGCGCTCGTCGCGAAGGGCGCAAAGCGTCCGCATTCCGCGCTGCGCGGCGTGTTGCAGACGTTCCAGCCGCTGGGGCTTTCATGGTCCGGCAAGGGCGAAGTCCGCACGCTGACGACGGCCGAATGGGTCGGCGGCATGCTGCCGCTGGCGGGCGATGCGCTTCTTTGCGGCTTTTACGTCAACGAGCTGCTGGTCAAGTTCTGCGCACGCGAAGACGCGCATCCCGCGCTCTTCAACCACTATGTGCTGACTCTTTCGCGCCTCGCGCACGACGAGCCGCCCGTGCAGGTGCTGCGTTCGTTCGAGCGCGTGCTGCTGCGCGAGACCGGCTACGCGATGGCGCTCAACCGCACGATCAGTCGCCAGCCGGTTCTCGCCGACCGCAAATACGTGTTCGATCCCGAGCGCGGCGTGCGCGAGGCGTCGGACGAACTGCCGTCGCAATGGCCGGTGATCGCCGGCCAGACGCTCCTCGACATGGAAGAGGACGACTACAGCCGCCCGCAAACGGCGGCGCAAAGCAAGACGCTGATGCGCTTCCTGCTCAACGTCTATCTGGGCGGTACGCCGCTCGCCACCCGTCAGATCCTGATCGACCTGCAAAATCTATGAGCTTCTTTCTGTCGTCATCGTCGAATGTGATCGATCTCGGCGTGAATATCGACCACGTCGCCACGCTGCGCAACGCGCGCGGCACGAACTATCCCGATCCGATCCGCGCCGCGCTCATGGCCGAGGAGGCCGGCGCCGACGCCATCACGCTGCATCTGCGCGAAGACCGCCGCCATATCGTCGACGCGGACGTGCGCGCGCTGCGCCCGCTCCTCAAGACGCGCATGAACCTCGAATGCGCGGTGACGAAGGAAATGCTCGACATCGCGTGCGAGATCAAGCCGCACGACGTCTGCCTCGTGCCGGAAAAGCGCCAGGAACTGACGACCGAAGGCGGCCTCGACGTCGCTGGCCAATTCGAAGCCGTGAAAGCCGCCTGCCGCCAGCTCGCGGATGCGGGCGCGCGCGTCTCGCTCTTCATCGACGCCGACGAAACGCAGATCCGCGCGGCGCACGAAGCGGGCGCGCCGGTCATCGAACTGCACACGGGCCGCTACGCCGAAGCGCATGAAGAAGCCGAGCAGCAACGCGAATTCGAACGCGTCGCGCGCGGCGTCGACTTCGGCAATTCGCTCGGGCTCAAGGTGAACGCGGGTCACGGCCTGCACTACACGAACGTCCAGCCCATCGCCGCGGTCGAAGGGATCGTCGAACTGAACATTGGCCACGCGATCGTCGCGCATGCGATTTTTGCCGGCTGGGAAAACGCCGTGCGCGAGATGAAGGCGATCATGGTCGCGTCGCGTCTCGCGGCCGCGCGCTGAACGGGGCCGCGCGATGGCGATCTACGGAATCGGCACCGATGTCGTCCAGGTGAGCCGCGTCGCGGCGGTGATGGAGCGCACGAAAGGGCGCTTCGCCGAAAAAGTGCTCGGCGCCGACGAACTGCGCATCTATCACGCGCGAAAGGCGCGCTCCGAAGTGCGCGGCCTCGCGTTCCTCGCGACGCGCTTCTCCGCGAAGGAAGCATTCTCGAAGGCGATCGGCCTCGGTATGCGCTGGCCGATGACCTGGCGTGCGCTGCAGACACTCAACGAACCGAGCGGCAAGCCGATGGTCGTCGCGTCGGGCGAACTGGCGCAGTGGCTCGACGCGCGCGGCATCACGGCGAAAGTCACCGTCAGCGACGAGCGCGACTATGCGGTGTCGTTCGTGATCGCGGAAATTCCCGACCCCTCCTGAAAAGACCAACCATTTGGACTCAATGAAACGCACTCCCGGACCCGTCATGCTCGACGTGGTCGGCACCACGCTGACCGAGGCGGACATTCGCCGAATCGCCCATCCGATGACGGGCGGCATCATCCTGTTCGCGCGCCACTTCACCGACCGCGCGCAGCTCGTCGCGCTCACTGATGCGATCCGCGATGTCCGCGACGACATCCTGATCGCCGTCGATCACGAAGGCGGCCGCGTGCAGCGTTTCCGCACCGACGGCTTCACGGTGCTGCCCGCGCCGGGCAAGCTCGGCGAACTGTGGGACCGCGACGTCCTGCTCGCGACGAAGGCGGCGACCGCGTTCGGTTACGTGCTCGCGTCGGAGTTGCGCGCATGCGGCATCGACATGAGCTTCACGCCTGTGCTGGACCTGAATTACGGCCAGTCGAAGGTGATCGGCGACCGCGCATTGCACGGCGATCCGCGCGTGGTCGCGATGCTTGCGAAGAGCCTGAATCACGGGCTCGCGCTCGCGGGCATGGCGAACTGCGGGAAGCACTTTCCGGGGCACGGCTTCGCGTCGGCGGATTCGCACGTCGCGTTGCCGACCGACGACCGCCCTCTCGACGAAATCCTCGCCGCCGACGTGAAACCGTACGACTGGCTCGGGATGGCGCTCGCGTCGGTGATCCCGGCGCATGTCATCTACACGCAGGTCGACGAGAAGCCCGCCGGGTTTTCGCGTGTCTGGCTGCAGGAGATCCTGCGCGGCCGGCTCGGCTTCAACGGCGCGATCTTCAGCGACGATCTCTCGATGGAAGCCGCGCGCGCTGGCGGCACGCTGACCGAAGCGGCGAGCGCCGCGCTCACCGCGGGCTGCGACATGGTCCTGATCTGCAACCAGCCCGAGGAAGCGGAGAAGGTGCTCGAACGGTTGCGCTTTACGCCTTCGAAAGCGTCGCAGCAGCGATTGAAGAAAATGCGTGCGCGCGGCAAGGCGCCGCACTGGGACAAGCTGCAAAAGCAGGTCGTCTATCAGCAGGCGAAGGCGCTGTTGCAAAGCGCGCTCGGCTGATCGGCAACTGTGCGAAAAAAACGCCACGGCAGCGATGCCGTGGCGTTTTCATTTGAAGCGGAGCGCGAACCCTCAGGGTTCGAGCTTCATCCGCTGCAGCTTGTTGTAGAGCGTCTTCGGGCTGATGCCGAGCAGCGTCGCCGCGCGATGGCGTGTGCCGCCGACCGCTTCGAGCGTCGCGCGAATCAGCATGTCCTCGACATCCGCGAGAGCCGTGCCGACCGTCACCTGCACGCTGCTGCCGTTCAGTCCGCGCCCGCCGATGCCGCCGTGCTCGTCGGCGTGAAGCGTTTCGATGACATCGCCCGACGCGTGATACGCGCGCCGCACGCGCTCCCGCAGTTCCCGTACATTGCCCGGCCATTCCTGCGCGAGACATTCGCGGATGAACGACGGGCTGATGCGCTTCGGCGACCCGCTCGTCACGCCCACGATATGGTTTTCGCGGTTCAGTTCCTCGACGAAATGCTCCGCGAAGAGGGCGACATCGTCGTCGCGGTCGCGCAGCGGCGGCAGCGCAATCGACGAAGCGTTCAGGCGCAGGTACAGGTCTTCGCGCAATGTGCCGTCGTCGATGGCTTGGCGCACTGGCGTGCGTGTCGCGGCGATAAGGCGGAAGTCGGTCATGATGCGGTTGCTGCCGCCGACCCGCATGAAGGTCTGCGAATCGAGCGCGCGCAAGAGCGCTTCCTGCTGTGCGTTGGGCAGCGCGTCGATTTGTTCGAGAAAGAGCGTCCCGCCGCCCGACTGTTCGAGCAGGCCCGGCTCGCGATTTTCCGCGCCGGCAAACGCGCCGCGTTCATGGCCGAACAGCAGGCTGTCCATCGAGCGCAGGGTCGAATCGCGCGACATGGCGCAGTCGAACGCGATGAACGGGCCCTTGCGGCGGCGGCTCAGCTCGTGCAGCGTGCGCGCGGCAATCTTCTTGCCGGTGCCCGGCTCGCCGCAGATCAGCACTGCGGCTTCGGTCGGCGCCGTCTGCTCGATCAGGTCATAGACATGCTGGATCGTGCTGCTGCGGCCGAGCATCGCGCCGAAATGGCCGAGCTCGCGCAGCTTGGTGCGCAGCACCTGGACTTCTTCCGTCAGCTCGTAGGGCCGCGGGATGCGCGCGAGCAGGCTGCGCAGCCGCGGGATGTTGACGGGCTTCAGCAGATAGTCCCAGATGCCGTGCCGCAAGCCTTCGATCGCGCTTTCCACGGTGGCGTTACCCGTCATCACGATCACCGGCAGCGCGCCGTCTGGCGGCTGGGCGGGCAGGCTCGGCAGCAGATCGAGACCGCTGCCGTCAGGCAGGTTCAGGTCGATCAGCACGACATCGGGAATGAAACGGGTGAGCGCGGCCCGCGCTTCGGCAAGCGTCGTCGCGGTGTCGACGGAAAAACCGTCCGCCGACAGGATCGCGGACAGGCCGGATAGGCTATTGGGATCGTCTTCGACAATCAGTGCGTGTGGCATGGCGGACACAACGTATCAAAATGGTCTGTAATCGCTCGAAACCGGACTTCAGCACGACGGGCGGGCTGGCAGCCGGGGCGTCATCGCCAACTGGCGCGACGTCCGATCCGGCTGCGAGCACGCAGCCTCGCTTCGGTCTCCTGCGTCCTGCGCGTATCTTTCCGCGTCGTTCAGTGCGGCCCGCTACTGCGGCTTCACGTGAAGGTCGTTCTTCACGGACTGAACGCCCGACACGCTGCGGGTAACGGCGACTGCCTTCTCGATCTGCACCTCCGCGTTCACAAATCCGGACAACTGCACGACGCCGCGATAAGTTTCGACACTCACCGCCAGCGATTTCAGGCCGGGGTCGGCGAGCAGCGCCGCCTTGACGCGGGCGGTGATCGCGGCGTCCGACGTGTACTCGCCAGCGGATTCGCTCGTCGATGTCGATGAGCACCCGGCAGTGAGCGCAATCGCTGGCGCGACCAGCGCGGCGGCGATCAAAAGCCGGGCGGCGACGTTGTTTTGTTTTCGCATTGGTTCGTCGTCGAGTAGGAGATTCATGGATACAGCAGAAATCGTGCCAATGCCCGAATTCCGGGAAAACAGGGCCCGGGTCGTTGTTCAGACTGACGATCGCGCCATTATTTCAAGATAATCCCGGTAAAGTTTGCCTGAACACGGCCAAAACTTCACGCAAAAGAAAAAGCGCCCGAGCGGGGCGCTTTTCTTTTGCTTCGCGGACTGCTGCGAATCACGCGGCGCGGACGATGCCGGCGCCGCTGCAGCTCATGCACTTCAAGCGCTTCAAGCGCGGCTGCGGTATTCGTTGGTACGCGTGTCGATTTCGATCTTGTCGCCGATACTGCAGAAGAGCGGCACCTGCAATTCCATGCCGGTGTTGATCTTCGCGGTCTTGAGGACCTTGCCCGACGACGTGTCGCCCTTGACGGCCGGTTCCGTGTAGATGATCTCGCGGACCACGGTGGTCGGCAGTTCGACCGAGATCGCCTTCTCGTTGTAGAACACGACTTCGCACGGCATGCCGTCTTCGAGGTAGTTCAGCGCGTCGCCCATCATTTCGGCTTCGACTTCGTACTGGTTGTAGTCGGCGTCCATGAACACGTACATCGGGTCGGCGAAATACGAGTAGCTCACTTCCTTGCGGTCGAGCAACACGACGTCGAATTTGTCGTCGGCCTTGTACACCGACTCCATGTTCCCCGCCGACAGCAGGTTGCGGAACTTCATCTTCACGACAGCCGAGTTGCGGCCCGACTTGTTGTACTCAGCCTTCTGCACGACCATGGCATCGTTGCCGATCATGACGACGTTGCCAACGCGGAGTTCTTGTGCGGTCTTCATAAGTAAAACTGTCCTGTGGTTTCTTTCGATACTTCAGCGCCCCGCGAAGCTTCGCTGGCGGACGCCGACAAATTAGCGGGAGCCGGGAAATCTGGACGGCGCGAGCTGCGCTTCCGTGCATCGCTCGGCGACGCAACCGGAGTTCGCAAGACGCGAGCCGTTGGATAACCGCTTATTTTAACTGAGTTTTTGCGGTTTCGGCCAGTTCGGCGGGCAGATTGCCATCGAGATGCGACGCCGCATGCGCCGCCAGATTGCCCGCCAGATCGCCGACGGCGGCGAGTTCCGTCGCCCATTGCGCAGCGCGCGCGTCGAGCAGCGCGCGATGTCGCCAGAAATCCGCCCAGTCCGGCGTTCCGGCCCCGTTCCAGGCGTGCCAGAAGCGCGCGACCGACTCGCGGGCCGCGTCGGGCAGGCCGCTCGCGTAATGGGCGAGAGCGGCGTCGAGCTTCGGCAAATGGGCGTGGTCGGATTGCGGGTAGATGTGCCAGACGAACGGCTTTTGCGCCCACTGTGCTCGCACGAACGAATCCTCGCCGCGCACGAAGTTGATATCGGCAGCCCACAGCAGGGCGTCGAATTGCGGCTGTTCGACGAACCCGATCGCGTACGCGGCGAGCGAGCCGAGCGTGGCCGAGTCGCCCGCCGCGAACTGCGGGAGGCCGAAAAACCGGGCGACCGCGCCCGAAATGCGCCCTTGCGGCACGAGCAGCACGACCGGCGACGCAGCATCGCGCCATTGAGCCAGCAGCGTGTCGATCGCGGGATTCTCGTAGGCGAACAGCGATACGACCGTGCGTTCCGCGCTCGGCGGCGCCGTGCCGACACGCTCCCGCCACCAGGCATCGCGGTCGAACGCGACGCGCCCGGCATCGAGCGTGCGCTCCTTCAGCACGCCGCCCGTGCCGGGGCCGAGGCCGGGAAAGAAGAACGTCTTCACGAGCGGAAAGCGCGGATGCGGCGACGGCCGCAGATGGAAATCCGCAACCCAGTCCTCCGCGCTCAGATATTCGAGATTGATCCACACCGGCTTGCGCTCGCGCCGCGCCATCGCCGCGACGTACACGGGCGGCAGTTCACACCCGAACGCCTCGATCACGACATCGGCGATCTGCAGGACCTCGCCCGCGTGCGACGGCTCGTGCCAGTGCTCGATCACGACGCCGGCCGCCTCCTGCCGCGCGAGGGCCGGGTCGACGGCGTGGCAGAGCGCGTGAAAAGCCCGCAGATCGTCGACGAATAGGCGCACCTGCCAGCCGTGCTCGTCAGCGAGCTGGCGCGCTAGGCGCCAGCAGACGCCGATGTCGCCGAAGTTGTCGATGACCGCGCAGAAAATGTCGCACGCGATTTCCGGGGAGTGAGCGGCTGTGGCCATGGACGCGCCTCGCGCGGCGAACGAGCCGCGTAATGATCTAAACTGGCGATTCTAGTGCGACACGCACGCTCGTGTCCGGGTAGCCCCAACGTAAGGGGCATCGACTAGCGACAAAGGAGGCGTCTGTATGAGCCTAACCGGTCGCGAAGATATCACGTGGAGCATCGGGAAGGGGCGTGAGTCCCTCGACGCAACTGCTCAGAAGCGGGGTATCTCTTTTAGCGAAGCGAGAGCCGGTAGAGGTTTGCCGGGTCTCGTTCATACGAGTCTCGGTAGAGCACATTCTCCGAGAGCTCGCATTGCATTGACCTGATTACCGTCAGGTTCCGCCCCGTCAGCGGCTTCACCTCCGCCGACAGGGTGGAGTGATGTATGTAATTCCTGCGCCGTCAGCGGCAATGGATTCGCGAACCGATACGAGCGAAAGCTCGGTGTGTCATTGTTTGGCCTCGTCAGTTGTACGGCGAGGACAGTGAACCTGCTGTACGACCAGCAGTAGCCTAAGAAGACATGCGTCACTGGCAACGGTGGGGTGTGAAGCTCTTCTGACAATGTAGCCTCCGGATGTTTCGGGCAGGCCCTTCCCGCGAGGGATTGGTCTGGACACTCCTAGCAGCAAAGCGGTCGAGGAGCTAGGCTGGCTGATAGGGTTAACGTATGTGAACTGCTGATAAACCTCGTTACCAGTGAGGAGCCAAAGCTGCTTGAACATCGGGCTCTAACCAAAAGGTACGTGGCTGGTTAGTCCACTTAGAATTTGGGCTACGTCGTTGTCAAGCCACCGGGGGATAGGCAGAACCTACGTCAGTCGTGTGACATGCCGGGAACGTGGTAAGCCTGTATGGTTGCCAGCTGTCTTTTGGCTGGCAGGCGAACCGTAAGGGACGCTGTTGATTGTGCAGGTATGGGAGGACGGAAAAAGCGAATGTCGGCTGTAATGGCCTGGATAGGGGTTGAGACATTACTCCACGCGAAAGCGGGCAGACTTCCGTCTGGTCTACCGTCGCAAGGCGGCTGACTACACTCTGTAACTTGGTTAGGTGCGAGCGCATGCGCTCGTACTGAGGTGTTTGTCCGAGATAGGGGCGCATGCGCTCCTATTGAGATGTCTGTTGTTCCCCAGAGGGGTGTGTCTGCCCCTCTGGGGGAGATGCGCCTTCTGCCTGGGGACTTCTTCCAAGTAGGAGAGCAGCATGAAAGTATCTGGTCGAAAGACCGGGTCTGCGCTTACCCACGCGCCGGACAATTGGAACGCCGTAGATTGGCGTCGGGTTGAACGGAACGTGCGAGGGATGCAGATTCGAATTGCGAAGGCGACGCGGGAAAGTGACTGGCGCAGGGTGAAAGCCCTGCAATGGATGCTGACTCGCACGTTATCCGCGAAGCTGTATGCGGTACGACGTGTTACGCAGAACCAGGGGGCGCGAACGGCTGGAGTCGATCGCGAACTGTGGGATTCGCCTGAAAGCCGGTGGGAAGCTATCGGCAGGTTGAAGCGGCGTGGATACAAGCCTCTGCCATTACGGAGAGTCTTTATCCCCAAAGCCAATGGAAAGGAACGCCCTCTGGGCATTCCGACCATGCGGGACAGGGCGATGCAGGCTCTGTATCTGCTGGCTTTGGAGCCAGTGTCGGAATCGACGAGCGACCCGAATTCATATGGGTTCAGGATAAACCGCTCGACAGCTGATGCTATGGGTCAGGTACGCGCTTGCACGTCCCGGAAGGATTCGTCCCGATGGGTACTGGAAGCGGATATCAAAGGCTGCTTTGACCACATCAACCACGACTGGCTGGCAAACCATGTCCCCATGGACAGGGAGATTCTCCGGAAGTGGTTGAAGGCTGGCCTGATTTACAAGGGTCAGCTACAGGCGACTGAGGCCGGTACGCCGCAGGGAGGGATCATCTCCCCGACGCTGGCGAATGTGACGCTGAACGGGCTGGAGCGTGAACTGGTTGCGCACCTCGGTGCGAAATTCGGGATCGTCAAAGCTAAGAAGTTGAAGGTCAATGTGGTGCGATACGCGGATGACTTCGTGATTACCGGTGACTCGAAAGAGATACTGGAACGCGTGGTCAGGCCTTGGGTGGAAGCGTTCCTTGCGGTTCGGGGCCTGCAACTGTCTGAGGCGAAAACGCGCATCACCCACATTGATGAAGGCTTCGATTTCCTTGGGTGGAATTTCCGGAAGTACTCGGGAAAATTGCTCATCAAGCCGAGCAAGAAAAACGCGCAAGCGTTTTATCGCAACGTGGCGGAAACGATCAGCGGCAACAAAACGGTAAAGCAGGGGGGTCTAATCCAACTGCTGAACCCGATGTTGCGCGGATGGGCGCAGTACCACCGTCCGGTCTCGGCCAAGCAGACGTACAGCCGCATGGAGCATCTGATTTTTCGGAAGCTCTGGCGGTGGTCGAAGCGGAGGCACCCGCAAAAGAGCGCTGTGTGGGTGAAACAGAAGTACTTTCACTCTATCGGTGCCCGGCGCTGGGTGTTTGCGGTTCGTACGGTACGCGAAGACGGCAGTTGGGGGCTGAATGAGCTATACCAGCTTAGCGGTATGGCTATCAAACGGCACACGAGGATCAAGGGCGAGTTCAATCCTTTTGATCCGACATGGGAGCAATATGGCGAGACCCTGCGGCAGGGGCGCATGTGGGAACAAATGCGCTACCGAAAGCAGTGGGCGACGCTGTATATGTCACAAGGCGGGCATTGCGCGCATTGTGGCTGTGCCTTAACGGACGAATCGGGCTGGCACGACCATCAACTGGAATATCGGATGCATGGCGGTACCGACGCTTTATCCAACCGGGTGCTGCTTCACCCGCACTGCCATCAGCAAGTGCACGCTGGTAAGCTGGTTGTAACTAAGCCGGTTCTGTCGTCGACAGAACTTTGTTTGTAGATTTGAGCCGAATGCGGGGAAACTCGCACGTACGGTTCTCGGGGGGCCCGGCTTTCGCAAGAAAGTCGGGCTACCCGACAGACAGCGCCGATTGCTTCACAGCCAGCCCACTGCCGCTTGACAGCAGGCATGGCCCGCTCGCCGCGCACTTTCCGCTTCGTTTAGCTGCATGACAGACACCGACGTTTTCGACCCCAAGAAGATTCTCGCCCAGTTGCCGAACCTGCCCGGCGTATATCGCTACTACGACGCCGAGGGCGCCGTGCTGTACGTCGGCAAGGCGCGCAACCTGAAAAAGCGCGTGTCGAGCTATTTCACGAAGACGCTGCATTCGCCGCGTATTGCGATGATGGTGACGCGCATCCGCAAGATCGAGACGACCGTCACGCGTTCCGAAGCCGAGGCGCTGTTGCTTGAGAACAATCTCATCAAAGCGCTGACGCCGCGTTACAACATCCTGTTTCGCGATGACAAGTCATATCCGTATCTGAAACTGACCGGCCATCAGTTTCCCCGGATGGCGTACTACCGCGGCGCCGTCGACAAGAAGAACCAGTACTTCGGCCCGTTCCCGAGCGCGTGGGCGGTGCGCGAGAGCATCCAGATCCTCCAGCGCGTGTTCCAGTTGCGCACCTGCGAGGATTCGGTCTTCACCAACCGCACGCGGCCGTGCCTTTTGCACCAGATCTCGCGCTGCACCGCGCCGTGTGTCGGCGCGATCAACGAGGAAGACTACGCGCGCGACGTCGCCAATGCATCGCGCTTCCTGCTCGGACGGCAGGGCGAAGTGATGAAGGAGCTCGAACAGAAGATGCACGGCTTTGCCGCCGAACTGAAATTCGAGCAGGCCGCGGCCGTGCGCAACCAGATGAGTTCGCTGTCGACGGTGCTGCACCAGCAGGCGATCGAAGTGGGCGGCGACAACGACGTCGATATCCTCGCGGTTGTCGCGCTGGGCGGGAAGGTGTGCGTGAATCTCGCGATGGTGCGCGGCGGCCGTCATCTCGGCGACAAGGCCTATTTCCCGGCGCACGTCGAATCGGCGCTCGGCATCGGGGACGAAACCGCCGAGGACGCCGCGCACCCTGATGACCTCGAACTGATCGAGGGCGTGGCGCCGATCGTCATCGAGGAAGTCGGGGTCGAGGAGACCGCGTTGCTGCTCGATGGCGCGCCCGAAGAAAGCGGCGGCGCGATGGACGCAACCGCGCCCGAGCAGGAGCAGGAGCAGGAGCAGGAATCGTCGCCCGAGCCCGAACCGGCACCGAGTCGCGAAGGCGCGCTCGAATCGGAAGTGCTCGAAGCGTTCATCGCGCAGCATTACATCGGCAACCGCGTGCCGCCCGTGCTGGTCGTGAGCCACGCGCCGGCGAGCCGCGAGCTGGTCGATCTTTTGATCGAGCAGGCCGGGCACAAGGTCACGCTCCTGCGCCAGCCGCAGGGCCAAAAGCGCGTATGGCTCTCGATGGCCGAACAGAACGCGAAGCTCGCGCTCGCGCGCCTGCTTTCCGAGCAAGGCTCGCAACAGGCCCGCACGCGCGCGCTCGCCGAGACGCTCAGCCTCGAAATGAACGACCTCGCGCAGCTGCGCATCGAGTGTTTCGACATCAGCCATACGATGGGCGAGGCGACGCAGGCGTCGTGCGTCGTGTACCACCATCACAAGATGCAGTCGGGCGAATACCGGCGCTACAACATCACCGGCATCACGCCCGGCGACGACTACGCCGCGATGCGCCAGGTCCTCACGCGCCGCTACGAGAAAATGGTCGCGCAGGCCGCGGCCAACGCCGCCGACGAAGCTACGACGCTGCAACCGGAAGACGCCGCCGATCCCAACGTCACGCCCGATGCGGCCGAGCCGGTCGCGGCGGGCGGTCTCTTGCCGAATATCGTGCTGATCGACGGCGGCAAGGGTCAGGTGGAAATCGCGCGCCAGGTGTTCGCGGAACTCGGGCTCGATCGCGGGATGCTGGTCGGCGCCGCGAAGGGCGAAGGGCGCAAGGTCGGCCTGGAGACGCTGATCTTCGCCGATCAACGGGCGCCGCTCGAACTCGGCAAGGAAAGCGCGGCGCTGATGCTCGTCGCGCAGATCCGCGACGAGGCGCACCGCTTCGCGATCACCGGCATGCGCGCGAAGCGGGCGAAGACGAGGCAGACGTCGCGGCTGGAAGAACTAGAAGGCGTCGGCGCGAAACGGCGCCAGCGGCTCCTGTCGCGCTTTGGCGGATTGCGCGGCGTGCAGGCGGCGAGCGTCGAGGACCTGGCGAGCGTCGAAGGCATCTCGCACGCGCTCGCCGAGCAGATCTACAAGCAGTTGCACTGAACCGCCGCGCCGGGCCGCCTGGGGGCGGCCGTGGCGCTTGCCTTGTGGCATGAGGTGTCAAGCGGCACAATGGCACCTCCCTTACACGTTGCTTCGCCTGAGCCGATGCCGTTCAACCTACCGATCTTTCTGACGTGGCTGCGAATCGTGCTGATTCCGCTCGTCGTGGGCATCTTCTATCTGCCGGACGTGATGATGAGCCCGGAGCATCGCAACCTGCTCGCGATGGTCATCTTCGTGCTCGCCGCGCTCACCGACTGGTTCGACGGCTTTCTCGCACGCAAGCTCAACCAGACGTCGTCATTCGGGGCGTTTCTCGATCCCGTCGCCGACAAGCTGATGGTCACCGCCGCGCTCCTCGTGCTCGTGCAGTTGATGCGCCTGAACGCGGTGATCGCGCTCGTGATCGTCGGACGCGAGATCACCATTTCGGCGCTGCGCGAATGGATGGCGCAGATCGGGGCGTCGAAGAGCGTCGCCGTGAACCAGCTCGGCAAGTTCAAGACCGTGTGCCAGATGGTCGCTATCCCGATGCTGCTTTTCTACGGGCCGCTGCACATCTACGGGACGCAGTTCGTCATCGATACGCGTGTGTGGGGCCTGTGGCTCATCTATGTCGCGGCGTTCCTCACCGTGTGGTCGATGCTCTACTACATGAAGCTCGCGTGGCCGCAGATCCGCGAACGCGGCGGCACGTTATAAATTGCGTCGAAGAGTGAAAGGGCGCATACAAAACTATTGACACCGCATCGAGGCTTCTACATAATCTCGTTTCTGTCGAGTGAGCGCTGAAACAAAGCGCAAAACGAAGGCAAAGAAGCAATATGCGGGAGTAGCTCAGTTGGTAGAGCGCAACCTTGCCAAGGTTGAGGTCGCGAGTTCGAGACTCGTCTCCCGCTCCAGGTTTTGAAGTCGTCGCTGTCTGGCACAGCGGTGATGTGGCAGGAAAGTGCAGGACAATGCGGGAGTAGCTCAGTTGGTAGAGCGCAACCTTGCCAAGGTTGAGGTCGCGAGTTCGAGACTCGTCTCCCGCTCCAGGTTTTGAAGTCGTCGCTGTCTGGCACAGCGGTGATGTGGCAGGAAAGTGCAGGACAATGCGGGAGTAGCTCAGTTGGTAGAGCGCAACCTTGCCAAGGTTGAGGTCGCGAGTTCGAGACTCGTCTCCCGCTCCAATCAAGGGGAAGCCGAGCTTCCCTTTTTGTTTGGTGGCCCGGACGGATGCTTCAGAACACTTCGAAGCGCAACCGGCACCAACACCGCTTACGGCGCGATAGCAAAGCGGTTATGCAGCGGCCTGCAAAGCCGTTTAGACCGGTTCGACTCCGGTTCGCGCCTCCAAGTAAGAGAAAAGCCCTGACCTCTCGGTCGGGGCTTTTTGTTTTGCGCGTCCGTTTCCAGCGCCCATCCCCGCGCGTTTGCATCGCGCGGCATAATCGCAGGATTTTCCAACGGCGGCCACGTGCCGCACCGCCCGTCCGCAGCCGATCATGACCGACCACTTTTCCCGATTCGACTGGCGCTGGAAGCCATTCAACGAACTCTCGACCACCGAGGTCTACGACATGCTCGGCGCGCGCAGCGCCGTGTTCGTCGTCGAGCAGAACTGTGTTTATGGCGATGTCGATGGCCTCGACGTCGATGCGTGGCATCTCTTCGCGTATGGCGAAGGCGAAACGCGCCCGGCGCTCGCCGGCTATCTGCGCGTACTTCTGCCCGGATACCCGGACGCATCGGAGACCGATATCCGCATCGGCCGCGTGCTGACGACCGCCGGCTTTCGCGGCATGAAGCTCGGCAACGCGATGCTCGAACGCGCGCTCGAACATATCCTGAAGCAGTGGCCGCAACAGCCGATCCGGCTGCACGCGCAGGCGCATCTGCAGAAATTTTACGGGGCGTTCGGCTTCGAGCCGATCTCCGACATCCACGACGAAGACGACATTCCGCACGTCTGGATGCGCCGTCCTTAAGCCCTGACGGGTGTCGCAGCCGACGGGCGGCGCGCTCGTGTCTCACGCAGACGCGAGCGCGCCGACAGCCGCAGCCAGTGACGCAGCGCGATCAGCGCGCCGATCACGCTCATCATCGATCCCGGAATCCACAACAGCAGCCCGCCGACCTGCTGATCGCGCATCGGGCTGATCCAGGTGAACGCGCGCCCGCAGATCGAATAGATCGGATACAGCTCGTGCGGCGTGAAGAAGATGTAGGCGCCGAGCAGAATCTGCGGCGGGATCGCGGCGATCACGAGCAGGATGCGCCGACCCGGCGCGAGCCGTGCGGGCGGCGCGGGTCGCGGATCGAGCACGAGCCACCAGAACAGCAGTCCGTCGAGCACCATGCTCCAGTTCATCACGCGATAGAGGCGCCAGTCGAGCATCGCCTTGAAGTGGATCGGCGATAGCAGCCAGAAATAGATCAGGCCGACGAAGAGCGTCACCGCGACCACTGGATGGAACAGCACATCGGCGATGACGCGCGCCGCGCACGTGTTCATCGCGGGAGTCAGCCCGCGCTGTCGCCAGCGAAACGGGATGCCCGCGCGCAGCGCCGCGCCCGGATACGACAGCGCGATCAGGAATGGCCCGAGATGATGCAGCACGAGATGCTGCAACCGGTGCATGAAAAACTCATGCTCGAAGAAGTAGTCGAGCCGCGTATGCAGCGCGACGTAGATGCCCGCCAGACCCAGCCAGAACGACAGACGACGCGCAAACGACACCCGCGCGTGCCGCGCGCCGCGCGCGAACAGAATCGCCGCGATCAGCACGGCGATGACGACCGTCGGCGAGAATTCCCATGGTTCGAGCCAGTAGAAAAGCGATTCGATCATGACTTCGCCGTCTCGATGACGCGTCGCAGGTCGTGCGCGATGGCGTCGATGGAATCGTTGTCGGTCGCGAGCAGGCGCGCGCGGCCTTGCGCATCGAAGATATAGACCGCCGAACTGTGCGTGACCTCATAGGTGCCGTTCGCGTCGCGCTTTTCCATCTGGTACGCCACGCGATAGCGTTTCGCGAGCGACGCGATCGCCCGGTCCGAACCCGTCAGTCCGACCGCGTGCTGCGCGTCGAACGCGCGCACGTAGGTGTGCAATGCGGCGGGCGTATCGCGCGCGGGATCGACGGTGATGAAGACGATCCGCGCGCGGTTCGCATCGGCGCCGATCTGCTGCAGCACTTGCATGAGCCGCGCCATGGTTTCGGGGCACACGTCCGGGCAGTGCGTATAGCCGAAGTAGACGAGCGTCGCGTGGCCGGCGAACGACTCGCCATTCGCGGCACGGCCGTCGTCGTCGACAAGCGAGAACGACAGGTCGGGTAGATGACCGCTGACATCGGTCAGGCGCCAGGGTTCTGCGGGCCGCGAACAGCCGGCGAGGAACGCACAAAGCGCGCAAAGCGCGAGCGTGGCGGCGACGAGCCGTCCGTCACGCCGAAACTGGATCAAAGAGGGCATTTCGGACTCGATCAGATGCAGCCGGGCAAGACCGGCTCTCGCGACTCTATCGCAAAATAGAAGCCTGCTTCGGCGACTCGGCGCATCATCTCGAAAATGGGGCGTTTTGCCGCAGCCCCGCCGAATAAGGCTGTAAGGGCGATGAGGCGCGCTCGCAAGCGGATTTGGAACGGTGCGGCGCCATCGAGCCGTCTCGCGCGAACGGCGTCTGGCGAAAACCTTGCTCTCTCGAAAATGGCGCGGCTCGCGGTAATATGCGCAAACTTTTCCGGTCATCTCCGGTTCGAAGGTCTACATCGATGCAAGAACTTCCTCGCACCCTGTCTCTCGCCGACACGGCTTTTTTCTTCGATTTCGACGGCACGCTCGTCGAACTCGCGCCGACGCCCGACGGCATCGTCGTGCCGCGCGTCGTGCCCGAACTCCTCGCGACGCTCAGGCGGGCGACCAACGGCGCGGTCGCGGTGGTTTCGGGACGTGGCATCGACAGCATCGACTCGTTCGTGTCGATGCCCGACTTGCCGGTCGCGGGCCTGCACGGCGCCGAGCGGCGCGACTCGAACGGCGACGTAGAGCGCATCGGATTCAACGATGAGCGGCTCCTGCGCATGGAGCACGTCCTCGAAGACGTGGTCGGCCGGAACCCCGGCATGCTGCTCGAAATCAAGGGCGCGGCGCTCGCGCTCCACTATCGCAACGCGCCGGACCGCGAAGCGGCGGCACGCGTGGCGACGGAGCGCCTCGTTGCGCAATACGCCGACGCCTACGTGCTGCAGCCCGGCAAGATGGTCTATGAGATCAAGCCGAAGGACGTCGACAAGGGACGTGCCGTGCGTGCGTTCATGAACGAGCCGCCGTTCACGGGCAGGAAGCCGGTCTTCGTCGGCGACGACCTGACCGACGAGAAAGGTTTCGCGGTCGTCAACGAATTCGGCGGGCTGTCTATCAAGGTCGGCGGCGGCGACACGCTCGCGCATGCGCGCCTGGAGTCGGTTCCGGCGTTCCTCGGCTGGCTGCAGGGCGTGGCCGACGCGGCGGGGAAGGGCGCCGGGGCGGGTACATGAGCCGCCTCATCATCGTTTCGAACCGCGTCGCGCCGATCTCCGAAGGCGGCCCGGCGGCGGGCGGGCTCGCGGTCGGCGTCTACGATGCGCTTAAGGAAACCGGCGGCATGTGGTTCGGCTGGAGCGGCGACGTGCTCTCGGCGCCGCCCGACGGCATCAGTCTGGAAGAGCGCGGGCCGGTGACCTTCGCGACCATCGGCCTCGTGCAGCGCGACTACGACCAGTATTACCGCGGCTTCTCGAACGCGACGCTCTGGCCCGCATTCCACTATCGCCCGGACCTGATCCAGTTCGAACGCCACGAGTTCGAGGGCTATTGCCGCGTGAACCGCTGGCTCGCAGAGCAACTCGCGCCGCTCCTCAAACCCGACGACGTGATCTGGGTCCACGACTATCACCTGATCCCATTCGCAGAGGCGCTGCGCGAAATCGGCGTGACGAACCGGATCGGGTTTTTCCTGCACATTCCGTTTCCCGCGTCGCAGATCCTGCTTTCCGTGCCGCGTCACCGCGAACTCGCCGAAGCACTCTGTTCCTTCGACCTGCTCGGCTTCCAGACGGCGCCCGACCTGCGTGCGTTCTGCGACTACATCGAATCGGAGGCGAACGGTTCGATCGAGCGCCGCGCGGACGAGCCGTGCCGGATCAGCGCGTTCGGCAAGACGCTGAAGGCGGCGGCGTACCCGATCGGTGTCTATCCGGACGAGATCGCGGCGCTCGCGAAGGACGGCGAAAGCGGTCGCGACGTGCAGATCGTCAAGGCGACGCTGCACGAGCGCAAGCTCGTGATGAGCGTGGACCGGCTGGATTACTCGAAGGGCCTCGTCGAGCGGTTTCGCGCGTTCGAGCGGCTGATCGAGCACCAGCCGCAGCAGCGCAACAACGTGTCGTTCCTGCAGATCGCGCCGCCGACGCGCGCCGACATGGACGCCTATCGCGACATCCGGCTCCAGCTCGAGGCGGAATCGGGGCGCATCAACGGGCGTTACGCCGAACTCGACTGGACGCCGATCCGCTATATCCACCGGCAGTACGAGCGGCCGGTGCTCGCGGCGCTGTTCCGCGAATCGCACGTCGGCTTCGTCACGCCGTTGCGCGACGGGATGAATCTGGTCGCGAAGGAATACGTGTCGGCGCAGGACCCGGACGATCCGGGCGTGCTCGTGCTGTCGCAGTTTGCAGGCGCGGCGCGGGAACTGGACGGCGCATTGATCGTGAATCCGCTCGACATCGACGGCATGGCCGACGCGCTCGCGACCGCGCTGGCCATGTCACTCGACGAGCGGCAGGCGCGGTATCGGGGAATGTTCGAATCGCTGCGGGAGAACAACGTCTCCGTGTGGCGGGATAATTTCCTGCGGGATTTGCAGCAGTGAGTGTGAAAAGGGGCGCTTTTCGAAGCGCCCCTTTTTGATTTCAGGCCGGCTGCTGCGAAGGCACCGGCGCTACCGGAAGCTTGCCGTGCTGCTTCGACAGCAGTTCGCGATACAAGCCCGGCCGGTCGCGCAGTTCCTGCGGCGAGCCGTCGTCGATCACCTTGCCCGAACTCATCACGATGATCCGGTCGAAGTTCTGCAGCGTCGAAAGGCGGTGCGCGATCGCGATCACCGTGCGGCCGACCATCAGCCGGTCGAGCGCCTGCTGAATCGCTTCTTCCGACGAGCTGTCGAGTGCGGAGGTCGCCTCGTCGAGGAGCAGGATCGGCGCATTCTTCAGGATGGCGCGCGCGATCGCGATTCGCTGGCGCTGGCCGCCGGACAGCTTCACGCCCCGATCGCCGACGATCGTGTCGAATCCTTCCGGCATCGCCTCGATGAAGTCCGTGCAGCGCGCCTCGCGGGCGGCCGCCAGCACTTCCTCGCGGCTCGCGTCCGGGCGCCCGTACGCGATGTTCTCGTACACCGTACGGTGGAACAGCGAAATGTCCTGTGGCACGAGCGCAATCGACTGGCGCAGGCTGTCCTGCGTGATCGACTGGATGTCCTGTCCGTCGATCCGGATCGTGCCGCCCTGCGGCTCGTAGAAGCGCTGCAGGAGCGCGAGCACGGTCGACTTGCCCGCGCCCGATTTGCCGATCAGCCCGACGCGCTGGCCCGGCTCGATGTGCAGGTGGAAGGTGTCGAGAATCGGGCGGCGGCGCGGATACGCGAACGTCACGCCCTCGAAATCGACCCGCCCGCCCTGCGGCACGAGTTCGGTCGCGTCCGAGCGGTCCGGCATGCCGTGCGGTTCGAGCAGCGTCTGCACGGCCTCCGAAAGGCGCGCGACGTGCTGCGTGACATCGACCAGCGCGACGGCCAGATCGCGCGTGCCGTGCAGGATCGTGAAGCCGAGCGAACTGACGAGCACGATGTCGCCGGATGTGGCCCTGCCCTGCGACCACAGCCACAGCGCCCAGCCGAGCAGGCCGGCCGAGAGGATCGCGGTCACGACCGCGTGGAAAAGCCGCAGCTTTTCCAGATACAGCAGGCTTTGCTGGCGCGCGACCATTTCAGCCTTCACGGTCGAGCCGAAGCGCTTCTGCTCCCGGAAGGTCATGCCAAAGGCCCGCACGAGCGCCATGTTGCCGATCACGTCGACGAGTTCGCCGTCGACGGAAGCCGCCTTCGACGCGAAGTTGTGATGCCGCGCCGAGCCGCGCTTCGC
Organism: Caballeronia arationis; assembly: GCF_001544975.2. Lineage (GTDB taxonomy): Bacteria > Pseudomonadota > Gammaproteobacteria > Burkholderiales > Burkholderiaceae > Caballeronia > Caballeronia arationis. The sequence continues at coordinate 56,118 of NZ_FCOG02000008.1, read as the reverse complement.
GAGCCGGTACAGGATGAACGAGAGAATCGCCGACGCGAGCATCAGGCCGCCCGCCATCAGCGGATTCACGGTGACGATCATCACGATCGCGCCGAACACCGCGATGCACGGCGGCAGGACGTTCCACGCCATCACGTTCTCGGATGTGTAGATCGCGTTCGACGTCGCCGTGATCCGGCTCGCGAGCATGCCGGGCTGTTTCTCGGAGAAGTAGGTGGGCGAGTGGCCGCTCAGGTACTGGAAGAGGTCGCGGCGCAAGTCGCCCGTCACGGTGACGAACGCATGCGCGCCGACCCAGCCGCCTACGCGCCACAGCATGTTGTCGGCGGCGATCAGCCCGACCAGGATCATGAACGCGCCCCAGAGGGGGCCCGGATGTCCGCGGCCCTGGCCGAGCACGTCGATCAGGTGCTTGATCGCGTACTGCGAGGCGAGGGCGCATCCGACCGCGGCAAACACGCTGATGAGAACGGTGGCGTGGGCGATCGGGTGACGGCGGATGTAACGGAGCAGGAACGCAAGCGGGCGATGCGCATAGCTCGCTAGCCTGGCGTTGTGCGCGTTACGCTGGGAGACAGTGAGTTGGTCCAATTGGTCGTTTTTTGGTCGTAGATCGGTTGAGCTCGTAATGGGCCTGAGTACGGTGCCGCCATCGTCGAGAAAGTTGACGCGGCGCCGGCGTGCGATCCCTGGCTGAATTGTAGCCAGTTATGTGAAGGGACAAAGAAGCCAAAATCGCCTGCGGGCCCCAGCGCACACGCCCAGATCGCCTTTGCACGCGATTCCTGACGCGGATCGCGCGTTGTTCGGGCGCGGCGCATTGTAAGCAATGCGCGCCCCAATGAGGCATCGGGCAGGCCACCAGCGGACGTCCGGCCGTCGACATGGCCACGTCGGCCGACCGTCGGCGGTCGTCGCGTGCGCCTGGCGCGGCAGCGTCATCGATTGCACGACGGAGCACAACCCGGGCCCGCAGGCACTCTGCGCGACTCACGCATCGAGAGAAAGTATGGGCAGCAGGCAAAACGCCCTGCGCCCGCGCGAACAGACGCTTCCCAATGTAGAACAGCCTTAATAAACAGGGGTTTGCAAAGTGTTTCCCCTTTGTAACAAGGTAAATAAGTTGAAATGACTACGCGATCGGCGTGTAAAAACCACCATAATCCGCTACGGGTTTGCCCCTAGGATTTTTGACAGGTTTCTGTAGGTTCCGGTCAACCCGCCCGACACTTACGCGTTTATTGCTGGTGCGCGGCGGATTCAGAGATGGAATCACAATTGCTCTGGTCAGCCATCCGCGCGAAAACCTGGTGATCAGCGAACCTTCGCTTTTTCACTCGAGCATCAGATCACGCCGCTGGATTTGTGCCAGCGGACGCTTCCGCCCGAGCCGAGCGATTCGCTTCCGATACTTCGACACGACACGTAGTACTTAGCCTGAATCTTTATTAGGAGTTTCCGACATGCGAATCGCTCAAATCGCGCCCCTCCACGAAGCCGTTCCCCCGAAGCTCTACGGCGGCACGGAACGCGTGGTGTCTTACCTGACCGAGGCCCTGGTGGACGCCGGGCACGACGTCACGCTGTTCGCGAGCGGTGATTCGCAAACGTCCGCAAAGCTCGAAGCCTTCTGGCCGCAGGCGCTGCGCCTCGACCCGACCATCCGCGACACGATGGCGCCCCACATGCTCCTGCTGGAAGAAGTGCGCCGCCGCGCGGACGAATTCGACGTGCTGCATTTCCACATCGATTACTACCCGTTCTCGCTGTTCGCGCGCCAGCCGGTGCCGTTCCTGACGACCCTCCACGGCCGTCTAGACCTGCCCGAACTGCAGCCGATCTTCAACACGTTCAACGACGTGCCGGTCGTTTCGATCTCGGACAACCAGCGTCAGCCGCTGCCGCAGGCGAACTGGCTGTCGACGGTGTATCACGGCCTGCCGGAAAACCTGCTGAAGCCGATTCCCAACGTCGAACCGGGCTACCTGGCGTTCCTCGGCCGCATTTCGCCGGAAAAGCGCGTCGATCGCGCGATCCGGATCGCGCAAGCCGCGGGCATGAAGATCAAGATCGCCGCGAAGCTCGACAAGGCCGACCGCGCCTACTATGAAGAGCAGATCAAGCCGCTCTTCGCGCTGCCGCACGTCGAATACATCGGCGAAATCAACGAGCAGCAGAAGACCGAATTCCTCGGCAACGCGCACGCGCTGCTGTTCCCGATCGACTGGCCGGAGCCCTTCGGCCTCGTGATGATCGAGGCGATGGCCTGCGGCACACCGGTGATCGCGTTCAACCGCGGTTCGGTGCCGGAAGTGATCGAGAACGGCGTGTCGGGCTTCGTCGTCGAGGACGAACTGAGCGCGATCGCAGCGGTCAAGCGTCTCGACACGCTGCCGCGCGCGAAGGTGCGCAAGGCGTTCGAAGAGCGCTTCTCGTCGAAGGTCATGGCCCAGCGCTATGTCCAGTCGTATGAAGAACTGCTGCGCCAGAAGCGCCGCACCGTGCTGCGCGAAGTCAACGCGGGCTAAGCCCGACTGACAGGCGGTTCGTCCACGAGCCGCCTGAGCGCTGCCATCAAAAACGCCCCGCGAACCGCAAGGTTCACGGGGCGTTGTCACAATCGCACATAATTGCGCGGTTTTCGCCCGCAATTCCGCCGTGCGACATGAAATCGAAAGCCCCGGCGGCAATCTCCCTATAATGTCCGGGCTTCGCGCAACGCGGGGCAGACCGTGGCCCGCGACGGGCCGGAATCCGGCCGGGATCGGACTGCGACCGCTTCCGGTGATCGTCGAATCGGCCGGCATGAACCGTGGACAGGAGCGAATGTTTTGGCGAGAACGAAGCAAACCAGCGCGACCCCGGCTCCGGGCGCCGGCACCGTCTTCGCGCTGCGGGCGATCGGGCTCGTGCTCGTCGCGCGATGGGTGTTCTCGATGTCGCAGATGGGATATGTGTCGTCGCTGCGCGCGATGACGTCCTCGCCGTGGGCCTGCGTCAATCTCGTCTTGCTGTTTCTCCTGATTTTCCTGCCCGGTGCGCGGGCGCGCGCCGAGCGGCCGTTGCATCCGCTGCCACAGTGGCTGCGTCAGTCGTTGCGCCTGCTCGCCATGCTGACATTCGGTTTCGCGGTGTTTTCGGTCGGGCTCTTTACGTGGCACGCGGGCTGGCGGCGCGCGGTGCACGCGCTCGCGGAATCGAATGGCTGGCTTGTCGTGGCGCCTGCGCTGTACGCCGTCGTCATGTGGATCTGCCGGCCGCGCGCGCTGTGGCGCACGAATATCGCGGCACGGCGCTTCGCCATCGGCCGCTATGCCATCTCGCTCGATCCGACGACGGGCACGGCCGTCGTCTGGGCCGAGAGCCGCAAGCTCGGGCAATACGATGCGCGGGAGCTGTCGGTGAAATGGCCGCAGGCCGCCGGCGGCAATGGCGTTTCCGAGGACGCCGCGGCCGTGCCCGCGCCATCGCTTTTCCCGGCGCGGCAGCGCGGCTGGCGAGGCGCCTTTTCGAGCCGTCCCAAAATGGAATTGCTGTGGGACTCGCCGGCGGCTGCCGGCCACAACCGGACGACGGTTTTCCGCGCACCGCTTTCGAGCGAAGGCGACCGCAGCGCCGCCCGCGCACTCGACAGCACACTGCGGCAGGTCTGAGCGGCCGGGTGCCGTCGCGCGGGTATCGTCACGACTTTCTTGTCTGCACAGGGAGGGGGAGCATGATGCTACGTTGGTCGCTGGCCGCGATTCACCTGCTCGCATTCGGCTTCGCGTTCGCGTCGGTGCTGGCGCGCGCCCGCGCGTTGCGAAAACTCGATGCATCCAACACGCTCCACGCTAACGCAACTAGCCTGCGCGACGTTTTTCGCGCCGACGGCGCGTGGGGCATCGCGGCCTTGGTCCTGCTAATCACGGGCGTGATGCGCGCGTTCGGCGGCTTCGAGAAGGGCGGTTCGTACTATCTGCACGAGCCGCTTTTTCACTTGAAAATGACGGCGCTCGTGCTGATCCTGTTCGTTGAAATCACGCCGATGATGGCGCTGATCCGATGGCGTGTCGCCGCGGCGCATGGCGGCGCGATCGACCTCGGACGCGCCCGGCGCTTCGCGTGGATGAGCGACCTGGAAGCCGGTCTCGTGATCGTGATGGTGATCGCGGCGAGCGGGATGGCGCGGGGCGTGTGGGCGGGCTAACCTGAAAAATCGGCGCTGAAAGTAAAAACCCCGGCGCCTTGCAGCGCCGGGGTTTTCCGGCAGATGTTCCGGACTGCAAACGCCTGCCTCTATCGTGGTGGGTAGTACTGGGATCGAACCAGTGACCCCTGCCGTGTGAAGGCAGTGCTCTACCGCTGAGCTAACCACCCGAAGAAACGAAATTATGTCAGGGATTATCGCGTTCGTAAAGTGATTCTTTAAAGCAATGCGCGAATTTATGCGGCCGCCTCGGCATTTTCCACCACCGCCGGCTCCGCCCGCCAGACGCTCGTGCCCTTCATGGCCTTGTCGAGGCCATGAAGCACGGATTCGTGCGCGCTTACTTCTTCGCTGCTCGCGGTGATCACGACCAGATCGAGATCGTCGAGCGCGATGCGCGGCGAAAGCGTCGTGCCCGCCGCCGGAACCTCGCCCAGCATGTCGATGACGAGGCTTTCCTGGCCGCGCGTCATCGCGAGATAGACCTCCGCGAGCAGTTCCGAGTCGAGCAGCGCGCCGTGCAGCGTGCGATGCGCGTTGCTGATGCCGAACCGGTCGCACAGCGCATCGAGCGAATTGCGCTTGCCGGGGAACATCTGCTTCGCCTGCACGAGCGTGTCGATCACGCCGCCGCAGCATTCCGTCATGCGCGGCAGTCCGAGCAGCCCGAATTCGACATCCAGAAAGCCTATGTCGAACGGCGCGTTGTGAATGATCAGCTCGGCGTCCGCGATGAAATCGCGTAGTTGCGCGGCAATTTCGGCGAATTTTGGCTTGTCGCTCAGAAATTCGGTCGTCAGGCCGTGCACCGCGAGCGCGCCCGGATCGCTGTCGCGCTCCGGATTGACGTAGAAGTGCAGGTTATTGCCGGTGAGTCGCCGGTTGATCAGCTCGACGCAGCCGATTTCGATTATGCGGTCGCCCGTGCGGGCATTGAGGCCGGTGGTTTCGGTATCGAGTACGAGTTGGCGCATTGGCTTCGGTTGGCTTCGTGTCAGGTTAGTCGGCGAGGGACGTCACGCCGCGGTTCGCGAGCGCATCGGCGCGTTCGTTTTCAGGGTGGCCGGAATGGCCCTTCACCCATCGCCATTCGATCTGATGCTGCCCGACGAGCCCGTCGAGCCGCTTCCAGAGGTCGGCGTTCTTGACGGGCGTCTTCGCGGCCGTCATCCAGTTTTTCTTCTTCCAGCCGTGGATCCATTCGCTGATGCCTTTCTGCACATATTGCGAGTCGGTGTGGATCACGGCGTGGCACGGCCGCTTGAGCGCTTCGAGCGCCGCAATCACGGCCATCAGTTCCATGCGGTTGTTGGTGGTCGCGGCTTCACCGCCGAACAGTTCCTTTTCCTGCGCACCGAAGCGCAGCAGGGCGCCCCAGCCACCGGGACCGGGATTGCCCTTGCAGGCGCCGTCGGTGTAGATGTCGATTACTTTTTGTGCGGAGTCTGAAGTCATCAATGCTCGTTGCGGGTGTGCGGGGTCGCGACCGGGGCGAGTCCCGGCGCGAGGGCGGGCTTTTTCAGCTTGCGCGGGCCGATCAGGCGCATGCCGCGCACGCGCTTGATCGCCGTGATCATGTAGGCGGCGCCGAAGATCGGCCACCAGCGGTCGCCGGCCGCTTCCATGAACTGATAGCGCTGCAGCCATTTTTCGGCGACGAGCGGCGGACGATAGCAGCCGAAGCGTCCGCGTTCAAGGTCGAATCCGAGCAGCTTGATCCAGTCCTTGATGCGGGTGAACGCGATCATGTCGTGCGCATCCGGCACGAACGGCCGTCCAGCGACCTTCCCGAGCGACTGCCGCGCACCCCAGAGACTCAGCGAATTGAAGCCGAGGATGATTAACTGGCCTTCCGGCATCAGCACGCGCTCGGCTTCGCGCAAAAGCCGGTGCGGATCGCTCGTGAATTCGAGCGTGTGCGGCAGCACAAGCAGATCGACGCTCTGCGCTTCGAACGGCAAATCGAGCAGGTCGCACCAGACCGTGCTGCGGCCCTCCGGCGCGTGCAGCCCGCGGCTCGCCGACGGCAGCGACGCGACACCCGGCCGCGGATTCGCGATTGGACAACTAAAAGGCGCGCTGGCGCCGCTCGCGGCGTCCAGCACGAGCGCGCGGCCGGTCATGCGGTTCTCGCGCAGCGCGTCGAGCTGCGGCATGCCGAGCTGCAGCGCGTGGTAGCCGAAGATGTCGGACACCACGCGATCGAGCTGTTCCTGCTCCCAGTCGAGGACGTAGCGTCCGGGCGCGGAGCCGGTCCAGGCGGGCCAGTCTATAATCGATCGGTCAGACATTCGGGGTTGCCGCCTTCTAGAACTCGCTATGAAAATCCTTGAATACGTGCCGGTGCCGGCATTCGAAGACAACTACATCTGGCTCGTGTCCGACGGCAGCGACGCCGTCGTGGTCGATCCCGGCGATGCCGCGCCCGTCGAAGCCTATCTGGCGAAACGCGGCTGGAGGCTGACCGCTATTTTACTCACGCACCATCATCACGACCACGTCGGCGGCGTCGGCGACCTGGTCGCCAGCCGTTCGGACGACGGCGGCATCCCCGTGTACGGCCCGGCGGGCGAGCGTATCGAGCATCTCACGGCGCGCCTGAAAGAGGGCGATTCGGTGAGTATCGCGAGTCCGGCGCTGGAAGTTTCGGTGATCGACGTTCCCGGGCACACCGCCGGCCACATCGCGTATTTTCAGAAGGCGGACCCGCACGGCACGCCGCACCTCTTTTGCGGCGACACGCTGTTCGCGAGCGGCTGCGGGCGTCTGTTCGAAGGCACGCCGCAGCAGATGCTCGCGTCGCTCGATTCGCTCGCGGCGCTCCCCGAGAACACGCAGGTGCATTGCGCGCACGAGTACACGCTTTCGAACATCCGCTTCGCGCTCGCGTGCGATCCCGCCAACGGCGCGCTCGCGCGCTGGCAGGAGGACGCGCAGGCGCTGCGCGCGTCGGGCAAGCCGACCCTGCCCACCACGATCGGCCACGAGCGATCGGTGAACCCGTTCCTGCGCGTGGACGATGCCGATGTCCAGGCGACACTCGCCGCGCATTACAAGCACGCGGTTTCGGACCGGCTCGAAGCATTTCGGCTGATGCGTGGCTGGAAGGATAAGTTCCGCTAACCCGCAGGAAGTTGGGGCGAACTTCATCCGAAACGTGGGAAACGTCGCCAGATCGCGGATTTTGTTCGCATTTCTGTCTTTTATATTGACGTCTGCAGTGCGCTTCCGTACCATCGGCTCCAAATTTCCAAGCATAATTTTTGGAATCCGAGACGTTCATGCGACAGATTCTTAGTGCGCTACTCGTCCTCACGCTGGCCGCCTGTGCCAGCCAGGGACCGACAGCGCCCAATTCCCTTTCTTCACTTCCCTCCGCTTCCAAGCAGCAAGCCGTAGCTGACACGATCCGCCGAACCGCAGCCGCCAAGGAAACGATCAACGTCGACAAGACGTCGGTCGATTCGCTCGCGAGCGGCGACGCCGACCTGTGGGGCCGGATTCGTCGCGGCTTCCAGATTCCCGATTTGCAAAGCGACCTCGTCGACATGCAGGTGAGCTGGTATGCGCAACGTCCGGACTACGTCGAACGGATGACGGGACGTTCCCAGAAATATCTGTATCACATCGTCGAGGAGCTCGAAGCGCGGCACATGCCGACCGAACTCGCGCTGCTGCCGTTCATCGAGTCGGCGTTCAATCCGCAGGCGCTCTCGGTGGCGAAGGCCGCGGGAATGTGGCAGTTCGTGCCGGGCACCGGCCGCGACTACAACCTGAAACAGAACATGTGGCAGGACGAGCGGCGCGACGTGCTCGCGTCGACGAGCGCGGCGCTCGATTACCTCTCGCGCCTGCACGACATGTTCGGCGACTGGCATCTGGCGCTCGCCGCCTACAACTGGGGCGAGGGCAACGTGCAGCGCGCGATCGCGCGCAACGAGGCGGCGGGCCTGCCCACCGACTACGAAAGCCTGCGCATGCCGAACGAGACGCGCAACTACGTGCCGAAGCTGCAGGCAGTGAAGAACATCGTCTCGAACCCGCAGATGTACGGCCTCGCGCTGCCTGACATTCCGAATCACCCGTATTTCGTGACGGTCACGACTTCGCGCGACATCGACGTGACGATGGCGTCGAAGCTCGCCGGAATGCCGATCGAGGAATTCCGCTCGCTGAATCCGTCGTTTGCGAAGCCGGTGATTCTCGGCGCGACGAATCCGCAGATCCTGCTTCCCTTCGACAACGCCACCGCCTTCCAGCGCAACCTGAAGTCGTACACGGGCGCGCTGTCGTCGTGGACTACTTATACGGTCACCGAGCGCGCGCGGCCGGCGGCGATTGCCGAAAAAATCGGCGTCGATGCGGATACGCTCATGTCGGTCAACCGCATTCCGGCTGGCATGCGCCTGAAGCCGGGCTCGACGATCGTCGTCCCGCGCAACGACGACGACGACGAGGACATCAGCGCCGACGTAGCCGAGAGCGCGGTGCTGGCCGTCGAGCCGGACGTGCCCGACACGCGCAAGATGGTGATCCGCGTGCGCCGCCAGTTGAAGGCGTGGAACCGGACGCACCGCGATGTCGTGATGCCGGGGCAGGCGCTCGTGCTGCACGTGCCGGTCGGCCGCGCGGTGCCGGCGGAGCCGGGGCCGGTGCGCGTCGAGACCGTGTCGGCGACGAGCCGTTCAAGCGGCGGCGTGACCAAGATCGGCACCCATGTGCCGGCGTCGAAATCCTCGCGATCGACGAAATCCGCGGGCACGGTCACCAAGGTGTCGGCGAAGAGCGAACCGAAGACGGTCAAGCCAGCAGCGGCGTCGCCGAAGACCGCGAAGAGCAAGAAGAAGTAAGCGCCCACGATTGATCCCACGCCGTCACCAAGGTGACGGCGTTTTCATTTCCGCGCCGCAGTTAAACTCCTGCTTTAAAAACCAAAAAGCGGCTGCATCGAATGACGTCCTCCGTTCGTCTGCGTGTGTTCTTCCTGTTCGCCGCCGGATACTTCGTTTCCTATGTGTTTCGTGGCGTAAACCTGGGCTTCGCGCCGCTCATTACCCACGAACTTGGCCTGTCCGCCACCGATCTCGGCCTCCTCACGTCGCTTTATTTCATCGGCTTCGCGCTCGCGCAGATTCCCGTCGGTGTGCTGCTCGACCATTTCGGTCCGCGCCGGGTCACGGCCGGCATGCTGATGTTCGCGGCGCTCGGCATCTGGGTCTTCGGCATGGCGCACGGGCTCGCCGTAATGATGGCGGGGCGGCTTCTGATCGGCGTGGGCGTTTCGGTGTGTCTTAGCGCGGCGTTCAAGGCGTCCGCGCAATTCTTCCCGGTTGCGCGCCTGCCGCTCGTCAACGGGCTGACGATGGCCGTCGGCGGGCTGGGCGGTGTCGTCGTCGGGTCGCCGCTCGCTTCGCTCCTCGCGATCACGGACTGGCGCAGCGTGTGTGCCGGCCTTGGCGTTTTCACGGTGCTGGTCGCCGCGGCGATCCTGTTCTTCGCCGCCGACAAGCGTGGCCCGCACCATCAGGCGGACATCATCACCCAATTCAAGGGCACCTGGTACATCCTGAAGAGCGCGGTGTTCTGGAAGATCGCGTCGTTTTCCGTCGTGACGCAGGGCGTGTTCTACGCGATGCAGTCGCTGTGGATTCGCCCGTATCTGCTCGACGTGATGGGCCTTACGCCGGGTCACACGGCGGCGCTCGTCTCCGTGCTCGGCTTCGCGATGATGGCCGGTTGCATCGGCTTCGGCGCGGCGGCGCGCGGACTGGAGCGGCGCGGCGTCTCGGTGTACGCGTTCTGCGGCATCGGCATGGCGCTCTACGTGCTCGTGCAGGTGCTGATGCTGTTTCGCGCGCCGTTGCCGCCCGCGCTCCTGCTCGCCGCCTACGGTGTCTTCGGAGGCACGGGCATCCTGAGCTATGCGGTGCTCGCCGAATACTTCCCTTCGCACATGATCGGGCGCGGCAACACGACGCTCACGCTCGTGATCTTCGTGCTGATTTTCGCGTTCCAGGTGGGCATCGGCAGCGCGCTGTCGCTCTGGCCCATCGCGGACGGACACTATCCGGCGATCGCCCATCAGACCGCGTGGGGCGTTCTTATCGTGCTGCAGCTTGCGAGCGCGATCTGGTACGTTCTCCCGAGTCGCGTGCTGCAAAAGACGCGCGCCGTCCCCTGATCTCGTAATCGGGCCGATACGGCGGGCAAGGGCGTCAGCAGGCGCTTCTGGAACGCGTCTTGCGTCCGGACAGTCTCAAAATTTGGCGGAAGGGGTGGTTCCGGGCTATAATTCGAAGGTTTGAGCACATCAACCCGCACCCTAGCGCCTACCTCCCACACACCGTTCATCCGCCGCGCCTTGTAGCACGCGCCGCATGCCGCCGAGTACCTGCGCCGACCGTTTCGCCCCGTGCGAACCCGGACCGCACGAGCCACCGCCGCGAATCATGCGCCCGCCTGCAAGCCACGCGATGCGGGTCTGCGCGCGCCTCAAGCTGCGCGCGACCTCGACAAAGCGGATAGACAGGTCGGCAACAGGGTGTTCCCCCAAGGAGCCTCCCGTGTTGCCGTCATTTTCCCCAGCAATTCTCGCACTCGCCGACGGCACGGTCTTTCGTGGTCATTCGATCGGCGCCTCCGGGTCGACGATCGGCGAAGTGGTGTTCAACACCGCGATCACCGGCTATCAGGAGATCCTCACCGATCCGTCCTACGCCCGCCAGATCGTTACGCTGACCTATCCGCACATCGGCAACGTCGGCGTGAATGCCGAGGATGTCGAAGCCACCAAAGTCCATGCCGCCGGCCTGATCATTCGCGACCTGCCGGTGCTCGCGTCGAATTTCCGCTCGGAACAGTCGCTGTCCGATTACCTGAAGGCGCAGGGCGTCGTCGCGATCGCGGGCATCGACACGCGCAAGCTCACCCGCATCCTGCGCGACAAGGGCGCGCAAAACGGCTGCATCCTCGCCGGCACTGACGAAGCGAAAGCGCTTGAACTCGCGCGCTCGTTTCCGGGCCTCGCGGGCATGGACCTCGCGAAAGTCGTGTCGACGAAGGAAACCTACGACTGGTCGCAGACCGAATGGCGACTCGAATCCGGCTACGGCAAGCTGGAAACGCCGAAGCATCGCGTCGTCGCATTCGACTACGGCGTGAAGTACAACATCCTGCGCATGCTCGCCGAGCGCGGCTGCCAGGTCACGGTGCTGCCCGCGCAGGCAACCGCCGCCGACGCGCTCGCGCTCAACCCGGACGGCATCTTCCTGTCGAACGGCCCGGGCGATCCTGAGCCGTGCGACTACGCGATTGCCGCCACGCGCGAATTCATCGCGCGCGGCATTCCGACCTTCGGCATCTGCCTCGGCCATCAGATCATGGGCCTCGCGGTCGGCGCGAAAACCATGAAGATGAAGACGGGCCACCACGGCGCGAACCACCCGGTGAAGGATCTCGAAGACGGGCGCGTCGTCATCACGTCGCAGAACCACGGCTTCGCGGTCGATGCGTCGACGCTGCCCGCCAACGCGAAGGTCACGCACGTGTCGCTCTTCGACGGCACGCTGCAAGGCTTCGCGCTCACGGACAAACCCGCGTTCTGCTTCCAGGGCCATCCGGAAGCGTCGCCGGGGCCGAACGACATCGCGTATCTGTTCGACCGCTTCGTCAGGCTGATGGAATCGTCGAAGGTCGCGGCTTAAGTTACGCGCGAAAGAAAGCACAGAACACAGCACCACATTACCGAGAGCAGTTATGCCGAAGCGGACAGACATCAAGAGCATCCTCATCATCGGCGCGGGACCGATCATCATCGGCCAGGCGTGCGAGTTCGACTATTCGGGCGCGCAGGCGTGCAAGGCGCTGCGTGAGGAAGGCTACAAGGTCATTCTCGTCAACAGCAATCCCGCGACGATCATGACCGACCCGAACACCGCCGATGTGACCTACATCGAGCCGATTTCGTGGGAAGTGGTCGAGCGCATCATCGCGAAGGAACGCCCGGACGCGATCCTCCCGACGATGGGCGGCCAGACCGCGCTCAATTGCGCACTCGATCTTTTCCATCACGGCGTGCTGGAGAAGTACAAGGTCGAGTTGATCGGCGCGTCGCCGGAAGCGATCGACAAGGCGGAAGACCGCCAGAAGTTCAAGAACGCGATGACGAAGATCGGCCTCGGTTCGGCCAAGTCGGGCATCGCGCATTCGATGGAAGAAGCGCTTCACGTGCAGGCCGACATCGCGGCGGCCACCGGCAGCGGCGGCTATCCGACCGTGATCCGTCCGTCGTTCACGCTCGGCGGTTCGGGCGGCGGCATCGCGTACAACAAGGAAGAGTTCGAGGAAATCTGCCGTCGCGGGCTGGATCTTTCGCCGACACGCGAACTGCTGATCGAAGAGTCGCTGCTCGGCTGGAAAGAGTATGAGATGGAAGTGGTCCGCGACACGAAGGACAACTGCATCATCGTCTGCTCGATCGAAAACCTCGACCCGATGGGCGTGCACACCGGCGACTCGATTACGGTCGCGCCCGCGCAGACGCTCACCGACAAGGAATACCAGATCCTGCGTAACGCATCGCTCGCGGTGCTGCGCGAAATCGGCGTCGATACGGGTGGCTCGAACGTGCAGTTCGCGATCAACCCGAAGGACGGCCGCATGGTCGTGATCGAGATGAATCCGCGCGTCTCGCGCTCGTCGGCGCTGGCCTCGAAGGCGACCGGTTTCCCGATCGCGAAGGTCGCGGCGAAGCTGGCGGTCGGCTATACGCTCGACGAGCTGAAGAACGAAATCACCGGCGGCCAGACGCCGGCATCGTTCGAACCGACCATCGACTACGTCGTCACGAAGATTCCGCGTTTCGCGTTCGAGAAGTTCCGCGAAGCCGATTCACGCCTTACCACGCAGATGAAGTCGGTCGGCGAAGTGATGGCGATCGGCCGCACGTTCCAGGAGTCGTTCCAGAAGGCGCTGCGCGGGCTGGAAGTCGGCGTCGACGGTCTCGACGAGAAGACCACCAGCCGCGACGAAGCGATCCGCGAAATCGGCGAGCCGGGCCCTGACCGCATCTGGTTCCTCGGCGACGCGTTCCGTCTCGGCCTCACGCCGCAGGAAATCTTCGAGGAAACCTCGATCGATCCGTGGTTCCTCGCGCAGATCGAGCAGATCATTCTCAAGGAAAAGGCGCTGCAAGGCCGCACGCTTGAGAGCCTCACGCGTGAAGAGTTGCTGTATCTGAAGCAGAGCGGTTTCTCTGATCGCCGTCTTGCGAAGCTCACCGGTTCGGATCAGACCGCGGTGCGCCGCCGTCGTCACGAACTGAAAGTGCGTCCGGTGTACAAGCGCGTCGACACGTGCGCAGCCGAATTCGCGACCAAGACCGCCTACATGTACTCGACCTACGAGGACGAGTGCGAAGCGAACCCGACGGACAAGAAGAAGATCATGGTGCTGGGCGGCGGCCCGAACCGGATCGGGCAGGGCATCGAGTTCGACTATTGCTGCGTGCACGCCGCGCTCGCGATGCGCGAGGACGGCTATGAAACCATCATGGTCAACTGCAACCCGGAAACGGTTTCCACCGACTACGACACTTCCGACCGCCTGTACTTCGAGTCGTTGACGCTCGAAGACGTGCTTGAGATCGTCGATCTGGAGAAGCCGGTCGGCGTAATCGTTCAGTACGGCGGCCAGACGCCGCTGAAGCTCGCGCTCGATCTCGAAGCGAACGGCGTGCCGATCGTCGGCACGTCGCCGGACATGATCGATGCCGCCGAAGACCGCGAGCGTTTCCAGAAACTCCTGCAGGACCTCAACCTGCGCCAGCCGCCGAACCGCACCGCGCGCGCGGAAGACGAAGCGCTCAAGCTCGCCGAGGAAATCGGCTATCCGCTCGTCGTGCGCCCGTCGTACGTGCTGGGCGGCCGCGCGATGGAAATCGTCCACGAGCCGCGCGACCTCGAGCGCTACATGCGCGAGGCCGTGAAGGTGTCGAACGATTCGCCGGTGCTGCTCGACCGCTTCCTGAACGACGCGATCGAATGCGACGTCGACTGCATCTCGGATGGCGAAGCCGTGTTCATCGGCGGCGTGATGGAGCACATCGAACAGGCGGGCGTGCACTCGGGCGATTCGGCGTGCTCTCTGCCGCCGTACTCGCTGTCGCAGACGACCGTCGACGAACTGAAGCGCCAGACGGGCGCGATGGCGAAGGCGCTGAACGTGATCGGCCTGATGAACGTGCAGTTCGCGATCCAGCAGGTTCCGCAGGACGATGGCACGAAGAAGGACGTGATCTACGTGTTAGAAGTGAATCCGCGCGCATCGCGCACGGTGCCGTACGTGTCGAAGGCGACGGGCCTGCCGCTCGCGAAGATCGCGGCGCGCGCGATGGTCGGCCAGAAACTGGCGGAGCAGGGCGTCACGAAGGAAGTAATTCCGCCGTACTTCAGCGTCAAGGAAGCGGTGTTCCCGTTCGTGAAGTTCCCGGCGGTCGATCCGGTGCTCGGGCCCGAGATGCGCTCGACCGGCGAAGTGATGGGCGTCGGCCAGACTTTCGGCGAGGCGCTCTTCAAGTCGCAACTCGCGGCGGGTTCGCGTCTGCCGGAATCCGGCACGGTGCTTCTGACCGTGATGGACGCCGACAAGCCGAAGGCGGTCGAAGTCGCGCGCATGCTGCACGAACTCGGCTACCCGATCGTCGCGACCAAGGGCACGGCAGCGGCGATCGAGGCGGCCGGCGTGCCGGTGAAGGTCGTGAACAAGGTGAAGGACGGCCGTCCGCACATCGTCGACATGATCAAGAACGGCGAGATCGCGCTCGTCTTCACGACGGTCGACGAAACCCGCGCCGCCATTGCCGACTCGCGCTCCATTCGCATGAGCGCGCAGGCGAACAAGGTCACGTACTACACGACGATGTCGGGTGCGCGGGCCGCGGTCGAAGGGCTGCGCTATCTGAAGGACCTGGAAGTCTATGATTTACAAGGTCTGCATGCTCGCCTAAACTAAGGCCTCGATTATTGGTTTTGGCTTCAAGGGCCGCGGTTAAGCGGCGTCTTCCGATTACCGGGAGATGCACTTAACCGCGGTAATTTTTTTACGGCTGTTTTTTTGTTCTCCGAGTTGTTTATGAGCACAGTTCCATTGACGAAGCGCGGCGCAGAACTCCTGCGCGCGGAATTGCAACGCCTGAAATCGGTCGAGCGGCCGGCGGTCGTGAATTCGATCGCTGAAGCGCGCGCTCAGGGCGATCTGTCGGAAAACGCCGAGTACGACGCGGCAAAGGAAAAGCAGGGATTCATCGAGGGCCGCATCGCCGAGCTCGAATCGAAGCTGGCGGCGGCGCAGGTCATCGACCCGACGACCGTCGAAGCGGAAGGGCGCGTGGTGTTCGGCGCGACGGTCGAACTGGAAGACCTCGATTCGGGTAAAGCGGTGACCTACCAGATCGTCGGCGACGACGAAGCCGACATCGATCACGGCCTCGTATCGATCAGCTCGCCGATCGCGCGGGCGCTGATCGGCAAGAACGAAGGCGATGTGGCGTCGGTGCAGGCGCCGAGCGGCGCGCGCGAGTACGAAATCATCGCCGTTCGATACGTCTGATGGCACATCGACTCTTCCGGATCGTGGCGATGGTGTGGGTCGGCAGCCTGCTGTCGCTTGGCTTCATCGCCGCGCCGGTTCTCTTTCGGATGCTCGAGCGCGCGTCGGCTGGATCGGTGGCGGCGCAGCTCTTTCGCATCGAAGGAATACTGGGCGTGGTGTGCGCGCTGGTCTTGCTGCTGATCGGCAACCGTCAGGTGAAAAGCGGTTTCGCCGACTACAAGCGCGTGCGGTGGATCGTCATGGCGATGCTGCTGTGCGTGCTGATCGGCTATTTCGCCCTGCAGCCGTTCATGGAATCGCTGCGGGTCGCCGCGCAGGAAGCGGGGACCGATCTCGCGCATTCGGCCTATACGCAGCGCTTCGGCATGCTGCATGGCGTGTCGAGCGCGTTTTACGTCGTCGAAAGCCTGCTCGGCATTCTGCTCGTCTGGCGTCTGCCGGGGCAGTCCGCGTCGGGGCCGGTCGTCGCGCGAGGCCAGTCTGCCGCTGTGGCGGCTCGGCGCGTGCGGCGGTGAGTAACAGGCGGCGCCTTGCGATCCGGGCGCCGCGACTTCCTGTCCGGGCAAAGCCCGGCGCAACCACGTTTTTTATTTCGACGCCTGATGGGCGCGCTTGCTGCCCGTCTGGCGCTTTTTCGCGCGCTTGACGTTGCCGCCGGCCGTGACGCGTTCGTTACCGCGCACGAGCAGCTTCTGTTTTTTCGGCTTTTTCACGGCGGGCGCGTCGCGCGTGATCTTCACGGCCTTGACGATGCGGGGCGCGGCACCCTTCGACGGACGCTCCGCGGCTTCGGCGGCGCTCGGCATCGTGGAGCGGCGGGCCGAAGGCTTTTGCGGCGCAGCGCCTTCCGGCCTCCAGATCACGAGCAGCTTGCCGATATGCTGAACAGGCGCGGCGCCGAGGCGATCGCAGATTTCCTCGTACATCGCGACGCGCGCGTCACGATCGTCGCCGAAAACGCGGATCTTGATGAGCTGATGGGCGTCGAGGTGGACTTCGATCTCGGTCAGCACGGCTTCGGTCAGCCCTTCGGCCCCGACGAGAACGACGGGCTTGAGCGCATGAGCCTGCGCGCGAAGATCGGCACGTTGGGCGGGTGAGAGTTTGAGGGCGGACATGAGAATTAACGGACTCGACTAAAATGAGGGATGCTGAAGCGCAAAAGGAGCAAAGCGGCATTGACCGGCTGCGGTCGGGACGATGCGAAAAAGCGCTGACAGCCATTTACCATAAGGCGCACAGCCAGGCGGACGGGGCCCGCCAACGCCTGAAAAACGAAAACGGCGCGGATTATCTGCGAAACGAGACCGTGCGGCACGATGAACAGCGCTCGGCGCAGGTTATCGGCCGACCAGCACTGAATCACCGGTTTCGCCCATGCCTGCCGCACCGCGCGAAGCGGGGCCGGCCAAATAGACGCGTATTATCCGCTAAAAGCATTGCTGGATGCATGATTACGCAGCACGAGTTCATTATTGATGGCAAAAAACCGCTTTAACCATTCGTGGTTGCATGACCACATCAACGATCCCTACGTGAAGCTCGCGCAGCGCGAGGGTTATCGCGCGCGCGCCGCCTACAAGCTGAAGGAGATCGACGAGCAGGACAAGCTGATTCGTCCGGGACAGGTGATCGTCGATCTGGGCTCGACGCCCGGCAGCTGGAGCCAGTACGCGCGCAACAAGCTCGCGCAGGGCGCGAAGCGCGACGCGGAACGCGAGGGGGGCATCGACGGCACGATCATCGCGCTCGACCTCCTGCCGATGGAGCCGATTGCGGACGTCACGTTCATCCAGGGCGACTTCCGCGAGGACGCGGTGCTGGAGCAGCTCAACGAAATCGTCGGCGAGCGCCAGGTGGATCTTGTAATTTCCGACATGGCCCCCAACCTGTCGGGTGTAGCGAGCGCGGATGCCGCGCGGATCGAGCATCTCTGCGATCTCGCGCTGGAATTCTCGCAGAATCACCTGAAACCGGAGGGCGCTTTGCTGGTCAAGTGCTTTCATGGCAGCGGTTACAGCCAGATCGTCGAGAAATTCAAGCACCAGTTCAAGATCGTCGCGCCGCGCAAGCCGAAAGCCTCGCGCGACAAATCGTCTGAAACGTTTATTTTGGGCCGGCAGTTGAAGCGCCTCACGTGAGCGCCCCGTTCGATGGAAGTGGCAAAAAAACGCTAAATTCCAGCGAATGTGCCGAAAAACGGGCCTCCATCGCTATTTGCGTGGTAGAGAATGCTTATGGCAGGGGCTAGCGGACTGGATTAGAATGCTTTCGTGGTGCCGCAAGGTGTATGTAGGCGCCCGTCTATGAGTGAGGAGTGGTGCTTTGAACAACAATATGTTCTCTAAGGCAGCAGTGTGGCTCGTGATCGCACTGGTGCTGTTCACGGTGTTCAAGCAGTTCGATAAGCCCCGCGTCCAGGAAGGTGTGTCGTATTCACAGTTCATGGACGACGCGAAGAACGGCAAGGTTAAGACCGTAACCGTTCAGGGCCGTAATTTGACGGTCACTCCGGCAGATGGCCAGAAATATCAGATCGTGTCCCCGGGCGACATCTGGATGGTCGGCGACCTGATGAAGTATGGCGTACAGGTCAGCGGCAAGGCCGATGACGAACCCAATGCGCTCGTGTCGGCGCTGTACTACCTTGGACCGACGATCCTGATCATCGGCTTCTGGTTCTACATGATGCGGCAGATGCAGGGGGGCGGCAAAGGCGGTGCCTTCTCGTTCGGCAAGTCGCGAGCGCGGCTGATCGACGAGAACAACAACGCAATCAATTTCACCGATGTCGCGGGCTGTGACGAAGCGAAGGAAGAAGTGTCCGAGCTCGTCGATTTCCTGCGCGATCCACAAAAGTTCCAGAAACTGGGCGGCCGAATCCCGCGCGGCGTGCTGCTCGTCGGGCCTCCGGGTACCGGTAAGACGCTGCTCGCGCGCGCCATTGCCGGCGAAGCGAAGGTGCCGTTCTTCAGTATTTCGGGTTCGGACTTCGTGGAAATGTTCGTCGGCGTGGGCGCGGCCCGCGTGCGCGACATGTTCGAGCAGGCGAAAAAGCATGCGCCCTGCATCGTCTTCATCGACGAAATCGACGCGGTCGGCCGTCATCGCGGCGCCGGCATGGGCGGCGGCAACGACGAGCGCGAGCAGACGCTGAACCAGATGCTTGTCGAAATGGACGGCTTCGAGGCGAACTCCGGCGTGATCGTGATCGCCGCGACGAACCGTTCCGACGTGCTCGACAAGGCACTCCTGCGTCCGGGCCGTTTCGACCGCCAGGTGTATGTCGGTCTGCCGGACATCCGCGGTCGCGAGCACATCATGAAGGTGCACCTGCGCAAGGTACCGATTTCAAACGACGTCGACGCATCGGTGATCGCGCGCGGCACGCCGGGTTTTTCGGGCGCCGATCTCGCGAATCTCGTCAACGAAGCTGCGCTTTTTGCGGCGCGTCGCGGCAAGCGCATCGTCGAAATGCAGGACTTCGAAGACGCGAAGGACAAGATCTTCATGGGTCCGGAGCGCAAGTCGGCGGTGATGCGCGAGGAAGAGCGTCGCAATACGGCTTACCACGAGTCCGGTCACGCGGTGGTCGCGAAATTGCTGCCGCATGCCGACCCGGTGCACAAGGTCACGATCATGCCGCGCGGCTGGGCACTCGGCGTGACGTGGCAGTTGCCGGAACATGACCGCGTGAACCTGTATCGCGACAAGATGCTTGAGGAAATCGCGATCCTGTTCGGCGGCCGTGCGGCGGAAGAGGTGTTCCTCAACTCGATGTCGACCGGTGCCTCGAACGACTTCGAGCGCGCGACCAAGATGGCCCGTGACATGGTGACGCGCTACGGCATGTCGGATGTGCTCGGCACGATGGTCTATGTCGATACCGAGCAGGACGGCATGTTCGGCAAGCTGGCATCGAAGACGGTGTCGGAAGCGACGCAGCAGAAGGTCGACGCCGAAATCCGCCGGATTCTCGATGAACAGTATGGCCTTGCGCGCAAATTGCTCGAGGACCACCGCGACAATGTCGAAGCGATGACGAAGGCGCTGCTCGAATGGGAAACCATCGATGCAGACCAGATCAGCGACATCATGGCGGGCCGTCCGCCGCGTCCGCCGAAGAATCTGCCGCCGCCGTCGGGCGATACGCCGAGCAGCGGCAATAGCGGCACTGAGGTCAAGCCGGGCAGCGCAACAGCGCCGGCCTGAGTTTCACCCGATCCGCATGAGGGCTGGTGTGTTCGCACACCGGCCCTTTTTCATTGCCGTCCGAGTGGCGGCCGAACTTGATCAATCCATTCATCAGTCAGATCCCTTGACGACTTCCAAATCGCAATTTCCAACACCGCCGCTGCAATGCGGGCGCTTTGTCTTGAGTTTCGAGCGGCCGCTCGTGATGGGCATCCTGAACGTGACGCCCGACTCGTTTTCAGACGGCGGTCGCTTCCTGGCGCGCGATGACGCAATCAGGCGCGCCGAGGAAATGCTCGCCGACGGCGCCGAGCTCATCGACATCGGCGGCGAATCGACGCGTCCCGGTGCAGTGCCGGTCGCGCTAGACGAGGAACTCGCGCGGGTGATCCCGATCGTCGAGGCGTTGCGGCAGTTGAACGTGCCGCTGTCGGTCGACACGTACAAGCCAGCGGTGATGCGTGCCGCGCTCGACGCCGGTGCGGACATGATCAACGACATCTGGGGCTTCAGGCAGCCCGGTGCGCTCGATGCGGTGCGCGACAGCAACTGCGGACTGTGTGTCATGCACATGCTCGGTGAGCCGCAGACGATGCAGGCAAACGAGCCGGTGTATCGCGACGTCGTCGCGGATGTGCGCGCCTTCTTCGACGAACGCGTGAATGCGCTGACGAATGCGGGAATTGCGCGCGAGCGAATCTGTCTCGATCCAGGGTATGGCTTCGGCAAGACGGAAGCGCACAATTTCGCATTGCTCGCCCACCTCGCGGATACAATTCCGGCCGGCACGAACTACCCGTTGCTTGCCGGCATGTCGCGCAAATCGATGCTCGGTGCCGCGACCGGGCGCAAGAAGGGCGAACGCGTCGCGGCGGGCGTCGCGGCGGCTGTTTGCGCAGCGGAGCGGGGCGCGGCGATCATCCGGGTTCACGACGTCGCGCCGACCGTCGATGCAATGAAGGTCTGGAAGGCAACGAAAGATGCGGCCTGAATCCGGCATCATTGACCGGATAAATGCGCAGAGCAGAGCAGAGCGCTGCGCGAGCGCCGCTTTACAGTTTCATATACAACGGGGACGCATGGCGCGCATCAGCGTCCCATGAGGGAGGGTCGAATCACAATGGCACGTCGCTATTTTGGAACGGACGGAATTCGAGGAAGGGTAGGCGAGGCCCCGATCACGCCGGAATTCGTCCTGCGCCTTGGCTACGCCGCCGGCAAGGTGCTGGCCGGCGCCGACCGCTGGCAGAAGAAGGGCAGCCGCCCGACCGTGCTGATCGGCAAGGACACGCGGGTTTCGGGCTATATGCTCGAGGCCGCTCTGGAGGCGGGTTTTTCGGCCGCGGGCGTCGACGTCATGCTGGCCGGCCCGATGCCCACGCCCGGTATCGCCTATCTGACGCGCGCGCTGCGGCTCGCGGCGGGCGTCGTCATCAGCGCTTCGCATAATCCGTACTACGACAA
The DNA here is from genome assembly GCF_001544975.2 of Caballeronia arationis. Taxonomy (GTDB): domain Bacteria; phylum Pseudomonadota; class Gammaproteobacteria; order Burkholderiales; family Burkholderiaceae; genus Caballeronia; species Caballeronia arationis. Next base: position 34,661 of record NZ_FCOG02000008.1, on the reverse strand, counting down.
CGGCATCAAGTTCTTCTCCGCCGACGGCAACAAGCTGCCGGACAACGTCGAACTGCAGATCGAAACCCAACTGGAGCAGCCCCTCGACTGCGTGACGTCGGAGCGCCTCGGCAAGGCCCGGCGGCTCGACGACGCCGGCGGCCGCTATGTCGAATTCTGCAAGAGCACGTTTCCGGCGAGCTTCGATCTGCGCGGCATGAAAATCGTGCTCGATTGTGCGCACGGCGCCGCGTACGACGTCGCGCCGAACGTTTTCCACGAACTCGGCGCCGAGGTGATTCCGCTTGGCATCTCGCCGAACGGCTTCAATATCAATGACGGAGTCGGTGCCACCGCACCCGAGGCGCTCGTGCGCGCGGTGCGCGAACATGGCGCGGACATCGGCATCGCGCTGGACGGCGACGCGGACCGCCTGCAGATCGTCGACGCCGACGGGCGTCTCTATAACGGCGACGAGTTGCTCTACGTGCTGGTGAAGGACCGCATCGCGACCGACGGCAAGGTGGAAGGCGCGGTCGGCACGCTGATGACGAACATGGCCGTCGAAGTGGCGCTCAGGGACGTGGGCGTGCAGTTTGAGCGCGCGGCCGTCGGCGACCGCTACGTGCTCGAAAAGCTGCGCGAAAACGGCTGGCAACTCGGCGCGGAAGGGTCTGGCCACATCTTGTCGCTCGACCGGCATTCGACGGGCGACGGCATCGTCTCCGCGCTGCTCGTGCTCGCCGCGATCCAGCGCAGCGGCAAGACGCTCGCCGAACAGCTCGACGGCGTCACACTATTCCCGCAGAAACTGATCAACGTGCGCATGAGCCCGGGCGCCGACTGGAAAAGCAGCGATGCAATCCAGACCGCGATCGCGGGCGCCGAACACGCGCTTCAGGCGCACGGACGCGTGCTGATTCGCGCGTCGGGCACGGAGCCCGTGCTGCGCGTGATGGTCGAGGCCGCTTCGGAAAAGGACGCCATTCGGCACGCGGAAACGATTGCGCAGGTCGTGAAAGACGCGACTTCCTGAGTTTTCGCCAAAACCAGCAAAAAAGCCGCTGCGATTTCGAATCGCAGCGGCTTTTTTGCATTCCGCGTGTGTCTGAACGAGAAAAAATGCCGCCTTTCATAGACGTAAGCCCGTTGTCACGCTGGCTTCACGAACAGTCACATTACTGTCACGGATACTGCCTATGCTTCGCGTTGTCGTGTCATTCGCTCACAACCTGGAGGTCTCATGAAATTGATGCAAACCGCGCTGGCTGGCGTAATCGGCGCATTCGTCGCCATTTCCGCGCAAGCAGCCGATATCACCGGCGCGGGCAGCACCTTCGCAGCACCGATCTACACGAAGTGGGCCGACGCCTACCAGAAGACCGGCGGCGGCAAGGTGAACTATCAGGGCATTGGCTCGTCGGGCGGCGTCAAGCAGATCATCGCGAAGACGGTCGATTTCGCCGGCTCCGACGCGCCGCTGAAGGACGACGAACTCACGAAGCAAGGTCTTTTCCAGTTTCCGACGGTGGTCGGCGGCGTCGTGCCGGTGATCAACGTGCCGGGCGTGAAGGCGGGTGAAGTGACGCTGTCGGGCGAAGTGCTCGGCGACATCTATCTCGGCAAGATCAAGAAGTGGAATGACCCGGCGATCGCCGCGCTCAATCCGAAAGTGAAGCTGCCGGACACGGACATCGCCGTGGTTCGCCGCGCCGACGGCTCGGGAACGAGCTTCATCTGGACGAACTACCTGTCGAAAGTGAACGCGGACTGGAAGTCGAAGGTCGGCGAAGGCTCGACCGTCAACTGGCCGACGGGCACGGGCGGCAAGGGCAATGACGGTGTCGCGGCATTCGTGCAGCGTCTGCCGGGCGCGATCGGCTACGTCGAGTGGGCGTACGCGAAGCAGAACAAGATGACCTACGTCGGCCTGAAGAACGCCGCCGGCACGACTGTCGAGCCGAAGACGGAGACGTTCAAGGCCGCGGCCGCGGGCGCCGACTGGTCGAAGTCGTTCTACCAGATCCTCACGAACGAGCCGGGCAAGGACGCATGGCCGGTCGTCGGCGCGACCTTCGTCCTGCTGCACGCGACGCAGGACAAGCCGGAACAGGGCACGGAAACGCTGAAGTTCTTCGACTGGGCGTTCAAGAACGGCAACCAGGCGGCGAACGATCTCGACTACATCTCGCTGCCGGATTCGGTGGTCGCGGAAATTCGCACGCAATGGAAGGCAAAGGTCAAGGATGCGTCGGGCAAGGCAGTCGCGCAGTAACGCATGTCTGAAACTGTCCTAAGCTGAAACAGCTAAGGACGAAAGCGGTAAGTTTCGCCGCGCGGCAGGTGCCGCGCGGCCCGACCCAAGGTTCCCATGTCGGACATCAATCTAGCGTCGGCGCCCCCCGGAGCCGGCACACAGCGCGCCCCGGGCCGTCTCGGCGACATCCTTTTCGGCGGTCTGACGCGGCTTGCAGCCGTCGTCACGCTGCTTTTGCTTGGCGGCATCATCGTGTCGCTGATCGTGGCGTCCATGCCGACAATCGAAAAATTCGGCCTCGGCTTCCTGTGGCACGCCGAGTGGGATCCGCCGACCGAGACCTTCGGCGCGCTCGTGCCGATCTACGGCACGATTGCCACGTCGCTGATCGCGCTGATCATCGCGGTGCCGGTGAGCTTCGGCATCGCGCTCTTTCTGACCGAACTCTCGCCGGCCTGGCTGCGCCGCCCGCTCGGCATCGCGATCGAACTGCTGGCAGCGATTCCGTCGATCGTCTACGGCATGTGGGGCCTGCTCGTCTTCGCGCCGATTTTCGCGACTTACTTCGAAAAACCGCTCGGGCATCTGCTCGGCGACGTCTGGGTGATCGGCCGCTTCTTCCAGGGCCCGCCGATCGGCATCGGCATCCTGTGCGCGGGCGTCATTCTCGCGATCATGATCATTCCGTACATCGCCGCCGTGATGCGCGATGTGTTCGAAGTCACGCCCGTGCTCCTGAAGGAATCGGCTTACGGCATCGGCTGCACGACGTGGGAAGTGATGTGGAAGATCGTGCTGCCGTACACGCGCACCGGCGTGATCGGCGGCGTGATGCTCGGCCTCGGCCGCGCGCTCGGCGAGACGATGGCGGTGACCTTCGTGATCGGCAATACGAACCTGCTCGACAATGTGTCGCTCTTTTCGCCTGGCAACAGCATCACGTCCGCGCTCGCGAATGAATTCGCCGAGGCGAGCCCCGGCCTGCATACCGCTGCGCTGATGGAACTCGGCCTGATTCTTTTCGTGATCACGTTCTTCGTGCTGGCGATTTCGAAAGTGATGCTGCTTCGCCTCGAAAAAGGGGAAGGTTCCAAATGAGCCAGCCTGCTTACACAAATATGGACGCGTCGGAAGCCACGCGCGTTCGTCTGCAACGCCGCCGCCGCGGCAAGAACGCGCTCGCGCTGACACTTTCGCTTGCCGCGATGGCCTTCGGCCTGCTGTGGCTCGTCTGGATTCTTTTCACGACGCTGAAACTCGGCGTCGGCGGACTGTCGGTCGAGCTTTTCACGCAGTCGACGCCACCGCCGAACACCGACGGCGGCGGTCTCGCGAATGCGATCGTCGGCAGCCTGATGCTGGTGGTGCTCGCGACGTTCATCGGCACGCCGCTCGGCATCCTGGCAGGCGTGTACCTCGCAGAATATGGCCAGAAACGGTGGCTCGCGAGCGTCACGCGCTTCATCAACGACATCCTGCTCTCAGCGCCGTCGATCGTGATCGGTCTCTTCGTCTACGCGCTCGTCGTCGCGAAGGTGGGGCGCTTCTCGGGCTGGGCCGGCGTGATCGCGCTCGCGCTCCTGCAGATTCCGATCGTGATCCGCACGACCGAGAACATGCTGAAGCTCGTTCCGAATGCGCTGCGCGAAGCCGCGTTCGCGCTCGGCACGCCGAAGTGGAAGATGGTGCTGTCGATCACGCTGAAGGCGTCTGTCGGCGGGATCGTGACGGGCGTGCTGCTCGCCGTGGCGCGCATCGCCGGCGAGACCGCGCCGCTGCTCTTCACCGCGCTTTCGAACCAGTTCTTCTCGTTCGACATGAACCAGCCGGTCGCGAACCTGCCGGTCACGATCTACAAGTTTGCGATGAGCCCGTTCCCGCAATGGCAGTCGCTCGCGTGGGCCGGCGTCTTTCTGATTACGCTCGGCGTGCTGGGTCTGAATGTCCTTGCACGCACGATTCTTTCGAAAAAATAGGCGGAGTGATTCCATGAACACGGTTGCGAGTGGTGTCAGCCACCTGAATGCACAAGCGGTCGACGAAAAGACCGACGCGCCGATCGAACGCGGCCCCGTGCCCGGCAGCTTCAAGCCGACGCATAGCGCGAAGCCCGCCGATTCGATGAAGCCGAAGATCGAGGTGAACAACCTCAACTTCTTCTACGGCAAGTATCACGCGCTGAAGAACATCAATCTGCGCATCCCCGAGAAGAAGGTGACGGCGTTCATCGGGCCATCGGGCTGCGGCAAGTCCACGCTCCTGCGCACGTTCAACAAGATGTACGCGCTCTATCCGGAGCAGCGCGCCGAAGGCGAGATCCTGATGGACGGCGAGAACCTGCTCGACACGCGCCGCGACATTTCGCTCCTGCGCGCGCGGGTCGGCATGGTGTTCCAGAAGCCGACGCCGTTCCCGATGTCGATCTACGACAACATCGCGTTCGGCGTGAAGATGTTCGAGCAGCTGTCACGCTCGGAGATGGACGATCGCGTCGAGTGGGCGCTCACCAAGGCCGCGCTCTGGAACGAAGTGAAGGACAAGCTGCAGCAGAGCGGCTACGGCCTCTCGGGCGGCCAGCAGCAGCGTCTTTGCATCGCACGCGGGATCGCGATCCGCCCGGAAGTGCTGCTGCTCGACGAACCTTGCTCAGCGCTCGACCCGATTTCGACGGGCCGCATCGAAGAGCTGATTGCTGAGCTGAAGAACGACTACACGGTCGTGATCGTCACGCACAACATGCAGCAGGCGGCGCGTTGTTCCGACTACACTGCCTATATGTACCTCGGCGAGCTGATCGAATTCGGCGACACCGAAAAGATCTTCATCAAGCCCGCCCGCAAGGAAACGGAAGACTACATCACCGGACGGTTCGGCTAAGCCGCCGGAGAGAAAGGGACTATAGGAGCAATACATGTCCGATAAACATCTGTCGAGCCAGTTCGACGCCGACCTCAACGCGGTGTCGTCGAAAGTGCTGGAAATGGGCGGCCTCGTCGAGTCGCAGATCATCCACGCGATGCAGGCGTTGAATACGTTCGACATCGGCGTCGCTGACCAGGTGATCGCAGCCGAAGTGCGCCTGAACACAATGGAAGTCGAGATCGACGAGGAGTGCAGCAACATCATCGCGCGCCGTCAGCCGGCCGCGCGCGACCTGCGCCTTCTGATGGCGATCTCGAAGACGATCACCAACCTTGAGCGCGCCGGCGACGAAGCCGAGAAGATCGCGAAGCGCGTGAAGCGCATCAACGAGGACGGCGCGGGCCGCACGGTGAACATCGCCGAGATCAAGCTCTCGGGCGAGATGGCGGTGACGATCCTGCGTCGGGCGCTCGACGCGTTCGCGCGCCTCGATACGGTCGCGGCCGCGCAGATCGTGCGCGACGATAAAGCAATCGACGAGGAATTCCGCGCGTTCGTGAGAAAGCTCATCACGTACATGATGGAAGATCCGCGCACGATTTCCGCGGGCCTCGACTATCTCTTCATCGCGAAGGCCGTCGAGCGGATTGGCGACCATGCGAAGAACATCGCCGAATTCATCATCTACATCGTGAAGGGAACCGACGTGCGGCACGTGTCGCGCGACCAGCTCGAACGCGAAGCGCTCAGTTGAATTCGGCCGATTTCCACTCCAAGCAAAAAAGGTTACAGAGGTGCCGATGCCCAGCAGTATCCTCGTCATCGAAGACGAACCCGCGATCTCCGAACTGATCTCGGTGAATCTGCAACATGCGGGACACTGCCCGATCCGCGCTTATAACGCGGAGCAGGCGCAGAACCTGATCAGCGACGTGCTGCCCGATCTCGTGCTGCTCGACTGGATGCTGCCGGGCAAGTCCGGCATCACGTTCGCGCGCGAGCTGCGCAACAACGAGCGCACGAAGCACATCCCGATCATCATGCTGACCGCGCGCGGCGACGAGCAGGACAAGGTGCTCGGTCTCGAGATCGGCGCCGACGACTACGTCACGAAGCCCTTCTCGCCGAAGGAACTGATGGCGCGCATCAAGGCGGTGCTGCGCCGGCGCGCGCCGCAGCTGACCGAGGACGTCGTCGCGATCAACGGCTTGCGGCTCGATCCCGCAACGCACCGCGTGGCCGCGAGCCACTCCGGCAACGACATCAAGCTCGACCTCGGCCCGACCGAATTCCGGCTCCTGCATTTCTTCATGACGCATCCGGAGCGCGTGCACAGCCGCACGCAACTGCTCGATCAGGTGTGGGGCGATCACGTGTTCGTGGAAGAGCGCACGGTCGATGTGCATATCAAGCGCCTGCGCGCGGCGCTCAAGCCGGCGGGCTGCGATGCTATGATCGAAACGGTGCGGGGCAGCGGTTACAGGCTCGCGAAGAGCGCCTGAGCCGACTCGCGGCTGCGCACCTTTCATAATTCCAGACCAGCCGACCATGAATATCATCTGGACGCGTTCCATCGTGTCCCTTGCGTTGCTCGCAGCGCTGAGCGCACTGGTCGGCGCGTTCTTCGGCGTGCGCATCGCGCTGGCGTTCGCGGTCGTGATGCTCGTCGTGCAGAGCTTTTTCAGCACCTATCACACGCAACGTCTCTGGCGCCTGCTCGACGCCCCCGTGTATGGCGAAGTGCCGAGCGCGCTCGGCATCTGGGGCGAGATCTACTATAGGCTGCACAAGCTCGCGAAGCGCTGGCACGCGCAGGTGCGTCAGGTCGAGCAGCAGCACTCGCGCTTCATCCAGGCGATCCAGGCGTCGCCGAACGGTGTCGCGATGCTCGACGATCGCGATCAGATCGAGTGGTGCAACGCGATCGCCGAGACGCATTTCGGGCTCGACGCGAAGCGCGACTTGCGCCAGCACGTCACGCATCTCGTACGCCGCCCGGAGTTCGTGCGCTATCTGAATTCGCACCATTACGAAGAGATACTGATCATGCGCGCGATGGGCGCGAACCGGCGGCATACGCTCTCGGTGCAGGTCTTTCCTTATGGCGACAACCGCAAGCTGATCCTCACGCAGGACATCACCGAACTGGAGCGCACCGATTCGATGCGGCGCGACTTCGTCGCGAACGTCTCGCATGAACTGAAGACGCCGCTCACGGTGCTATCGGGCTTTCTGGAGACGATGCGCGAACTGCCGCTCGACGAGGCGGACCGCGCGCGCTATCTGGAGATGATGGATCAGCAGGCATCGCGGATGAGGAACATCGTGCGCGACTTGCTGGTGCTCGCGAACCTCGAAGGCGACATGCGGCCGCCGGGCGACGAGCTGCTCGACATGCGCGCGGTGATGCGCCATCTCGAAGATGACGCGATCAATCTGTCGGCGGGGCGACATCGCATTGCCTTTCATAGCGACGAAGCGCTGACGGTGGCGGGCGCCGAGACGGAGATCGTGAGCGCCCTCGCCAATCTCGTGACGAACGCGATTCGCTATACACCGGACGGCGGCACGATCGATGTGACGTGGCGGCGCGAGGAGGATCGCGCGGTGTTCTCGGTGCGCGACAGCGGGCTCGGTATTCCTGCGGAGCATATTCCGCGGTTGACGGAGCGGTTCTATCGGGTCGATCGCAGCCGCTCGCGGGATACGGGGGGCACGGGACTCGGGCTGGCGATCGTCAAGCATGTGCTGCAGCGGCATCATGCGGAACTCGATGTGAAGAGCGAGGAAGGGCGGGGGAGCACGTTCAGCGTACGGTTTCCGGCCGCGCGGACGGCCTTGAGGAAATCAGTCGCGGTTTGATGGTTTGCTGGCGCTCGGGGCCGGTGGTTGTTCAACACCGTTTGATGGGTTCTGCGCTTCTGTGGAACTTGCTTTCTTTGTGGTCTATTAGCTCTGCCCCTGTCCGGGGCGGGACTTACTTTCTTTGCTGCTGCAAAGAAAGTAAGCAAAGAAAGCAGCTTTTCTGGCAGCAGTCACAACACGTCAACGCACGAGCAATACCGAGTGGCGCAGCGCCTAAGTGTTGCCCTCGTAGGTCGCAGGGGCTTGGTGCGCGGCACGCACTGTGACATCGCGCAGCGAACAAATTGGCACAGCCATCATACATCCGTCTTCGCTCCGCTCAGACGTCAGGTGCACCGTCGCGGTCCCGGTTGTGAACCGATGTTTTTCGGTTATGCCTGTCGTCCGCGAAGCTGGACGGACGAATGACTGCCTTACCAAAATCTTTGCTGTGCGAGGACACAGTGGTTAATCGCACCAAGCCCGGCGTGTCCTTTGAGGGCGACACTTAGGAGGTATGTCCACTCAGTACTTCAAAGGCGTTGCCGCTCTAAGACTGCTGCCTGAAAATCTGCTTTCTTTGCTTACTTTCTTTGCAGCAGCAAAGAAAGTAAGTCCCGCCCCGGACAGGGGCAGTGCTAATAAACCACTAAGAAAACAAGTTCCATCGAAGCGCAGAACCATCAGACGGTGTCGAACAAGCGCCAGCACGAATCAAAACCACGGTTGTCCGCTCAAGAGCAAAACTTGGCGAGCAAACCCAACTGCGCGTTGCGCATCGCCTTACCCGGCCGCCGCCGCCGGTAATGTCCGTCGCTCTGCATAAGCCACGCCGTCTGGTTATCGCCGAGAAGCACCGACAAACCTTCGGCGATCACGCGCCGCTTCAGCCGCCGATCGCGGATCGGAAACGCCACCTCGACGCGCCGGAAGAAGTTGCGGTCCATCCAGTCGGCGCTCGACAGATAGACGTCTTCCTTGCCATCCGCATAGAAGTAGAAGATGCGGTGATGCTCCAGAAAACGCCCGACGATCGACCGCACCGTGATGTTCTCCGACAGATCCTCCACGCCCGGTTTCAGCGAGCACACGCCGCGCACGATCAAGTCGATCTTCACCCCCGCCTGCGACGCCTCGTAGAGCGCCGCAATCACCGAAGGCTCGAGCAACGCATTCATCTTCGCGACGATGCGCGCCTTCCTGCCCGCGCGCGCATGTTCCGCTTCGGCGTGGATCGCATCCATCAGCTTCGCATGCAGCGTGAACGGCGACTGCCAGATCTGATGCAATGGAATCTCGCCGCCGATGCCCGTCAATTGCTGGAACACGTGATGCACGTCTTCGCAGAGTTGCTGGTCGGCAGTCAACATGCCGAAGTCGGTATAAAGACGCGCCGTGCGCGGATGATAGTTGCCGGTTCCCAGATGCACGTAGCGCTTGAGCACGAGCTTGCCGCCCTGCGACACGCGCCGCACGATCAGCACCATCTTCGCGTGGCACTTGTGGCCGACCACGCCATACACCACATGCGCGCCGACCGCTTCCAGTTGCGACGCCCAGTTGATGTTCGTCTCTTCGTCAAAGCGCGCAAGCAGCTCGACCACCACCGTCACTTCCTTGCCATTGCGCGCGGCCTGCATCAGCGCGTCCATCAGCGGCGAATCGGTGCCGGTGCGGTAGATGGTCTGCTTGATCGCTACAACCTGCGGGTCCTTCGCGGCCTGCAACAGCAGTTCGAGCACCGGCTGAAAACTTTCGTACGGATGATGCAGCAGGATGTCGCCCTGATCGATCGCATCGAAGAGATTCGACGCGTTCGCAATGCTCTTGGGTATCGACGGAATATGCGGCACGAACTTTAGGTCGGGCCGGTCCACCATCTCGGGCAACTGCATCAGCCGCACGAGATTCACCGGGCCGTTCACGCGATAGCAGTCGCGCTCGTTCAGCTGGCTCTCGTCGAGCAGGCGCCGCACCATGTGCGGCGGCGTCTCCGCCGACACTTCCAGCCGCACCGCGTTGCCCAGATGCCGAGCCGGCAGTTCGCCCTGCAGCGCGACGCGCAGGTTGGTGATTTCGTCTTCATCGACGAAAAGCTCGCTGTTGCGCGTGATGCGAAACTGGTTGCAGCTTCGCACGTTCAGATGCGGAAACAGCTCTTCGACGAAGCGCTGCATCAGCGAGCTCAGGAGCACGAAGCCGTGCGGATAGCCCGACAGCGCCTCGGGCATGCGCACGAGGCGCGGCAGCGCGCGCGGCGCCTGCACGATACCCATCATCGCCTGGCGGCCGAAGGCGTCCTTGCCCTCCAGTTCAACGACGAAGTTCAGGCTTTTGTTGAGCACGCGCGGAAACGGATGCGCCGGATCGAGGCCGATCGGCGTGAGCACCGGCAAAAGCTCATTGTGAAAGTACTCGCGCGCCCACTCGGTCTGCTGCGCGGACCACGCCTCGGCGTTATGAAAGTAGATGCCTTCGCTTTCGAGCGCGGGAATCACGGTGTCGTGCAGCATCGCGTACTGCTGGCGCACGAGCCGGTGCGCGCGCTCGACCACGAGGTCGTACACATGCTGCAACGACATGCCGTCCGGAGAGAGCGAGCCGGGGTTGTCGCGCATCTGTTCCTGCAGGCCCGCCATGCGGACTTCGAAGAATTCGTCGAGATTGCTGCTCGTGATGCAGATGAAGCGAAGACGTTCGAGGAGAGGAACGGCGGTGTCGGCGGCTTGCGCCAGCACGCGCTCGTTGAATCCCAGGATGCCCAGCTCGCGGTTGAATAGCGGATAGCGTATGGACATCGACGAGGTAAGTGGAGGGTCTATCGAAAGGGCAAGCGGACGTTCGGATAGTCTCACAGTAAGATTAAGTTTTCGTGACACTGTCAGTGTCACAAATTCTACGCAGATTGGGAATAGCGTCGCCTGTGCGCGGCGGGTCCCGCCGGACGTTCGGGCGCGCATCCGACGCCGTGGGCGCTCGCCTGGATTAGAATTGGTGCGGCGCCGCGAAGCGTCCCCTTCCCATGAATCCTGGATATCCGATGGTCACTCAACCGCATCTTCTCGCCGCCGTAGACCTGGGTTCGAACAGTTTCCGGCTGATCGTCGGACGCGTCGAGGAGACGGAGGCCGGCAGCCAGATCTATCAGGTCGACGCGCTGCGCGAGCCGGTGCGCCTCGGGGCGGGGCTTTCGCGCGACAAGTATCTCGACCGCGCGTCGCAACTGCGCGGCTGGGATGCGCTCAAGCGCTTCGGCGAACGCCTGCGCGACTTCCACCCGGATCACGTGCGCGCGGTGGCGACCAACACGCTCAGGGTCGCGAAGAACGCGGGCGACTTCATCGCCGAGGCGGAAGCCGCGCTCGGCTTCCCGATCGAAGTGATCGCGGGGCGCGAGGAAGCGCGCCTAATCTATGCGGGCGCGGCGCATTCGGTGCCGGCGAGCACGGGCAAGCGCCTCGTGGTGGACATCGGCGGGGGCTCGACGGAATTCATCATCGGCTCGCACTACACGCCGATCCACATGGAAAGCCTCTATATCGGCTGCGTGAGCCATAGCCGGCAGTTCTTCCCGGCGGGCAACGTCGACGAATACACCATGCGTCAGGCCGAACTCGCCGCGAAGCGCGAAATCCAGATCATCTCGGCCGAATACAAGCACACGGGCTGGGATCAGGCGATCGGCTCGTCGGGCACGGCGCGCGCGCTCGCGGAACTCGTCGAGGCCAACGGCTTCAACGATCCGCACGTCACGCACGGCATTTCGCGCGGCGGCCTGGAACGCCTGAAGCGCGCGCTCATCAAGGCGGAGAACGTGAACCGGCTGAAACTGGTGGCGCTCAAGCCCGACCGCGTTCCGGTGCTGGCGGGCGGCCTGTCGATCATGCTCGGCGTGTTCGAGGAACTGGGCATCGATTACGTCGACACCACCGACGGCGCGCTCAGGCTCGGCGTGCTGTACGACCTGCTCGGGCGTTCGCAGCACGAGGACATGCGCACGGTCACGGTGGAAGGCTTCAAGCGCCGCTACGCCGTCGATGCCGCGCAGTCCGACCGCATCGCGGAACTGGCGATAAGCTTCTACGACCAGTTCGACGAACCCGATGCCGAACAGCGCGAGGAAAACCGCATGTTTCTCGCGTGGTCGGCGGCGCTGCACGAGATCGGCTTGTCGATTGCGCATAGCGCGTACCACAAGCACTCGGCGTACATCGCGACCCACGCCGACATGCCCGGCTTCTCGCGCACCGACCAGGCGCGGCTCGCGGCGCTCGTGCTGGGACACGCGGGCAAGCTCGGCAAGCTGTCGCATTCGCGCGACGTCGAGTGGATGCTGCTCTTCTGCCTGCGGCTCGCGTCGCTGCTGTGCCGGCGGCGTACCGATGCAGGCCTGCCGAGCATCGAGGTCAAGCAGGCGGGCAGCGGCTTCGATGTGCGCCTGCCGAACGACTGGGTCGCGAACAATCCGCTCACCGACTACAGCCTCGTGCAGGAAGCGGCCGAGTGGGAGAAGATCGGGCGGCCGTATCGCGTGGTCTATACGGACGACTGAAGCTATCTGCGGCCACACGCAAAGGCCCTGCCGCGCGGCGCGCGAGCAGGGCCTTTGTCATTGCACGCCGGTCAGCGCGCGTTCGCGTCGCTCATGAAGTGGCGCGCGTAGCGGGCGTTGATGTCCGAGAGGCGAAAGAGCGTGAGGAAATCCGCCGTGTTGAAGTCGGGGTCCCAGGCGGGCGCGCCGCAGATCTTCGCGCCCAAGCGCAGGTAGCCCTTGACGAGCGGCGGCGGACTCACTTCGACGCCCGTGCGCAATTCCTCCACCGGAAGCGGCGTGTGCGGGAAAGCGCAGTATTCGGGTGCCGTCAGCGCGTCGGCCGCGAGCGAGCAATACAGGTTCGCGGCGTAGTGCCCGCCGTCGATCATGCCGACGCTCGCGCAGCCGAGCATCGTCTCGTAGCCGTTCTGCATCATGTACGTCGCGAGGCCGCCCCACAGCGACATGATGACCGCGCCATTGCGATAGTCGGGATGCACGCAGGAGCGGCCCACTTCGACGAGCTTCGGCCGCAGGTGGGTGAGGCGCGAGACGTCGAATTCGCTCTCGGCGTAAAGGCGCCCGATGCGCGCAGCCTGATGCGGCGGCAGCACGCGATACGTGCCTACCACCTTGAGCGTGTCGAGATCGCGTACGAGCAGGTGATCGCAGAAGGCGTCGAACGCATCGACGTCGAGGCCCGCGGGACCGGTCAGGCGGGCGCCCATCTCCTCGGAGAACACGCGGTAGCGCAGGCGCTGGGCTTCGCGCAGCGTGTCGTCGGTGCGGGCCCAGGCAACCTGCAGGCGCTGCTGGCCGGTGACCGTTTCGGCCGCGCGCGGCAGACGGCGGCGCGAGTCGTGGGCAAGCGTTGAATGCGCCTTCTTCGGCAGCGCAGGCGTGGCTGAATCTTGCATTGGCGTTCCTCGATGGGAGGCTTGAGTCCCCGCCAATGTAGTAATCGCGCATGACGCTCGCATGGCGTCGCAATGACGATTCGATGAAACGCCATCGTCAGGTACGCCTTAGCGTGCTGCAAGCTCACAGCAGGTCGGGGCTCGCCACCGCGCGCAGGACGATCTGGCCGTCGCCGCCGCGCGAACGCTGCTGGAACCACCAGACGCCCGCCTTCTTCACCGACCACTCGGATTCCTCTCCAGAGAGCAGCAGCGAGGCGACCTGGCCCAACGTCGGCTGATGGCCAACCACGACCACCGTTTCCGCGATGCCGTCCGGCCAGCCGGCGGCGTCGAGCACGGCTTGCGCGCTGCCGCCCGGTGCGAGCGACGGCACGACGCGATAGCGGTCGCCGAATGCCTCCGCCGTCTGGATCGTGCGGGTCGCGGGGCTGGCGAGGAAGAGGGCGTCGTCGTCGAGGCGCGCGCGCAGCCACTTGGCGACCGCCTGCGCCTGCTTGCGTCCGCGCGGGGTGAGCTGCCGGGCAAGATCGCTCGCTGCCTGGTCCTCGGCTTCCGCGTGACGCCAGAGAATGAGGTTCATCGATTGTCTCCCTGTATGTGATCGTTTCGACCATCGAGCGGGTGAAGCGTGCCCGGTGTCGTGCCTGATTTGCGCCGCGTGAAAGTGAGGGCGTCGCTTTTCATTGCGCGGGGTGCGGGAAAACGCTATCATCTGCGGCTTGTCGGAGCGTAGCGCAGCCTGGTAGCGCATCTGATTTGGGATCAGAGGGTCGAAGGTTCGAATCCTTTCGCTCCGACCACCGTACAAGAAGGGGTTACAAGTTTCGGCTTGTAACCCCTTTGTTTTTTTCGCCCTTCAAGGCGACTTCCGGATACTCCATGCTTCGTATCGTTCTGTTCGCTGCTGTGACGCTCGTGCTTTCCGCGTGCGCCGATTCGTCGACTCAGCCGAAACATCAACCGCCGCAGGACCCGCCGGATTACAAGGGCGTACCCACCGACACGCGTCCGCCCGTCATGCTGATCGCGCCGGACAAGTCGGAATAGCAGCTTTTTCGCATGGAATCGTGCGCCAGAAATGGCGAAGCCCCGATGCGGGCACATCGGGGCCTCTGACCCGCGCTGACTGTTCGCGCAGAGAATGCACGGGCTGAGAAGGATTCTAGAGCGTCGCTTTTTGCAACGTTGTGTGCGCTTGTATCGGAGCGTAACGCAATGCGACAGTGCCTCTGGTCCGCTCAGACGCAGGCCGGGTAAGAATTCCCGTCGAGTTCGCCTTGGGTTGTCCGCACCGAGCGAAATATTTGCCTTGCGGTTATGATCCGACCATTCGTCGTTGGCTGTATCGATCATGCACCTGCTTTGGATCTTCATCGCGCTTTGCCCGTTCGCGTTCGCGGCACTCGTCGCGTTCGCCGCGCATATCAACCCGCTCTCGGGTCACTGGCAAGCGCTCAAACCCCACGCCAGGCGCGGTTTCGGCGGTCATGCGCGGTTGCGCGCCATGCTCGCATCCCACGCGGGCGTCATTGCTTGCAGCGAATGACCATCGAGCGGTTCTTGATGTTCGCCCCGAAGATGCCGCCCACCGAGCCGCCCGCCGTTGCGCCGTTGTCGGTGTCCTTCGATACGACGTCGTAGCCATACGCGCCACACGTCTCACCTGCCTTTTTGTAACACTCCGCCCAGCTCGTGCTTGCGTCGCTGCCGCTGCAGTTGATGGCAAATCCGGTATCGCCCGAAGGCAGATAGGTCATGGTCGACGTGTTCGCGCAGCCGGCGAGCGTCGCCAGTGCACCAAGCGCCGCGAGAAGCGCGGCTCGGTTCATCATCTTCATCGAAACTTTCCTTGTCATGTGTCCTGTGACTTCCGTGTGAGCGCGGCGGCCATTCATCGCGCCGGCAGATAGCGCGACGGATCGGTCGAGCGGCCTAGATAGCGCAACTCGAAGTGCAGCATCACGCGGTTCGAATCCGTATCGCCCATTTCCGCGATCTGCTGGCCTTGCGTGACGGTCTGGCCTTCCTTCACCAGTAGCGCGCGATTGTGCGCGTACGCGGTCAGGTACTCCGAATCGTGCTTGACGATCAGCATGTTGCCGTAGCCGCGCAAGCCGTTGCCCGCATAGACGACCGTGCCGCCCGCCGCCGCGACGACCTTCGTGCCCGGCGCATTGACGATGTCGATGCCCTTCGATGTCTTGCCGTCGAACGTGCGGATCACGTCGCCTTGCGCGGGCCAGATGAGCGACATGGCGGGCGCCTTCGCGGGTGCGGGGTCGGGTGCGGTGTCCCCTCGGCTCGCAGACGGCGCGGGAGCCGGGCGCGGCGCGCTCGCCATGCCCGCTGGCGGAACAACGCGCAGCACCTGATCGACTTCGATCGCATCGGGATTCGCAAGCCCGTTCCAGCGCACGATGTTCTGCACGGAGGTGCGGTTTTCACGCGCGATCTTCGATACCGTATCGCCCCGTTCGACGCGATAAAAGCCCGGCCCGACCGGCGCCGAGCCACATGCGGCGAGCACTGCGACCATCGAGGCGCAGAGGAGCCGTCGAATTCTTGTTGCCAACTTTTAGACCTCGCGAAGCGCCGCCGCGTGCAAAAGGTGCGCGGCGGTCCAAACGTCGGATTTTAACGTCTTCGCCCGTTCAGCCGCGAAAAGTCCCCGCGCGCGGTCTCGTCGATGCCCGCGCTCGCCGCTCAGTCGAGCGGCGATACGACGAGGCGCAGCGACGCCGATTCCGTCTTTCCGGGCGCGAGCCAGCGCAGGCCGCGGCCGTTGTGGATCGCATCGGGCAGGCCGATCCACGGCTCGACGCAGTAGAAATCGGAGGTGTCGGCCTCGGTCCAGGTGGTGACCGCGTACCACGGCACCGAGTCCGGCTGGTGAAGCTCGAAGCTCACCATGCGCTTCCGGCCGGGCATGAAGAGCCGCACCGGCTGGTCGGACGGCCCGGTGAAGCAGTGAAAACGATCGACGATGGCGGGATCGTCGAGGGTATAGCGCGGCGCGCCCGGCACCGCTTCGCTGATCGAGCCATCCGGCAGCTGATGGCGCTGCTCCGTGCGCGGCAGTTCGACGCTGCTGGCCGCACGTTCTCCGTGCGGCAGGTGAAAGTAGAAATGATGGCCGGCGTAGTAGGGCAGCGCGACTTCGCCCGGGTTGGACGTCGTCAGCTCCACTTCGAGCGTGCTCGCATCGACGAGCCGGTACGCCGCCTCGAAGCGGAACGCAAACGGATAGCCGGCGCGGGTCGCGTCGCTGTCGACGAGCGTCATGCGCAGTCCGTGGCCGTCCGCGTCCTTGGTGCAGGAGAAGGGCAGGTTGCGCGCGAAGCCGTGGGTCGGCAGGTCGTGGACCACGCCGTCGGGGTCGCGCCACTTGCCGATCTCGCCCGCGACGAAATGGCGTCCGAGGAACGGAAACAGCAGCGGATTGCCGCCGCGGATCTTCGAGGCCTGCGACCAGTCTGCCGTGGCAGGCCAGTGGATCACCTGCTCGCCGCCGACGCGCCAGGTCATGAGCCGGCCACCCGCGTGCGGGGCGAGCGAGATGGAAGCGCCGTCGCGCGTGATATCGATGATGTCTTGCTCGGATGACATGGTTTGAGCGCTCCGGAAGGCGTGGTGACGGCGAGAGAGTCTTGCAGACTCGCAGATTCTGCCGTGCTTTTTTCTACGGGGAAACCCTTCTCGGGAAAACAGCGACTGACGCCTGAGCCCGCGATGTGTTGTTATTCGGTGCTGTGTTGCCTATCAGACAGAACGAGGAGCGAAGCATGGATCTGGCGATGACGATGGCTCTGGCGATGTTCGGGCTTTTCGGCGCGAGTACCGTGCTTTTTCTATACAAGCTCATGCCCTGAAGTCTGGCCCTTTTGCGCGCGACGCGCACAGAGAAAACCGCACGACGCAGCACATTTCCTTTCGGTTTCATTCCTCTCCAATTACTGCGAAATCCGTTTTGCCGACGATTGACTGTCGGCGGATTTTGACTGACCTAAACGCTTGGCGCTCAATTTCGCCACCGGCATAATCGGTGCGATTTTTCGCGCGCCGTGCCGTTCCAAATCCCCATCTTGCGCATTCGATCGTTCCGTTCCGCTATCGGGCAGCGCGAAGGTCGGCGGGATTCGCACGACGCGTCCTCTATCCGTAACGTCAAAAGGATCGACGCGTGACTCTGTGGTTTCTGATTTTTCTAAGCGTGCTGCAAGGCGTGACCGAACTTTTTCCGGTCAGCAGCCTCGGCCATACGCTCCTCGTGCCCGGCCTGATCGGGATGCACATCGACAAGCACGCGCCTCAGTTGCTGCCGTTCCTGGTTGCGCTGCACCTCGGCACCGCGTTCGCGCTGCTCTGGTATTTCCGCACACGCTGGATCGAGCTGATCGGCGGCTGGTTCGCTTCGCTCGGCGGACGGCGCAACGAACACGGCCACATGATGTGGGCGCTGATCATCGGCACGATTCCGACGGGCATCGTCGGACTCCTGCTGGAAAAGCGCATCGAAGCGATCTTTCATGATCTGCGCATCGTGGCGGCGGCGCTGATGGTGAACGGCGTGCTGCTGTGGCTCGGCGACCGGCTGCAGCGCGCACGTGCGACTCGCGCGCCTGGGCAACTCACGTTCAAGCAGGCGTTTCTCGTGGGTCTCGCGCAGATCGGCGCGCTCGTGCCCGGCTTCTCGCGCAGCGGCCTGACGATGATCGCGGGCAGCGGCGCCGGAATGACGGCGGAAAAGGCGGCGGAGTTTTCGTTCCTGCTCGGTACGCCGATCATTTTCGCGGCCGGCGTGCTCGAACTGCCGAAGCTCTTTCATGCGCCCGGCCAGCTCGGCGATGCGCTGCTCGGCGGTGTGCTGACCGGCATCGCCGCGTATCTGAGCGTGCGCTTCCTGATGCATTACTTCGAAGGACGCGGGCGGCTCGCGTCGTTCGGCGTTTATTGCGTGATTGCGGGAGCGTTCTGTCTCGGCTGGTTCATGCTGCATCCGCAACCGGTCTGACGGGATCAAGCGCGCCCGGGTGCGCCGCGAAGCGCCCGGGCCGTCGATGATGAGGTAAAATCCTCGCTCGCTTGCGACGCGGCAGTAGCTCAGCTGGATAGAGCATCGGCCTTCTAAGCCGAGGGGCGGGGGTTCGAGTCCCTCCTGCCGTGCCAGCGTTTTCCCAGATCTTCCCTCAGGTTTCTTCAGCGACACGGCGCGTCTGCCGTGCCTTCGCCCGCTTCATGTCCCCCGCGTGGCCCCGCATTGCGTTCGCATAACTGCGCGGCGAGAACACCAGCGTAAGCGCGATCATCGCGACGAGGCTCGCAACCAGCATCATCCACGAGACCGTGAAGCCGCCCGTCGCATCGCGCACGATGCCCGCGACGATCGGCGCCACCGCCGCGATCACGAACCCGACGCCCTGCACGAACGCGACGAGCCGCGCGGCGAGTCTCGGGTCGTCGGTGTGATCGAGCGTGAGGACGAGCGTCAGTGCGAACACGCCGCCGAGGCCGCCGCCCAGCAGCGCGACGATCAGGACGGGCGCGGCCATCGGCGCCGCGAGCAACGCGACGAAGCCCGCCAGTTGCGCGACGAGCCCGGCGGCAAGCCACGGACGACGGTCGCGCGAGCGCGCGGCGGCCATCGGCAGGAGCAACGCCGACGACGCCTGGAATACCGTCGCGATCGCGAGCAGCGCGCCGCTTTGCGTCACGCTGCGGCCGAGCTGCTGGTAGTACGCCGGCAGCCACGCGACGAGGCAGGTGTAGCCGCCGTTCACCAGCCCGAAGTAGATACCGAGCAGCCATGCGCGCCGGTTGAGCAGCAGCAGCGGCGGCGCAGCGGCGGCGCGCGAGGACCGGACGGCGCCCACGCCATCTCCATCGCCACGTCGCACGAGCCAGCCCCACAGCGCAAGCGCTATGAGCGCGGGCACCGCCCAGACCGCGAGCCCCGCGTGCCACGAGAAATGCGCTGCGACGCCCGGCGTCACGCTCGCGCCGAGCCCGCCGCCCGCCATGATCGATGCCGAATAGACGCCCATTGCGAACGGCAGGCGCGCGGCGAAGCGCGTCTTCATGACGCCGGGCAGGAGCGCCTGGATCACCGCGACGCCCACGCCCGCGACCGCGGCACTCGCAATCAGCACGCTGCCGCTGTCGATGAAAAGCCGCGCCGCGCAGGCGCACATGATCGCAACGAGACCCGCAGCCACGCCGCGCGCCTCGCCGACGAGCCGCGCGAGCGCGCTCGCGCCGAACGCGCAGACGCCCATTGCGACGACCGGCAGGCCCGTGAGCAGCGACGCGCCGTGGAACGTAAGCCCGGTCGACTTGAGGATCACGCCGGTGAGCGGGCTGATCGACGTGAGCAGGGGCCGCAGGTTCAACCCGATCGCGACGATCACGGCGAGCCACGCAAGGTCGGAACGCGCTGTCTTCATCGCGAGAAATCCGCGGGGATCAGCGTGCCGTTCGCCATCACGAGGCGGCGCGCCGGCCGCGCCGTGATCGCATGCGCGGCAGTCTCGGCGTCGACGAGCACGAGGTCCGCGCGCGCATCGGCCACGAGGCCGTAGCGCTCGAAGCCGCAGCCGCGGGCGCCTTCGGTCGTGACCAGGGCGAGGGCGGTCGCGAGATCGTCGTCGCGGCGCAGGTCGTAGCGCATCGCGATCAGCATCGCGCGCTCTAGCATGTCGGGCGAACCGTAGGGCGTCCACGCGTCGCGGATGCCGTCGTTGCCGCCGAAGAGCGTCACGCCCGCCGCGCGCGCCGCCTTGAGCGGCGGTACCGGCGTCGACGCGGGCGCGGTCGTCAAAAGCGCGACGCCTGCGCGCGCGATGCGTTCGAGGAGCGCGTCGCGTTTCGCGTCGGGCAGCTCGCCGAGGCAAAACGCATGGCTCACGACGACACGCCCATGCAGCCCGTGCGCCTCGACGCGATCGAGCAGAAGTCCGAACGTGAACGCGCCGAGTTCGCCGGGCTCGTGCAGATGGATGTCGACCGGTTTCTGATGGCGGGTCGCGAGCGCGAACGTGAGATCGAGCGAGGCGGCCGGATCGCCGTCGATGGCAGCCGGATCGAGCGCGCCGAGCACGTCGGCGCCTTGCGCGAGCGCGGCATCGAGCAGTTCGCGCGTGCCGGGCCGCTTAAGCACCCCCGATTGCGGAAACGCGACTATCTGCAGGTCGAGCACGTCGGCAAGCGCGGCGCGTGTGTCGAGCACGCCTTCGAGATGGTGCAGGCCCGCATCGGTATCGATGTCGACGTGCGTGCGCAGGCGCGTCGTGCCCGCGCGCAGGAACGCGAGCGCCAGTGCACGCGAGGCGCGCGCAGCGTCGTGTCCACTCGTCGCGCGCCAGTGCCGCTCGTTCTCGATGCGATCGACGAGACGCGGCCCGACCTCGTTGCGATACCACGGCATGCCCCACGTGGTCTTGTCGAGATGCGTGTGGCCTTCGACGAAGCCCGGCAGGAGCAGCGCGCCCTGACCGTCGATGACGGTGTCGCCGGCGACTTGCGGCGTGGCACGGTCGTGCGGGACGATCGACGCGATCGAGCCGTCGACGACCCGGACATCGACCGGCGCCGCACCAGGCAGCCGCACATTGATGATCGAGAAAGACGGTTTCATATGACCAAAGCCCTCATGTCTGGTTGACCATTTTAACTATTTTTGGTCAACCATTTTCGAGAGCTTACATCAGTCGCTACAATGCCAGTCATCGAAATACAGCTTATAACAGACGCAGATACGCGGTCATGGCCTCCAGAAAGCGACCCTCAACGGACGATCTTCCCATCGACGAACGCATCCACGCCGCGCTCACGAAAGCGTTGCTGGAGGGCAAGCTCGCGCCGGGCGCGCAGCTCGTCGAACGCGATCTCGCAGCGGCCTTCGATTGCACGCGCGGAACCATCCGCAAGGTGCTGATGCGTCTCGGCTATGAAGGGAAAGTGGTGCTGGAGGCGAATCGCGGCGCGTTCGTCCCGTCGCCGTCGGAAGACGACATCCGCGCTGTCTATCGCGCACGGCAGGTGATCGAAGCGGGGATCGTCGTGACGCTGTGCGGCGCGCTCACGACGCAGCAAAAGCGCAGCCTGCGAGCGCACGTAAAGAGCGAGGCGCGCGCGCTGAAGTCGGGCAATGTCGAGGATTGCGTCCGGCTGGCGGGCCAGTTCCATCTGCTGCTCGTGGAGATGGCCGCTGCCCCGGAACTGCATGCATTCTTCGCGCAACTCGTCGCGAAGACGGAGCTTTACAAGGCGCTCTTCGATCCGTCGAAGGCATCGAACTGCGCTTCGGACGACCACGAGCGTCTCATCGATGCGCTCGAAACCGGCCACTTCGACGCCGCGCTCGCGTCGATGCGCGAGCATCTGGCAGAACTGGAAGAGCGCGTCGTCGCACGGGCGAACGAGCGCGCGGGCGCCGATCTCGTGACTCTATTCAGCGGCGCGTGAAGCGGGTGCGAGATCCCGCTTCACGCATTACATCGGCCGCTTTACTGCGAGAAGTCTAGCGAGTTGGTCAGGTCGCCCATCGCCTTGCCGCCGTTAGCCACCAGTGCCGAGTCGCGCGAGGCGAGGCCCGGCAGCGTCGGCAGCGAGAAGCGATGCGTGATGAGGCGCAGGATCGACGTCGTGTCGTACTGCGTGTGATCGACGAAACTCTTCTTCGCGTACGGCGAAATCACGAGCGCTGGAATGCGCGAGCCCGGGCCCCAGCGGTCGCCCTTCGGCGGCCCGACGTGATCCCAGAAACCGCCGTTTTCATCGTAGGTCACGACGACGACCATGTTCTTCCACTGCGGGCTCTTCTGCAGATGCGAGATCAGGTCGGCGATGTGCGCGTCGCCCGACGCGACGTCGGTGTAGCCCGCGTGCTCGTTCAGGTTGCCCTGCGGCTTGTAGAAGGCCACTTGCGGCAGCGTACCGGCATCGATTGCCTTGATGAACTCGGCGCCGTTCGTGCCGCCGTCGAGCAAATGCTGCGCGCGATTGGCCGTGCCGGGAGCCAGGTCGGCGAAGTAGTTGAACGGCTGATGGTGCGTCTGGAAGTTCGGCACCGAGTTCGTCGAGCCGTAGATCACCGTCGGATCGGCGAGTGCCGCGCCCCACGAGCCGCCGTACCACGCCCACGAAATGCCCGCGTTGTTCAGCAGGTCGCCGATGTGCTGCTGCGTCTGCGGCGGCAGCGTCGTCGCGACGGCCGGGTCGGCGAGGGTGGCGTCGCCGCCGGTTGCTGGCTTGTTGCCGCTCGGCTGATAGGGCGGCTGCATCGTGTTGATCGCGAAGAAGTCGGGCGTGAGGTTGCCCGAGTTCACGAACTTCGGAATGCCCGTCAGCGCGGACGCGGGCGAATTCGACGCCACCTTCAGCGAAACACCGTCGTCGTTGACGGCCGAAACCGAACTGGCCGCAGGACTCTTGTCGGCGTTCGGATAAACCGGTGTGCACGCGCAAACCAGCCACTGGTGATTCAGGAACGAGCCGCCGAACGCGCCCATGAAGAAGTTGTCGGCGAGCGTGTACTGCTGCGCGATCTTGTAGAGCGGCAGCTTGTCCGCGTTCGTGTTGTAGTGGCCCATCACGAGGCCGCCCGAGTCGGCCCAGGCGGCGAACTTGTCGTTCTTGCCGCCATCGATCTGCATCTGGTTCTCGTAGAAGCGGTGATACAGGTCGCGCGTCGTCGTCGAGAGCGAGGTGTTGAAGCCGGCCGGATCGTCGATGGCGAACGGCGCGTTCGGCAGGTTCACCGTCATCGCCTCGGTGACCACAGGCGTCACGCCCTTCGCCGTCAGGCCGCCCCACACCGCGGGCAGCGTGGCGAGCGTGCTGCCGTCGCGATCGAGCTGGACCGCGCTCGTCGCCGTGACGTTCTGCAGGCCGTTCGCGCCGGGGAAGTTGCCGTACAGGTTGTCGAAGCTGCGATTTTCCGCATAGATCACGACGATGTTTTTCACCGACGACAAATCCGCATGATTGCTGTCGCTGCTGCCGCACGCGTACAGGCCGAATGCGACGAGCGCCGTGAGCGGCACGGCGCAGACGAGTTTCTTGTTCATTGAAATGGTCTCTCGTGTTGGGGAACCGGCGCCCGTCGCGCGCTTGGAAGTTGCGCTGTCGCGTGTGGCCGGCGCCGCAAGTGTCGCAAGCGCGTTTGACATGGCCGTGTAATGCGGCTTTCGGCTGCGTAAGGTGTAGCAGTCTTTGACGCTCGCTCACGCGCTGTCACGCGACCGACATGTTTGCGTCATACGCTGCGGCTTCTCTTCATTTGCCCCTGCGCTCATGTCTTCGATGCGTCTGCCCGTCGCCCTGTCTTCTCTCCTGTTTGCTTCCCTCGCGATCTCGCTCGGCGGCTGCGATTCACATGCGGCGAACCCGTCCCCGGATGCATCGAAGGCGGCGCCCGCGCAGGCCGCGAGCGCATCGCCGCAAGCCCAGTCGCGCTCGCAGGTATTCGCGGCCGTGAAGCAGATGACGGCGGTCGGCGAGAAGATCTTCTTCGATCCGTCGCTCTCCGGCTCGGGCAAGCTCGCGTGTGCTTCGTGCCACAACCCGTATCACGCGTTCGGGCCGTCGAACGGGTTGTCGGTCCAGCTGGGCGGCAGCGACATGCATCGGCCGGGATTTCGCGCGGTGCCGTCGCTCAGATATCTGCAGGCGGTGCCTGCGTTCACCGAGCATTTCCACGATTCAGACGACGAAGGCGACGAGAGCGTCGATGCCGGTCCGACGGGCGGCCTGACGTGGGATGGACGCGTCGATCACGGCGCGGACCAGGCGCGCATTCCGCTGTTGTCGTCGTTCGAGATGGGCAGCACACCGGCCAAGATCGCGGCGGCGGTGAAGGCGGCGCCTTACGCCGACGACTTCCGCCGCGCATTCGGTGCGAACGTCTTCGACAGCGACGACAAGACCTTCGCCGCGGTGCTACGCGCGCTGGAGGCGTTCGAGCAGGTGCCGCAGAAGTTCTACCCGTACACGAGCAAGTTCGACGCGTATCTCGCGGGCAAGACGAAACTCACCGACGCGGAACTGCACGGCCTGGAGCTTTTCAACGACGAGAAGAAGGGTAATTGCGCGGCGTGCCACATCAGCCAGCGCGCGAAGGACGGCACACCGCCGCAGTTCAGCGACTTCGGGCTGATCGCGGTCGGCGTGCCGCGCAACCGCGCGTTGCCGGTCAACAAGGACCCGCGCTATCACGACCTCGGCGCATGCGGACCGGAGCGGACCGACCTGAAGGGACGCGACGAATTCTGCGGACTGTTCCGCACGCCGTCGCTGCGTAACGTCGCGTTGCGCAAGACGTTCTTTCACAACGGGATCTATCACTCGCTCGAAGACGTGGTGCGGTTCTACGTCGAGCGGGACACGAATCCGGAGAAGTTCTATCCGGTATCGAAGGGCGTGGTCCAGAAATTCGACGACCTGCCGAAGCGCTACTGGAGCAATGTAAATACAGAGCCGCCTTTCGATCGCAAGCGCGGCGAGCAGCCGGCGCTGGATGAGGCGGAGATCAGGGATGTGGTCGCGTTTCTCGGCACGCTGACCGACGGGTATCAGGTGCCGGCGCAAACACCGGCGAAGTCAGCGGCAAACTAGGCCGCCGACGCGAGCGACCGGCAGAGCAGCACAAGCGCGACGAATGCGGCAAGGAGGAGCGCCATGCCGGACCAGGCCGCGACGCGCGGCCAGTCGCAGACGTCGCCGCCCTGCTTCCATACGGGGCCGCGCGCCAGCACCCGGTCGACGAGCATGACCGCGCCGGGAATACCGGCCGCGCATGCGACAGTGACGATCGAAAGCAGCCAGTAGACGGCCGGTGATTGGCTGGAAAACAGAAGCTCGGACATGGTCGACGGTACGGAAGTGACAGGACGCTGCCGCAAGGGCAGACAGAACCGTCGATCCTAGAGCGGGCGCCCTAAGTCGAACATTGGAGCAATCTTAAAATTATCCCGCAGTGCGTCCGATTCGCCTCTCCGTGGCCTTGTCGCGCCTGACGCGGGCAAAGCTTCCCGCGTTCGCCTCATGCTATTCTCGATGGACCCGGCCGCCATGCTGTGTGTGCGAAGCCATCGAACTCGACCCTGAGGAGAAATGTTCCATGCCGATGACATCCCGCGCGTTCGTCCGTGCCTGTGTCCAGTCGATCGCGGCGGCTGCGCTCGTCGCCGGGGCCGCCGCCGCATCGGCCGCGAATCTCGGCTTTCTGAACGACACGCCGATCAGCTACATGAAACAGCGCGATATCCAGGCCCTCAACAGCGCCGCGAACACGGCGCTCGACACGAAGAAAGACGGCGAATCGCTCGACTGGAACAACCAGGGCGCGGGCAATCCGGTGCCCATCCGAGGCACCATCACGCCGCAAGACACCTTCAAGCAGGGCGAGCGCACCTGCCGCAGGGTGACGCTCGTCGCCATCGCGAAGGGCCAGACGCAGACCTGGACGCCGACCGCCTGCAAAGAGAGCAGCGGCAAGTGGAAATTGCTGAAGCAATGAAGCGCGCAGTGACTGCCGGAACCGCCGGCATCGGGGCGGAGGATCGCGCATGAGCGGGCGCACCGTGTCGTGCGGCGTCGTGATTCTGAACGAGCAGGGCGACGTCCTGCTCTGCCACGCGACCGAGACGTCGCACTGGGACGTGCCGAAGGGTCACGCCGACCCTGACGAGCGGCCAATCGATGCGGCGTTGCGCGAACTCGTCGAGGAGACGGGCATCGTGTTGCCGCCCGAGCGGCTGAAGGATCTCGGCCGGTTTCTCTATCGCCGGGACAAGGACCTGCATCTGTTCGCGGTGCGCGTCACCGAAGAGGAAGTGCGGCTCGACGAGTGCGTGTGCGAGTCCTACTTTCCCCGGCGCGGCGACGGTACGATGATCCCCGAAATGGATGCGTACCGCTGGGTGAGCCCCGCCGACATCGACGCGTTCGCGAGCCGCAGCCTCGCGCGCCTCTTCCAGGCGACGCTGTCGCTTGCCGAACTGCACGAGACGCTGGTCTGATCGCGGCCGGCGCCGATCGGCCGATCAGTCGATCGTGCGGTCGTTGGGATTGGCGAAGAGCGTCTTCATCTCGGGCGACATCGGGAACTGCAGGTTGATGCCATCGGGCGGGATCGGGTGCATGAACCACTTCTCGTAGAGCTTCGTCGCTTCGCCCGAGCGCTGCATGTTGGCGATCACGTCGTCCACGAGGCGCTTGAACACCGGGTCGCCCTTCCTCATCATACAGCCGTAGGTTTCGAACGCGAGCGACTTGCCGGTCACGACGTAGTCGTTGCGGGCCGCACCTTCCTGCGCGATCTTGCCGTACAGGAGCGGATCGTCCATTACGAACGCCACTGCGCGGTCGGACTTCAGCGCCTGGAACGCCTCGGCGTGGTCGCGGGCGCTGATGATGCGCAGGTTCAGCTTCTTCTCCAGCGACATCTGGCGCAGCATGCGCTCGTCGGAGGTGCCGGCGGTCGTCGAGACTGTCTTGCCGGCCAGATCCTCGTAGTCCTTGATGCCCGACTTGCGCTTCACGGCCATCCGGATGCTGTACTGGAAAAAGCTGTTCGAAAACGCGACGAGCGGGTCGCGTTCGGCGATATGCGCGGTCGAGCCGCATTCCAGATCAACCTGGTTGTTCACGACAAACGAGATGCGGTTTGCGGACGTGACGAGCGCCGTCTTGACTACGAGATTCGGCAGATTGAGACGTTTCTTGATTTCGTCGACGATCTTGAGCGCGATGTCGTGTGAATAGCCGATCGGCTGCTGCTGGCGGTCGAGATACGAAAACGGCACCGACGACTCGCGCACACCGAGCACGATTGCGCCGTTTTCCGCGATCTTGCGCAGCGTCGCGGAGGGCGGCAACTGGTCGATGGCGGCCTCGGCGCTGGTCGGCGCGGCGGCATGCGCGGCGCCGCTGCACACGATGGCGGCAACTGCAATCCAGCGCGCGCCGCGCCTCGACAGAGCGCGGCGCAAGGCAAGAGCGGGCGGCAATGTCATGAGATCCTCGCTGTTTGCGACATGACTCAGCGCTCGTGCGCTTGTTCGAAGGTGTGCTGGCGCGCGATCTTCACGATGCGCGCGCCGCAAAACGCCGGAAGCGCCGAAAAATGCGCGCGTCTCAAGCAGGCTTGCCCCAGCTGTCGCGCAGGCTGACGATCCGGTTGAACACCGGCTTGCCCGGCTGCGAATCGATGCGGTCAGCCACGAAGTAGCCGTGACGCTCGAACTGGAAACGGTCTTCGGCGGCGGCTTCGCGCGCGTTCGGTTCGAGGTACGCGTTCACGATGCGCTTCGAATCCGGGTTGAGCGCGTCGAGGAACTCGGCGCCGCCTGCGCCGGGCTGCGGTTCCTTGAAGAGCCGGTCATAGAGACGCACTTCAGCCGGACAGGCGTGATCGGCGCTGACCCAGTGGATCGTGCCCTTCACTTTGTAGGTGTTCGCGCCGTCCGTGCCGGACTTGCTGTCGGGGAAGTAATTGCAGTGGACGGCGATCACGTTGCCGTTCTCGTCCTTCTCCGCGCCCGTGCATTCCACGACGAAGCCGTACTTCAGGCGCACCTTGTTGCCCGGGAAGAGCCGGAAATAGCCCTTCGGCGGCGTTTCCTGGAAATCCTCGCGCTCGATCCAAAGTTCGCGCGCGAACGGGAACGTGCGCGTGCCGCGCTCCGGATGATGCGGATGCACCGGCGCGCTGCAGTCTTCGCTCTTGTCCTCGGGATAATTGTCGATGATGAGCTTGAGCGGGTCGAGGACCGCGATCGCGCGCGGCGCCTTGTCGTCGAGATCGTCGCGCAGCGCGCCTTCCAGCACGCTCATGTCGATCCACGAATCGACCTTCGTCACGCCGATGCGCTCCACCATCAACCTGATGCTCTCCGGCGTGAAGCCGCGCCGCCGCACGCCGACGATGGTCGGCATGCGCGGGTCGTCCCAGCCGTCGACGTGGTTTTCCTGCACGAGTTGCAGCAGTTTGCGCTTGCTCGTGATCGCGTACGTGAGGTTCAGGCGCGAGAACTCGATTTGCTGCGGCAGCGGGCGCGTGAAGACGCCGTCGTCGGCGAGTTGCGCGAGGAACCAGTCATAGAGCGGGCGGTGATCCTCAAACTCCAGCGTGCACAGCGAATGCGTGATGTTTTCGAGCGCGTCCGACACGCAATGCGTGTAGTCGTACATCGGGTAGATGCACCACGTGTCGCCCGTGCGGTAGTGATGCGCGAAGCGGATGCGGTAGATCACCGGGTCGCGCATGTTGAAGTTGGGCGACCCCATGTCGATCTTCGCGCGCAACACGTGTTCGCCTTCCTTGAACTCGCCCGCCTTCATGCGGCGGAACAGATCGAGGTTTTCTTCGGGCGAGCGGTCGCGATACGGCGAGTTCTTGCCGCCCTCGGTGGCCGAGCCGCGGTTCGCGCGGATTTCGTCGGCCGTCTGGCTGTCCACGTACGCCTGGCCGCGCTGGATCAGCGTTTCGGCGAATTCGTAGAGCTTGTCGTAGTAGTCGCTCGCGAAGTAGAGGTGCTCTTGGCCGTCCTTGTTCCACTCGTAGCCGAGCCACTTCACGGCGTCGATGATCGACTCCACGTACTCGACGCTTTCCTTTTCCGGGTTCGTATCGTCGAAACGAAGATGGCAGACGCCGCCGTAGTCGCGCGCAATGCCGAAGTTCACGCAGATGCTCTTCGCGTGGCCGATGTGCAGGTAGCCGTTCGGCTCGGGCGGAAAGCGCGTCTCGACCCGCTGCGACCATTTGCCGGTGCGATTGTCGTCGTCGATGATGTTGCGGATGAAATTGGATACCGCCGGGGCGTCGTTGCGATCGGTGTTCATGCGAAAAAAGAGAGCGGACGAGGGCGCTTGCAGGTTCGGACGTTCAAAAACGCCCGAAAGCGTTCGGGAATACCTGATTTATCTGTCGATTCTACCTTAGGCGACCGGCGAGCATGGCCGTAGCCGGCCATTTGTTGCCGAGCGGTTGCAAATGTCTTTCGCAGATGGGGGCGATGGGCGCCGGATGCAAGCCGGGCGGGCCCGGCGGGCGGCGTACGGGCATTCGCGACAAGTTTGTTTCGAGCGTAACGGGAGGTAAATCGAGTTGTTCGCGGCCCGGCGCGTTTCGTATGATGGCTTCGCCTCGCCGGGGCGCGACCCTGGCTCTTTTTAAGGCCGCACGCCAATAACAACGCCGCATACGAATAGAACAAGGACAACTCGACCATGAACAAGATCGCCTACACGACCATCAAGCTCGCCGCCGCCGGCGCCCTCATTGCGAGCCTCGCGGCCTGTTCCGGGATGAGCCGCCAGCAGGCGCACGCCGCCATCGGCGCGGGCGCGGGCGGCGCGCTCGGCTACGTGCTCACCGGCGGCCCGATCGGCACGATCGCGGGCGCCGCGGCCGGTGGCCTGATCGGCGCGGGAACGCGCTGAGATTCGTCGAGACTTGCCCGGCGGGGTCGCCGGGCAAGTCCGGGCCGACGCGCTCCCATCGGGCGCTCAGATCGCCTTCGATTCCCGCAGATGCGCGATCCGCGCGTCGCCGTAGCCGAGCAGTTCGCGCAGCACGCTGTCCGTATGCTCGCCGAGCATCGGCGGATGAAGGCGCGCCTCGGGCGGTGTCGCGCTCATTTTGATCGGGCTGGGAACGAGTTTGACGGTTGCGCCCGTCGGATGCGGCAGTTCGACCTGCATCCCGCGTGCGACCACCTGCGGGTCCTCGAACACTTCGCCCAGATCGTTGATCGGCCCGCACGGCACGCCCGCCGCTTCGAGCGCCGCGAGCCAGTCGTGCTTGCCGCGCTCGCGCACTATCGCCGCGAGGATCGGCACGAGCGTTTCGCGGTTGCGCACGCGCGACGGATTGGTCGCGAAGCGCGGGTCGTCGGCGAGTTCCGGCCGGCCGCCCGCATCGACGAACTTGCGGAACTGCCCGTCGTTGCCCACCGCGACGATGATCCAGCCGTCGCTCGTCTGGAACGTCTGGTACGGCACGATGTTCGGATGCGCATTGCCCCAGCGCACCGGCGGCTGGCCGCTCGCGAGGAAGTTCGTGTTCATGTTGGCGAGCATCGCGACCTGCACGTCGAGCAGCGCCATGTCGACGTACTGGCCCTCGCCCGTGCGGTCGCGGTGCGCGAGCGCCGCCATCACGCCGATCGTCGCGTACATGCCGGTCATCAGGTCGGCGATCGCGACGCCCGCCTTCTGCGGGCCGCCGCCCGGCTGGCCGTCGCGCTCGCCGGTGATGCTCATGAAGCCGCCGATCCCCTGAATGATGAAGTCGTAGCCCGCGCGCGGCGCGTAGGGGCCGGTCTGGCCGAAGCCCGTCACCGAGCAATAGACGAGATCGCGCTTCACCTCTCTCAGCGATTGGTAGTCGAGCCCGTACTTCTTCAACTGGCCGACCTTGTAGTTTTCCAGCACGACGTCGCTTTGCGCCGCCAGTTCGCGGATGATCTGCTGGCCTTCCGGTGACGCGATATCGACGGTCACCGAGCGCTTGTTGCGGTTCGCGGCCAGGTAGTACGCGGCTTCGTGCGTGTCGGCGCCATCCGGCGTCTTCAGGTACGGCGGGCCCCAGTGGCGGGTGTCGTCGCCCGTTTCGGGGCGTTCGATCTTGATGACGTCGGCGCCGAAATCGGCGAAGGTCTGCCCGCACCACGGCCCCGCGAGCACGCGGGTCAGGTCCAGCACGCGGATATGACTCAAGGCTCCCATCTTCCTCCCTTCCTGTTTCGACCTGCTTCGTTTTGGCTGTTCCGTGCGCGAAAAGCGCAGGAAACGCGCGATTTCGTCGATTTCGCCGAGGCGCGTCCGGCGATCTCCAACGCGACTCTCGCACAGATACGCCCCGGGCGCGATCCCCATGCCGTCGCGGAGTGCAAACGGCGGGACCTCGCGTGGCCGATGACGAACGCACGCGCATGACGACGGCACCGGCAACCCGCATGCGATCCCGTATAATCGACAATCACCTTTTGAATCAAGGCCGCGCCGTCAACGACGCGGCAGAAAACGCCCGGCGGGCCGCGGCGAACGCAAAGCGCGCATGCATCAGCAATGCGACTTGGCCCGAGCGCACCGCCAGTCCGACGCATCACAAAACAGCAGACCGCCCCAGTACGCCATGAAAGCTGCCGAAATACGCGAGAAATTCCTGAAGTTCTTCGAATCGAAGGGCCATACGATCGTCCGCTCGTCGAGCCTCGTGCCCGGCAACGACCCGACGCTGCTCTTCACCAACTCGGGAATGGTCCAGTTCAAGGACGTGTTCCTCGGCACGGAGTCGCGTCCGTATTCGCGCGCGACCACCGCGCAGCGCAGCGTGCGCGCGGGCGGCAAGCACAACGATCTGGAGAACGTCGGCTATACCGCGCGCCATCACACGTTCTTCGAGATGCTCGGCAACTTCTCGTTCGGCGATTACTTCAAGCGCGATGCCATCCACTATTGCTGGGAACTGCTGACGAAGGTCTACCAGCTGCCGGCGGACAAGCTGACCGTCACCGTCTACCAGGAAGACGACGAAGCCTACGGCATCTGGGAAAAGGAAATCGGCGTGCCGCCCGAGCGGATCATCCGCATCGGCGATAACAAGGGCGCGCGCTACGCGTCGGACAACTTCTGGCAGATGGCCGATACCGGCCCGTGCGGCCCGTGCTCGGAAGTGTTCTACGACCACGGCCCGGAAATCTGGGGCGGCCCGCCGGGATCTCCCGAAGAAGACGGCGACCGTTTCATCGAGATCTGGAATCTCGTGTTCATGCAGTTCAACCGCGACGCGCAGGGCAACATGACGCCGCTGCCCAAGCAGTGCGTCGATACGGGCATGGGGCTCGAACGCCTCGCGGCCGTGCTGCAGCATGTCCACAGCAACTACGAGATCGACCTGTTCCAGAAGCTGATCCACGCGGCGGCCCGCGAAACGGATACGGCGGACCTCACGAACAATTCGCTGAAGGTGATCGCCGACCACATCCGCGCGTGCTCGTTCCTGATTGTCGACGGCGTGATTCCCGGCAATGAAGGCCGCGGCTACGTGCTGCGCCGGATCGTGCGCCGCGCGATCCGCCACGGCTACAAGCTCGGCCGCAAGGGCGCGTTCTTCCACAAGCTCGTCGCCGACCTGGTCGACGAAATGGGCGCCGCCTATCCGGAACTGAAGGATGCGCAGGCGCGCGTCACCGACGTGCTGCGCCAGGAAGAAGAGCGTTTCTTCGAAACGATCGAGCACGGCATGTCGATCCTCGAAGGCGAACTCGCGGCGCTGGAGCAGAAGGGCGTGAAGCAGCTCGACGGCGAACTCGCGTTCAAGCTGCACGACACCTACGGCTTCCCGCTCGACCTCACGGCGGACGTCTGCCGCGAGCGCGGCATGACCGTCGACGAACCCGCGTTCGACGACGCGATGGCCCGTCAGCGTGAGCAGGCGCGCGCGGCCGGCAAGTTCAAGATCGCGGCGGGCCTCGATTACTCGGGCGCGAAGACCACGTTCCACGGCTACGAGAAGGAAATCTTCGACGACGCGAAGATCGTCGCGCTGTATGTCGACGGCGCGTCGGTGAAAGAAGTGAAACCGGGGCAAGACGCGGTCGTCGTGCTCGACCACACGCCGTTCTATGCCGAATCCGGCGGTCAGGTCGGCGACCAGGGCGTGCTCGCGAACGCGAGCGTGCGCTTCGCCGTGCTCGACACGCTGAAGGTGCAGGCGGACGTCGTCGGTCATCACGGCACGCTGGAACAGGGCACGCTCAAGGTTGGCGATGTCTTGAAGGCCGAAATCGACGCGATTCGCCGCGCCCGCACCGCGCGCAACCACTCCGCGACCCACCTGATGCACAAGGCGCTGCGCGAAGTGCTCGGCGGCCACGTGCAGCAGAAAGGCTCGCTCGTCGACGCCGACAAGACCCGCTTCGACTTCGCGCACAACGCGCCGATGACGGACGACCAGATTCGCCGCGTCGAGCAGATCGTGAACGAGGAAGTGCTGGCGAACGCGCCGGGCATCGTGCGCGTGCTGCCGTACGACGAAGCCGTGAAGGGCGGCGCTATGGCGCTCTTCGGCGAGAAGTACGGCGACACCGTGCGCGTGCTCGACCTCGGTTTTTCGCGCGAACTCTGCGGCGGCACGCACGTGCGCCGCACGGGCGACATTGGCTTCTTCAAGATCGTGATGGAAGGCGGCGTGGCGGCGGGCATTCGCCGCGTCGAGGCGATCACAGGCGACAACGCCGTGCGCTTCGTGCAGGACCTCGATTCGCGCATCAACTCGGCCGCTGCCGTGCTGAAGGCGCAGCCGTCGGAACTGACGCAACGCATCGCGCAGGTTCAGGAGCACGTGAAGTCGCTGGAGAAGGAACTCGGCGCGCTGAAGTCGAAGCTCGCGTCGAGCCAGGGCGACGAACTGATATCGCAGGCAGTCGACGTGAGCGGCGTGCAGGTGCTCGCGGCGCAACTCGAAGGCGCGGACGTGAAGACGCTGCGCGAAACTGTCGACAAGCTGAAGGACAAGCTGAAGAGCGCGGCGATCGTGCTCGCTTCCGTCGATGGCGGCAAGGTCAGCCTGATCGCGGGCGTGACGGCGGATGCGTCGAAGAAGGTGAAGGCGGGGGAGTTGGTCAACTTCGTCGCGCAGCAGGTGGGCGGCAAGGGCGGCGGTCGGCCCGACATGGCGCAGGCGGGCGGCACCGAGCCGGCGAACCTGTCGGCGGCGCTCGCGGGTGTGACGGGCTGGGTTCAGCAGCAGCTCTGAAGCGAATTGCAACATGAAGAATGCCCCGTCTCGACGGGGCATTTTTTTGCCTGCGCCAGGCGCGCTTACAACCCGCCCGATGTCCGATTACGCCGTGTCAGGTATGCCCCGTGCGACTGCGCCTGTTACCTACAACCCGTAACAGGACGACATCGAATGAATATCAAATTTGCTATTTGCGCCCTCGCTGCATCGACGACGCTTCTCGCCACCGGCACCGTGCAGGCGAAGGGATGCATAGAGGGCGCAGCGGTCGGCGGCGTAGCGGGTCACGTGGCCGGCAAGCATGGCGCGGTCGGCGCGGCGGGCGGTTGCGCGATCGGCCATCACGAAGCGAGCAAGAAAGAAAAGGCGAAGGACCAGGCGCAGAAGGATGCCGCGGCGAGTCAGCCTGCGGCGAAATGACGGCTGAACGCCGGTAGTTCGACCGTCGGGCGTTCTCGGCGGAATCGCGGCTTTACGGCTTCCGATGCCGCGCCGCGACCCCGAGCAGCCCGACGC
>NZ_FCOG02000335.1 GCF_001544975.2 Caballeronia arationis | reverse complement strand
AACGGCGATCAATACCTTCATCGCGAGTCGCCCGAGTACCGCGACGCCGTCAAGCGCAAGACCCACGCCTATCACGTCTTCATTCAGGCTGGCATCGTCTGCCAGGGACTGCTTCAGTACCTGGCAGCGGTATTCCCTTCACTCGTCTGGAGTTCCTTTGGATCCTGGCTGCGCACCATCCGTCCCGGCATCCCTCCATCGGAGTTGGTTGTCGCCAGTGCACTACGACAATGCCTGCCCGAATTTCTCGTGAATAGCGCCAAAACCAATTTCTTCGCGAAATTCATCGCCGAAAGGCAGGACCCTGACACCTTCGAGATGTTCCGACTGGCCACATAACCCCAAGACTGTGCCGAACTCGGCACTCTTGAGTTTCTTAGAACCCTGAACAATGACAGTTGGAGAAGCCGTGAACGCAGACGAAACGCGAGAGTATCGAGGATTTACGCTTGTCGCGAAGCAGGGATCGGCAGGTGCGAGATGCTGGGCATGGCGAGACGGCAAGCCTGTCCACAAGGTGGAAGGAGTCGACGTATCGGCGGCGATGCAGAACGCCAGGCGGGCGGTCGATGCGGAAGCGGGAACGGCGGTGGGTGATGGCGACGTCGGCGCGCAGGCTTACGCTCGCGCGCTGCAAGCGATTCTTCCTAAACTCAGCGCGGGGCAGATCCAAATGCTCCAAGCTCACTATCGCGCTCCCGATCGAGTGATGAGTGCGTCGGAACTTGCGCAAGCCGCGGGCTATGCGAATTTTAGCGCCGCGAATCTTCAGTATGGCAACCTCGGCAAAGCGCTGCACGAGCATCATCCCGTAGTGCTGCCTGAGCGTGGCGACGGCACGCCGATTTACACGTTCGCGCTGGCGGACGGAATGGACCGCGATATCCGCCCGACTGAAGAGGATTCGCACTGGCGCTGGCGCATGTTGCCCTCGCTCGCATTTGCGCTTCGTGCCGTGGGGTTGGTTAGCGACTGATTTCAATCGACCGGTAAACCATCGCCTACAGCGGATCGAACGCGTGGACGCAACACATTTACGAAAGCGTTGACACGCTCGGCCAGCCATTGGAAAGCGACTTGCCGCACTTGCAGCTGAGTCAACGGGGCGAATGGGCGGCATTCGATGATTCGCGGCCGCCCATCCTTTTCGACCAACACCGCGCTTCCGCCTAGTTGTTGCTTCACATCGTCCCAGTCGTCGGCGATGGCAAACATTGCGCGTTCGCCCGCCGTGTTCCGGTGCGATGACAGGAAGACGCCGACCTCGTTTTGCCGCAGGTCGCGGTACACCGTAAGCCATGAACTTCCGCTCGGCGCGGGTAACATGAAGCCGAGATACCCTTGACGAGCGGGCTTTGGAATCGGCTGCTCGGGATCGTCAAGCTTGAGAACATCGAGGAATGCCTTCCAGAACTTCTGCTGTTCGTCTGTAAGGGCGAGACGGTCCTTGTCGATACTCTCATCGCCATCGTTGTCGTGGCCGTCTTCCAGCGCCAAGCCTTCTGGGACGGCAACTACGGTTCGCGTAATGACCGCTGTGCGCGCCAGCACACGCGGAACGATCAGACGCCCACCGCCCGGCATTAAGTAAATTGGCATTTCAACTAGGCCCAGCGTGAAGTGCAAGCCCGCGTGCGCCTGCAGATATTCGACCAGGGCCTCGACGCCCTCACGTATGCCATCGCCGACGATCAGGAGCAG
The DNA here is from genome assembly GCF_001544975.2 of Caballeronia arationis. Taxonomy (GTDB): domain Bacteria; phylum Pseudomonadota; class Gammaproteobacteria; order Burkholderiales; family Burkholderiaceae; genus Caballeronia; species Caballeronia arationis. Next base: position 983 of record NZ_FCOG02000335.1, on the reverse strand, counting down.
GAAACGCCCCCGCCGCAAGTTGAGAGTAAGGGCGTCGTTGAAGAGACTTTCTTCGACTGTCGGATCGACGGCGCGTACGCTCTCAAGCAACGGGTCACCTTTGCGATTCAAGCGCTGTCTCACTGCGCGTTGCAGATCGGCGGCGGACCAACGGCTCAGTTCCTTTGCGTAGTCAAGAATCTGACCAACGACTTCACGTCGTGCCTCTGGATTGCGCCACAACTTGCATTCGACGAGTACGGGCAGCCCGGAAGGTGTGACCATGAAGTTGTCGATTGCGCCGGCGGGTGTGTTGAGTTCCGTGCAAATCGGCACAGGACCGGCGAATATCGGATCGATTTCTGTTATCGGTAGGCAACTGGGATGCGCCTGCACGTAATGCTGAATGTCGGCTTCGCTAACGTCACCGTAGCCGCTGGATTTATTGAGGGGATCAAGTCGGACCGCGGTGTCGGAGTCGGGCTCCAGAAGTAGCGGGGCAGAGTTTTGTCTCGTCATTAGGTTTCGACTGTGGGGCGAGAGTGTGGTCAAACGGCGTCCGCTCAGGGGCTTGGCTCGGACGCTCGATCGCGCCGCTGATTATACCTACCTCTCGTCGGGACTCGAAAGCGCGCCATTCAGCGCACGATGATCCATCACTGACGATGTGTCAGCGAGAGAATTCGCCTAAAGGACCGAATTCTCGCGTTGAGCCTGGGGCTGGTCTCTGAGTTGACCGGCCGCTCGAATGACCGCTCGACGGGTCAGCCGAGCGGCAGAAGGTGGCCGGGTCTTGCCTGTTGGGTATCCGCAGGACACCACCCGTCCGAGTCAGCTCCGTTTCGCAAAATCTCACCCTCCGCTACGAGCCAATTATCTCGGCGGAGTGGCAACTTCGTGTCGACAGCAACCCGCATTTGTAAGGTTGCTGGACGCGGGTTGTCGCGGCATGGCAAAACGCCTATAATGAGTGGGCATTTTGCCGATATGGAGCATCGATGGAA
>NZ_FCOG02000271.1 GCF_001544975.2 Caballeronia arationis | reverse complement strand
TGGCTCCGGTCGTCCACGGGTCTTCGGACCCATTGAGCTTCGAGCTCGTACATCGCTGGGCACGTCCCAGCCGGCTCGACCGGAGCCACCTTACACCGCCAGCGCTCCGCAGTCACCCGTACAACTCGTCGGTCTGAGGCGGAGCCTCGTTAGTATCTTATTTACCTATCCGCGTCACCGACGTATCGACCCGAGTGCGGTGCACTCCATATGTATCCAGCCAGACGCCCCACGGGTGCAGTCTTCCTGAAGCGGCACCGCCGCTGCCAATCAAGTTAGTCGTCTTGTGCGGGAAACTGAGTTCCATAAGAACCGCATGGACGCTGGCTCTTGGGTCGAAACGTAAATCCTCATCGACTGAGAACATCTTCGCACGGACAGTGCGAACGTCCGCCTTCCCATCGTCTACGGCAATCACGCCAAGCCTGGCTCACGCGGCCCCATACTGAGGCGACCATGATGAGCAAGCTCTCAAGACGGGAAATGACTTGCAGGGCGGCTTCAAACTGAAGCGCAACAAGGGGTTTAATGTTTAGCGCCTTGAGGTTGGTTCGCTGAGGCGAGCGTGGAAGCAAATACCTCGAAGGGAGAATGAAACGCGTGCGTGGCACGAGGGCGATTGTTCAAGCTGTCGGCGATAGCATCGAGTTCGTCCTGACTGTAGACCGAGAGGTCGGTGCCATTAGGTAAGTACTGTCGCAGCAATCCGTTGCTGTTTTCAAAGGTCCCGCGTTGCCAGGGACTGTGCGGGTCGCAGAAGTACACGCGCACGCCGGTGGCCGCGGCGAGTTCCTGATGGCGCGTAAGTTCCTTGCCCTGGTCGTAGGTAAAGCTCTGGCGCTGGGGTTCGGAATCGAATTGAGTTTGCCCGAGAAGCCCGCCAGAGCTGAGGCATGGGACGTGTCAGGAATTTCGTGTGCTGAGGTCGCTGTAAAAATTCTCAGCTGATGGCGTTGGTGAACCGCTCGCCGAACAGAATGGCGAACTGATTGACTGCTTGCCGCCAAGTGATAGGCGGCATCTTCCAATCCTTTTCGATGTTGCGCAAGGCCAGATACAGCAGTTTGCTGGCGGCTTCATCGCTCGGGAAGTGGCCGCGGTTCTTGACGATCTTGCGCAACTGCATGTGCATGCTCTCGATCGCGTTGGTTGTGTATATGATTTTGCGTACTTCCGGCGGATAGGCGAAGAACGGGATGACTTGTTCCCATTGACGCTGCCACATGGCCGCGACGGTAGGGAATTTGCGGCCCCACTCGCTTTGAGAGAAGGCCTCAAGCGCGGCTGCCGCCGCTTCGGCCGTGGCGGCCTGATAGATCGGCTTGAGCGCGCCAGCCAACGGCTTGCGGTCTTTCCAGCTCGCCAGATTCAGCGAATTGCGGATCAGATGCACGATGCAGGTCTGGATTTGGGCGGCCGGATAGACCGCCTCGATCGCTTCGGGGAAGCCGCGCAACCCGTCGACCACCGCGATCAGGATGTCGTGCAAGCCACGGTTCTTCAGTTCGTTGAAGACCTTCAGCCAGAACTTGGCGCCTTCGGTCTGCTCGATCCACAAGCCCAGCACTTCCTTGCGGCCATCGGCGCGGATGCCCAGCGCCAGATACACCGCCTTGTTTTTGACCGTGCCTTCGTCGCGGATCTTCAGACGCAGCGCGTCAAAGTACACGATCGGATACATCGCCTCGAGCGGGCGTTGCTGCCACTGCTCGACCTCGGCCAGCACTTCATCGGTGACCGTGGAAATCAGATCGGGCGACACCTGCAGCCCGTACAGCTCCAGCAGATGGCCTTGAATCTCGCGCACGCTCATGCCGCGCGCATACATGCTGATGACGTGGTCGTCAAAGCCCGGTAGCCGGCGTTGATACTTGCCGACCAATTGCGGCTCGAACGTTGCCTGCCGATCGCGCGGGATGTCCAGGTTCAGCTCGCCATTGGACGTGATGACTGTCTTCGGGCTCGTGCCGTTGCGGTGGTTGCCCGATTTGCCCTGCTCGGCCTCAGCCGTCAGGTGATGCGTCAGTTCCGCCGCCAGCATGCGCTCGGCGAGTTGCTTCTTGAGCAGGCCGGCCAAGCCCGATTCACCGAGAATCGACTCGGCATCCTTGTTCTGCACCTGAGCCAGCAGTTGATCGATCAACTCATCCGGAAACAGCTTCGGCGGGCTCGGTTTCTTGCTCTTCTTTGTCATGTTTGTTGTTTCGGTCATAAAGGCGTTCCTTTCGGTATCCTCAAGAGTGCCGAGTTCGGCACAGTCTTGGGGTTATGTGGCCAGTCGGAACATCTCGAAGGTGTCAGGGTCCTGCCTTTCGGCGATGAATTTCGCGAAGAAATTGGTTTTGGCGCTATTCACGAGAAATTCGGGCAGGCATTGTCGTAGTGCACTGGCGACAACCAACTCCGATGGAGGGATGCCGGGACGGATGGTGCGCAGCCAGGATCCAAAGGAACTCCAGACGAGTGAAGGGAATACCGATGCGGTTGCATCCTCCATCTTGGCAAGCAACACCGGGCGGCTGGTGCGCTCAACCAACACGCCAACGGAAATTTGATTGCCAGCGCCTTTGTCGGGTAAGAACGTACCGTTATCTGTGTGATTCATAGACATCGCTTCAACTAGCATGAAGCGATGGACCGCGAAATTGCGACACGATTACAGTGGGTATTGATGTATAACGAGACAGGCAACGCCGGTCTCGTTTGCGCGGTGTGGCATCTCAAGACCGACACTTCGCAAATGGTTACGACGTTACCGGGATGCCGGAGAAGAAGGTCTTCGCTCTCAAAGTCGCCGCCCTCTCAACAGTCCAAACCGGAAGGTTTCGCAGGCCGTTCGGGCGACCATCCTACGGCTGCGTGCCGAACACAAGGGAGCACGGCGAATCCAGAGCGAGTTGCGACTCTACGAACAAAGAGAGGTGTCCCTCGCGACCATTCACAAGGTCCTAAGCGAAGCGTCTGTGAAACCGCTAGTACGTTCCCGGCGGCCTGCACATCCCAAACGCTATAGCCGCCCGGTTCCGGGGGATCGGGTCCAGATGGACACAATGAAGATTGCGCGAGGCGTCTATCAGTACACGGCGATCGACGACTGCTCGCGCTTCCGCGTACTGGGCGTCTATCCCCGCAGAAATGCTCGGAATACGCTGCTTTTCCTTGAGCGCGTGATCGAGGAGATGCCGTTTCCGATCCAGCGTATCCAGACTGACAGGGGTGGCGAGTTCTTCGCCGAATCGGTGCAGCGGCGTCTGATGAGCGAGTGCATCAAATTTCGACCGATCCCGCCACGTTCGCCACACCTCAATGGAAAGGTCGAGCGCTCCCAGCTTACTGACCTGAACGAGTTCTGGTTCCACCATTCTCCGACGAGGATGCGATCGATCGGCGAATTGAGGAGTGGCCGTTCGACTACAACTGGCGCCGCCCGCACGGCTCACTTGGGGGCAAGACGCCCATTGACCGAATCGCGGAAGTCAGCGAAATCACACCTCTTGCGGAGCAGGTGGAATGCGCCTACGACGAGGGGAAAGAGCGAATCCGACATCGTGAATGGCGAGTCGACTAGGCCCTCGCCGAGCATCATCGACGCGTGCTTGAGCTTGCGCCTCCGGTAGAAGACGCGAGTTCTAAAACACTAAGAAAACGGTCTTCAAGAAAGTGAAACGATGTCTGTGAATCGCACACGTTACCGATTGCGCGGAATAGCCGCAGACTGCCGATGCTGCCGTCAGCCCGGATTTCGTCCGTCGCAAAGTCCCATGACCGCTGTCCGTCTGTCTGAAAGTATCGCCTCCTCATCCATCGTGCTCCTTTCGTGGGGTGCCTGCGCACAGCCCACTTCCGGAGCAGTTGCCAGATGTGCGAGTCTATCAATGAGAAGGTCGCTTTCGCCACGACGTGGCGGTGATACATGGCCCAACCCCGGATGAGCGGGTTGAGTTGCCGTATCAGCGCTTCCTGGGTGGCGCCAGCGTGCCCCCTTGTCACGCAACGATTTGATGCTCTTCTTCGTTGCGCATGCTGGCCTCCGTGCAGGAAATCGCCGGGGCGCGGCACAGCCCACGCCCGTGCGGCTCTGGCAGCAATGCTAACCCGCGTTTCATTCCCACGGCAGGGCATCCTCTGCCTCACGGAAAGTCATTCTGACTTACCCCGTTCCGCATGATTCTTGGGATGGTTCGGACCCGTCCTATGCGCCGGGGGCGTACTGTCCATGATGGCTCATTCATCAGAAGCCATCCCTTGCCGCATACGGTTTTGGTTCAAGCCTGTCAGCACGTTTGGCTTGTTAGGCGTAACGGCGCGTTTCGGACGTTCACATGTGTTGGTCGTACCCACCCATCCCTTGCACCTCTCCGCCTTTGTGCTGGCAGAGTCCGCCTTGCCTCGCGGCTCGGCGTACCGTCGCCGTGGCGACGTTCGCCGGCGAAGCGCCCGAACTGATTTTCGAAAGCCAGGTGACGCTGGAACACTACGAG
>NZ_FCOG02000043.1 GCF_001544975.2 Caballeronia arationis | reverse complement strand
GCGGTGACGTCATCCAGACCTTCCTGAATCAGGCGTCGCTTCTCTGCCTCGCGAGTAAGGAACTGGACCAGCGCCTTTTTGATGATCCACTGGCGGGGCCGCTCAAGACGCTCCGACAACGCATCTACTTCCTGAGCAAGTTCGACGGGCACCTGTGCCGTCAACGTCCTGGTCTCTGCCACCATGTTTCGTCTCCGTCGATTGTCCAATAGGAATTATTGTAGACCAATAAACCGCATGTGTTCTCAGATAGCGCGCCGGCGCGCGCACTCCGGAGTTCGGTGGCCGCCAACGCCGCCTTTCCGCGACGCTCCATGCCTGATAATTCGTATCATCACGCTTTAGATTAGTTTTGTTGCGCGAACGTGGAGATTAGTCGCAGATTCTTTTGCGCGGTCCCAGCTTCTGCGCAACGACGCGGGTGGGGCTGTAGCGAATCTTAAAGATCTACCACGTGGTAGGGCGACGACAGCGACTGGGCAACGAACTGACAGTCGATCGGGATCGCCGACAGCGACAAGCACTCTTTTTCTTTCCTGCATGATCAATTTTCCACCGGCGGCCCATAAGGGCCACATGACGGCCTTACATAACTGCCGCAGTGATCGACGCATCTGCAAGCTTGAGCGGGGACGCGTCAACCCGCGCGCGGTAATGAAGCACATACCGAACGAGGTTGGACATGGGAAGATTTTGGACCGAACCAGCGTTTGGCGGGCACGACACCGGGGAAGAAGCCGGCCTACGACGCGAGGTTTCGCGAAGAGGTGCGAACGGCACTCGAAGAAGAAGGTGAAAACATTCCGACGAAGAAGCGGTGGCCTGAACGTGCGTGCGCAATGCGAACGGCGCAATGACGAAGATTGTTCAAGGCACGCGCGTGCGGTGCGCAGGCCCGACAAGATCCACGACTGAGGAAAGGTTTCCTGCAGCAGACGCCGTCTTCTACACGGTTGGCGCGGCGGCGGGCACGTTATCCGGTTCACCGCTTCCGCCTGCGCAAAGGCCGCGCGCCAAACACCCGTAAGATGGTCGTGCTGCCGAAGCACATCATTGCTTAGCGCGTCAACCGCAATCGCATTTAGATTGTGAACGCAAACCACACGCGCCAACACTATCCCTGATCTCTATGTCGGTTCGAACTTCGTGCGAAGACAAGGTACCGACGCTCGTGTGAAATGATGCTGCTCTCGACGCGCTCGGTGTCCCGCCACGCGCAGAAGGAACACCCATTAGGAGCACTAATTAAAATGCGCTAATTGTCTTTATGTCAAATTATGTGACCGGACGCGTGGCTAAACTCGGCGGCCCTTCCCTGCCAGATAACAGCGCGGCGTGAAGCAGGAGCACGCCGAACTAGATGCAGAACGTGTTGAACTGAATAACGCACAGCGCCGGCCTCGGCGCGCAGCGCGCACGTTTGGGGCAACACACCGCAAGGTCCTGATCTAGCGCGGTGGCTCGAGGACCGGTCCGACGAGCCGCATCAGTGTATGCACCTGGCGAGGGGCTCTGTTGCGTTCGCGCAGCTCACGAGTTTTAATCTCGACGCGCCATGACGTCTGCGGGATGGCACGCGGATCGATAGGAGCCTGCCCAAGCTCGGGCTGTCCTTCAATTTGCCGCATGACGGCAGCACTCACCGTGCCCTTCAGCACACCGTCGCCCCTGTTCACCGGCGTATAGAAATCGAATCGCCTTGAGTCGGGCAACAGAAACAACGTGCCAGTCATCTCTTCGTCGCGTTCGGCGATCTCCATGGCCTGCGTGCGCTCGCGCGCACGCGCAACGGCATGGCGATCAAGCAGAAAATCACGAGTACCATCGACCACGCGCATGGTGGCGCCATTTTCGTCCAGACGTTGGAAGAATTGCTTGAGCGTGACCAGGATCCGCTCGTCCAGTTCGGTCGCCGCCTCATCGAATACTGCCTCGTCATCGGCGCCCACCCTCGAAAGGATATCGGCGATCTCGTCGACGGCCGCCTTCAGCGGGGTCTCGACCATCTGCGCATTGGCACCCGACTCCTCGAGCACGAAGCCCACCGATCCGCGCACGATATTCGTGACTAGCATCTGTGAGTTGTCGATGCGCGGGACGGGCCCCCGCTGCGCCAGTCGGCCGAATTCACGACCCGAAAAGCGTTTCGATACGAGTGCCTGCAGATCCTCGAGCGCCTTGCCAGCGAAATCCGCGTTGATGCCACGCGACCCCTGAACCGGGGCGCCGCCGAAGAAAATGCCCAATTCCGCATGCGGTTGCGGTCGGGCCACGGCTTCGTCGAGCGCCAGTTCGATCTCTTCCTTGCGCGAGGAGAACTGGTACCAGCCGATCGGGTCGTCTGCTTCGCTGCGTGAGGCGAGCATCGCCTCCACCGCAGACAGGTCGGCTTTCAATGCGTCAATTTTGAGTTTCCTAAGCATCGTCGTCGCCTTGCTCGTCAAACACGAGGTTCTGAAGATAGGCCAGTGCCTGATCATCGTCCGATAGCAGCGGAATCTGCACCATTCCCTTCCATAGGGCAGTCTCTCGTTGATGCGAGAAGAGCCCGAACCAGTAGCGCGTGTCGTCAACCAGAAGGTCCGGTCGTTTCCCCAAGTCAACAAAATACGCGTCGCAACTGTAAAGCCGTTTCGCTTCCCGTGGCTTGAACAACTCCGCGTGGGCCGCAATCCAAGCTTGAAACGCGGCGGCATCGGCGAACTGCGGCCGCGACCCAAATGTCACCACATCGATATCGCCCGGCGGTCGCCCGCGTGACTGTTCGACATCTTCGACAAAGCTCCCATCCATCCACTGGAACGCGTCCACGATTCCTGCGCTCCTGAGTGCTTTTCGATAGTGGATCAACCCCTCGAGAATCGTCGCTCGCGGTTGCGAGGTCGCGAACTGCTGCGTGAACTCGAGCATTTGCGCCCGGTATGGCGACATTGTCGCCGGTGCGGTGGGCTCGTCGCCAGTGAACGGCGGCAACACCATCGAAGCGTTGAATCGTGGAAGCACGTTCATCCCGGCCTTTTTTATCGATCTCCAATTATCGCAAGAACCACGCTGACCGGCCATTGGAATGAAAGCGGCGCCGTGGACGCTGCCCCACACATTGGGGATGAATGCGAGCGGCGAGAATCCAGACGAGAAGATTCGCAACTGATGATAATTCCTATTATCACGCTCGCAATCGAATAATCAACGAAACAATTACCAGATCCATCCGGTTTTGAAGCCTCTTGCAACAAAAAGGTAAGAAATTTGCACCCCGACAAAGCATGGCGGATTAGGCAAACGTAGGGCACAAATGCTGCGATCGACGACCGCAGTTATTACCACGTGGTAGGAAGCGCTGCGAATCGCAACAGACTTACTGATCGAACGTTCGTTCGCTGATAGATTTATGTAAAATCCTCCTTCACCGAGTTCTTTCCCGGAGAAAGAAGCGAGCTGCTACGCCAATACATTGGGTCTAGAGCGACGTCATCCAAGCCCTCAACCATGGCGACTAAGCGGCGGCGATTCAGCGCAAGTGGAACGGAGTGAAGGACGATCGGCTCCCGCCGCCGCAGATGTTGATCGGTCACGTCCAACGAGCCGATCAACATATTGTGCTGGGCGTTAGGCGCCGTGACGTCCAGCGCCCAGACGTAAGCGCCCTGCTGCGGGCCAATTATTGCAGCGTTCGCGATCGAAGACAGACCGAGGGCCGCGATCAAAGCGCCCCATCCCTATCGCGTGCTTGCGATCACCACACTCACTCTACACGGCAGGTCCACGTTTGCGCGTGGTCAGTTGGGCCTCTGACGTGAGCAATACAGCCCCCAGATCAGTCCTCCACTTCCCGCAACAAACGAGCCAAGCAGCACACCCAGCTTGGCCGCGTCCAGCACGCCCTGCCCGGAAAATGCGAGTGTGGCAATGAAAATGGACATGGTGAAGCCAATACCCGCAAGCAACGCAACTAGGCTGACTCCGCGCCAGGACATGCCGGTGGGCAAACGGCAAAGCCCTGACCTGACCAGAATCCAGCTGGTAAGAAACACTCCGGTGGGTTTGCCGACCACAAGCGCCATGGCGACTCCGAACATGATCCACGAGGTATCGGGGTTTGAAAGATCCACGCCGTCAAGCGGCACGCCAGCATTGGCAAGCGCAAAGAGCGGCATGATCCCGTATGCCACCCACGGATGAAGCGCCCATTGCACTCTCACAACCGGCGGCAGGAGATCGCGTTGTGCGACGCGCAGCGTGTGCAGCGGCTTTTCCAACCGATCGAACTCATGCGAGCTCTCGACGTCGATTTCTCGCACATGATCGGCGGCTTCCGAGAGTTCGACTAGTGCGCGCTCGCGTCCGCGGGAGGCCACGACTGGCGTCATCAGCCCGAGGACAACACCGGCAAGCGTCGGGTGCACGCCGCTGAAAAACAAACCCATCCAGATGACTGCACCGGGAACGATATAGGCCGTTGCGCTTCTGATATCGAGCCGCTGCATAATGACGACTGCAACGATACCGGCTCCTGCGAATGCGAATCCGCTGTAATCGAGTCCTGCCGAATAGAACACTGCGATGATCAGTACCGCGATGACGTCGTCCACAATCGCGAGCGTCAACAGAAAGGCCCGCACACTGCCGGGTATTGAGCGCCCGAGGAGAGCGAGCACGCCGACCGCGAATGCGATGTCCGTTGCCGTCGGGACAGCCCATCCGTGAGAGGCCTCCGAACCGTGATTCACTGCAAGATAGATGAGCGCCGGCGCCGCGACGCCGCCTGCGGCTGCGGCCAGGGGTAACGCCGCCTGCCTGAAATCGCTCAGCGAGCCGGCGTGGATTTCCCGTCGAATTTCCATGCCGACGACCAAGAAGAATACGGTCATCAGCCCATCGTTAATCCAGAAATGCACGGGCTTTGAGAACTGATATCCGCCCAGGCCAAGGCTCAGCGACAATTCAAGAAATGCGTGATAGCTCCCGCCAAGTGGAGAATTTGCCCAGATGAGCGCCATGGCGGCAGCGATGAGCAGGATGATGCCGCCCGCTGCTTCCACATGAAGGAAGTGTTCGAGCGCCGTGAAGGCTTTGTTCGCGATGTGGCTGGGACGGGCAAGCGGGCGTGAGAAGTCGTTCAGTCGCATTGGGCGTGTCAGATCCCGCGTGGCGGCCCGACCAGCGCGATAAGCCTGTCCCGCTGCGGCATGCAGCTAACACCCTTGCTACATTTTACACAATGCTTTCCATATGCCGGCTCGTAGGCAACGCTCCCCTATGGCTCGGCAATCGGACATTCAGTACGGGAATTTTCTCCGAAGGGGTGCGTGGTGCCGGTCGTGCCCGTGCGAGGAGTATCGGGCAGTCGATGCCCTTTGCGTGGCGCAGCGATCGGGATGCACAACCCTCCCGGGCGACACGCCATACGTTCCGCCATACGCAAGCATCGATTTATGGAGCCTGATTCGCTCTTCGTCGGAGTGCTCATTCGCTCATTCCCGCGGTCGTGGCTGATCGCCAGACACAAAGAACGCGAGCATCCGGCCATCCGACGAGTAGGTGAGATAGCCGTCAGGATGATCGCCGAGCTGGTTGATCATGCCTTGTTTCCCCGTAGAGCAAGTCATGCAGCGATCAACCTGGCCTCATAGTCGGCTGGAGTGAAGCAATCGATAGAGGTGTGCAGACGTTCAAAAAGCAAAATTCCTGCTGTAGGTGAAATCGAGGCACGGTCAATCATAGCGTGGCTTCAGACAGTAGTTGCGCTGCAGGCGTGCGACCTTTTTTCCATTGAAGGGCCTACCCGTGCCCGAAGGGATGCCACGTTCGTTCAGGATATCTCGATCTGCAGGACAGTATGGTGATTGAGCGTAAGCGGCCTTGACGAATTACTGCTCATAGAAGGGGGGGGCGACGCAGCGATGCGTTGCTGCTACCCGACTAGGCTCTCGCATCGCCCCGGTCCTGTATATCCTCTGCGGATGACGGACTTTATCGGACCGTGTGAGCGGTCCATTGTTCAACGGATACCCAGTGCCCGGGAGAATATGACGTACATCAGGAAGGACAGCAGCCCGGCGAGGATCGGCGTGAAGAACCAGGAGAAGACGATTTCGGCCAGTGCCCTGCGGTTGAGGGTCCTCAATCCTCTGGCCCCACCGGCACCGGCCACCGCACCGATGAGCGCCTGGTTCATCGAGGTCGGATAGCCGAGGACCGCTGCCGCGTGGGCCGTGATGCTCTGGGCCAGCTTGGCGCCGAACCCCATGTTCAGGTCGAGCTCCACAACGCCTTTGCCAACTTTTTCGAGGATTCTCCGGCCCCAGGTCATGGCGCCGACAGCCATGACGATGCCGCCGACGAATCCCGCCTTCACCGCAGTGACTAGCTTCAGACCGTAGAACACTCCCACTGCATTGCCGGTATTGTTTGCGCCCAAGGTATAGGCCGCGTAGCAGCAGCCGGCCAGCAATCCCCAGCGAAGCATTCTCGTGTGCGATTCAGCGCGCCCGCGCATGACTGAATCGGTGATGCGTGTCAGGATGAATCCGAGCAGCGCGCTGGCGATCGGGGTGCCGATCCAGGTGATGAACAGGAACACGACCGTTGTGCGCCAGTTCACGGGAGCACCCATGCCCAAAGCGGCCCCGATCAACCGAACAACAGGCGAGCTGCGAGGTGGAGACCGGCCACTTCATCCATGTGTTGGCGGCCGTCACGACGGCGGCGGTGAGCATCATCACCATGGCGCCGAGCGGCGTCATAAACTGGCCTGGGATAATCCGGGTGCCGACTGTCGTGACCACATTGTGGCATTCGAACGTCGCGCCGAGAACGACAAAGAAAGCGATGAGCAGGAGTGCTGTCATTGGCTTCCTGATGACGCCCGTGCCGTAGGCCATGCCCATGGTGGCACCGGTATAGCAGGTTGCTGAAATACCAGTAGCGCGCGTCATCGTGGAAGGCCGCTAAGGCGTTGATATGAGACCCCTCACTCGCTCCCCAAGAGATCATGCGCGGCGCCGACACGTTCACCGAGAGTTTGTTTTCCGTGCGCAAGCTGGACGATTTCGTTCCGGCGTCACATCCACTGCGTTCGATTCGCTTCATGGTGAATGAGGCGCTCGCCAAGATGGATCGGCTGTTCGCCGGCATGTACGAGGCCGACATCAAGGGTGGTCGGCCGAGCATCGCGCCAGAGAAGTTGCTGCGAGCGATGCTGCTGCAAGTGCTGTACAGCATTCGTTCGGAACGTCAGCTCATGGAGCAGACGCGGTACAACTTGCTGTTTCGCTGGTTCATTGGTCTGGCGATGGATGATGCGGTATGGGTGCCCACGGTGTTCACGAAGAACCGCGAGCGTCTGATTAAGCATGATGCTGTGGTTGAATTCTTTAACGAAGTGCTGGCTATCGCGCAACAGAAGGATTGGTTGTCGGGCGAGCATTTCAGTGTGGACGGCACGCTGATCCAGGCGTGGGCCGGACATAAGAGCTTTGTGCGCAAGGATGGCGAAGACAAAGACCATGATGACGGTAGCGGCGACTTCAGAGGCAGCAAGCGCAGCAACCAGACGCACCAATCCAAGACCGATCCCGATGCGCGGCTTTATCGCAAAGGCAAGACGGCCAGCGAGTTGCGTTTCATGGGCCACACGCTGAGCGACAACCGCCACGGTCTGGTGGTCAACGCCCGAGTCAGCTGCGCTGACGGACATGCCGAACGCGAAGCAGCCAAGGTCATGATCAACGATGCGCGGCAAGTGGCAGACGCTGAGGTCGAAATCACCGTAGGCGCCGATAAGGGTTACGACGCGAAGGAATTCATCGAAGCCTGCCGGGAAATGAAGGTCGCCCCGCATGTAGCGCAAAACACCTCAGGGCGGCGTTCAGCGGTGCCTGATGCGATAGCCTGCAGCGTGGGCTATGCCGTTTCGCAGCAAAAGCGCAAGCTGATCGAACAAGGCTTTGGCTGGGTGAAGACCGTCGGTCGGATGCGCCAAGTGATGGTACGGGGGTTGGAGAAAGTCGACCACCTCTTCGTTTTGAATATGGCCGCATACAACCTGGTGCGCATGCGCTCACTGGGGCAAGTCCGTCCGTCGTGGCGCAAATGACGGTAACGACATCAAAACCGAGCCTCAAACCGTCGCAAAGACGTTGAAGGCGCGTTGCAATTGCACAATGCGAAAAGATCGTCGCAATAGCCGCGCAGTTAGAGGAACGCGGCTTCTGCTGACATGTATTTCAGCAACCTGATAGTGCGATCCGATGGTCCAACCGAAGAACAGGCCGGACAGAACCATGCCCATCGTCAGCCCGGTTTCCATTCAACCGTTCCGCACGCGCACCATGGCCAGTGCTCCGCCTGCCATCAGCAGGGCGGCCAGCCCGAAGCTCCAAACGGGTGAACCTGCGGTCCACAGCACGCCTACCGTTGTACTGGAAATCAGCTTGGTCGCGCCGTTGACGGTACCGAGCGCGCCGTAACTCATCGCCAGCATGTCGACGTGCACCATTTCGGCTGTCACGGTCGATTCCAGCGTCTCCTGGACGGCTGCATACAAGCCGGCGACGAAGAAGACGACACCCGGCAAAATTACGCTATCGACACCGACCCAGAACGCGAGCGCGGTGAGAGCCGCCGTCAATCCGCCGAGCATGTAGCCTGCGACCAGCACCGGCAAGTGACCCAGCCGGTCGGCCACCACGCCGACGGGGTAAGACGTCACCACCTGGACGACGTTGCGCCAGACGTAAAGCAGGCCGGCCACCTGTGCCGCATGCACCACCCCCATGGATGCCGTCATCAGTTGTGTGGCCGCGAGGATGAGCAGGCTGTGCGAAAAGTCGCCGCACCCGAAGAGGCCAACAGCGCCAAGATAACGCTTGAACCGGAGAGGCAGGCCGCGCAGGGAACTGAAGAACTTGAGCGCAGGATTGGGTGAACGCCGCGAGTCCCTGACGAATGCCATAAAGCTCAGTACCGCTAGCGATCCGGGAATGACAGACACCCACAGTACGAAGCGGAACGGCCCGGAGGCGTCACTCCAATGCAGTGCTTCCGCCCAGCCCAGCAACGCCACACCCAGCAGGGGGCCGAGTACCGCGCCAACGGTATCCGCGGCCCGATGAAAACCGAAGGCGCGCCCCCGGGTTTCCGGGCTGACCGCCTGAATCACGATCGCATCCCGTAGTGGCCCGCGTAGGCCCTTGCCGAACCACGAAATGATCCGGCCCAGCAATAGCAGCGGCCATCCCAGTGCGAGTGCAAGGCAGATCTGACCCAGTGGCGTAAGGCCGTAGCCGGCAATCACAAGCAGCTTGCGATGCCCCAGCTTGTCGGCCACGTAGCCCGAGACCATTTTGGCGAAACTGGCGACCGCATCAGCAATGCCCTCGATGGTGCCGAGCGCCGCTGCGGGGAGACCAAGCACAGCCAGGAAACCGGGCAGGATGACTGTCGTTGTCTCGTAGCAAAAGTCGCCCAGGGCGCTGGTGACCCCCGCACCGGCGACGGTTCGATTGAGCCATCTTTTCTGAGGAGCGTCCGGCGCGGCTGGCGACGCGACTTCGTTGCTTTCAGTCATTGGCTGATTCCTTCGTTGCGACGGTTTCAGGCCGACGCGCTCGGCCAGTGTCGGCAGATACATGGTACGTGTCTCTGTTCATGGCTACACCTCGAACGTGGCGACCACGGGGTAGTGGTCGGACGCCGCATCGGTGATGTCGTTGCGGATGACCTGATAGCTGCGTGCCCGGTTGGCGAGCGTCTCCGAGGCCAACAGGTAGTCGCAGCGCATGGTGGCGAACTCAACATTGCGGTACGCTGTCGTGGGTACGGTGGGCACCCGTGAGAAATCCAGCTGATGGCCGAGGTCGACCCAGCCCGCCGCTTCCAGATGGGCGAGCACACTGCGATCGAGACCCTCCAGGTCTTCAGCCAGGTAGCGGGCTCGGTGATGGGCCGCAAGTGCGGCCCAGTCCTCCGGCTCGGGATCGTGCGGCGACGCCGAATTGAAATCGCCGGTGGCGAGCGTCAACGGATCAGGGGCCGCCTGTACGGCCAGGTAGGCCGCTTCGCGGCGGCGCACCTCGGGGCCGTTAGGGCACAGGTGCGCACTGATAAAGGTGATGGGCTGATCGCTACCGGGCACAGCCACCTTAAGTGTGGCCAGTGCATGGTGAAAGTGCGTCCCATCGACATCGAAGCTCAGTGGCTTCAGTGGCTCGCGGATGAAGATGGCGACGTTCTGTCCGGTGCGCGGCGCAATGGCCAGGAAGCCGCGCATGCCGATCTGCTGCTCCAGCGCGTAGAGCCAGACACCGCCGCTGGCATTGAAACCCTTGGCCTCCTGCATCAGGAAGACATCGGGCCGATATTCGTTGAGCAGTTCGATCTGGGCGCGGGCGCGGCGGTCAGTGCCGCCGTCGCGGCCGGCGAACAGCGTGTCGTAGGTGAGAACGGTCAATGTAGTCATGGATATCCCTCGGTGCTACTGCAGTTTGTGGGGCGAAGCCGCGGTTCTCGTCATGGGCCTCGAACACACGCTGGGCGTGCGCATCGAGCAGAGCCTCGCACCCCTTGAGCCGCTCTCCCGCCTCGGATGCCACGGTGGCACCGTAGAAATCAAGCTTGACGATCTTTTCCAGCCAGGTCTGGAGTTTCTTGAGATCGACGTCGTTCTCTTCCAGCTCGGCGTAGGTGAAGTGGTTGGCTGCGGTTTCCTTGGCGATCTCCGCCCCCAAGTCCTTGCACTTGTCGAGAAACTCGACGTACTGTTCATCGCGGTCCGCCTTGAAACGCCCAAGCACCTTGTCCTCTTGCGCACGGTCGAAGCCGACTGACCGTTTCCAGCAGCACGGATTCGCCGGCCATCTCGTTGATCTCGTTCTCGATGATCTTGAGCCTCGCGTGTGTTCGCCGGTCTTGGGGAGCAGGCAGACACCATTCTGTAGATAGGCGGCCCCCATGCCTTGAGCTTGCGCAACAGCGCAATGCGCTTCTAGGTCGGTTCGGAGGGCACCTTGTATGTATGCAACAGCAAGCTTTGTCCCCTCATTCGAACAATCATAATGCAACAGTGGTTACATTTCAAATATAACCGATGAAAAAATTATGATGCGGTACGGCGTCCACTCATGGCGATTCCGTTCGGTTTGAATGTAACGGCGGTTACCCTATAATTGGCTACATGAAATCAACCCAGAACTGGCTGCTTCTCACCTACAAGGTTCCCGCGGAGCCAGCAAAGAAACGCATCGCCCTCTGGCGCCGACTTAAGGGGATGGGCGCGGTCTACCTGCAAAACGGTGTCTGTCTGCTGCCCCGAACCGACGATCATGTACGACGTCTGAAAATCATCGAGAACGAGATCGCCGAGATGAGCGGCGAGTCCCTGCTGCTCGAGACGGTGGCGCTCGATCGCGCGCAGGAGGAGAAGGTGCTTGGGCGTTTCAAGGCGGACCGCGATGAGCAGTACGTCGAGTTTCTCGACAAGTGCAAGGACTTCGAGGGAGAAATTGCAAAGGAAACGGCTGCTAACCATTTCACTTACGCGGAACTGGAAGAGAACGACGTCGACCTGAAAAAGCTGCAGTCGTGGCTGGAGAAAATTGGCAAGCTGGATTTCTATCGCGCGCCGCTCGCAGCCGAAGCCCAAAAACGTCTTCAGGAATGCGAGGCGCTGCTGGAAGCGTATGCACAGCGTGTTTTTGAGTCCCATGATGAAAACCGCTGACCAGCACCGGCCGCATTTGCGCACGATGCCAGGCCGGGCGTCCCCGCGCTGGCGTCAACGATAAGCGCGTAACGACCACAATAAATCGTCTGCTTATGAGCATTCCAAAGGACTCCTCAAAGGAAAGTACGCCTGCCAGTCGCGTGGCGATGCGCTTTGTGCTGCTGATCGGTGTTCTGAGCTTTTTTGCCGACCTCACCCACGAAGGCTCGCGCAGCATTCTCGGACCTTTTCTTGCCTCAATGCAGGCGAGCGCCTTTGTGGTCGGCGTGGTCACAGGCTTCGGTGAGCTGGCGGGCTACGGATTGCGCTATTTTTCCGGGCGCTTCGCTGATGCGACGGGTCGCTTCTGGCCCACCGCGATCGTCGGATATCTGGTGCAGATGTGCGCGGTGCCAGCGCTTTCATTTACCCATACCTGGCAGAGTGCTGCGCTTTTCATCATCCTGGAGAGGGTTGGACGCGCCATCCGCAATCCGCCTCGCGATGTCATGCTCTCTCATGCGGCGAAGCACATCGGTGGTTATGGATGGACCTTCGGAATCCACGAGGCCTGCGACCAGTTCGGAGCAATGTTCGGCCCGCTGCTGATGGCAGCCGTGCTTTCCTATCATGGCAGTTACCGGCTCGGCTTCACGGTGTTGCTCGTTCCGGCCGCCCTGAATCTGATCTTTCTGATGATCGCCCGTCTGATGTATCCCCGCCCACAGGACCTGGACGAGAGCCAGGCATCTGGCGGCGGCCCGGCGCGCTTTTCGGCCCGGTTCTGGGCCTATCTTTCAGGCGCGTGTATGGTAGCAGTGGGCTTCACTGACTATCCGCTTCTCGCGTATCACTTTTCCCACACGGGCACGGCGTCGACGCAATGGATCGCCGTCTTTTACTCGGTGGCGATGGCCGTCAGTGGCACATCTTCGCTGCTATTCGGTCGCCTCTTCGACCGGTATGGGTTTCGGGTGTTGATCGTCCTGACACTGCTTGCCACTCTCTTTGCGCCACTGGCTTTCCTCGGCAATTTCTGGGTCGCGCTCACTGGCGTAGCGATCTGGGGCATGGGTATGGGCGTTCATGAATCGATCATTCCCGCGGCGGTCACACCGATGGTGCCAAGTGGGCACCGAGCGGCAGCGTTCGGGCTGTTCACTGCGGGATACGGTATCTTCTGGTTCATCGGCAGTGCCGCTATCGGCTTGATCTATGACCACTCAATCGCTTGGACGATAGCGTTCTGCATGGTTTCACAACTGCTGGCAATCCCGGTATTCGTGTGGGTGGGGCGGCAGGCGGCGACCTCGCCAGACGGCACGTGATGCATCCGATTGGGGGCCACGGAGGTCGGCTCCGTTTCACTATGGCGTATGCAAGCGCGTCCGGCGCTGCGCTCTTTCCGCTTCACGTGGACTGCCACGCGCGACGACGGAAACATGCAAACTCACAGCCCGCTCGCTACAATGGATCCGTAGGAGAATGGCAAAACGGTACATTGCGGATTGATCAGCGCGACACAGTTTTCTAATTTATCTCGATGCCATGAAGGTGCGTGAGTCGCACTGTAAAGGGCGGGCACAGGACGACGACAGATGCTGCCGGTCGCCATCGGCGTCGCTCATGCACAGGCGGATTCAACCGGTCGTCGCAACACTCGATTGTTGAACAGATTTTAGATAATCGTCCAGAGCTTCGGCAGGTGTCTTCCAGCCAAGCGTTTTCCGGGGTCTGGAATTCAGTGCATTTGCAACGGCCTGGATCTCTCGAGCGCTCCACCGAGACAGGTCTATGCCCTTTGGAAAGTACTGCCGCAGAAGACCGTTCGTGTTCTCGTTCGTGAAGCGCACCGGGTTTTCCGGAGACCTCAACTCCTGAGGGAATGAGGAAATGGAAAACATCGACAAAGCAAAACGGAAGACAGCACCGAAGTATTCGGCCGAACTCCTGGCGGATCGCCGGGATAGATACTGAAAAGTTCACCCGGTCCATGTAATTGATAAAGATCACCATAAACATCAGGAAGATAATCAGATATCGCCTGCGAGCCGTGGTCTCCCCCTGTCAGCCAGCTTTTTTTGGTGTGTGTTTCGTGGAATCGTCGCCCGTGCGTTCCCTCTCGTGCCCTACGACATGAGTCCTGCCAGGTGAGCGGTTTCATTGACGCTATGCACGACGGTCCTGCCGTCCGCATAAACATCCAGCACGTTGATGCAGCACGGTCCCTGCCCGATATGCCAGTAAGCCGAAAGAGGCAAATCAAGTGCCTGCGTCAGAAGCACCCGGTTGACGCTGTCATGGGCAACGAGAACGATCGTCTCGTCTTCAAAAGACTGAAGCAGGTCACGCATCGCGTCGGCAATGCGTAATGCCACGGACTGCAGCGACTCGCCACCCGGAAAACGCATCCACTGAGGCGCGGTTTTCCACAGGGTGAATTCGTCTGGAAATTCTCTCAGGGCTTCCTCATGACTTTTCCACTGCCACTGGCCGTAGTCGAGATCGTCCATGCCCGGCTGGACGTAGGCAGATCCGCCACACACCGTCGCAATCACCGCCGCAGTGTCACGACAACGCTGCATCGGACTGGTGTAGACCGCCGCAGGCTGGTATCGCGTCGCCAGAGCATCTGCCAGCGCCTGAGCCTGGCGGCGACCGAGGTCCGTGAGGGCGAGCTGCATCCGGCCGCGGAAACGGGGAGGATCGATTCCCTCGACCTCGCCGTGGCGGGTCAGAATAACGCGCATAAGTATTCCTTATTTATGAAGGATGGACGGCTCCACGGGCCGGTCCTGCCACCCCCGCATCCCATCCAGCGTTCGCCCTTCAGTGTCTTGGCAGAAATTCCGGGAGACGGCTTCTGATCTCCTGTGCATCCAGATGAACGAGATCCTTGATGATTTCAAGTGTCACATGCTGCAGGGTAACCGGATCAAGTTGCCTGCGAAGCTCCCCAAGGAACGAGGCAGGTGCAACGAGGATCACCGTACCGACCAAACCTTTCGACACAGCATCTTTCAGTGTTGTGGCAATTTCGGCCGCAAAACCCTCTGCCTCATGCACGTGCTGCGAGCTGCCGGGATCCGCCCTGTGACGGCCTGCTCCGAACCGGTCATATGTGCGCCCCGGCTCATCGCTCACCAGATCCTTTTCCCTTAATCGCGAAGCGGGGTGAATGGCCGAAGTCTTCTCCTCGATCAGCCCTGAAGCACTTTTCGTTTCGAATGTCCTTGCGACTGCCTGATTGGCCACAACAATCCAGATCGATTTTTTCATCTCGATATCCTCACGGAACATATCCTTTGCGCCCTGACAGGAGACGGCGCAACATCTACCCATCCGTCAGGCCTGCTCATGACGCACGCCTAAAAATCCGAAACCGGCTGGGGTACAGGGAGTATGCCCGCGGCCGTCTGGTCGATGACGAGACAGGCGGACCTGTCATCATGGCAGACAGGCGAAAACGAAACATCGCTGGGGACGGCCGCATCACGTGCGGAGTAAAGGACATGGTGATACCTACTGTAGGGCGACTGCCTGGCGCCCGAAGGCGCCTCCAGTAGGCATCATCAGCTGGACGGTGCCAGCGTTTAAGGAGAATGCCATCTCCTTTATTCAGGATACCGTTGGCGGCACGCCTTCGCAAGTAGCCTGCCGAGTCAACCACGGAAAATTACAAGAGCGTCAGCCTGTTGCTGCGAGGTGTCGGCGTCACATTTTTCGCGGGTATCCTCCAAAGGCGAGCCCGCCGTTCATCCGGCACGAGAGGCCACCCGCCGGGCAGACCGTACGAAGACCCACACGACCGATTGGACGACCAGATGGGCATAACCCTTGCTCGGTCAGCGAGGATTCCCAGACAGCAACAAGGAACTCCTGGTATGGACAACCGGGCGCGCGACAATGATGAGAATCGTCCGGTTGCCAAACCGCTCACCGACAGCGCCACGGTCGCGATCCGCGAGGCGCTCGAAGGACGGCGTCATGGTATTGCGCTACTTCTCCCCTTTGCAGGGCCCGCGATTGTGGTCTCCATCGCCTATGTCGATCCGGGCGACTTCGCGACCAACATTCAGGCGGGTGCGCGATATGGGTATGCGTTGCTTTGGGTGGTCGTTGTCGCCAATCTCATTGCCATGCTTTTTCAGTCGCTTGCCGCCAGACTTGGGATTGTCACCGAGCGCAATCTCGCTGAACTTTGCCGCGAGCACTTTCCCAAACGCCTCGTTCTGCTGCTGTGGGTAATCAGCGAAGTCGCGGCCATGGCGACCGATCTTGCGGAGTTTGTTGGAGGCGCGCTGGGGCTCTCGTTGCTTTTGCACGTTCCCCTACTTGTCGCGATGGTCGTAGTGGGCATCGCGACCAATGGCTTTCTGCTATTCCAGAAGAATCGGTTCCGTCCGCTTGAGCAGATGGTCGGCGCCATGGTCGGTGTCATCGGCCTGTGCTATCTCGTCGAACTCTTTGTGACGCCAATCGACTGGCGGGCAGCCTTTCCACACATGGTTGTGCCGCAACTGCCGGACAGTGGCGCCCTGACGATCGCCGTCGGCATCATCGGCGCGACCATCATGCCGCACGCGCTGTTCCTTCATTCCGGACTCACCGAGAGCCGCGCACCGGTCAGAAACGAATCGGAACGAGCGAGGCTGTTACGCTATTCCAACGTCGAGGTCACGATCGCGCTCGCGGTCGCGGGGCTGATCAATATAGCGATGGTCCTGACGGCGGCCGGCGCCTTTCACGCAGGACATCCGGAAGTCGCCGAGATCCAGTCGGCCTATCACACACTTGCGCCAGTGCTAGGCAAGGCTGCGGCTGGCGTTTTCCTCCTCTCGCTTGTCGCCTCCGGTCTGTCGAGTTCGGTCGTGGGCACCGCCGCCGGTCAGATGATCATGCAAGGATTCGTGGGCTTCAGCATTCCGATCTGGCTGCGCCGTGCGGTCACGATGGTCCCCAGTTTCGTCGTTGTCGCACTCGGAATCAATGCGACGCAGGCGCTCATAATCAGTCAGGTCATCCTCAGTTTTGCGCTTCCCTTTCCTGTTGTCGCGCTGGTCTGGTTCACTTGCCGACGGACCACCATGGGCCAGTACCGCAACGGCTTCGTGACAGGAGCCCTGACGATCGTTTCAGCGTTGCTGGTACTCACGTTAAACGTGTTGCTACTTCTCCAGATGTGCGGCATCAGGATTCCCGGTCTGCAGGGTTAGCTCCACGGGTTGGCTCATCGCTGGTCCCGAAGGTCGGGATTTGCGGCCCGCTGTCCGGACCGATAGAATAGCCATACGGAGATGGCATTCCTCCGCATAACCGCCTCCCCGGCTAATGATGCCTACGCCTCCCGGATGGGACGTAGGCTCACGTGCCGTCGCCTTGTCCGGGTTCGCCTAGGTTGCAGAACCGGACACTTCTCATGATTCTGGATGTTTCTTTGATGACTGGCGGGGCAGGCGGCCCCAACTATGCCGACCGTTCGGGCGTGGCAGATTTATCCCGTGCGTCAATCGATGCGCGGGCCAGTGTATGAGCAGCCCACTGATGATCGTCGAGCCTCTTATCGAAGCGGCGGCGTTGGTTGCCGGCATAAGCTGGCTGTTCTGCACAATCCGCCGCACGGCTACAACCCGTCGCGATCTGGTTCGGCTCACATGCGCCTCCACTGGCATCGCTATCGTCATAGCGTTGGTACTCGAATACGCGCGCCTTGAACTGCCGGAGAGAATGCCGCGTTCCGCGACAGATCTGGGTGCAGCGCTGCTACTGCTGATCGTGGGCATCGCATGGTTAAGGCCGGCGATTCTGCTTTCTACCGGCCTGCACCTGCGTCCCTCGTTGACGAGCTTTGTCCCGCCGCTCAAGCACTATCCGCCGCCGGACCTGTCCAGCACCTCACTGATGCGACATCGCAGAGATACCTGGCCACTGACCGGACTGGCGGCTGGAGTTCTGGTTGCAGCATTGAATAATGGCGACCAGCCGGTCAGGGCGTCGATGACGGTGTCGGTCGCGTTGCTGCTCGTCTCCTGCTGGATCGCCATTGGCCTCGCCGGCAGACGCGTTGTGGCCACCAACTCGATTCTGCGCATCATTGCAGGTTCGCTCCTTGCGGCGCTTGGCTCATTCCAGATAAGTGAAATACTGGCGCTGGAATGGCGCCATCCCGCTTCGGTGCTCTGGGCGCTGGTCGCAGCCTATCTGGTTACCACGTACTGGCTGATCGAAACCTGTCACGACGGAGAGCCGAAATATCCGCGACCGACCCCGCTGGATGCCATATCCTCGCCTAGGTTGAGCCGGATACCCGCGAGCACGCGTTCGCGAAATGTCCTGGCCACCGTCGAGGTCTGCCTGTGGACGGCCGCTCTGGCACTGTGCGTGCATTTCGGATGGCACCAGGCGATTGGCATGATGGACTGGCAGGCAGGCGGACTGCTTTTCGCCGGGTTCATCCTTGTGCTGGTGCATAGCATCCTCGTCGATGTGCGCCTGCCTGGCGGCGGATAGGTTGCGAGGCGCGGGCATCGACAGAAGCCGCCGCGCCTGATGCCTGTTCGCCCCTAACCCGCAGGCTTGCCGGATGCCGCGCGTGAACTGAGGAGAAACCGGATGCTATCCGTCCAGATATTGTTATTTGTTTTCTTCGTGGCGCTGACCGCGTTTTTCAACGTTGCCGAAATGGCACTCGTTGCGGCCCGTCCCGCCCGGCTCGATGCCCTGTCGAACCGGCACCGTTCCAACGCCCAGCTCGCCGTTTCGCTCAAGCAGGAACCGGGCGCCTTCCTCTCTGCGGTCCAGTGCGGCATTACGGCAACCAGCATTCTCGCGGGCACGTTCTGCGTCAATGCGTTCATCTCATCGATCACCTCCGCGCTCTCTGAGTTTCCTGGTATCGCGCCCTACGCCTCTTCGGCTGGCACTCTCATCGCCGTGCTTGTTGCAACGTATCTCACGCTGATTTTTGGCGAACTGGCGCCCAAACGTGTGGCGCTCGCCGCACCCGAGCGGTGGGCCACCTTGATCGCGCGGCCCTTGCAGTGGACCATGACGCTCGCGCGCCCGTTCATCCTGCTGCTTGGCCGCTCCAACGACCTGCTGCTCAAAGCGCTGCACGTAGAGGCGCAGGTTGAAGATTCAACGACCGGCGAAGAGATCCGTAGCGTGATCATGGGGGCGTTGCGCTCCGGCACAATCCAGGCAGCCGAACGCAGCATGCTGGAGAGCATTCTGCAGCTCCGCGTTCGGAGTGCCCGGACAATCATGACGCCGCGCCGGCTACTGGAATGGGTGGACGGCGCGATGTCCGAGGAGGAACTGAACAGGCGCATCGCGGAGTCGCCCTGTTCCAAACTCATCGTCACGCAGGGACGCGACGTTGATCGCCCTCTGGGCGTCGCAGCGAAAAAGGAAATCCTGAGGACAGTGATGTCCTCCACGAAACTTGACCTCGAAGCGCTTTGCCAGCCACCGGTATTCGTCGCCGAACACTCGTCAATCCTTGAGCTACTCGGATCCCTGAAGCGTGCGCGGGCCCAGATGCTGTTTGTCGTCGACGAATTCGGGACCGTCGTGGGAGTCGTCACTTTGACCGATGTTCTCGAGGCGGTTGCCGGCGATGTTCCGGAGCCCGAGCGACATCGAGGCGGCGGTACCCAGATTAAGAAGGAGCCTGACGGAAGTTATCTGGCGTCCGGCCAGTTGCCCGCCGATGATCTCGCAGAGTATCTTGGAATTGAAGATCCTGAGCCGCCAACCTACAAGACCGTGGCGGGACTCGTCCTTGCCCATCTGAAGCACCTGCCGGTACAGGGTGAACGGCTCACGATCAGCAACTGGACAATTGAGGTCGTCCAGGTCGATGCACGGAGCATCCTGCAACTAAGACTCACTCCCCCCTCCGGCAGCAGAAAGAACACGAAGGAGACGTAACGTGGGGGCGACATATCACAGGTCGATCAAAGCGCGTGCGTGCCGTATGCACGATCACGTCCACCAGCGGCCCTGTAGCGGTGCGAAATGCGCTCCACGCTGCAAAGCCGGTGCAGCTACGAATCCACCCCGCCCCGGACTCAATGCATCCAGATTCGCAGGCATATTTCACCTTCATGGCAAACCGTCGCTCCTACCGAGCGACGCTGCGGCCAGGCAATTCACCTTCCGCGTTCTGCGTACCGCGCCGGTGTACTGAGCGGACAGCCTCCGAGAGGATACCGATCATGAACGAACCGCAATTACAACTGCCAGCAGCGCGCGGCCTGAGTCTGAACAATATCGCCCTGGCCGTCGAGAGCCTGGACGAGATGGTGACGTGGTACGTGACCGTACTGGGTTTCGAAGCCATTGAAAGAGGACGCCTGGACGCGGTCGGCGCAGACTACGCCACGCTCAGCGGCGCGGGTTTTCGGCTTGAGCTTGTGTCACTTCCTGGGGCGCCGCGGCATCCGGCTGACCACACGAAACCGCCAGGACACCCCGCCACACTTGGCTGGCAGGCTATCGTATTACGCAGTGAGAATCTTGGTGAGGCGATGGCAGTATTAAGAACGCACGACGTGGGCATCGTGTGGGCTGAGTCCCAACTCTCGACCACCCTGATATCAACGGTGATCCGCGATCCGGAAGGTAACTTTATCAATATCTTCGGCGTGCCGGAGTCGGCGTGACACGCGAACGCTGGCGCTCACGCTCGGGGGTGTCGGGGTCATCCTGCACCTGCGGGCGCCGTGCTGAAGGTCGATATGGCCCACAGGTTCGTAGCGATTCTACGCGGGCGATAAGTAACGCTCGGCGATATCCCGCATGAAGTACCGGTCACGCAACCCAATTGTGCTGCCGTCGATTGCGCGGCACCCAATACACATATTCCGCGACGACAGCATCCTTATCCGTTCACAACGTCGAGGCGGTACTGGACTGGCAGTGTTCCCGCGCGACGTGTGAAAGTGTGAAAATCGGAAGCGCAAGCCTTTCACCCTGCTGCAGCGCTGCGAGCCGTAGCACGGTCTCGCAGACCGCGCTACGGGAATATTCATGCTGCGCGACTCGCACTCCCGGTTTCCGGATATATCAACCGAGGGTTGTTCAGCCCCTGCCGCTCGAGCATGGCAAGAAGCGCCACCACCAACGTATCGCCCCGCGCCCGCTGGCCGTTTTCTGCCAGCAGCATGAAGCCCCCTTCTGAAAACCTGAAGACCGTGACGTGACCCAGCCCGGAGAACGCCCAGTCACAAAAACGCATCTCTTCCTTCAACGGATCGGGGCCGCTCTCTGGGGCAGTTCGCTGTGTTATATCTCCAATCGGGCCAAGCACGGTGCCCCGTTCCCGGGCGTTAGCCAGTTTCAGCTTCTGGCTCGATGGCCCTACAACCTTTCCGGATTGCTGTTGCATTTCGTCTCCTTTCTACATCGAACTCCTGGGGGCAGCCAATGTGCGCAGCGCTGCCCCTGACTGAGCTAAGCGGGATCGCGGGGCAATCCTGACCGCTGCGTGCGGCGCACGCTGACCGGTACGGGAGACAGTCCGGCGAAGAAGCCGCGTCCGACGGAGGGTCGATGCAGGTCGAAGCGTGTGGGGGTTGGTCGTACAAGCCGGACGGCAAGATGGACGAGGCGTAACAGGGTTTTCATTTTTGCACCTACTGTCTGAAGTGAATCGTCGTGCCATGTCGTGCACGAAACAGTAGGCATCATCAGCCAGTTGATCTGGCGTTTAAGGAGAATGCCATCTCCTGGATGAAGGATACCGCTTCTTGTCATGGTGCCGCAAGCACTCATGCCAACTGGCGAAACCGTTCCGGTGAATTGTTCAATAGTTCAGCATGCGTCAGATTTTCCGGAAAGAGGTTCACCGACGCATGCAACGGGCGCTGTCCTCGAACGACTTTACAGCGCCCAGAATGACGCGCTGCGCAGCATGAACATTGTCCCATTCTCCGCAATGGACGGCCTCGTCTGGGTCCAACTCCGCAATAGCTCTCACAAAATGCCTTGACCTGCGCCAGCGCGTAATCACCCAGGTCCTGCAGACGTTGCACAGGTGCGGATGCGGGGCAAATCCTGTCGGACACCATAGCAATAGTCTTTTCCTCTGTTGTCTGTAGATTGTCAATTACGATGGCCGCCCGTGTTGCCTCACGGAATGATGTTACTCCGGGGTAATCGTCACCTCTGGGTTGTTCTGCGATGGAGGCTGGCGCTGCGTAGCGGCGCCAGCCTCCATCGCATCGGGCTCACCGAGTATTCTGGTAACCAGCTCCCTCGCGCGGTTTGATCGCCATGCTGCAACGCGTCGCTGCAGCGTCCGGAGCTGGGCGCCTGAGTACATCGCCGGCGCCATCCCAATCAGCCGGTTCTGCAGTTGCTTCGCGGTGATCGCGGGCTCCGTTTCCAGCCATTGCTGTATCTTCGGCCATGTGTGTTCGAACGGATCAGGACGTGTGCGCCAGTCGTGTGGGACCGTGGCCTTTCTGCGGTGTGTCGGACGCACTTCGCCCGCCTGCCACGCCGTGGCCAAACCCGCCAGAAAGTCACCTATCGTCGCGTCGCATTCTGGCGTGACGTCTGCTGCGGCTATTTCTGTGGCGGCGCATGCAGCGATACGTCGCTGCGCTTCGCGCATACCGCGTAAGAGGTCGACAGGATCGAGCGAGCGGAACTGCTCTCGCAGCGCCAGTTTGGTCGCCTCAGGGACAGAGGGTGAACGGAGTACGCGCTCGAGTGGCGTCAGTGGCGCCTCATAGCGCTTCGTTACGCGCGCCCCGTGGCGTGTCTTGGACTTAAGCTTGAACGACGGCTGGAAATAGTTGATGTAAAGTCGCGAGACCCGATACAGCGAGGCCAACGCTTCCGTATCCTCCAGCCCGCGCAGTTTGCCGTATCCCACCAGCCGCCGCACGATCGAACCGTTCTTCTGCTCGACCCATGCCTGATCGTTCTTCTTGTAGGGGCGCGAACGCGTCAACTCGATGCCGGTCGCTTTGCAGAAGTCGAACACGGCTTCGTTCATGAAGGCGGTGTCGTTATCGCTGTCGAGACCACGCAGTGGAAATGGCAGCGCAGCCCGTACACGCTCAACGTGCTCAATGACGAATGCGTGGTTACGGAATGGCATCGCAAGACATTCGGTCCAGCCGGTCGCAATGTCAGTCATCACCAGGCTGTGTACAAAGTCGCCGTCGATCTTGACTCCGCCGCAATGCTCGACGAAGTCGATTTCCAGATAGCCGGGCAGCGGGTCATTCCAGTCGGCGAAGGTCCGAACAGGAACGGCGCGGCGAATCGCGCTTCCAACTCCTCCGGCACGCTTGCGGTGACCACCGAAGGCCTGTTCACGAACGTCGGCAAGCAGCCGGTCGATGGTCGACGCACTGATGTCTAGGAGCCTCTCGCGCAAGCCGTCTGACAACGACAGATGACCATACCGGGTCATCGATTCGACCAGCGTCGGAATCACCGCCTTCAGCCGTTTCCCACAGATTCGGTCGGCGGCTTCCCAGAGCGTTATCAGGGCCTCACGCACTTCGTCGGTGTAGCGGCGAGGCGGACCAGGCCTCGCCTTCGACGCCCGCGCTTCATTGCATAGCACGCGGATCGCGTGCTTGCGGTGATAGCCCGTCAATTTGAGAAACTCGTCCAGAATCTGGCGTTTGCC
The DNA here is from genome assembly GCF_001544975.2 of Caballeronia arationis. Taxonomy (GTDB): domain Bacteria; phylum Pseudomonadota; class Gammaproteobacteria; order Burkholderiales; family Burkholderiaceae; genus Caballeronia; species Caballeronia arationis. The sequence goes on along the minus strand of NZ_FCOG02000043.1, from coordinate 30,089 downwards.
GCTCCGGTCCGAACGTCGGTAACGCTCGCCGATCGCCTTAATCAATTCCCGTCTTGTCGCCATGCTGAGTCGCCTCGTCATAAGTCGCCCCTGCCAGCCGTCTGGAAGGTAGCAAATTACATGAGGCAACAACCCGGGCCTGGTAACAAATAACCTGAGTCAATGCGCCGGCCAAGATAATTTATATGAACGCCCCCGATGCGCCAGGTCTTCTTGCGTGTTGCGTCGACAGGATAGGTTGCAGCTTTATATGCGGCCTCATTGCGGCCTCATACGCTGCGGGCCCCGATGAAATCCGCTGACTCGCTCCTCATTTGTCGCACGAGCTACGCGCTCAAATTATCTTTCAGGCTTAGCGAGTTCAGGTCCGACCTGTCTTGTCATCACGCTCGATTGCCAACGCAACCTTTCGACGTCATCCTGCAAGCTTCAATCTTCCATACGGTTCTACTGATCAAGCCGGTCGTGCACTGACGTGCCCCTGGTTGTACGGCGTGCCATGTGCGAGAACTGCCCAGATTGTTCGGGCCATCTTGTTGGCAAGTGCTACGGTCACCACGTTGGATGGTCGCCGTTTCTGCAACTGCTCAGCCCACGATCCGGTGTGCTTGCCATGGAAGAGCACGCTGCGTGCTCCGTGGATCAGTAACGTCCGCACATACGTGTCCCCGCGCCGGCTGATACCCAATAGCTGGATCTTCCCGCCTGTGCCGATCTGCTTTGGTACGAGACCGAGCCACGCGGCGAACTCCCGTCCGGACCTGAATGCCTTCGCGTCACCCATCGTCGCAACAGTGGCCGTCGCCGTCAGCAGGCCAACGCCGGGGATCGCGGCGATTGCCTTGCATGCCTTGTCCTCTTTCATCCACGTCTGCAAACGTCGTTCAATGTCAGCGACCTGTTTGTCGAGTCGATCAAGGTCATTCCAAAGTTCGCGTAACGAGTCGATCAGCATCGCCGGTAGACGCTCGGATAGCCTCGCCAGCACCCCGGGAATCGCTTTATCTAGCGCGGCGCGGCTCTTGGCCATCACCTCGCCGTATTCTGTCAGCAAGCCCCGCAGACTGTTCATCTGCATCGTGCGGAACTTGATCTTCTGTTGCCGCAACCGATGCAGCGCCAATACGGCCTGCTGGGCTTCCGTCTTCACAGCGACGGGCTTGCTCGGCATCTGCGTGGCCATCCAGATCGCACGAGCATCGGCAGGATCGTTCTTGTTGCCGATGTTGAAAGCCTTGACGAACTTCGCCGGCATCAGCTTGACCTGATGGCCCATCTCCATCAATCGCCGTGCCCAATGCTGGGCACCGCCGCAAGCCTCCATTCCGATGAGGCAAGGCTCGCGATTCGCAAAATGCTCGAGGAATGCGGCGCGTTTCAGTTGCTTGTTCACAATCTCGCCCGTGCCGGCATCCACCCAGTGAAGCTGGAAGACGTTCTTCGCGATGTCCACCCCGACCGTCGTATACTTCATTTCGGACCCTCCGGTTAGCCTGTGAAGATCTCAATGATCTTCCATTTGGGCACTTTAATGACGTCGGCCCGTGAGGGTCCACTTCCTCGGCGTCACCCACCTGGTAGGTGGGGGCGTTCATTCCATTTGTCGTTCTCTAGTTGTCGCATGGCGCACGACGGAGAGCATGCCGATTGGCCGGCAGGCGACGACTGATAGCCGTTCAAGAGGGAACGGTGCAAACACCACGAAATCCAGCGGATCGCCGTCCTGTGCAAGCGTGCCAGGCACGAATCCGTAGTTTTGCCGGAAACGCGGGCCGCTCCCCGGGATGCACCTGATGCGTAGAAGGTTAGATCTCTCATCAGGTTCGTAGCTGACTGCCGTGCTTCGCCCGGAGAGACGGATGATGGCATTCAGTTCCGCAGGCACATCCTCACCCGGCGGCAGATGACCGAACAGCAAATCGATACTCTGGCTTTTCCTCATTCGTTGCCTCGCTTCAAAGAACCCACAACACTTCCGTGCCCGCATGGTCGCCCCATGCGGGTTACGTCAATGCATCGCGCTACCGCATCTCGCGCGACCTTCGGGTTCCGGGATGGGATGGAATGAGGAATTCAAACATCCGCCCGCCCGCGCACAGGATGCGTCGCACCGGCAGATGCATCCCGGCGGCCCACGGGAAGATACGCGAGACTGCCCAGTTACCATTCGTGCGTGCGCGTCGTTGCATCGCTGTTGTCGCCATGTCCTCTCTGGAACGGCGTGACATCGGCTTTACAACCAGGGGCAGCTTCACAGGTTCGATGCCGCGCAGACCTGCATGCGCGGAGCGTGCGTGCGGCCGCAGTGATGACACAGGAATCCGGGAGTTGAGTGTGCCGCGAAGCGCATTGACTCGCCGCAGGGACGAAGCGCTGGCTCGCGAAGTCTGGATGGGGGTCACGTGAGCACCTGGTATTGTGGGGCAACCGGGTGCAGAACGTTCTGGCGCGCGCCTACGGTCTCCACTCCGGGATCCGTAGGCATCATTAGCCGCCCATGCGCGGCAGTTAAGGAGAATGCCATCTCCTCGCCAGAGAGTAACACGCGGCATGCCCGTATGCACGAGCGCTAACGGCAGGTCCGGGAAGATGCTCCGCAGGTTGACGTGAGACACGTCGATGATAAAATCGCGGCTGGAGATGGCATTCTCCTTTAACCGCTCCCCCAGAGCCGATGATGCCTGAAAACGCCCTGAGCGAGAGTCACTGACCGGACTGTCCGCTCGTGTCACGTTATCTTTTGAGGCGCATCGCATGTATCCATCCGTTCTTGCAGTCGCCATCGGCGGCGCTCTTGGTTCCCTCTTCCGGTGGTTTCTCGGCGTGCGGCTGAACGCCATCTTTCCAGACCTGCCGCTGGGCACGCTCGCCGCGAACGTCATCGCCGGGTACATCATCGGCCTTGCCATCGCCTTCTTCGGCAGACTTCCTGAGATTCCTGTCGAATGGCGCCTGTTTGTTATCACCGGCCTGATGGGTGGTCTGTCGACGTTTTCCACCTTCTCTGCCGAGGTCGTCGCCCACCTGCAGCAGGGCAAGCTCAAGTGGGCCGCCAGCGAGATTCTGATCCATGTGTCGGCGTCGCTCGTGATGACCGCACTGGGCATCGCAACCGTCACCGCTGTTGCTGCCGTCAGCCGGCTTTCCATCGCACGTTGACGGGATGATTTTCCCGGGCACGCGCCTCTTTGCTATCCAGCTTGCGATCAATGCGCGGTCGCCGCGCTACGTGTCCATGAGTTCCGGATGTAACTGCAGATGCAGAACGACAAGCCAGAACTTCGGGCAGTCCTCCCTGACGGACTTCACTCTGCTACGCGTTTCATCCCGGTTCAGAAATCCACTCCTGTCCGCGAAGACATAGGCGCGTTGCGCATCCATCTGCAGCCACCCGGCAACCAGTACCGTCGTCACTGCGCCGAAAATTCCAAACTCGACAGACGACGCGACGACGTCAAATAGTCTCGCGACAGCAGACAGAATGAAAGCGAGCCCTTCGGTCACGCATAGCGCAACCGCGAAGACCGTCGCCTTCGCCCTGATCCGTATCCGGTCATCACGCTTCATGCAACGTCCATAAGTTGCAGGCGCATCAGTCATGCGCCGCTGCTGCGTCAAACAGAGCCGGCTGCGCGTGTCCGAACATCGCCCGCGCATCGGGCGCTGATGGTTCACTGGCGGTTGCCGCAGCCGGCCCACGGACAAATGGCTCCTCGCACAGGCTACGCGCCTAACGCACCGCTGGACGCCGATAGCCGCCCGCGATGCCTTCCTTCGACAGGACCCATTGCCAGAGCTGGATATCGCGCGCGCGGAATGCACCGGCGCAGCACAACAGGTAGTAGCGCCACATCCGGTGAAAGCGCTCCCCCATCTGTTGGGCAAACTGAGGCCATGCGGCTTCAACGTTCGCGTGCCATGCCATCAGTGTCCGGTCATAGTCCGCGCCAAAGTTATGCAGGTCCTCAACGACAAAGAGGCCCTCCGCAGCATCCCCAATGTGGCCAATCGAGGGCAGTTCGCCGTTGGGAAAAATATATCGGTCCAGCCACGGATCCGGCGTCGACTGTCGACGCTTCTTTCCGATGTTGTGCAGGAGAAAGAGACCATCATCCTCCAAGCACCGATGCGCGACTTCCATGTAGATACGGTAATTTTTCGCGCCGACATGCTCAAACATGCCAACGCTCGCAATGCGGTCGAACCGCTCGTTGAGCGTGCGGTAGTCCTGAAGCCTGAACTCAACTGGCATTCCCGCGTAACGCTGCGTCCCCCATTCAGCCTGCTCCTGGGAAATGGTGACACCCACGCATTGCACGTCGTAGTACTCTGCTGCAAAGCCCATCAGGCTGCCCCACCCGCACCCGATATCCAGCAGTCGCATTCCGGGCTTGAGCTGGAGTTTGCGGCAGATCAGATCCAGCTTTTCTTCCTGCGCGGCTTCCAGCGTGTGGGCGCCCGCTGACCAGTAGCCGCAGGTATAGGTCATCCTGCTGTCAAGCATCGCTTCATAGAATGCGTTGCCAATGTCGTAGTGGACTTTCCCGACTTTCCACGCACGCCGTGCCGTCTGGCGGTTCAGAAGCCGCGCGCGCAAGGCATGGAACACGAGCCGGGAGGGGCGAATCTTCTCATCGATGTGGGCACGCATGATCCGCGCGAAGAACTGGTCGAGCTCTTCACATTCCCACTGTCCTTCAATATACGCCTCGCCCAAGCCCAGGTTGCCTTGAGCGAGCACGCGTTCAGGAACGCCATCAGCGAGCAGACGGATGTCCCACGGACGCTCCCCTCCAATTTCAATATCCGCCTGCGCGAGCATCTCTTCGACGAGCCGGTAAGCCGCGGTCGGTGTGCCTGCTCGCAATTGTCCGACCGGTTCAACCCTGTTCGATGCTTCGGTAGAGCGTTCCATGTTCGTAGTTGACATGTTTTCTCCTTGGTTATGCGCCAGTTTCCCGATCTCACGCTTCTGCCACGGGTCTTTCGTTTTCCTTCGCGTGTGCGTCCTCAGTGAATATCTTCTCGTACAGATCTTCGCCGTAACTGGTTTCAAGCGGTTCCCCGGGCGATACGCGGAAGGTCCGCTCGCCACCTTCCCGTCGTTCTGCGCGCAGAAAAACGGCCCCTGTTTTCATCGTGTCGTACATGCCGTGTGCAAACTCGTACATGTGCGTGACGAAGAAAACCTTGACCCGCCTTTGAAGCAATGCCCGAACAATCTGCCGTGCCACCTCAGAGCCTTCGCGTTCGTTGGTTGCGGCGAACGACTCGTTAAAGAGGATGAGCGAGTCGGCAACGATGTGGTCCGCAATCTGGTTCATGCGCACCAGCTCCTCATCGAACTTCCCGCTCGTCATGGATGCGTCTTCCTCCCTCTTGTAATGCGTGACAAGACTCTTGCAGACGTTCGCACGAAACGACCCGGCACCAGCTATCATTCCGGCCTGCATCATCATCTGCGCCAGTCCAATGCTGCGCAGAAAGGTTGATTTCCCGCCCTCATTGGCTCCAGTGACGACTACCAGTTCGGCACCATCGGCATCGATTGTGTTAGGTACAACGGGAGTCTGAAGGCGTAACGACAGGCAGACGTCATATAGTCCTTCAAAGCGATGCTGGCGCTCAGTTAGCGGCAGCGGCTGTGGATAGCACACGCCCTGCCCCTTGGCTGCCAGCTCATTACCCAGATTGAGGCAGCCGATATAGAAGCCCAGTTCGGTGCGCAGCATGCGGAAGAAGCTCAGCACGTGATCGGCCGCCTGGGCGACCGCGTCGGCGGCAAGATTGATCCCGCGCGCCTCAAGTTCCGATAGCGCTCTGGCGCCCGCTTCGTCGCGGTCCGCAATATGGAAAGTCAGTGACGGAGGTTTGCGTTCGAAGAGTCTTTTCAGCAGGTTCCGGTCGAGTTCGTTGGGCTTGCGCAGCACGTAGGAAACGCCCTTGTTGCCCTTCCCGAGCGCGGCGCTGATCAGCGTCCCGTTCCTGAATCGCAACTCTTTCAGGTGATCGTCGAGCGTCTCGAAATAGTCGTCGCCCAGCTCGTGCTGGAGCATGGTAAAAAACGTCCTGAATCCTTCGGACTGAAAGTCACCACCCGACTGGTCGGCAATCTGCCGGAGTTTGACAAGCACCGAGATGAAAGCCTGCATCAGTTCGCGCGCGCTACTCAATATCGCCGCGGGATAACGGCTCATAAAGCCAAAGTAACTCTTCCTCTCGATCTCGATCGCTTCCACGGCAACGCCGTAGAGCGCACGAACCGTCGACGCGTTTGCCACGCAGTCACGCAGCACGTCCTGCCTGTAGACGATCTGCTGCGGGTCATGAAGACTCGTCATCATCGCCTTGCGCACGACGTCGAGCAGGAAGGCGTCGCCAGCGGCCATCGCCGCGAACAGCGTGTTCAGCTCCAGATCCGCAATGAGCATGTCGGCGCCCCATGGCAGGTCGCCCGTTAGCAGGAAATCCTGGTTCCTGTACATCAGATGGGCTTTCATGATCCGATCCGCTCCGTTAGCTGGTCATAGGTCAGCCGGTACTGACGCGCGAGCGACAGCGCATAGGACCGTCCGTCTGCCGGACGCCTCAGGACCTTGAACGTTCTCGACGCAATCGCGTCATGCTGGACCTCGCTTAGCATGCTGACCGTCTGGGCACTGAGACACGAAAGCTCTTCAATGAATGTCACGTACACACATAACGCATCAAGGTCCATGATGCGGCCCATCACCTTCTGGCTGAGATAGAGCGCATCCTTTAGCGAGGTTGAACTGAATATCTCGTTCATGATGATGATGCTGCGGGTGGTCGCACGTCCGAGAATGCGGTGAATCCGGAAGAGGTCATCGTGCAGCTTGCCGCGCAGGTTTTTCATGTCTTCCTGCCGTTCGAAATGTGTAAAGATCTGGTCGAAGAGAAACAGTCCTGCTTCACGGCCCGGCACCGGCCATCCCACGGCGGCGAGATAATGGAGCTGCCCGAAGGTACGCGAAAAGGTGGTCTTGCCGCCCTGATTCGGGCCGGTTACCACGATGATCCGTTCGCTGCCCTCGAGATAGAAATCATTGCAGACGATGCGGGCTTCCTCGCGGCGCAGTTTTTCCGCAAGCGCAAGGTCGAACCCATCCACGCTGCGGATCTCCTTGGACACGTCAAGCATCTCGGGATAACAGAACGACAGACCCGTTTCCTTGAGCCGCGAGATGTGCTCGAGGTAGGCCACATAGAACTGGACTTCGCGGTCGAACCGTTCAATGACAGAATCGACAAAACCGGCCTGAGCGTTGCAAAAGACTTCAAGCGGGTCGAAGACCTCCGGATGAAGCTGCGCGACGAAGTCGAGTACGTTGGCCTCGACATGGTCCATGTCAGGAGAATCCCGCATGTCGGTGCTATGGCTTTTGACCTTGCCCTGCCTGAATTTTTCGAAGGTCTTCTGGACGTCTTCGCTGTAGTCAATCTCGCCTGCATATTTGCGTACAGTAACGGCATTACCCTTGATGAGTATGCTATACCGCACCTGCCCCAGGGCATCACGGATGCGCGCCTCTTCCTCCTTCAGCGCAACGAACTCGCGCCCGTTCGCATAGGCCTTCAGGTATCCCAGGAACGCCGCGAGGCCTGGCGAACGCGGAGCCGCCGTCTCGAGATCCTGGGCGAGTGCCGCTATCGCGCCGCAGTAGACCTGGACACCGTCAAGAAAGTACCGGCGCTTCTGCCACCGGAAATACAGCTTCGTTGCGGCCGCAAGCTGCACACGCATCGCCCGCATCTGCGAAGCGAAAGCGTTGATGGCCGAGACGATTTCGTTGCGCTCGAGATCGCCCATGATCTCGTGACGGTAGCCGACAGATTCAACGTCGGTGAGTGCCACATAGAAGAACGGCTTGAGGTTGTAGTCATCGCGGCCATGAACGACCGAATCGATGATCTGGTCGAGATTCAGATCGCCAAAAAACTCCGGCTCGCTCGTGGCATCCACTACATCGGCCGCACAAGCGTCCCTGAACAGGATGCTGTCAAATGTCATTTCTCTCTCCCAGTCGCTCTACCATTCCGGGTTGCCGGCCGGCCCGGCGCCGCGCGATGACGTCACCCTCAGTGCGCCGCCGTGGCGTGGCCCGCTGCATCTGCCCTGCGATCACGTCGTGGTACATGCCGGGCCGTGACGCGAGCTCAGCCGGACTGCCTTCGTCGATGACGCGGCCCCGATGAACCACAACTATCCGGTCGAAATTCTGAAGCGTGGACACGCGATGCGCGATCGCGAGCACGGTGCGGCCCTGCATCAGCCGTTCGAGGGCGGCCTGAATGGCACTTTCCGACGCACTGTCAAGCGAAGACGTTGCCTCATCCAGCAGAAGAATCGGGGCGCTTTTCAGAATCGCCCTGGCGATTGCAATGCGTTGACGCTGTCCCCCGGAAAGTTTCGCGCCGCGATCGCCGACGATCGTATCGAAACCCTCCGGCATGGAGGCAATCAGATCGGCGCACGACGCGTGAAGGGCGGCCATGTGCACCTGCTCCTCCGTCGCGTCGGGCTGCCCGTACCGCAGATTTTCCAGCAGCGACCTGTGAAAGAGGGAGACGTCCTGAGGAACGACCGCCAGTGCGTCCTGCAGGCTGTTCAGGGTCATCTTCGAGATATCCTGACTGCCGATCCGGATCGAACCGCGCTGCGGCTCATAGAAACGCTGAAGCAGGGCGAGCACCGTAGTCTTTCCCGTGCCCGAAGGACCGATCATCCCGACCCGTTCACCTGCCTTTATGCGCAGGCTGAATCCGTCGAGGATTGGCCGGCGTCCCGGATAAGCGAAGGTCACGTCGTCGAACTCGATTCCCGGCTGCTCTGCCTGGAGTGCCACAGCATCGGCTGCCTCCTGCAGGCCGCGGGGCGCAAGAATAGTGCGGACCGCTTCCGAAAGTCGCGCGACATGCTGCGTGATGTCAACAAGGGAAACGGCAAGATCACGCGTGCCATGCAGAATGGTGAATCCGAGCGAGCTGACCAGCACGACGTCCCCGGTCGTCGCGCGTTCGTCACTCCAGAGCCATAGGACCCAGCCGAGCAGCCCGGCGGAGAGCATGGCGGTCACCACCGCATGCATAAGCCTTAGCCGTTCGAGGTACAGAAGACTCCGGCGACGCGAGGTCGTCTCCAGTTCGATATAGGCATCAAAGCGACGATGCTCGCGCCACGTCGCGCCAAAGGCCCGAACAGTAGCCATGTTGCCGATGACATCTACCAGTTCGCCATCCACTGAGGCCGCACGTGTGGCGAACGTCTGATGAACCGCTGAGCCGCGATGCGCAAACCAGAAGAGCGCGGTCGCGAGTGCGAGCGATACCGCAACGAGGGCGGCGGCCATCAACGGATCCACCGAAGCCACGATGCCGATAGCGCCGACCACCGCGAGACAGGGCGGAAGCGCATTCCATGCGACGGTATTCTCCGCCGTATATACAGCGTTGGCGGTCGCGCTCACGCGACTCGACAGCATGCCCGGCTGCTTGTCTGCGAAGTAGGTGGGTGCGTGACCAACCAGATAGGCGAAAAGATCTTCGCGGATGTCTCCCGTGACCGCAACAAATGCCCGTGCCGCTATCCAGCCGCCCATCCGCCAGAAAAGGTTATCCGCGAAAATCAGTACAACCAGAACAATGAACGCGCGTTCCACCAGCCATGGATGACTGCGGCCCACGCCCAGTGAGTCAATCAGGCTCTTGACCGCATACTGGGACGCGAGCGCACATCCGACTGCCGCGACAATACTGAACAGGATAAGCGCATGCGATAGACCATGCCGCGCGATGTAGCGCAGCAGCAGACTGACTGGCCGACGGGCGAACGCGCCCAGCGCCTCCACACCCGGATCGGAAGCCGCCTTTCTCCTGTCCGGTGACCAGCGCGTGTACCAGATATGGCCGACGCTCATCGGACATCCCCTCTGGTAGGAACCAGCCGGAAGCTGGACCGCTTGCCGCCATGGGCACAGACCCTCTGCGCCGCGCATAATACGCACGCGTTCTCACCGCAACTCGATGCGCTGCCCTGAGTACCGGTTGACATGTATCCGCTCTCGCCTGTCACGCGCCTGCAACCATCCAGTCACCGGATCGGAGGCGAAATTCGCCACGCCCGACGTCATTCAGGTTGTTGCCGCTGTTGAAAACACTGGAAGGCCGCAGCGTCGCGATGAGCGCAACGTTGTGCGATAGAGAGCTGACGGACGAGCCCACAGCGCCTGTTCCAGGCCTGTAGGCATCATTAGCCCGAACGGGCAGTTAAGGGAGAATGCCATCTCCGCTGAAAACCATTCTATAGTTGCTTCCGGCCTGCGACAACCTTTGCGCCTGAAAAACTGCGGCCTGAGCCGGACACATGATTTCTCTTCTGCCGAAACACTGAATGTCTGTGAGGCGCGCAAAATCCGGACCTGATGGCACCCACAATGAGTGCCGTGCGCGCCGAATGAAGTTTGCGATCGATCTGGACGGCAGCTAGAATAAATGCTCGTGGAGATGGCATTCTCCCTTGACCGCCTTTGCTGGCTGATGATGCCTACGCGTCCCGACCCGGGAGGCAGGATTATTTTCCAGCCCCCGACGTCCGGCCCCGTAAATTCGTACCCCGGATATCGTCATGCTGCCTGGCAAGCCGCCCCGCCTGAACCATGCGATGACCAACTCAGCCTTGCCCGGCGTCGCCTGGTACCCTCCGGTTTCATACCGGCACGAAAGACTTACGAGCACGGCACGTACGCCACGGATGACCGCTCGCGCAGTCGAGCAGGTCGTCGCCACTTCCGTCTTCAACGGCACCGTCATATGAACGGACGACATCAACGTATCTATCGCGGACATTTTGTTCTCGTTGATGTAACACGTCGCGATGACGATCTGGTGAACGTCCGCATCACGACCCGAGATATGAAGAGCGGAGCGGCTGGCCCGCTCGAGAATTATTCAGAGATCTTTTCTCTGGACCTCCTTGGCGCTGCTTTGCAAAAGATCAGGACGAAACTCGACCGATGGATTTCTGATCGTGACCGGCAACCGGTCACCTCTGAGGATGAAAGTTCCGTGTGATCATCGTAGCAGTCTGAAAACAGAGGACTGCACAGTTGTTTTCAACGCGGACGCCATTGCGCATCGAGACCATGCGCGTCCGTCTCCTCCGGGCGGTCCCGCACGGACCGCTCTGCGTTCATGCAAGAGGCGAACGGCTGATCAGACCGGGATTCAACTCGATATGGAGCAATACCAGCCACCGTTTCGGGCAATCCTGTGCGATTGAAATGACCCGTGGAGGATTGCCTTCGAGACCGAGATAGCGGTTCTCTGCAGCGAACCGGAATGCCCGGCCAGCGTCATGCCTTATCCAGCCGGCTGCAAGCAATGTCGTCAATGCGCCGAAACTCGTGAATGCAGCAAGCCCGTGTGGCAGATCCGGCATGACGTTGGCCAGCACGAATGCAAGCAGGGTGCTGAGCGCGACGGACAGGCCGAGCAGCTTGAGTTCCCCCTGTACACGAATCGCAGTCTGCCGACGCCTGGCTTCCCGGCGCTTCTCACGACCCGCCCGGTTTGACATCTTCTGTCTCCATCAGACGTTCCGGCGCAACACCTGCACGCTGCGCCGCCGTCTTTTATATGCTGTTCCGGATGACCTCAGGCTACCGTCGCTTTCTCGCAAGGCAGGAACACGGCGTGGACGTCTTCGAGATCACCGCCATGGCGATGCCAGAAATCGCGGACCTTCGTTTCCAGGTCGATCAGTTCGATACAGTGCGGAAAACGATGGTGCACATGTTCGACATGCTCGTGATGGATCCTGTCGCCCTTGATGAATCCCGCCTGTATGCGGTGAAGGAGCGCCTGGTCGATACCGGCGAGCTTGGCGTGGGTAAGCAGGTGGCGCGCCATGCTGGGACGGGACACGCGGTGCCACAACCGGGTCGGGCGCGCCTTTGCCGAATGATGAAAATAGAGACGCAAAGAGATCAGCTTGCTCATGATGGATAGTGGTTTCGTAAATGGGTTACGACTGCACTGCAGCGGCGACGGCGACGCTTTTTCGCCTTGCACGGCGAAGTGCAGGGATATCGGCGAGGCGGATACCTTCCGGCAGGAACAGATGCTTTGAGTGACCCACCCGCTGGGAGCGGTAAATGCCGGTATGCCCCGAGAACAGGTAACTCACCACACACGCGAGCGCCGCGTAGACGCCAATGTGCACGCCAAACAGTTCCATCGCCATGATCGTGGAGGCGATCGGCGTGTTGGCCGCACCTGCGAAGACAGCGACGAAACCTAGACCTGCGAGAACAGGAACCGGCAACGCCAGCACATGACCAAGCGCATTACCCAGCGTCGCACCAATATAGAACAGCGGCGTTACCTCGCCGCCCTTGAAACCCGAGGCCAGCGTAACAACGGTGAAGGCGAATTTCCCCGCGAAGTCGTACACAGGCAGGTTGCCGCGAAACGCCGCCTCAATGGTCGGAATCCCGAGACCCAGGTATTGCGGGACATTCAGCAGCGTCGCCATGATGGCAACAACGGCGCCGCCCACAAACGGACGCATCGGCGCCCAGGTGAGCTTGCGTTTCATCAGCGCCGACAATGCGTGGGTAGAGTCGGCAAACAGCATGCCGACCACGCCGAAGAGCATCCCCGCCACAACGGACGAGCCCAGACCAAGCGCTGTGACCGGCGGCAGGAACGGGATCGAATAGACCGTGTGATGGATGCCCCACAACCGGCATACCTGATCGGCCACGACCGACGAGGCGAGACAGGCGAGAAGCGCGTCATAACGGAGCCGGCCGATCGCCAGTACCTCGAGTCCGAAGATTGCGCCGGCCAGCGGCGTGCCGAAGACCGAGGAGAATCCGGCGGCAATGCCACCCATCAGGAGAATGCGCCGGTCCTCGTTATCGAGCCCGAAGAGGTGGGTGACCTGGTCAGCCAGTGCACCACCCATCTGCACAGCGGTACCCTCGCGGCCCGCGGAGCCGCCGAAAAGGTGCGTGACCACGGTGGCGGCGAGGACTAGGGGTGCCATCCGCTTGGGCACAATCTTCTGCGGATCGTGCACCTCGTCGATCAGCAGATTGTTGCCACCCTCCACCGGTTTGCCAATGCGGAGATAGACCCAGCCTGTCATCAGACCGGCAACGGGAAGAAGCCAGAGTAGCCAGGGATGCCCAGTTCGGGTGTCCGTCGCGAGATCGAGGGAGAAGAGAAAGAAAGCCGACGCTGAACCAGCCAGCGCGCCGAGTAGACATGAGAGTAGCAGCCATCGCCCGAGATAGGGCACCATGGCAAACTGCTCGACAGATTGAAGACGCTTCATGATTTCCAGATTTGACAGATATCAAACCTGGGTGGCAGGACGCCACTACAGACGGCCTACGACCTCCCGCACCCAGGAACTCGTAGGCATCATCAGCCGGTCGACCCGGCGGTTGTTCGGAGGAATGCCATCTCCGGGGAGCGATTGTAAGCGAAAATATTTTCGCAGCGCAACAATGTTATTGCGACGGACATCCCATAGCGTGGCGTAAAACTGACTATGACCTACGATCCAACGAACATTTTTTGCCGGATTCTTCACGATGAAGCTCCCTACGTCGGAATTATGGAGACTGCTCATACGCTGGCATTCATGGACGTCATGCCCCAGGCCGACGGTCATGTCCTGGTGATTCCGAAGGAACCCGCGGCGATGATCTTCGATCTGTCGGAGCAGCGGCCGCCGCGTGCATGGGTACCGTCCGGACGGTCTCGAGAGCGGTTCGCGCCGCATTGCAGCCGGACGGTCTGCTGATCGCACAACTGAACGGAGAAGCCGCCGGACAGACCGTGGCACACGTGCATTTTCACGTCATCCCGCGGTGGAAAGACGTGCCGTTGCGGCCGCACGGGCAGGTGCCCGCCATCGCCGCCGACCTGGAAGCATTGGCCGAACGAATCCGGCGGGAGCTTTGAGGCCGGATGCGGACCCGGTACCGGAGCCGCCTGTGATCGGCTAGAAAAGCGTCAGGGCGAGGATCGCAATCAGCAGGGCGCCGATGAGTGCAAGGTAGAAGTTGAGGTTGCCCGACTGCAGTGCGCGCAGGCGTTCTGCGCACCACTCGACTACGTGGGTGGCCGGCACGAACAGGTGCCGGTCAAAAATGTCGGTCACCTCATGCGAGAACACCAGTCGCTTGATGAAATATTCCCGCACTTCGTGTTCGCGCTCCGTGCTCATCGTCGGCTGGTAGATGAAACTGTAGAACGTGCGCATCGCATTCGAGAAAGTCAACGGCGTCGTCACCGCGTCGCGCCCCTCCTTCATGCCGCCATACCAGACCGCGGAGCGCCGCACAGGAAAGCGCCGCCTGACCGCCCATAGCAGGGTCAGCGGCAGCAGCGCCAGCAACGGCATCACGATGATCAGTTTTGATGGCGAGATGAAGGCGAACCTGTCGGTGAGCGGCACCAGCAGCCAGCCGGCCACCATGGCATGCGGACTGTTGGCGCCGAAGATGGCCTGCGAGCCTGTGGCCAGCGCGTTGAGCCAGAGCGGTGCGCCCACGGCGACGGCCAGAATGCAGATCCCGAGTACGCCGACCGCTACCGTCCAGCGCCGCGGAATTGGCCGCACATAATCGACGTCGTTAATGCCGAGCAGTCCCAGCCCGACCAGCTTGACAAACGTCGCGAGCGAAACGGCTGCCGCGAGCGCAAGACCGGCGCCCGCCAGAACAAGCGCCAGACGCCCGGTAAATGCCGCGAGGTGGAACCCCTGAAAAACCGTCTGGAAGACATACCACTCGCTGACGAACCCGGCCTGCGGAGGAACGGACGCGAGGCTCATGCCGGCGAACACCGCGCCCAGACCAAACAGGAAGCCAGCCCGTTTGATCCACCCGCGCTGGACGATATCGTACGAATCCGACGACGCGTGAACGCCATCGGCCGCGAGAAAGAGCGCGCCCTTCGATACCGAATGTCCCGCCAGATGCAGCAACGCGACCGTCCAGGCAAGACCCGCGAGTTCGTTGAGCTGGTCGCTTCGGAAAAGTGCCGTGACACCCAGCATGGCCACGGCGACCGATGCGTTCTCCGCGGACGAATAGCTGAGCAATGTGCGCCAGTCATCCTGCTGAAACGCAAAAAGAATGGCCAGAATTGCGCTGATCACGCCGATGGTGATCGCAACGATGCCCAGACCTCCGGCAGCCGAACTGTCAGTCGCCATTCCGAGCCAGCTGTTCCAGCCGCGACTTAACGCAAAATAGGCGGCATTCAGGACGACACCAGAAAAAAGCGCACCGGTCGCCCCGCTGCCCGCCCCATAGGCGCGCGGAAACCATTCGTAGAAGGGCATCAGCCCGAGCTTGGCACCGAATCCGATCAACAGCGCAATGCCGACGATCCACGCGAGCGGACCCGGGATCGCGGTCGAATTCAGTTCGAACCGGTCAAACCCCGGCGAGGCCGCCGCATGACCGAGCAGCAGCATGCCGAACAGCAGGGCGACCGCACCGACTTCGAGGAGCGCCAGCATGAAAAGCACCGGTTTTCCGTCGCCGTCGCTGGCGTGCTCGCCTGCAAGCATGAGTGCGCCACCGAGACTCATCACCTCCCAGGCGACGAGCATCGACATGGCGTCCTGAAGACCGAAGACGCCTAGCGCACCGAGCAGGCTGAACGCCGCACCGGCAGTCCAGATTCCGGGGCGCCGTCCGAGCGGTGACCCCAGCCCGCATGCGAAGGCAGCCGGAACCAGCCCGAATCCGAAAAGCCAGAGCGCTGCCGGCGGAAGTGCAAAGGTAACAACCTCCGATGCGAGCGATATCTTGAGACTCGCGCCGGCTAGCGCCCGCGGCAACGCCACCAGACATCCGACGACCGCCACCACACAGCCAAGCGACAGCAGCGCGCGGGCAACCAGAGGAAGCCGGATAAACAGTGAAACAAGCGCTGCCAGGCCCCACAGGACGGCAGCGGCGGCAATGAGATCAGCGCTCAAGGCGGCCTCCTTTCATCCGTTGCTCCGCCCGGTGCAGTACCATCAGCAGCGCGTGAATGATCGCGGCCGGGTTCGGAGGACACCCGGGAAGATAAATATCTACCGGCAATACTTCGTCGAGTCCATTGCCGCATGCGTAGTTGCCACCCGAGACGCCGCCCGATACCGCGCATGTACCCGTCGCGATCACCCATTTCGGTTCCGGCATGGCCTGCCAGGCTTCCAGCAACGGCCCTTTCATTGCATGCGTGACGGGGCCGGTCACCAGCAGCACGTCCGCAAACCGCGGCGAAGCCGTGAAGAAAATGCCAAGGCGGTGCAGGTTGTAGAAGGGATTATTGAGGGCCTGCAATTCGGATTCGCAGCCATTGCACGAGCCCGCGTCGACGTGGCGCACATGCAGGCTACGGTGAAAGGGGCGTCTGTCCTGGGCATCAGCGCGCGGCTCTGGCAGTTGTGCGCGCGGTGCCACCCAATGCAGATCCTCACGGCGCGCGACGCCCACCGCCCAGTCGTCAGAAGGCAGAAAGGCACCCGTTGGGCACACTTCGGTACAGCGCTGGCACACGATACAGCGCCCCCAGTCCACTTCCGGTGCGCTGTGCGTTTGCCCGGCACCAGCCGGATCACGTCCAGCCCCGGTGATCGTTTGTGTGACGACCTCATCATGAGCTGCGACTGGCGTGTCGACGAAAGAGATCGCATGAGTCATGCAAACGTCTGCACACGCGGCGCATCCTGGACGGCAGCTCGCCGGGTCATAGCGCGGCATGCCCAGCAAACCCGTCTGTCCATGATCCTCGCCCTTCAGCGGCCATTCGGTGCTGGCATTGCCAGAGTGCAAACCGAACCATGTCCATAGCGACATACGTGCCCTCGACTATCGTGCACAACCGGCGATGGTCAAGCCGAAGCTTGCCTCGTTGATTGCGTAGTCCATCATGTTGCTGTCATTCGCGGTGAACTGGAATGCATTCCAGTTCGAGTAGGACGCAGACTTGATCTTCGTCCGCGCGATCCGGCCAGTGGCATCGAAGTGCACGGCGTAAAGAACCGTCCCGCGCGGCGACTCGGCCCAGCCCACGCCTTCGCCATGCGGCGGCGGTTCGCAGCGCGCTATGAGCGCGCCACTGTCTACGCCGTGCTGCGTCGCCCTGTCGAGCAGATCCACGCTCGCGCGTAACTCCCCAATGCGCACCTTCATCCGGGCGAACGCATCCCCGTCTGCGTGCGTCGCCACCACCGGCTTCAGTTCATCGTAGGCCGCATACGGGTGATCGCGCCGGAGGTCGCGATCGATGCCCGAGGCCCGTTCTATGGGGCCCGACGCACCCTGGTCGAAGGCAAGCTGCTGGCTCAGTGGCGCAGTAGAGATCAGGCGATCGACATGGCTTGTCGTGCGCTCGATGAGCGAGATGTAGCGATCGAATTCGCCGTGCAATGCGTCGAGCCCTTCCGCAACGGCGAGCATGTCAAGCTCCCGCCGCACGCCACCGGGGCAGATCACGCTTCGCAGAAAGCGGCTACCCGAAGCGCGAGCATTCATCTGCTTGGCCCGCTCCTCCAGCAGCTTGCCTTCAGCTTCGCCAACCTTCAGCGTTGTCGTGTGGCACAGATGTCCGAGGTAATGGAGATGATTGTAGATACGCTCGAGTTCGGCCGCGACCACGCGAATCCATCTGGCGCGCGGCGGGACTTCGCATGCGCAGGCATCTTCCACCGCCTGCGCGAATGCGAGCGCATGCGCGACGCTGCCGACGCCCGACACCCGTTCTGCCACGATGACGCCGCCCATGGCATCCTGCGACTCAAACTGCTTCTCCATACCGCGATGCTTGAGAAAAAGATTCGGCTGATAGTGGAGAATGCCTTCACCGATGTAATAGAAAATGAACTGCGCGGACTCCAGCACGTCGGCGCGGATTGGCCCAAAAGGCAGCAGTTGCACATGCTTGCCTGAGACTTGCGGCAGGGACGGCGCCTTCAATGTGCGATGCGCGTGAAGGGTTGACTCGCCTGCGGGCCCGAGCGGCAATCCGTCAAGCGATGGTGTGCCGGCAGTGACCAGCCTTTCTGGCTGGGGGTGCCCGGAAAACTCGAGGCCGCTCAGTTCCATCATTTCCCGCTCATACCAGCCGAGCAACGGTGACTTGCCCGCCAGACTCGGCACGGCCGCATCACCTGGGCTGACCTGCCATGCCCCGAATTCGCGTTGCCCCGGTATGGTCGCGATATAACGAAGCTCCGGCGTTCCTCCCGGCTCCGGAAACCACGCGTAGGCCATCTGAATCCTGCCGCCGCCGGCTAGCAGTTCATCAATGGTTCTGCCGAGCCGGGGGGCCGGAATGGTCTGCAGGGCGCAGTTATTCATGGCGCACTCCTCGCGAGATCAGCGGCTACTGTTTCGAAGAAATGCCAGAGTCCCTGCGGCCACCAGAGTCCAAAGATGAGGACGGGCAGCAATGCGAGCCACATGGGCAAGGTCATCCACACGCTGGGCTGAAGATCTCCTGCAGGCGACGCAGGCACCGCAGGAGGTCGCTCCACAATGTCTGATTCCTCCTCACGGGAGGCAGCCGGGGGCGCTTGCACACTGGGCGCAGCAAAATACATCATCCGGAAGTGGTTGAGAAAGCCAATGAAGATGACAATCAGCAGGATCAGCAACACGAACACCGCCCATGCATTGGGTGTCGCCAGCCCTGCGCGCATCAGCGTGAATTCACTCACGAAAAGTCCGAAAGGCGGCGCCCCGGTAATGGCCACCGCGCCGGCCAGCCACAGCGCCCCCGTGACCGGAAAGCGCGTCCAGACGCCCCGGATTTCATCGATGTCCTTGGTGCCGAACAGGCGCATCACATTGCCCGCGCCAAAGAACATCAACGATTTGTTCAGCGAGTGATTCAGCATGTGATAGAGCACGGCGGCGATCGCGAGCGGACCACCGAAACCAAAACCCATCGCGAGCACCCCCATATGCTCGACGCTCGAATAGGCCATCAGCCGTTTGATACCGCGCTGGCGCACGATAAAGAGCGCAGCCACAAAAAGGGAAAAGGCACCGAAACCCACCAGAACGGTGCGCGGCAACAGGGACGAACTCGCGGCGTCCGTGATCGTCAGAAAACGCGCGACGCCAAGCATCGCGGTATTGAGCAGTGCCCCCGAGAGCATGGCTGACACCGGAGCCGGACCTTCACTGTGCGCGTCAGGCAACCACGTGTGCATGGGCGCAAGCCCCGCCTTCGTGCCATATCCGACCAATACAAGGAGAAACGCCATCTGGACGAGCGCGGGATTCATCTGTGGCGCAGCATGCCTGAGCGCGCCCCACGTGATGTCGTAGGTTGGCCCGATCACGAGGCTGCCGGCCCAGTAGAACAGCACCGTACCCAGCAACGCGAGACTGATGCCGGCTGAGACCACGATGATGTATTTCCACGCCGCTTCGATCGCCTCTTGCCCTTTTTCGAATCCGACGAGAAAGGTGCTGACCAGTGTCGTCAGTTCTATTGCGATCCAGTACACGCCGATATTGTTCATCAACGGACCGCAGACCATTGTTCCGGCGAACGCAGCAAACAGTGCGTAAAACTGCGGCAGCCGTTCATGCTCCTCGGCGAGCAGCCGCATGTAGCCGATTGCATAGACCGAAGCAAGAAAGTAGACGATGGCGGTGCACACAAGTGTCCACGCGCCGAGCGCGTCGATCACCACGTAGCCGTGGAGGAATTCCCGCGGACCATCGCGCGTGAACGCCAGTATCAAGGCCGCACCCAGGCAGACCGCAGCGGCCAGCAGGTTCACATATTCGCCGAGGTGACGCACACGGATCACTACACTGACGAGTGCTGCGATGAAAGGCGCGGCAACCATGACGAGGATCAAGCCAGCGGTCATGGTCACCCCACCAGGCGCCGCAGTTCGCGGCTGCTTGTACTGCCGACCTGGGCGACAAGGTATCGCACAAGGACGCCGAAGCACACGACGATGACCAGCAAGTCGAAGAGCAGCACGAGCTCGATCAGCATCGGCATGCCTGGCACCAGGATCTGTGAACCCAGAAAAATCCCGTTTTCGAGAATCAGCAGACCCAGCACCTGACTGATTGCCTCATGCCGGACAGCCAGCATCAGAAAGCCGATCAGCTTCATCGACAGCATGACGGTCAGCGCCAGAACGACGACAGTGCCCCCAAAACCCAGCACATTGCCGAGGTGATTCGAAATGACAAAGGCGAACAGCACAAGGAGGGCGCCAGCCACGAGACTCGAACTGGGTTGCAGCACGACGTGCAGTTCACGCTCGACCTCCAGGCGCACGATGATCCGCCAGATCAGGTAAGGCAGGAGCATGCCCCGGAATACCGCAGTCAGTACGGCGATGTAATAGAGCTCGTGGTAATTGCCGTAGTAGCCAACGGTGCCAGACAGTAAGGCGATCAGCCATGACTCGGCCGTGAACGCTAGCAGATAATCCTTCAGCCAGCGCGAGCCGAGCATGACAAACGCGAGAAGCAGGCTACCAATTGCCAGAAGACTGAAAAGCGACGCCGCGAGGGGACTCAGATGCGCTAGTAGCATGGCTTCACCTTAACTGGTTCGCAGCGATCGCGAGCACCGCCAGCATGAACGATGCGGCAAGTGGCTCCTGGTACCGGAAAAAGCGCAGTCTCGACTGCGCGGTCTCGACGATGACGACCGCAATGACGACGACCAGCATCCGCGCAAAAAGCCCTGCAGCCGCGCCGGCTGCACCCAGCGCGGTGCCATGTTGCGACAGCCCCCACGGCAGTGTCAGTACGTTGCAGAAGATGGTGTAGAGGATGAACTGCTTCATCATGGATGCCCATTTGAGCAGTCCCAGCAAAGGCCCGGAATATTCAAGGATCCGGGCCTCCTCGATCATGTAGACCTCGATATGCGTGCTGGAATGAATCGGCAACCTGTCGGTTTCGACCAGCAGCAGAACGAAGAATGCGAACACGAGAAACAGATGAGCCGGACTCCAGTACACCGAAGGATTCTGCACCAGCAGATGATTGACAACGAAGGGCAGCATCGCCTTGGCGAGCAGCGTGATACCCACAAAAACGAGAATGAGAGTAGGTTCAGCAAGGATGCCGAGCATGACCGAACGCGACGATCCGATGCCCCCGTAGGCGCTGCCCGAATCGAGGCCCGCCAGGATGATGGCGAATGAACCAAGAGTGAGAATAAGACCGCCACCGAGGATGTCGCCCATGTCAGAGAGCGGCAGCGGAAAGTCGGTGAGTACCGGAATCAGGATCGGGACCGTCAGCATGCAGGTAAATGCAAGAGGCGGCGCGACCCAGTAAATCCATGACGCGGTTTCCGGAACCACGAGCTGCTTGTGAAACAGCTTCCAGAGGTCACGGTACGGCTGGAAAAGCCCCGGCCCGCGCGAACGCTGGATCCGCTCCTCCCATTGCAGAATGAAGCCCTGCAGCAAAGGCGAAAGCGCAATGACGGTCACCACCTGCGCGATCTGCAGAAGAATGTCACGCATGTTTACGTGCACTCGGCCGCATCACCGCGCGGAGTCGTGCCGCTCCCGTTGCGTTCACGTGACAGTTGGCAACTGATGGCACATCCCATTTTTCTTCGCTTCCTCGTGGCGTTCATACGCCCGGGATGCCATCAAGTCAGAAGCCGGCAAAACGACCCTACCGGCCCGGCGCATCCGGGACCTGGTAGGCATCATCAGCCGCAGATTGCTCTACGACGGTTAGGGAGGAATGCCATCTCCGCAAGGTGTCATTGCGAGTATAGATGACCCGTCGCGATCTGCACACCCTCCGCTCATGTTCCCTGCGGATTGCGGTGAAACAACGAGAACTTCTTCGGGTGATGCTGCGGATCGTCTACCCCCAGCAGGCCATACTCGATGGGCGAACGGGTATAAAAGACGTGCACCCGTTCAGCCTTGACGACGTCAAGCAAGCGTTGTGCCTCTGCTTCCGTGACGGCGAGAATGATCTGGACCGGCTGGTCATTGAGTTTGAGCATATGCGCTGCGTGATGCGCACCCGCGTGGCCGATACCCTCGCTGCCACTGATCACCGTAGCGCCATGGATACCCAGCTCCTTCACCTCGTGCAGCAGCCATTCGCAGATCGTTCTGTGTCCGTGCCGCTTATTCTGCTCGGTATAGAACGTGAGTAGAAAGCCGTTCATGCGAACCTCCCCTGACGGGCGGCCTCCCTTGTTGGAGACCACGGTCACGAGGCGATAGAAACGGGCGCCGCGATTTGCGACGCCCCGCTCACCAGACCGTATTTCATTCTAATGCACCTTTACCCGGACAGGTAAATTGTGCAATGCACTCAAAGGTTTGCCATAGTAAAGCGCCAATTTGTAGCCGTCTCAGCGGGGATGCGCAAACGCCCTGGCGCCGGCGAATACCGCCTTATCTCCAAGCATTTTTTCGATCTCGAGCAGCCGGTTGTATTTGGCCACACGCTCTCCCCGGGCCGGTGCGCCTGACTTGATCTGCCCACAGTTCAATGCCACTGCGAGATCCGCAATGCTCGTGTCCGGGGTTTCGCCCGAGCGGTGCGATACCAGACAGCTGTAGCCCGCGCCGAACGCCATCTGTGCGGTATCCATCGTCTCCGTGACGGTCCCGATCTGGTTGAGCTTGATCAAGATGCTGTTGCAACAGCCCTCCTCGATCCCGCGCTTGAGGAACTTCCGGTTGGTGACAAACAGGTCGTCCCCAACGATCTGCACCCTGTCACCCAGTTCCTTCGTAATCAGCGCAAAGCCCGACCAGTCACTGTCGGCTAGCGGGTCTTCGAGCGAAACCAGCGGATACGCGTCGGCCCACGCTTTCCAGTAGCCGATCATCTCCGGCGTCGCGAGCGTGACGTTATCGCGTACCAGGTGATAGGCGCTGTTTTCGTAAAAGGAACTGGCGGCCGGGTCCAGGCCGATTGCAATGTCTTCGCCTGGCCGGTAGCCGGCACGTTCGATTGCACGCATGATCGCATCCATGGCGGCGACGTTCGATTCGAGCTGGGGCACAAACCCGCCTTCATCGCCGACGTTGGTCGATACGCCCATTTCCGAGAGGACGTCGCGCAGCGCGTGATAGGTCTCTGCGCCGTACCGGTAGGCTTCGCGAAATGTCGGAGCGCCGAGGGGTACCAGCTTGAATTCCTGTACGTCGGGGCCGTTGGCGGCATGCTTGCCACCGTTCAGGACATTGAACATCGGCACGGGAAGGACATGCGCATCCGCCCCGCCGAGGTACTGGAAAAGCGCGAGTCGTTGCGACTGTGCGGCCGCTCGCGCGCAGGCGAGCGATGCGCCAAGGATCGCGTTTGCGCCAAGCCGGCTTTTCGATTCCGTGCCATCCAGCTCGATCAGCGTCTCGTCGATCCTGCGCTGATCCAGGGCGTCAAGGCCGCTCAGCGCACTGGCGATCTCACCATTGACATTCGCAACTGCCTTGAGCACCCCTTTTCCACCGTAACGCGATGCGTCACCATCGCGAAGCTCGACCGCTTCGAATTCGCCCGTGGAGGCCCCCGACGGGACGGTAGTCTGCCCGAGCGTGCCATCGTCGAGCGTCACGGTTACCTCGACCGTGGGATTGCCGCGTGAGTCGAGTACTTCGTCCGCAGTAAGCGCTGCAATTGCAGGTTGGCTGGCCATGGTTCTAACTCCGTCAGGCGGGGGGACCGCCGGGTTAAAGGATGCTGGATTCTGCCGGATGCGGGAGGTCGAGAAAGCACCGGCCAAGCGGGCGCACGTCCGCGTCGAACCAGTAGACAAGCGGGATGCCGTTGGGAATATCGAGATGCGCAATCTCTGCGTCGGGAATATCGTCGAGCACCTTCACGAGTGCGCGAAGGCTGTTTCCGTGTCCGCAAACCAGTATTCGCATACCCGAGCGGATAGAGGGTTTGAGCATCTCCTCCCAGAACTCGCATACCCGCACCGTGGTGTCGGCCAGCGACTCCGTACGGGGTAGACGGGCCCGCCCGACGCGTTCATATCGCCGGTCGCCAGTCGGATCACGAGGGTCATTCTCAGGGAGCGGATGGGGTCGCGCGCGAAAGGAACGGCGCCATTCCAGCACACGTTGTGACCCATGCAGGGCAATGACTTCATCATGGGTGTGAGCGGTGAGATCGCCATAGTGGCGCTCGTTCAGACGCCAGTCGGTGAACACGGGGAGCCACGCCTGATCGAGGGCCTCCAGCATCAGCCATTGCGAACGGATGGAGCGCTTCAGTAGGGAGGTGAAAGCCAGATCGAACGTCCACTTTTCCTGTGCGAGGGCTTCCCCCGCCCGACGCGCCTGCTGCTCGCCACGCGTCGTGAGGTCAACGTCAGTCCACCCGGTGAAACGGTGCTCCCGGTTCCATAACGATTCGCCGTGACGTACGAGCACCAGAGAAAGCGCGCCCCGGCGATCGGTGTGCGGCGAGCGTATCCCGGACGAAACGTCCCCCGGCGCGCTATTGCCAGGCATGTTCATGCTTCCGGTCCGATAAAAAGGTGGTCGATAGCTGCGACGTCGTCTTCTCGCGGTTGCTGCAGGAGCAAGAACCGCGTCTGCGGCTGAGGATCATCGGTCGGGACATCACCCGGCTCCCCCCTCAGGGCTGGAGGGTTCAGCGAGTTCGGCGGGTCCAGCAGGTGCTGGAGGCTCACCTAGCACCTCGAACTCCACCGGACACCGCGTGTAGAAAAGACGGACCCCTGCCGGGCGCAGGCGTTCGAGTAGCGCATCTATCTGCGGGTCGGGCGCGGCTACCATCACGGCGACCGGCTGGTCGGCGAGTTCAATGAAGCGTGCGGCGTGATACCTGCCCTGCGCGTCGATCGCTTCACTGACTTCCGTGACCGTTGCGCCATGAATGCCCGCCTTCGCGACCTCGTCGAGCACCCAGTCGACTATCGTCTTGTGTCCCTTGCGATGACTCTGGTTGGCTGCATAGAGCGTGAGCTGGCTGCCCTTCATGTCGGCGCCCTCCGTGGCAAATCGGTAAAGGTCCAGCACTCAAGGCGCACTGAAAGAATCGCAAGCCTGCGCGATGAGCGGGTGCGAACATGGTCTGCTTGCGAGCGGGGAAGACGGACTGGGGAAGGCGGATGCATCGAAGCCAGACCTGAAAAAGGTTTTTCAAATCCGGGGAGCAGAATGCTGCGGGACAAACCTACAGCATCCTGACCCAGGAATCTGTAGGCATCATCAGCCGGCTGAGCGGCGGTTAGGGAGGAATGCCATCTCCACACAGGCAGTGTAGCATGGTGTGGCTGACTCGCGTTAAGGGTCGGGCTGCCATGTTTTTCGACACGTCCGATCTTCCGTACACCCTTGTCTGTCAATCCCGCGATGGTCGAATCACTTTTCGCAATTGGGCTTGGTGGCGCCACGGGATCGCTGATCCGATGGCGCCTTGGCCTGCTGCTCAATGCCGTTCACCCCGACTTCCCGATCGGCACCCTCGTCGCGAATCTGAGTGCCGGCTACATCATCGGTGCTTCCATCGCGTTCTTCATCAGGCATCCTTCCGTGTCCGGTGACTGGAAGCTGTTTGTCCTCACGGGATTGATGGGCGGACTCTCGACCTTCTCGACGTTTTCTGCGGAGGTCACCACCCACATGCAGCAGGGACGGTTCGGCTGGGCTTTCGCGGAGATCGTCATTCACGTCGGTGGATCGCTGCTCATGACAACGCTCGGTCTCCTCACCATTTCGTTGCTCACGGTTTAGTCTGGCCCGGATGGCACACGACAACCTGTCAGGTATCCGGCTGGTGAGCCTGCGCCAATGCGTTCGTCATGCCTCCGATCTCCCCGCGCAGCGTTTTCTGCAGCGATTCAAACTCCCGAACAAAGTCCTCTCCGAGCGAGCCATACCCCGAAAGCGTCGCCGGCGACATCTCTTCGAGCGCTATATCGAGAAACTGGAGGTCGACTGCGAGGGCGTGCGAAGAAAGCACCTGCTGAGCCGGCAGGTCAAGCCCCCATCTTGTGCCAAACGCATCCAGATGCCGCCTGAACCGGGCGACACCTTCCAGCACCGAGGCAAGTCCGGCTTGCGGCACGTCCAGTTCATACCGGTAAAACAGCCTGCTGGTACGGGTAATCCCACAGGCAGCCTGCGTCTTCGCAAGTAACTCGTCGAGATAGACAAAGTGAGCCGCGAGTGCGCGTCGAACACTGTTTTCCACGCCATCCATTGCTCTTCTCCTGAAGTTTTCTGGCTCCGGCACAAGCGGGGCGCATTTGTATCGCGCGAACCGCCAGACGCCGGGATTCACGCTCCATGCACGGCGCCGCCCACCAGTCGGTACCCTACTGCCAGTGACACCATCTCCCAGCCGGCACACCATCCTGCCGCTGCGATCAGTGCCGCGACGCCTGCCCCCGTGTCGACGCCGGCACTCTCCGGCAGGAAAGTTTCCAGATAGGTCAGGAGGTGCCGGTCCAGCGCCTGGAGCGCGACAAGCTGCCGCTCCAGCGCGGAAACATCAAATGGTGCGCCGCCTGCGAGCAGCGCCGCATCGGCATGGGTTCTACATAACGGCCCGGTCGCAGAACTCACACACGCACTGCAAACGAAAGGAGACCAGTGTTCGAAGCTGTCGTTCAGGAGCGATTGCAGCCGCTCCAGACTGTGCGGCAGCGTGAGCCATTCACGCCGGACCAGTCCGGTGGAGTGTTCGTTCAGTCCGAGCTCGCACATCGGGCAGGGCTCTTCGCTGCAAACGGATTGACCGTAACTGACGTCTGTCGATGCGCAGCGTCGCAAGACGATAATCGCATTCTGTATCGTGCGCTGATAGAGCAGACCTGCGGTATTCAGTCCAGCGCGCGGAATGCTGGCGCAAACCGCAAGCAGCCCGAGCGTATGGCGCTGACAAAAACCCCAACGCTCGATCGCACAGTCCAGCATGCCGTTGCTGCCAGTGGACGGGTGCCGGATAAACCGCCTGAAGAACGCCAGTTCACCATCGGAAAACGGCTGACACGGGAACAATGGTTGCGACATATCGGAACCTGCGAGCATAAAAAAGCCTACGCGGCGCGTCGGGACGCGCTGGCGTAGGCATCATCAGCCGGTCGTGCCCGGCGGTTCGATCGGAGGTATGCCATCTCCGTGAAATTACCCGCAGTCTAGCAGGGATATCGACCGGGGATTCTGCGCTTTAGGGGGACGCTGCACTCCGCCAGATCGCGGCGCCCCGCTTTCGGGCGACCATACAGAAGCCAATTGCGAAATGTTGCCGACGGTCATAGAATCGGAATATTGATGCGGAGATGGCATTCCTCCGAGCCAACCGTCGCAGTCCTGCGACTGATGATGCCTACGGTCCCTGGACGGGGAACGGTAGGCGCATTTCTGGCGTCCCCGTCCGGGCTTGCGCGTTTTTTTGCAGGCTCGGCATCTGATGTTTTTCCCCAGTAATTTCACCATTGATCTGGTTACCGTTCCGGTCGCCATTTACCGGCCATGCCATATGGCGGGCGCCGGAGAAGGCGTTTGTGCTGCGGCGCGCCCGGTTCAGCGGAGTGGCGCGTGAATTCCGCAGCGAAGCCACTAACCGGAGCGCCTCTTTCGGACGGCGAGGTCGACTTTCTGTGGTGGTTCATTCAGGGCAGCCTGATGGACGCCGATGTGCGTGCACGCCTGCACCTGCACTGGGGGTTATGCGCGCGTCATAGCCTCGCGTTTTTCGTCGTTGAATCGTCCTTCCGTCCCCACCTGATACACGGCTGCACGATCCTCTATAGCGAGCTGATGCGCCGGGCGGCGAAGCATCTGAGTGACGAAGGAATCCACAGTCTGATTCCCGACCGTCTCGCCCTTCACTTCCTGCGTACGACCGGCCCCTGTCACATCTGCGATCTCGGTTACGGCCCTCACTCCCCCGGCAATGCCCCGCGCGAACGGCTCGATCAGGGCCGGGATATGAGTTCGGCCACGCGGTTCGCGAGCGAAAACCGGAGTGGCTGGCGACCGCATGTCTGTGGAATATGTTCTGGAAGCGGATCCGCGGCATTGTGCCGGCCCCATCTCATTGCTGCGATGGAAGCCGATGGAGGAAAGTGCGCAGGAGAACAACGCGAGTTGGTAAAAAACATCTCGTCGCACATGGACCGTTTCGACAATTCGTTTCGCTGGGAACAGCGGGGTACCGATACCGCTGAGGACCGCGGCGCGCTCATCGCAGCCATAGGCTGGTGCAGTGGCTGGCGCAGCCTGCTTGATGGTCCCTTAGGTGATCTGACCGCAGACGCGGCCGCGGAACAGCCCACCCGCTCACGCGGCGGCCGCGCCGGTGAGCAGGAGATCGCATTACCGGAGCGGCCTCCGACAAGGAATACCGGAGGCTCCGATGGGCGTTGATCGCCGCAGCAGCTTTCCTCCTGAGTACACCGAGCGGGTCCTCTGTACGTTCCGGCTGATCGATGACCTGCTCAACCGATGCGTGCGTACGTTGGACCCCGAGGTACTGTGTTCGCCATTTTCCGCCCACACGGCGGATGTCACGGCAGCGCGCCATGCGGTCGTCGCAGATCATTGCAGTCATGCACGCGGCGTCATGTCGGGAATGCTGGAACGCCAGCACATTCCACCACCGGTTCCGTCGACCAGCGCGCAACGCTGCGCGAGAGCCTTGGTCGATGAGGCACTGGTTGCTGCTGCGGGGCTCAATCCCCGCACGGGTTCCACTTCCGGTGCGCTGAACGCACAGCAGGAGGAAGACGCGTGCCGCATTGGCACGCATGCCAGCTTTACCCACCAAACATTACGCTGCCGAACTGCAGCGTCAACTGCGCGGCCTGCTCGGCCATGAGCAGATCGTCACGCAAGCCTACGGACGTCACCTGCTGATCAAACGTCTGGACGATGAGGACCCGACCGTGGTGGCGCGGCTGACCGAGCTTGGCCGTAATCGTTATGGCGCGGCCTTTCGCAGCCATAGTGGACGTTGGGAACCTCTGCCAGGCGCCGGGTCGCTCGACAAGATGGCACAGCTGGTCGTCACGCTCCTGGAGCCGTATTTGCAACCCGATAATTAACGTGCCTAATTATTAAAGTTATTTAGGTGATGTTGTACTAGGGCCGAACAGGCCTGGTTTGCCGAGGAAAGAGGCTCTGAACGCGCGTTGAGACCCTACGCCATTCGCAACGTTCCTCTCTTGGCCCTGCCGTCTTTGGGCGTCAGGTTCAGCAGCACCGCGAAGCCCACAACGCCAATCATGATCGCCGCCTCCCCGTACCGGTTGGCGCTGCTCTGGTCGAACATCAGGACATGAATCGCCGCGGCGACTCCAGTTAACGAAACAAATACGGCGGCTGCCGCAACGGCGATACGATCTTCAACGCTGACCATGGCCTTTCTCAAGGACTTGGACAGCTGTGTCGAACGCGCCGCGAACCGCTACGTGCGGATCTTCGTCGGTGCAATGCTCGACCGGGATGAGTCCGTAGTCCCGCGTGATCAGATCAAGCCGCGCGTCGTATAGGCGACGTGCGGGCTGGCCGTTCCACGCTTCGATCGCGAGACGGCAGCCCCCTATGAGCTTCGAAAAGCGGTTCAGGCGTACGAGTTCCACGCTGGCCTCCGCCTCGATTTCCGCCGAGCCGGAAAACCCGAAGTACGCGATCTGCATCCCGATTCCCATCGTACGCCTCCACATAAACGCGGGGCTTCTCTGCGACCACCTTGTCTTCCGCGTTGCAATCTGGCCGTTTAAAATGTCGGTCTCGCCTGCACCAACGAATCCATACTCGTCGTTTTTCCTCCGCACGAGTTGACTTGCATCAAGATGAGATTAAGTACAGTGCGAAATCGCATTGGCATATCGGTCGAACCGCGAGCGAACGCGCCCCAAGGACGAATGCGGGCGACAGCGCAAATGAGTACGAGAAGGCGCGCGGCCGGCGAGAGCGTCACTTCTCGAGGGCGGTTTCAAATCGAAGCGCAACAAGGGGTTTAATGTTTAGCGCCTTGAGGTTGGCTCGCTGAGGCAAGTGTCGCAGCGAAGACCTCGAATGGCGAATGGAACGCGTG
>NZ_FCOG02000474.1 GCF_001544975.2 Caballeronia arationis | reverse complement strand
GACCATCTACGTCCAACTACAGATTGATGTCTACGGCGGATGCGTCGAGCTTCTGAGCAAGGAAGTCACGGAGGCCGACGCGCTCCAAATGTTCGCGAAGGCGAGCAGCGACCCCCGATTGATCAAAGAGGACGTCGCAACGTTGCTTGCGACCGAGACTGAAGGCGATGTCTTGCTGTTGGGCTACTCGACCCCGGGGCTTCGGGGCCCTCACGGGACGGTCGCTTTCGCCCGGGAGCACGCAATCGATGCGGCGGAGAAGTATTTCGGCTTCTCGCCCGATGAAGTCCGCGCAGCGCTTCATCCCGGCAATGTCGCCGCATTGATCGACGAGCGCGAACGCGGCATGGCGCGGCTGCAAGATGACTATCCCGAGCTTGCAGAGTTCTACGATGCCTTCGTGGAAGCCATGGACGACATAAGAGAGAACCCCCCGGACGAATTCAAGCGGGAAATGGCGCTGACCCGCGGCCCGCTGCACTAGAGGGGCCGTTGCCCGCCTCCCCTGTTCTCGCGAACAGATGCCAGCAGAATCGGAGATAGAAAAATCGTGGCTAATAAGCGGCCAGCAAATGTTTTCGCCTTCGGCGAAAACTTAGTGAAGTGCAAAGAGGAGGCGGTCAGACGCTGCGTCGACAAGGCCCGGTGTGAGGGGTCGAACGTCGCGGCAGCCGAGCGAAAAGCGGCATCCCTCTTCTACAGATTTGCCGAATTTGAATGGCGTCTGTCGAAGGCTACGACCGCCCAATATGTGCGGGTCTATGAGCGCTTTGCCGAATCACGGCATCGCGCCGAAATGGAAGAACTCTTCAGCGCAGGCGAACTGGCGGTTCTCGCGCCGTACTCGGACGATGAACTGACCGAGATCGTGTTGGAGAAGGCAATCAATCCAACCCTTACCCGTGAACAACTGAAACATCTACTCAAGACCCGACAAGCAGCATGAACGGGTACTCAATCACCAACGTCGAAAGGGAAAAACATATGTCCAAACTTGATGGTGCAACTGTCTATGTCGAGCTAGAACGCGCCGGAGGTGGCCGCATTGAAATTTACTCGCGCGAAGCGACAAAGGAAGAGGCGCTGCGGATGTTCGACTCCGCGAGCAACGACCTGCAAGCAATCGAGGACGATCTTGTCTCGCGTCTCGCAGCCGAGGTCAAAG
>NZ_FCOG02000268.1 GCF_001544975.2 Caballeronia arationis | reverse complement strand
CCGCCCAGCAAATGCGACATGTCGACGAGCCGTTGCGCGACGAGGTGGCGCACTTCGCCTTCGCATTGCCAGGTGCCATAGACCGCGAGCAGCGATGCGCCAAGCGCTTCCTTGCGCTGCTTTTCGAGCAATGACGGCCAGACGATCACGTTCACATTGCCCGTCTCGTCTTCGAGCGTCACGAACATCACGCCCTTGGCGGTGCCGGGGCGCTGCCTGACGGTCACGAGACCGCAGCCGCGAGCCAGCCGGCCGTTCGGATACGTTCGCAGCGTCGATGCCGGGATCAGGCGCTGCTTGAGCAGGATCGGGCGAAGCAACTCCAGCGGGTGACGCCCCAGCGTGAGTCCGGTCGACTTATAGTCGCTGACGATGTCTTCCGCTTCAGTCGGAGCGCCGAGTACCGGTGTCTCGTCTTCCAGGCGGGCGTCGACCAGCATGTCCTTGTCGGGGACGGCCGCGACCGACTGCCATAACGCCTCACGACGATTGCCCGCGAGAGAACCCAGCGCGTTGGCGCTCGCCAGCACCTGAAGATCATGCCGGTCGAGTTGCGCGCGCCGCGCCAGATCGCTGACATTCAGGAACGGCCTGACCGCGCGTGCGGCTTCGATCCGCTCCGCCGCGCCGTCGCGCATCCCTCTGAGCAAGGACAAGCCGAGCCGCACGGCCGCCGCCTCTCCTTCACGACGTTCGAGAACGGAATCCCAGCCGCTGATCGTCACATCGACGGGCGCCACCTGCACGCCGTGCCGCTTCGCATCCTGGACGAGTTGCGAGGGCGAATAAAAGCCCATCGGCTGGGAGTTAAGCATCGCGGCGAGAAATGCAGCCGGCTCGTGACATTTCAGCCAACTGCTCGCATACACCAGCAGGGCGAAGCTCGCCGCGTGACTCTCCGGAAAGCCGTACTCGCCGAAGCCCTTGATCTGTTCGAAGATGGCTTCCGCAAAGTCCTGTTTATACCCACGCTCGCGCATGCCGTTGACGATACGGTCGTAGTACTTCTGCAAGCCGCCTTTGCGCTTCCAGGCGGCCATCGCACGCCTGAGTTGATCCGCTTCACCCGGTGTGAAACCCGCCGCGAGGATCGCGACCT
This sequence comes from Caballeronia arationis, assembly GCF_001544975.2. Taxonomy (GTDB): domain Bacteria; phylum Pseudomonadota; class Gammaproteobacteria; order Burkholderiales; family Burkholderiaceae; genus Caballeronia; species Caballeronia arationis. The sequence continues at coordinate 3,448 of NZ_FCOG02000268.1, read as the reverse complement.
GCATCACCTGCTCCTGGAAAATCGGCACGCCCAACGTGCGCCCGAGCGCAGCCTCAAGCGCATCGCTGGGATAGGTGACAGGCTCGAATCCTTGTCGGCGGCGAAGATAGGGGTGAACTGCGCCCCCCTGAATCGGCCCCGGTCGAACGATCGCGACTTCGATCACGAGATCGTAAAAGGTCCTCGGCTGGAGCCGCGGCAGCATTGACATCTGCGCACGGGATTCGATCTGGAACACGCCGATCGTATCCGCCTGCGAGATCATCTCGTAGGTGACGGGGTCCTCGACGGGGATGTCCTGCATCTCGAAGCGCTCGCCGCGCTGCTCGGACACGATGTCGAGCGTGCGGCGGATCGCCGAGAGCATGCCGAGCGCGAGCACGTCGATCTTGAGCAGCCCGAGCGCTTCGAGATCGTCCTTGTCCCACTGGATGGCGCTGCGATCGGCCATCGCAGCGTTCTCGACGGGAACGAGCCGCGTGAGCTTGCCCCGGCTGATGACGAATCCGCCCGAATGCTGCGACAGGTGGCGTGGGAAATTCAGTATCTGCCCCGCAAGCGACGCCCAGGCGACAATCAACGGGTTCTCCGGGTCCAGCCCCGACTCGCCGAAGCGTTGCAACAGGTCCTGCGAATTGTCGAACCACTGATGGCTCTTCGCGACCCGGTCGACGATCTGCGGGTCGACGCCCAGCGCCTTGCCCGTCTCCCGCAGCGCGCCGCGAGGCCGATACGTGGAGACCGCCGCCGCGATCGCCGCGCGGTCACGTCCATACTTTCGATAGATGTATTGGATGACCTCTTCGCGCCGCTGATGCTCGAAATCGACATCGATATCGGGCGGCTCGCCGCGCTCCTTGCTGATGAATCGCTCGAACAGCATGTTGCCGCGTGAGGGATCGACTTCGGTCACGCCGAGGCAATAGCACACAGCGGAGTTCGCTGCGGACCCACGCCCCTGACACAGGATGTGCTGGCTGCGGGCAAAGCGCACGATGTCGTAGACCGTCAGGAAATACGCCTCGTATTCGAGTTCGCGGATCAACTGCAGTTCGTGCTCGACCTGTTCCTGCACCGCGTGCGGGATGCCGTTCGGAAACCGCCGATGCGCACCGACATACGTCTCCTGCCGCAAGTAAGCCTCGTGCGTAACGCCTGGCGGAACCAGTTCGTCGGGATATTCATACCTGAGTTCGTCGAGCGAAAAAGTACAGCGCTCCAGCACGCTCAATGTTTCGGTCAGCGCGTGCTCGGGATACAGGTTGGCGAGCCGTAGGCGCGAGCGCAGGTGCTGTTCGGCATTGGGCGCGAGATCGTAGCCGCATTGCGCGACGGGCTTGCCGAGGCGAATGGCCGTCATCGTGTCTTGCAGCGGCTTTCTCGACCGCACATGCATGACGACGTTGCCGGTCGCCACCACCGGCACCAGATGCCGGGAGGCAAGGTGCTCGACCGTGCCGCGATGGATATCGTCCATCGCGCGCTGATGCAGGGTCAGTCCCACCCAAGCCCGAGCCGGAAAGGTCGCGTTCATCCAGTCGAGTTGCGCGGCAAGCGCGTCTTCGTTCGCAGGGAAATCGGGAATGAGGATCGCGAGGCAGTTCGGCATGCCGCGCAGGTGCGCGTACGCCTTCTCCGGACGCGCGATGTCCTGCGGCGTCAGCAGATAGCTGCCCTTCGCCGCCCGCATGCGGCCGAGTGTAATCAGCTCGGACAGGTTGCCGTAGCCATCGCGGTTCTGAGCCAGCAGAATCAGCCCGAAGGCGGGGCGTTTGTCGGCGTGCACCAGCTTGAAATACGACCCGATGACGAGCGGCAGCTTCTCTTCCTTCGCCTGCACATGAGCGCGGACGACGCCCGCGAGCGAACACTCGTCGGTGATGGCGAGACCCGAGTAGCCAAGCTGCGACGCGCGCATGACGAGTTCTTCCCCGCGCGACGCCCCATGCAGGAACGTGAAATTGGAAAAGGCGAAGAGCTCCGCGTAAGCGGGCAGGACGGAGAAAGGCAGATCCACAGCGCTTGGCTCATGTCATCCAAAGAGGCCGTGCAGGAACCAGCGCACTTCGTCCGAGGTGGCGCTCGGGCGCTCCCGGTAGATCCAGTAGCAACTCTTGTCGGCGGCTTCAGCGACGAAGTAGTCGCGCGCGGCCAGCTCACCGTCGAACCAGCCGGCCTCGATGCGCTCGCCCGTCGAGACGAGCTTCAGCGTCGATCCGTAGAACGGCCGGTGGTTCTTGACCATCAGACGCAGCGGCGTTTCAAGCAGCCACGTCGGACGGGGCAGATCACAAGGCGGCGCTTCGGGCTTGGCGGCATCCTGGACCGATACCGATACCCAGCGGTTCGCGTGCTCCGGCCGATGATCGGAGGTCGGCGCGGGGCGCAGGACGTTTTCCGGTCCCAGACGCGCGACGAGCAGTTCCAGCAGACGATTGTGGTCCTCCGCCGATCCGCCGGGGTCCGGGAAGAGGGTATCGGTCGGCGGTTCGGCGGCCTGGACCTTGGTCGCGGTGAGCCGCACGGCGATGACGGCCGCCGGAAGTTGAACGCGCCCCAAGCGCTCTTTCAACAGCCGCACGAGATGTTCTTCGTGCCAGGTCGGCTCGGCGAGCGCCAGGTCGATCGTGGTTGGCTCGATCGCCTCGCGTCCGCGTTCGTGTTCGAGCGTCACGCTCGCGTGCGTGAGCGCGAGTTGTTGCGCGCTCAGCCAGCCGCAAAGCTGCACGACGAGCCGACGCGCCGAGAATAGGATCGCCTCGGCATGTTCAACCCGGTCGGGCAGTTCGACGCGGGCGCTGAACGTGGGCGGCACATCCAGCCACGCGTACAGTTCCGGCGACAGCCCGTAGGCGCGATCCAGCGAATCCAGCAACTCCACGGAACACCTCTTTTTCAGCCCGGCGCGCGGCAGGCGCCGGATATCTTCGAGCACACGGCATCCGAGCCCGGCGAACCAGTCCGCGAACCGGCGGACTTCCGGCACGACGAGGTACGGCAGCGAGTCGAGTTCACGCTCGAGGGAACGCATCTTGAGCACGCGGCGATGCCCGCGCTTGGCGAGCATCCAGGCGCCCTGACCGGTCGGGGCGACGCTCATGCGCACGCTCACGCCCACGGCGTCGACGATTTGCCTGATCTGATGGCAGATCCGCAGGATGCCGCCGAAAAGACGCAGGCTCGCCGACACATCGACTACGACCGTATCTTCTTCACAGACGGCCACCATCGGCGAAAAACGCATCAGGGCGAGCGCGACCTCGCGCAGCATGTCCTGCTCGCGCACGGGCGCGCGGTCGTAGACGAGCGCATCGGGCGCGAGCGTCACTACGCCCCCGCGCTTCATCCCGAGCAAAACGCCCGCCTCCCGGGCCACCGCGTCGGCGATGGCGACCTTGTCCTTGTCCAGCACGACGCAGCCGTTCTCCGTCCTAGGCGACCACCTTGG
>NZ_FCOG02000382.1 GCF_001544975.2 Caballeronia arationis | reverse complement strand
CCGTGGCTGGCTAGGCCTTCAACGTATGACTCTTTCATTCACAACACCTCACCGGTTTTGACCGGCGCACGGACACGCTTTTGCAGTTCAGGCGGCCAGTTTCATCAGCCTTTGCTGACGGGCTTCGAGGGGTGATTTGAAGCCCAATTTTTCAAGACGCCAGTCGCGGTTGTATCGATCCCTGAACGCGATGGCGGCAGCACGAACTTCCTCCAAGTTCTTGAAGATGCGCCCATGAATAGCCTGTTCCTTCATGGTCCGGTTGAACCGCTCGGCAACGCCATTGGTCTGGGGTTCGGCGACGAAGGCGTAGCTCGGCGTGACGCCCCAGAACCTGATCTGATCGCGAAAGTCGTCCGAGATGTATTGCGAGCCGTGATCCATTCTTAGCGACAATCCGCGGCCCGCGTCGGCGACTACGGAGCCGAACTCGCCCAGCAGCCCTTGGGAGATCGGCTCGAGGGCAGCGAAGCGGTCACCGATTTTCGCGGCATGGATGCCGGTGCACATGCCATCGCAGTGGTCAACGCTCGAGAAGATCCATACCATGCCGTCGTCCACGGTCTCGATGCGCACCCCATCGGTGCCCCACATTTCATTCGGGCGATCAGTCGTGATCCGGCCGTCGTGGCGGTTGGGTTCGCCTTGCGCTTGGCGGTGCGGCGAGAGCAACCCGTGCTCGCCCATCAACCGCAGTACGCGGGTCCGGGACACGCGAATGTCGTGCACGATGCGCAGCCGCGCCCAGACCTTGCGATGCCCCTCGCCGATGAAGGGCGAGGCCGCCAGATCGTCGCGGATGGCCTTCAGCAAGTCTGCATCGGGCATCTTCGGCTTCGGTCCACGCCTGCGCTGAATCGGCATCACGTTGGTGCTCGCTCTGGCACGAACGGCATAGATCGTCGAACGCGGGAATTCGAGCACCTGGCAAACCCGTTGCAATCCAAAGGGCTTGCCTGCACTGACGGAGATCTCGCGGCTCATGTCGACGATCTCCGACCGGTCAAAGGGCGACGGGCCTGCAGTTCACGTTCCTTGCGCAGGATCTCGTTTTCCAAAGACAGCTCGCCCACGCGTCGCACGGCGTCGTTAAGCCGCGCTTCCAGCGGATCGCCGGTTCGTGTCTTCAGGCCAGCCTCCAGGCCAGCTAGTGCCAGCTCACGCCATTGCTCAAGCTCGGCGATCGTCACTCCCACTTCGCGGGACACGGCGTCAACAGGTTCGCCGCGCAGCAACCGGAGGACCACGCTACGTTTGCGGCCGGTCGACCAGCGTTTGACTTCGGCGGCGCCAGAGGCGCTTCCAGTCGCGCTACGCGCTCCTTCCAGCGCCTCTGGCACAACCGCTTTTGCATCATGTTTCTTTAACATCGACTGCTCCAGTTCGGAACACATGTTTTACCCCAAATCTGTGTCCAAAAAAACCGGAGGCGCCGCAGACTTTGTCGCTGACAGCCGCTTCGCCTACTCCGGGGTCGCCGGCGAGCACTCGGTGCATGACACGCAAATCAAGCGGCTGCGCCACCTGAATTTCTTCCAGCACGTGCGACCTGCAAGTCGCTTGAGTTTCTGTTTCACGGAGGTAGTAATCTGATGAAACCGGCTGTTCCATCAGCCGTTCCCTACCCAGACATGCTGAGCCGGCAACAGCTTGGTGTGAAGCTCTGGGGACAATGTAACCGCCGATCTTCGGGACGCTAACCCGCGAGGGACAGCGGAATCTGCCAGCACAAGGGCGGAAAGGGGCTAACGAGGCTCCGCCTCAGACCGACGAGTTGTACGGGTGACTGCGGAGCGCTGGCGGTGTAAGGTGGCTCCGGTCGAGCCGGCTGGGACGTGCCCAGCGATGTACGAGCTCGAAGCTCAATGGGTCCGAAGACCCGTGGACGACCGGAGCCAATCATGACGTTATCACAGAGTGTGTG
>NZ_FCOG02000375.1 GCF_001544975.2 Caballeronia arationis | reverse complement strand
ACCGCGGTGCCCGGGGCTCGCGCGCAATCTCCCAGCAGTCTGGCCGGATCTTGGTCTCTGGTCTCTCTGACCGTCACTAGGAGTGGAACCGAGGTGGAACAGCTGGGCGCGCATCCCGAAGGCCTTCTCCCGTTCGGAAGCGATGGCCGCTACGCGCTGGTCGGTGTTCGCGCCGACCTGCCGAAATTCGCTTCGGGCAACCGGCTGCAAGGAACCGCTGACGAGAATGCGGAAATTGCCAAGGGAAACGTGGCTCACTTCGGTATGTACACGGTCGACACCGCCGCTCACGTCATTGTCTTCCACATCCAAAGAGGCACGTTTCCCAACTGGGACGGGGATGTGCAGAGGCGTCCCTTCATTATCGACGGCGATCGATTGACCCATGTCACGCCGGGCAGCTTCGGTTATGGGGCGGCCAAGGTTGTGTGGCAACGAATGAAGTAAAGCGGGCGTCGACAGAGTTCGCCACTCAAACGCGGGGAGTACATTGGTCAGAGCCGCGGGCGGCTTCACTGAAAGCTTGCGGCGTAGGTTGTCAAGCGAGGAGGCCCATGAAAGACGATCAAGACCCCGCAAATGCGATTCGTCGCCTGATCGATGGGTATCAGGTCTCGCAGGCCATTCATGTAGCCGCCACGCTCGGCATCGCCGATCTTCTCGCGGACGCTTGCCGCACGAGCGATGAACTCGCAGCGCTTACCGCTACTCACGCACCGACGCTCTACCGTATGCTGCGCGCCCTCGCGAGTGCGGATGTCCTGCGCGAGCTTGACGGTCATCGTTTCGAACTCACGCCGATCGGCGAATGCCTACGTTCCGACGTGGGTGACTCGATCACCGGATGGGCCGCCTTCATCGGGACGCGATCTCACTGGGAGGCATGGTCCGACTTGCAGCATAGCGTGCGCACCGGTGAGAATGCGTTCCGGCACGTCCATGGAATCGATCCGTGGACGTATCGCTCGACCCGCCCCGAAGAGGGTGCAGTCTTCGACCGCGCGATGCGTTCGTTATCCCGGCGGGCCAACGCTGCTCTCCTAGCGGCTTACGACTTCCGGCGTTTTCGCACGATCGTGGACGTTGGCGGTGGGAACGGCGGCCTCATTGCGGCAGTCCTTGGCGCATACCCTGATATGCACGGAGTGTTGTTCGATCAGCCCCATGTCATTGCGGCCGCTCCGGCGCTGCTCGAACAGGCTGGGGTTGCTGACCGCTGCCGCATCGTTGAGGGTAACTTCTTCGAGTCGGTGCCGGACGGAGCGGACGCCTGTCTGCTGCGCGCGGTGATCCATGACTGGGATGATGAAGATGCTGTGCGGATCCTGACTGTCGTCAGGCGCGCGCTGCGATCCGATGCAATCTTGCTACTGATCGAGCACCTGATCGGGCCGCCGAACGAAGGCCGCGACGCGAAGTTTTCGGATTTGAACATGCTGGTCGCGCCAGGTGGCCGTGAGCGGACGCGCGAAGAGTTCGAAGTGTTGCTGGCGGAATCGGATTTCCGCCTCTCTCGCGTGCTGCATGCTGGAAGCAACTGCGTCGTGGAGGCTACCCCGACTTGAGGAGCTTGCGTGAACCTCCACCTCAATGCAGAGCGGTCCAGATGACCATGGCACCGCGAAGGTCGCAATCGCGAACCTTCTCTAGGACAGACCGAACGACTTTGATGAGATTCGGTTGGCGCCTTGACTGGCGCGGTCGTACTTGCAGCACATGGTCGCTGTCCTCGGGTCGAGGACATTGGCCAGTACTAGCAGGTTAATCTGGATCCGACCGCGTGCGCGAGACGCTGGTCGCGACGTGGCGCGATCCGGCGACGATCACTCTCGACGGTTACGCAGCATCGCATCGAGCGGTCCGCGAGATGAAGACCGACGCGTCGCTGCCCCAGCGAACAACATTGTGATTCGTTTTACTTCGAGAAGTGAATATTGTATCGGCTGATCTCGGTATCCGGCTTATCCTTCTATTTAGTCGGACCTGCAAAATTGGGTTTTGTTCGTGGACGCCTCGGGGCGTTCATCAGGTGGCCTTGTACTTTTCGAACTCAGGCAGTTGTAGGAGGTGCGAGCAAGGTTCCT
>NZ_FCOG02000371.1 GCF_001544975.2 Caballeronia arationis | reverse complement strand
CTGGCTCGATTACGGCGATCATCCGGTGGCTCGATTACGCCGATCATGAAATGGACCGATTACGCCGATCCGTGACAGCCGACGCCGAAATGGTTGACGTACCGTTTGCGCGTCCATCACGCACATGCTCAGGCGATAAGCTGCGCCACACCCACGATCCTTGGAGGGGACCGTATGAACTTCTATCACCGTGGAGTGCCGTTGGAACTGTCTGTCACGCCCCTGGGCAACGCCTTCGTTGCGTCCGCATTGATATTGGAAGAGGACGGTCACGCGACGTCCTTGGGGAAGTTAGGCGTGTTTGCGAACGCGGACGGGGCGCTCCAGTTCGCGGTCCGATGCGCGACCGCTTTTATCGATGGTGACGTTCTTCCACTACCACCCTTCCAGGCGACTTAGGATAAAAGGCACAGCATAAGGCTGGACGCTCCGTCGTAAGGCATCTAGCACAGTCAACCGGGCTACAAAATCAGGCGTGCGGCTACGTGATGGTTCCCACGTCACCCTGCCGGTGCGCGGCGACACCAGCATACCAACTGCGCACGGATTGCGCGGGGCGCCGGGGCTCGACCGCCCACTGACCGCCAAGGTGTGGCAAGACTCCGCAGGGTCCCGGCGCTGCGTCGTTTCCTGCTCTCGTTTTTGTCGATTACAACGCGCTTGCTGCGGCCCGATCTCGGATGCGCTCATTGGTGAAACTACCAATGTCGGGCGGCTTTATGGCAGCTACTAACTAACTATCGTATTCAGGCTTCGACTGTCATGAGCGAACAACGAGTAAAACGAGACCCGGAAGGTACGCGCCGGCGAATTCTCGAGGCCGCCAAGGAGCAGTTCACAAAGCTCGGTCTTGCTGGCGCGCGCGTCGATGCTATCGCAATCGCTGCAGGCACAAACGAGCGCATGCTTTACTACTACTTCACGAGCAAGGAAGGACTATACGTGGCGGTGCTCGAAGCAATGTATCTGCAGTTCGCCGAGCAGGAAGGACATTCTGATCTGTCCGGGTTGCGACCGCCCGACGCTATTCGCGAGCTGGCACGATCGATATGGACCCACCTGCGGGAGAACCCTCAGTGGCTCAGCCTCGTCAACAATGAAAACTTGCATGAAGGTCGGTACCTTGATCGTTCGAACAAGTTGCGCGAGACGATCTCGCCCGTGGTTGACCTTGTACGTGTCACGCTCGAGCGCGGGGCTGCTGCTGGGGAATTTCGGCCCGACATTGACCCACTGGACTTCTACGTGACCCTGGTCGGCATGGGCTACTACGTTGTGTCCAATCGCTTCACAATAGCGGCGTTCACGGGCCGCAATTACGCGGAGCGTCGGCACGAAGAGTCGATTTCCGCCATGCATGTGGATATGTTGCTTGCCTATCTGCGCCCAGTATTACCCGGAGCCGACAATCGGCCGACGACAAGGCCGATCTGATCTGCACGGAGCTCAAACGTTCGGCAAAGTCACGGGTGGCGGAAGCTGCGCGAGATCTAGGCTGAGTCCGCCACTTCGCAATCGCCGCGCGCTGCCTCGCTGGAAGAGATGATGGCGGGGCGCGGAATCTGCGTCGACCATTCAACCGTACATCGCTGGGCCAACAAGGTGTTGCCGGTTTTGGAGAAGGCATTTCCTCGCCAAGAGCGAGCCATCGGTCGGAGTCGACGAATGGATGCAACGTATATGGCAACGATATCCTGAGCAGGCTTGAGGGATGTACGTACGCCGGCGCCCACGCCCTGAAAGCGGGTGGCCGACTCCGTGCAACGGCCACCGTTCGCACCAAACTGGCTCGCCACACCGGCAAGAGCATGGCCGTCCAGCGCGCGACCAGGCGATGGCGTTCCACTTCGAAGCGATACGGTGCGGCTATGAATCGTCGATGTCGAAAGACACGCTTTGACTGAACGTGTCCGCCGTTCGAATTGGCATCGCGGCCGTCTCCTCTTGCCCGAACCCGATCCAACGTTGAAACAGCGCAACCAGTCTACAGTGGTCCGGCTGCAACGGGCATCGAGTCGCCGTAGACCTCGCACTAAAAGCCGTGTCGAACAGAAACCGTTGCGCCTGTATCGTGCGAATGGAGAACCGCAAGACGCGCCGTGGCAGAAAATACCCAGTCATCGACTGTTAGCGACAGCCTTCGTTGCGGTTGCGCACCCAGCGTTAA
>NZ_FCOG02000267.1 GCF_001544975.2 Caballeronia arationis | reverse complement strand
AATTGCGCTCGCTGTTGCAGCCGGCGGAAATCACCCGCGCGACGCTGCCGCCCTCGCTCGCCGACAGCTTCGTGACGCGGGACGGCCAGGCGCTCGTCGCGATATCTCCGAAGGTGCCGCAAGGCGTCGACCAGAACGACGACCGCATGCTCGCCCGCTTCGCCGACGCGGTCCAGAAAGCCGAGCCGGACGCCATCGGCGGGCCGATCTCAATCCGCCATTCGGCCGAAACGATCATCAAGGCGTTCCAGCAGGCGGCGGGGCTTTCGCTGTTCGCGATCGCGGTGCTGTTGTGGATCACGCTGCGTCGTCTCGGCGACGTTTTAAGAACTTTGATACCTTTGCTCGTTTCCGCCGTCGTCACGCTGGAACTGTGCGTTGTCTTCGACATGCCGCTCAACTTCGCGAATATCATCGCGTTGCCGTTGATGCTCGGGGTCGGCGTGGCGTTCAAGATCTATTTCGTGATGGCGTGGCGCTCCGGCCAGACCCGTCTGTTGCAGTCGAGCCTCACGCACGCCGTGATGTTCAGCGCGGCGACGACGGCGACCGCCTTCGGCAGCCTGTGGTTTTCGCATCATCCGGGCACGTCGAGCATGGGACGGCTGCTCGCGCTGTCGCTGTTCTGCACGCTGATCGGCGCAGTGATGTTCCAGCCGGTCCTGATGGGCAAGCCGCGCAAGGTGCGCGCGACGGAGCGCGCGCGTCTGCGGGCCGCCCGACGACACGATAACTTAAGAGGAATTGAAGAATGAGAAGGGCTTTGGCTGCCGGGACGGTCCGGACGCTCGCGGTGAGCGTCGCCATTGCGGGTGTTCTGGCAACTGCCGGGTGTGCAACCGGCGCGGACCGCCATCCCGGCGATCCGCTCGAACCGATGAACCGCGCGATCTTCGGCTTCAACGACGGCGTCGACAAATACATCGCGCGTCCGGTCGCGCAGGCCTACGTGAACGTCACGCCGAGCCCGTTGCGCACGGCGGTGAGCAACTTCTTTTCGAATCTCGGCGACATCGGCAACTTCGCGAACAACCTGCTGCAGTTGAACATCACCGACGCCACGCAGGATTTCGTGCGTTTCGCGTTCAATTCGACGTTTGGCCTCGGCGGCCTGATCGACATCGCATCGGCGACCGGGCTGCCGAAGCACCACCAGGACTTCGGGCTGACGCTCGGGCACTATGGCGTGCCGTCTGGGCCCTACCTCGTGCTGCCGATATTCGGGCCGAGTTCGTTCCGCGATGCGACGAACTGGCTCGTCGCCTTCCGGCTCGATCCGATCACGTACTTGGACCCGCTTCCGCGCAATCTGCTGTTCGGCTTGAACTTCGTGAGCGCGCGGGCGGACCTGATCGGCGCGACCGATATCCTGTCGCAGGCGGCGCTCGACAAATACGCGTTCGTCCGCGACGCGTACACGCAACGCCGGCTGTACCTGCTGACGGGCGGCGGCAACTCGACCCTGCCCGATTACGGCGACGACACGGGAGCCGCAGCGCCGGAAGGCGCAAGCGCGACGGCAGCGCCGGGCGAACCGGGTGCATCGGGCGGCGGCAGCAAGGCGCAAGGCCTGCCGACCTATGACGATCCGGGTGCTGCGGCACCTTCGAAGAAGCCTTCATCGGGCTCGAGTTCGGGCAGCGGCGCGGACGTGCCGCAATACGAAGATCCGGGCGCGGCTCCGGCTGCGAAATAACACCGCGCTGATTCGAAGAGAAAGCAAAGGCCCGACTGGCGAGACACCAGTCGGGCCTTTTGCGTTGTGAGTCGGGGAGGATCAGGGGATCACTTCGGCCGTCTTGCCAGATGCGCAGCTACGAGGCCTGGGAACGCTGTCGCCAGACAGGCTAAACGCATGAATTCAACCGCTCAGCCTGCGATACGCGCTGAGGTGCCTCACCAGTCCCTGCTTGTCGCCACGTATTTCGCTCAGTCGAGCAAGGTTGAAATGTGCGTCGGCATGACTTGCGTCCAGTTCCAGGCAACGCTCGTATGCCTGCGCCGCTGCGTCGTATCGCTTGAGTTCCTCGAGCACGACCGCACGATTGAAATGAAGCAGCGCGTCTCGCGGGAAATGCTCAAGCGCCCGCTCGAAAACAGTCAGGGCGTCTTCGCACCGGGTCTCGGCTTCACAAAGCAGCACGCCGAGATTGGTATATGCACTGTAGTGCGGCGTCGGAGCCAACTCGAGCACCTTGCGGTACGCCTGCTCCGCACCAACGACGTCGGTGCCTGTGAGTTGTTCTGCCAGAGCAAACCACTCGGCCGCTTGTTGCTCGCGATTTTTCAGATTGCGCGGCGTCGAATCAAGGAACGTGACGTCGCCTTTGATCGGTGCGACCTCGAAGTCGAGCAAAAGCTGGCCCGAATCGGCATCCCATTGCGACGGTCCTGTCGTGACCGCAACGCGGTCGCCAACTGCCGTAATTCGGATTCCCGAGAGAGGAAGCTCGTCCGGCAATTGTGATTTGAGCCTGGAGAGCGCTCGCAGAATCTTGCGAGACGAGATTTTCGCCGCCTGCAACTGAAAGGCGGTGCGCAATACGACCACGTCCTGAAAGGTAAAACGCAGCTCGTTGCGTCGGCCACGCGTTGGCTGAACGAACCCTGCGTCCATCAAGCCGGTCAGAACGCTTCTCGATACCCCGAGCAGCGACTGAAGACTGCGCAGTGAGTAATCCTGCGAGCTGTTACGACCTGTCACTTGCGAGCCCGAACCTTTACTGACGGCGCTTCCTCAACCTTGGGTGCAGCACGCTTCGCCGGCCGCCTCGGCTTCGCTGCCAGCACCTCCTCATCAGCCGGCACTGCCTTGGCGACGGGAGCTTTCACCACCGGAGCCTTCTTGGGTTTCGTTTTGGTGAGGCTCGCCCGCAGCGCTTCCATCAGGTCGATGACCTGTCCGCCGGGCTCGAGCGCAGACGCTTCGGGCGACACAATCTGCTTGCCCGCAATTTTCTCGTCGATGGCCTTCAGGATTCGCTTCTTCTCTTCGTCTTCGTATGCCGACGGGTCATACCTGTCTTCCGAAACCTGGTCGATGATCTGCAACGCGAGCTGGAGCTCTTTGTCGGTGACGGGTTCTTCCTCGATGTGCAAATCCTTCAATGCGCGAACCTCGTCTGCGAATAAAAGCTGCTGGAACACCATGCCGTCGTCTGCGGGCCGCACCTGCACGATGCGAGTCTTGCCTTTGTACGACCATTTCGCCAGCGCGCACCGTTGGCTTTCGTGCATAGCCTGCCTCAGGAGGCTGTAGGGCTTGCCTCCCCGCTTGTCCGGTGCGATGAAATAAGCCTTGTCGTAGTAGAGCGGGTCAATTGATTTCTCCGGCACAAAGGAGACAATTTCGACCACATGAGTGGCACCTTCCTCCAACGCCTTCAGTTCATCCGGCGTGAAAACGACGAACTGCCCCTTCTCAAACTCGTAGCCTTTCTTCATGTCGGCGCGTGCCACGACCTCGCCGCTCGCCTCCGATACGTACTGCTGCTTCACCCGCCCACCGTCCGGCGACAGGAAATTGAAGCCCACCCCTGAGGCACTCTCGGTAGCCGAGTAGAGTTTGACGGGGATGGAAACCAGTCCGAAGGACAGGGACAAGGATGCGATAGAGCGCGCTGCCATGGACTCCTCCTCGTGGCCGACGGCGGAGAGTTCGCCCGGCTTCAACTCACGGCTGGACAACCGTCAGACGTACGTTAGCGGCCCGAGTGGCGGCGGTGAAAAGTCGGGGGGTCGGCCGATACCCCTCCCGTTCGTAAGCTTAGCACCGGAAAACCGCTTCGTGGACAGGGTGGGAAACGGACTTCCGCCTTTGTACCTCGGCAAAGCCAGCGGGTTCCCAAGAGCGCGTCGCGAGGAGTAGCGCGATGCCGCGCTTCACAGCGAGCGGTGCTTTCGAGGATGCCTCATGAAGTGCCGCAAGCCGCGCTTTCAAGCGCTCCAGTTCCGCGTGAAGTTGCTGACGACCGGAGTGCCGGACTGCCCGGCCACCGTAGTTAAAATTTGGACCAGCGATTAAATGGCCATGCCGCCCGATACTTCGATCCGCTGCGCGTTGACCCAACGATTGTCCTCGGACAACAGCGATGCAATCATCGGTCCGATGTCGTCCGGCAGTCCAGCTCTGCCGAGTGCAGTCATGTCAGCGACGCGTTTGTTGAGTTCCGGATTGTCGCGAACGATACCACCGCTGAAATCGGTCTGAATCGCTCCCGGCGCAACGACGTTGACAGCAATCCTCCGAGGTGCGAACTCTTTGGCCATGTACTTCGCGAGCACCTCGACCGCTCCCTTCAGGGAGCCGTAGGCGCCGCTCTCCGGTACGATGATTCGAGTCAGACCGGAGGAGATGTTGACGATTCGCCCACCGTCTTTAATGAGCGGCAGCAGCTTCTGCGTCAGAAAGAAAACGCCTTTGAAGTGGACGCGATAGAGTGCATCCAGCTCTGCCTCTGTCGTCTGCTCGATGCTGTTGTGATGCGACGTTCCGGCTGTACCGGCTCGGATTGTCTGTTGGAGTAGGAATGACAGTCGCCTATCACCCCCTCCGCAGATCCGTACGTGCGCTC
>NZ_FCOG02000326.1 GCF_001544975.2 Caballeronia arationis | reverse complement strand
GTTCCATTCGCCATTCGAGGTCTTCGCTGCGACACTTGCCTCAGCGGGTCAACCTCAAAGCGCTAAACATTAACCCCTCGTTGCACTTCGGTTTGAAACCGCCAAAGGAATCCTCGCGTCGGTGCTCAAAATCCCTTTCTAGCAGGCTGTTGAACGCTTCTCGCTTAGTCGTCCCTCGACGTCAGTCGCGATGTCGGTCAGCAGGATTTGCAGCATGTCGGTCAAGAAGCTCCTTGGCTTCAGCCTCCTGTTGCGCCATGTAGGCAACGACTTCGGCGAGCGCCAACCTATCATTGCTCGCGATTGATAGTTTTCCATCCGCGATAAGCGTTTGAAGGTGCAGCTGCGACACGAACAGAAGGTTCGCTGCCTCTGTGTTACACGAGTTCGACGTCGGGCATGGTGTCTCTTGCTGGTTAAAGGCACTTTACGCCGAATGTCTCGGGAGTCTCACCTTGCTCGCCGAGATTGAGACACGTCATGTCTCAGTCGAGAGATAGTCTGCTCCTCATTCAGTCGAACCGCCTGCACCCGACGGGCAATCCACGGAGATGGATGAGATGGCGACCTCATACGATGGACGTTACTGCAGTGTCTGCAACAGCGAGCTTCACCAGGGCTACTTCAGCGTATTGAAACCTAGCGTGTCCATTACAGAGACGCCATCTGGCAAGGTCGTCTTGGTTCGACGACGACATGCTGACAGCCTTTTGCAGGTACGGGCGCGCCAAGTATGCCGCAGCCGCCATCACTTCGACCCTGACGTCCGCATGCCCGTCGGCCGACAAGGCCGTGCCGTGCTCGCTTTGCTTGAGGCCCGTAGACCGGACGGCATCTCACGTCGCGGTCAGCAGGACGGCGTTTGAGGGCGTTTCGCAGCCGTGGCTCATTTCCGCTTGGGTCTGCTACGAGCGCGAACTCGCGGTTTATTGCTCCAGCTTTGCTGAGCCGCGGCTCACTTCGGAAGCGGCGCTGAAAGGTCAGTCGGACATTGCATAATGACGGTGTTTCTCGATGACGACCGCAGCATGCCAAAAGGCTGGACTCTCATGTACTGGCCGGAGGCGATAGGGTTGCTCGATTCCGGGAATGTCGAAGAAATCAGCCTCGACCACGACCTAGGCGACTATGAACGTGGCACGGGGTACGATGTCATCTTGTGGATTGAAGAAGCCGTCGCTCTCCGGGGCTTCTGGCCACCGAAAATTTTCGTGCACTCAGCAAATTCATCAGCGCGAGAAAAAATGGAAGCAGGCGTGCTCGCAACCGAACGGCTTGTCGCAAAACAGATTGGCGGCGGGCCCAGACCAGTAGCCTGAACGTCCCTTACCACGACGTCGTCGAGTTGGCCGAATTCACCGGTCGTTAACCTATGAGTGCACAGACCACGCGGAAGTCAACACTCGAGCAGAGGGTCTTGCGGACAATCGACAAGCAGGAAGGAGTTATCATTCTCCGAAGGGACTTCGCTGGACTGGGAAGCGCCGCGCAACTGAGCCGTACTCTCGCGAAACTTGTAGAGTCGAAAGCGCTGGTCAGAGTGGGTCACGGCATCTACGCGAAAACTCGAAAGAATCGGTTCACAGGGGAGTTGACGCCAGCCGCGCCATTCGAAACTATCGCTGCACAGGCTTTTAGGAGGCTCGGAATCGACGTCGGCCATGGAAGGCTGGCTCGTGAGTACAACGAGGGCAAGTCGACGCAGGTTCCGGTGCAACCGGTTGTCACCACCGGCAAACGGCGTATAAGCCGCAAAATCCGAGTTGGCAGCAAGATAGTGCTTTACGAGCGGATGACCGAGCGGCGCCGAAAGAATGACCGGCCATGAGGGTGGCTTCCGGTTCGGAGGAAATCTTGGGGGCGATGTCCAAGAAGACATTCGCACGAACACGCAAACACATCAGATGGGACAATTCGACAGAACGGCCGACGAAGCCGCGGCTATCGCGCGGGTCGCCGATGCAGCGCGAGAAGTGCAGTCGGCATCCAAGGCACTCGAAGAACGCTTTAACGAGGCGACCGACGACACGCCACCAACCTTGCCGTTGGCGCGCTTGACGGCTGCAATCAACGAGCTTCAGTCCGCGCGAGATGCTCTCGATGCTTTGCTCGTCAGGAAGTCGCTTCATTAGCGCCGACGCTCAATTGTGACTCGTTAAGTAGTGGCTAAGGGCGTCACGTTCCTTTGTCGCGCGATAGCGTACGAGCGCGTTCTGTGGGAGTAGCCGCAATTTGCGCTCGAGTGACTCCTGACCGAATCACACGGCGGGTCCCGTCGCCGAACGCGCCCGTACCGAGAGCGGACTTACGTCGCGAGAAAGAGGCAGCCACTCCGATGGAGTGGCTGAAATCAGTCTTTCTATGCTTCTTGGGAAGCTTCGGTTGATGCAGACCGTGTCGCCGGCTTCGCAATCTTGGCCGCCTCGAACGCGATAACCAACAGCGTCCCGGTTGGCTTCCCCTCGCGTGACAGGTAAAAGTCTGTCTTGAGCTTGCCCGTTACTTTGAGGAAGTCGCCTTTCCCAACTCCTGGGTCGGCATCTTTCATCACACGCACGGTGTACCATGTCGGGTCGCTATCCGTTCCGCGCTGGCTTTCGCACATGCGAAACTCGTAGTAGCCCTTTCCCGATGACTTCGTTTCCTTGCGCACAGGTGCGGTCGCGACGTTTCCAAATGCTTGCATAGCTATGTCCTCAATCGATTGATGATGGATGTCCCATCGCTTCGTATAGAGAGAGCTGCGAAGTTGCCTCCGTAACGACTGACAGCAATGGCGAAGCTGCGGATTTCGGCGATGGTGATCAGCCGTTTCGGTGAACGTGATCAGTATGGAAGTTGGTGTTGCGCGGTCAGAGA
>NZ_FCOG02000264.1 GCF_001544975.2 Caballeronia arationis | reverse complement strand
CGGTATTCCCTTCACTCGTCTGGAGTTCCTTTGGATCCTGGCTGCGCACCATCCGTCCCGGCATCCCTCCATCGGAGTTGGTTGTCGCCAGTGCACTACGACAATGCCTGCCCGAATTTCTCGTGAATAGCGCCAAAACCAATTTCTTCGCGAAATTCATCGCCGAAAGGCAGGACCCTGACACCTTCGAGATGTTCCGACTGGCCACATAACCCCAAGACTGTGCCGAACTCGGCACTCTTGAGTAAATGAGAGAAGAACGCAAGGTCATGCATCCTCACGCCAGCCAGGACGTGAGTTTGCGCCTTCCTATTTATGAACTCCGTTGCGCAGCGTGATCACTTGTTGGGTGTCGCCGACTCCGCGTTGATACCGCACCTATTCTGCGAAAATGCCACGGGGATGACGGGACAGGGAACCCACTGAAGTATCCCAAGCGTGCGGGCGATTCGGCCTTTCTCGTCGCGGACGGGACATCGCTCGATCCTCATTTGATCAAACGGGGACATATCCGAAGACAACGTGCCGACCGATCGAGCCAGGAAAATATCGCCTAGCCACGCTGCCTCCCCCGGCATGCAAGTCGGTAAGGTAGCCTTTGCGGGTAGCGCTGGAGGTCAGGGGCAGGAGGCGTGAAGGGATTCCTCACGCGGGTGCTTTTGATAGTGGTGTGGAAGCGTCGCGGTTTTTCGGATACCTCGCGGGCCATTCGGGCACGGGGGTCTGCCGATGATCAATCTCCGCCATACCATAAGCCACAGCAAACCTTCGAGCCTCCGCCGCGCAGGGAAAGTGCCCGAGCTCATGAGTGGCGACCTCGATACCATCCGGTCCTCGCACGATAAGCATGGCTGTACATTCCGCTATCGTAGGCGGCTAGCGGTCTAAGTACGAAGTTTCGGTACCTAACCTCCACATCTCCATATCTTTATGTCTCAGAGCACAGTGCAGCGTCCAACCATTGTCTAACATGTGGGACAGTTGCTCATTTGGGGCTTGTACTGATTAATCAGATATATGGGATGGATTTGACCGGGGCAATCCGCTGGGAGCGCCACCCTGTCATGCCTGAAAATCGGTAGATTCGTCGCAACCGTCTCGCAGCGTGAGGGGCAGCACAGCTTAAATATCTGCAAGCGAGTTGCTGTCGCGGGCAGCGGCCGACCACGTGATTGACGTTGTAGCCGCGCGAATGGTCATTGACTGAGCCACGCCGACGTTCGAGCGTCCGCGTGAAAACGACCGTCAACGTCCGCATGCGCGTCTTATGCTGTGCCTTAACCGCCCCTCTCCGGACCTTTAGCACGGCGACGCACCTACCGCCGCTCTGAGGTGTTTAACAGCCGTCACCACATGGAGTGGCTGACGAATTGTTGCCTGTAACTGTTATTCCCAGTTTCGGGAAATATTTAAATCGTTGTAAGTCGTTTCTACTAGCGGAGCGCCGCGAGGTTATAAACGCTCATCGCGGGCACGTCCGCCCGTGGTGGGTAAACCTTCCACGAACCGTCGTCATGCCGAAAAAAAATGATCGCCCAACGGTTCTCTGAGCCTCCGCCAACGCGAACGTACCGGCTTCGACTGCGGGCGGTTCGACCAAACTTCATCACGCGTACCGTCCCGCTCGCACAGTGCCCAAGCCACTTGTCGATCAACCTGCGCAAGGAATTCTCACCGTTTGCCATTTCGCCTGTCCCAAAAATGAAACCGGATGCCCGCCAGCCGTCGACGCTGCCGAGTAGTCGTCTGATCGAAACCTTCGAGGCTATCGTCTCCCGATGATGCGTCCGCTCATGCGGTCGAAGACGTAACCCTGCCTTTCCCGTATTGCTTGGGTGCAGTCTAGGAAATGCCATCCTTGGGCGCGCCTCTCTTCACGGGAGGGGGTAACGACAAACTTGACCGAAATCCGCACGAAAGTAATATTCAAAATCTATTGCTGTAGAAACGATATCATGATAATCTCTCTGCAGAGATAGGAGGCTATCATGGCATCGACAACGCAAGATCATGCCGCAGTTGATCCGACGCCGGCGGCCACGTTGTCTAAAGCGGCCGTCCGCGCGGCGGCCGCTCTACGTATAAGCCAAGCAACGCTAGCTGATGTGCTCGGACTTAGCACGTCTTCTGTCTCGCGGCTCGTCGCGGGCACTTACCAACTTGAGCAATCGCGAGGCAAGGAATGGGAGTTGGCGTTATTGCTGGTGCGTTTGTTTCGTTCACTCGACGCCATTGTGGGTCCAGGAGAAAAAGCTCAAGCATGGCTGACGGGCGAGAACAGTGCACTGAATGCGAGACCGATCGATCTCATCCGCTCCGCTCAGGGACTCGTTAATGTTGTCGAATATTTGGACCTCTATCGAGGTCGCATCTGAGGCTCGGGAGCTTATCGAGGATACTTGGCGCGCTGTCGAGGCACAACATCGCGTCGCAACGATGTCGCTCGTTGACAGTCTGGCCGAGCAGGCTCAGCTAGAAGCGTTGCTCGATACATCAAAACCTCCGATGCCTGCCACGGCCCTCGGACTTCATTGGCTTCTGTTCACGCCCTTTCGATATCCGACGTCCAAGCATGGCTCGCGATTTCGACGGCCCTATGATCCAGGTGTCTTCTATGCCGCCTACGACAAGAGCACCGCGTGTGCGGAGCTTGGCTATTGGCGCTGGCGCTTTCTGACCGAATCGCCGTCGCTCGGATCGATCGATACGTTGCCTCAGACACTGTTCAAGACGGCCGTTCAGGGGCGCGCCGTTGACCTTCGCCGGCCGCCTTTTTTACGCCAGCAGAATGCCTTCGAGAACAAGACCGAGCATGATTACTGTCAAGCGTTTACCGGGGTCGCACGCGAGGCTCAGGTCGAAGCCATCGTGTATCGTTCGGTGCGTGATCCAGCGGGAGGCGGGTGCATCGCAGTGCTGACGCCCATGGCATTCGCAAAGAAAGAACCTCTTGCCGCTGAAACGTGGAATCTGTCAGTCACGCTCGATCGAGTGATTTGGCAAAAGAGCGACGTATTGTCGCCTGAGGCGTTCGAATTCCCGACAAGCTTCTGGAAATAGGCGCTGACGGAACGGATTGGCCTTCTCACGGCGGGAACTAACATCAGCCTCTATCAAAAAAATTTGCATTACCCGCCGTCGCGAGTGGTTCGACGCCCCGGGCCGACTGTCAGTTCCTTGAATCCATTGGGAACTGCACCCCGCAGTTCTGCGTCCAACTGGCCGGAATTTGACCTGCAATCGTCGATTTGAGAACGGAGTACGTTTGGACATCTTCTACTACTGGAAAGACTTCGTATCGGATGTGCACGAAGGGCGTATCGGCACGCTCGGGACCGATACTGACAAGCTCGCTGAACTTCAAGAACGGCTGCCGCGCAAGGTATGGACGTTCATTACGCCCAAGGGCATGAAGGGGAAGATTAAAGTTATCGGTTCTATGTGGATCACGGACGTCAGGCCCGCCAACTTTGTACCCAAGTGGCGGCACAACCTTTTCTATGACGCGCTCTCGCCCAAGTCGGTTTTGTTCACGAACTCAGGGAGCGCCGAGAAAATTGAGGAAGTCAGTTCTTTCCTGAACAACCGGTTCAATCAAGCCTTCAGATCCAACTTTCAAGGCGAAAAGGGCCTTCACGCGATGGAAGCCGACGTCGTACAGGGCTTCGAAAAACTGGTGCGAAGCTATGAGACCGTCCAATTTATGGAAGGAATAAAAGAGGCGCCCTGATGAAAAGAGACGTGGCCCCGGAAATCTGGACAGTCGGTTAGGTGGAATCGCTGGGGTTCTGAGATAGGCATAATGCCTTCAAAGGAAACCAGACAATGACGAAGAGAACCCGGCGCACGCACTCAGCGGCGTTCAAGGCGAAGGTGGCACTGGCAGCCGTACGTGGCGAGCGCACACTTGCAGAATTGGCGCAGCAGTTTGAGGTTCATCCGAACCAGATCACGGAATGGAAGCGGCAGTTGCAAGAACGAGCGGCCGATGTGTTCGGCGCCGCTGCCGCTCCCGTCAATGAGCCGCCAGTCGATCTGAAGACGCTTCACGCAAAGATCGGCCAATTGGCGCTGGAGAATGATTTTTTGTCAGGCGCGCTCGGCAAGGCAGGCCTGCTGAGCGCAAAGAAATGATTGATCGTGCCCACCCCCTGCCGGTTTCCCGGCAGGTCAAGCTGGTCGGCATCAGCCGATCCAGCGCGTACTACGCGCCGAGCCCGATCGGTGCCGCGGATTTGGCGCTCATGCGTCGGATTGACGAGTTGCACCTGGAGCATCCGTTTGCCGGCGCGCGCATGTTGATGCGCCTGCTCAAGCGAGAGGGCATAGGGGTCGGACGCAAGCACGTCGGCACGTTGATGCGCAAAATGGGCATCGAAGCGCTGTATCGCAAGCCGAACTTGAGCCGCAAACATCCGGCTCACAAGATCTGGCCGTACCTGCTGCGCGATCGGAAGATTGCGTATTCCACGCAAAGAGAACAACCATTCCACGTCAAAGTGAATCGTAATTCCACGGCAAAGCGAACAAGGATTCCACGCCATCGCGAACAAGCGGAGCGAAGCGACGCGGGACCTTGCCTTTTTACTCGGACTGCGGCTTCGCAGTCAATCGACTACGCGTCTTGCGCAGCGATTCGCCGGCGAGCGTGA
>NZ_FCOG02000305.1 GCF_001544975.2 Caballeronia arationis | reverse complement strand
AACGGCGATCAATACCTTCATCGCGAGTCGCCCGAGTACCGCGACGCCGTCAAGCGCAAGACCCACGCCTATCACGTCTTCATTCAGGCTGGCATCGTCTGCCAGGGACTGCTTCAGTACCTGGCAGCGGTATTCCCTTCACTCGTCTGGAGTTCCTTTGGATCCTGGCTGCGCACCATCCGTCCCGGCATCCCTCCATCGGAGTTGGTTGTCGCCAGTGCACTACGACAATGCCTGCCCGAATTTCTCGTGAATAGCGCCAAAACCAATTTCTTCGCGAAATTCATCGCCGAAAGGCAGGACCCTGACACCTTCGAGATGTTCCGACTGGCCACATAACCCCAAGACTGTGCCGAACTCGGCACTCTTGAGACCTCACTATGGTCAGTTAATCAACCCAGCAAACCACTTCAACTGCCTCCCTTCGCCATGTAGCCGGTTTTCCCGACCTCGGACTACTACGGAGGCTCCGCCAGCCTGCACGTCATCGGGGGCACACTCCCTTGGCATCCGTGCAGACCTTCCCCAGTTCACATGCTGGACTCAACGCATGAGCGAGGTTGCCTGTCGCAGTCTTTATCCTTGCTTGCCGCAAGTCGTCGCGAGCACCACGGTCTAGCTGCGCGCTCCCCGTGATTCCTTGCAGACGGGCTACATATCCAGTCAGCAATCGTGCCGCCGGGCCATACGTGTGACCGGCAACAGCTCGCGTCCTGCCCATAAAGCGGTGTGGGCAGGGGTGATACTTCAACCCTCAGATGCGGTTTAACAGGTTCGTGTTCCTCAACCGTCCCATGCTCAGCCTGGAGGCTCATCTTGGCGTAACCGCTTCGCCGCAAGCCCCGTTTCCCACGGACTACGTCACCTTGCCAGTGTCGGCAAGTCACCGCCGCTTCGGCTCACTTCCTCTCGCAGCAGAGAAAGGGCATGCCCCGGAACTGCAAAGTCGACTTCTCCGGGTACTGCATTCCAGACATGCTCAAGCAGCTTCACCCCCATGCGGGCGGGCTACGCTGGCTGGGCGTACCGTACGTGAAATCCGACACCCAGAGCTGGTTCGGCCGGTCAGCCTTGAACTGACGGTTGACCCGGTCGAGCGGGCGTGGAGCCGATACTTCGGGAATAGTCGTGCGAACTCGCTTTCCACGCCTCACACCGCGCAAACCCTGTTGCTTCATCAGCCGCTCGACGGTACAACGGGCCACCGCAATACTCTCCCGGTTCAACTGCTTCCAGACCTTGTCCGCGCCGTAGACCTGCATGTTGGCCTGCCAGACTCGCTTGATTTCCGGACTCAGAAACTCATCGCGTTTCGCTCGAGCACACCGCCGCGACGGGTCGCGAAGCTGTGCGGCATGACGCCGATAGCCCGACGGGGCAATCCGCAAGACCTTGCAGATCGACTCGACCCCGAAGGTGTCGCGATGCTGATCGATAAAGGCCTTCAGGACTTCAGGCGGCGGTCGAGTTCCGCCTGGGCGAAAAATGCGCTTGCCAGCTTCAGGATCTCATTGGCACGGCGCAGTTCCTTAACCTCTCGCTCCAGTGCCTTGAGGCGCTCACGCTCCGATGTGGTGACGCCCTCACGCTCACCGCTATCAACTTCTTCCCGCTTGACCCATCCCAGCAGCGTCTGGCTCGTACAGCCGATCTTAGGGGCGATGGATTCGATCGCTGCCCACTGTGAGGGATACTCGCCCCGGTGCTCTTGCACCATGCGCACAGCGCGTTCGCGGACTTCGGCAGAAAACTTGTTCGACTTGTTCATAGCTCCATTCTGGTAAGAAGCCGTTATGATGAAGAAGCTGGCTGCACCGGATAGCCGAGATCCGTCAGGCGTTTTAGCAATCGCTTAACGGTGCTTTGCATGTCGTGCCGGGTAAAATAGTCTGCACCGAGGTCTGCATATTCCACGCCATTGCGAAGGATGTGCCACGCCGCGGTGAGCATCGACGCAGCGACTGCGATGATTGCTTTCTTTGAACTGCGCCGCGCCTTGATGCGATTGAACTGGGCAAACAGATAGCTGTTCTTCGTCCGTACTGCGGCCCATGCGGCAGTCACGAGTGCCGTCTTGAGCCATGTGCCGCTCTTGCGGACGCGCGTACTGCGGCGCTTACCGGCGCTCTCGTCATTGCGGGGGCACAGTCCGGCCCACGATATGAGGTGAGCGGAATCTGGAAAGCGTGTCATGTCGACCCCAATCTCGGCGACCAGGACCCGGGCGGTCAGGTCACCGACGCCGGGAATGGTTCTCAGCAGTTGAACGTGCTGGCGGATTGGCGTCAGCGCGAGTCCCACTGCGGCATCCAGATCAGTTAGCGCGTGTTCAAGGGCGTCGATGAGCTGCAAATGGAGCGCGAGCATCGCACGATGATGCGAAGTTACGCGCCCGCGCAATGCCTCTCGTAATTCACTCGTCTTCCTGCGTGCGTGACCTTGCGCAAGTGCCGCAAGCAGCACCGGATCGTCCTCGCCAGAGATAATGGCCTTCAGGATCGCGCGCCCACTACCGCCGAGTACGTCAGCAAGGACACTGGCGAGTTTGAGATTCGCATCCTCGAGTACCTTCTGGATACGCAAACAATGCTGGGCGATCTCGCGCGTCAGCTGTTTGCGTGTGCGTGTCAGATCACGTAACTCCTGGACCGCGGCGGGAGGGACGAAGCTGGAGCGGATCAGCCCGTGTGCGAGCAAGTCTGCGATCCACATCGCGTCATTCACATCGGTTTTACGGCCGGGAACATTCCGGATATGTGCAGCGTTGCCGAGCACGAGTTCGAAGGAGCCCTCGAGAACGTGCCACACTGGCTTCCAGTAGACGCCTGTGGCTTCCATGGCCACGTGAGAACAGCCGTGGACGGCCAACCAGTCCGACAGTGCCAGCAATCCCTTGGTGGTACTGCAAAAGCTCTGCACTTCACGGTGCTCTGGCGCGGACACACAACGAACGCAGGCAACGATGATGTCCTTATGTATGTCCAGCCCGGCACAGCGCGGATAGAGTACCTGCATGCTGCCCTCCTACAAGATAGAGATTGGCAGCGGCGACAACCCTCGTTATCGGATTCTGGTAAGCGTGCTCCGGCGGGGCGACATGCGCCCTCGGGCACAATTCGGGGTGCTCGCAGGGTTGCGGGTCCAACTCTCAAACGGGCTCAGTGCACCAGATAATGGGCCGACCTCGACCACCGCTGCCTCGTCATCGTATTCCTTCCCGGACCCGCCCGCAGCAGTCGTGCGCTTCATACTTCGGGGTCGGGCAAAACCCGATGAATCACTCTCAAGAGTTGGAGCCTCCACCAAATCCCGGAATTGGTAAGGACCTCCCCGATCGCCAGATCGGCGCCGGTTGGTGCGATCATGGCTGTGCTACACAACCTTCAGC
>NZ_FCOG02000261.1 GCF_001544975.2 Caballeronia arationis | reverse complement strand
TGCGACGGCGGCGCGCGCGACGCCTGCCGCGGAACACGCCGCGTCCGCCGAGCCGTCGTCGCCGGTGCGCGCGATCGTGCGGCCGCCGTATCTCAGGCCGCGCGTGGCGCCGCCCGTCGCCGCCGGCGGTCCGACGAACGCCGTGCGCGCGACGCCCGCGCCATCCGCCGACGGGAATGTCGCCGCGAAAGTCGACGTGATCGCGCCGCACCGGCACGCCGCGCTGGCATCGCTCCGCAAGCGCAAGCCGCTGACGGAGAAGCCGCAAGACGAAGCCGCGACGACGCCCGACGCGCCGCTGCCCGTGCCCGATGCCGAGCCGCTGCGCCTCGAAGCGGAGCCGCCGAGCCCGTCCGACACGAGCCTTTCGTTCGATGCGCCCACAGAACTGACGATACAGCCGGCGCGCCCGTCCGGCGTCGAGCGTCCGCAGCCGCCCGTGCGCGAGAGCGCGAACTATCGCGCGGTGTTCGCGGAAGCGGCGCAGTCCGCGCGCCGCCTGCACGACGCGCTAGCGAGCGATGCCGCGCGGCGGTCGAGCGAGACGCAAGGTGCCGCTTCGGCGCACGCGACGGCCCGCCAGCGCGCGCTCGACGACAGCCTGCGCGACATCGACGGCGGCCTCGCCGACGCGCGCGCGTCGCTGGCGGCGCATTCCGCCGCGACCCTGCGCGCCGTTGACGAGCGCGCCGATGCGGCGCGGCTGCGCATCCGCGATGCGACGTCGGAAGCGCGGGCCGCGTTTCAGGCGCTGCGCGCCGCCATCCAGCAGGCACGCAAGGAACCCGAGGGAAAGGCGAAAGACTTCCTCGGCTTCGCGTGCAAGCACACGAAGGACATCGAAACGGCAGGCACGTCGTCGGTCGAGGCGCTGCACGCACTGCGCGACAAGCCGGAGGAATACCTTCCGTCGAAACCGGAAGCCACGGGACACGACGTCGAACTGTGCGCTGATGCCGTGCAGGAGGCCATTCTTACGCGGACGCCGCCGCGCGCGGAGCATCGCGCGCAGGCATTCGAGATCGAATCGGGCAAGCAGACCCGCGCGATGGCCGCGAGCTTCGGACCGCTGACGGGCGATTCCGGGCAGGCGCTCGCCCCGGCCGGCGCGAACCAGCCGGGCGACACCGCGACGGCGGGCGCGGGCACGCTGGAGGCCGATATCAAAAAGGCGTTCGCCAACGTCGACGCGTGGCGCGCGCAGACCGAGCAGGCCGGTCCGGCGGCGGTGGAGCGCACGAAGGAGGTGGTGCTCGCGCAAATCGACGTAGCGGCGGCGAAGCTGCGCGAAGCGCTGCGCGCGGGCTATCGGCGCACCGAGCGCGTGCTGATCGTCCAACACTCCGCGCAGCGCAAGCAGGTTTTCGCCGCGCATCGCGACCGGGCGCGCGGCGAGGCGCAGGACGACGCGCGCCGCGCGGACCGCGATCACTCGAATCTGCGCGCGCTCGCCGTCGCGCAAGGCGTCTCGCTGCGCGTGATGAGCGACGGCCTGAAGCCCGAGGTGAGCCGCGGGGAGGCGGATTTCGCGCGCATTGTCACCGGCACGGCGACAGAGTTTCGGCGGCGCGTCGAGGCGAGCGCGGGCACGCAGCGTCCGGTCCTGCTGTCGGCGGCCGCGCTCGGCGCCGTCGCCGCTGACCGGCAGAATGCCGCCGATGGAGCGCGGCTCGCCGGTTCCGCGCGCGCCGTCGCGCTGCAACTTGGCCAGAATGCCGGTGACAACGCGCGCGCGCTGGAACAAATGGCCGATGACGCGACGGCGGGCTTTCCGCGCCTCGCCGAGCCGATCGCCGCGATCGTCGGCAGCGTCGTGCCGCCCATCGCCCGGGCGCTGAAGCACGAAACGACGCGGCTCGACGCGGCGGTGGAGGCTACGGGAACCCGCGTCGAGCGCTACTACACGACGGGCAACGCGGCCGCCGCTGGCGGCACGAACGCGTCTGCGGCCGATGCGTCGGCGCCTCCCGCCGCCAAGCCCGCGATGGCGCCGGAGACGTTCTGCAAAAAGGGCTCGGCGGTCGGCCAGCATCCGGCCGGCGACGACAAGATCCGCGACCTCATCGACCAGGCGGTGAGACAGGTGCCGGCGAAGATGGCGGAGAAAGCCGCCGCGATCTGGGACGGCGCAAACGCGACGCACAGCGATGTCGAACGCGTGATGTCCGCATTGCGCTCGATCACCGCGAAGCAGGGCGCGGCGATCAAGGCGCTCTTTCTCGACAGGCATCATGTCAGCGCCGAGACCTATCTAGAATTCAATCTGCCGAAGCTGTTGTCGACCGACGAAACGAACCAGTTCAACGTCGATGCCGCGGAAGCCTATCTGAACGGCAAGGACCTCGACGGCGCGCTTAAGGAGCTGAAAGCCGCTGTCAACTGGACCAACGAGGAAGCGCGCGTCGAGGCGGTGCAGCGCTCGCTTACGCCGGCGCGCTGGGCCGAGCTGCGCGAGCTCCACGGCGCGGACCTGGCCGACGTGCGCGACGATCTCGACGGCGTCGACAAGCAGGTCTTCAAGGCGCTCGATCGCGAGGCCGACGCGTATCGCGAAGTCGACGGCAAGATGAAGGAAGTCGCGCCGGGCGAGGCCGGTAAGGGCGTGGCCGAGGCCGACGCGCTGCGGCTGCGCGAGAAGATGCGCCGCGATCTCCAGAAGGAAGGCGAGGCGGGCGACGACAGCGCGATCGACACGGTGGCGGGCGCGCAGTCCAGCGCGGGCGACGACGTCATCTCGGGCCGCGATCCGCTCGATCTCGGCGAACACAGGCTCGCGACCGACGCCACGGGCTTCGACACCTTCGACGTCGCCGAAGATCGCAACAAAAAGCGCTGGGAGCAGACGAAGCAGGCGTTCGACCAGATCGAGGCTAGCGGCGGGACGGCCGCGCCGGCGAACGCGAAGGCGGGATGGGCGATCGTCGCCTTCGCGGGGCGCACGCGCGAGCACAGCGTGTATGTGGCCGATTCGGCCGATGCCGGCGCGTACGGAGATGCCGGCGGCTACGGCGGCGGTCACTACGAAATCGTCAGGATGACGATGCGCGCCGAGCAGCAGCGGCTTTTGCAATACGTTGTCGATTACGGCGCGAACAGCGACGAAGCCGCGGCCGCGCGGCTCGCGGTCGAGACCACGCGCGGCGGCGCGCGGCCTGAGCGGCTCGCGCTGGCGATGCACGCCGGCGTGCTCGACGCGCACGAAGGCGAGGACAAGTCGTCGCTGTCGACCAAGGAAAAAGAAGCGCGCGTGAGCGACACCCGCGCGCGTCAGGAATCGGTGCTGCTCAAGTTCGGGCAGATCCAGCGTCACGGCGCGCTTGAGCCCGGCGACGAAGAAGCCCTGAGCCCGGAGCAGCGGAGCCAGCAGGCGGACCGCGTGCGCGGCGATCTCATGAAACAGGTCGCGACGCGGGGCGACACAACCACGGACGCGCTCAACGTGCGCTCCGTGCGGGCGCCGGGCGCGACGTGGGACGAGGAGCAGAAAGCGCGCATCGACGACGCGCTGGCGGGCATCGACTTCGCGATGGCGCACGAGGACAAGCGCTTCGAGACGCTCAAGCGCACGCTCGGCCAACTCGACCGCAAGGAAGTCGATCAGGCGTTCGCAGCGTGGGACAAGGCGCATCCGGACCACAAGCTCGACCGAGAACTGAACCTCGGCGGCCAGGGCAGCTGGTGGAGCGAGAAACTGTCCGGCGACGAGCGCCAGGAAATCGAGCTGGCGCGCATGGGCGTCGCGAAGAACGATCGCGAACGCGCCGAAGTGTCGCGCATGCGCGCGCATCAGCAGATTCGCGACGCTGGGCTCCTCGGCACGCTCGCCGGCAAGATCACTGGCGATTACGACGCGCTGGAGAAATCGCGCGGCGACATCGAACGGCTGATGGGCGTGCCGCCGGGCGCTTTCGACGAGTTCGGCCGCGCGCTGGGCGAAGGCGAGGCGCGCGGCAACTTCGACGAGAACGGCAAGTTCCGCCCGCCCGCCGGCGGCAGCGTCGCGGAATTCGAGCTGGCGCTGCGCATGACGCATCTCGCCGCCGAAAGCTACAAGGCGATGACCGACCGCGTGGCGAATGCCGTCGTCACCGGGCTGATGGTGGCGGCGGCCGTCGTCACGACCGCGCTGACCGGCGGCGCGGCGGCCTCCATCTGGATTCCGCTGCTGGTCACGTTCGGGGCGGGCGTCGCGGGCGTTGCGCTGTCGGCGTCGATCAAGGGGAATCGTTACAGTCGCGCGGAAATGGAGCGCGACATGGTCGTCGCGCTCGTGCAGTCGTTCACGGCGGGACTGGGCGCGGCGGCGGGCGCGGCCATCAAGGGCGGCATGCCGGCCCTGCGCGCCGCGATGATCTCCGGCGAAGCGCTGCAAGGCGTCCTCGACGTCGCGGGCACGACCGCGCTCAAGGGCGGCTGGGAGTTCGTCGCTGAGATGGGCGTCGGCGCGATGTCCAATGCCGCCAACAACGCCGCCGCGACTGCGATGGATCCGGTCGCGCGGGCGCGGGGCGAGAGCGGCTCAAAGGCGCTTGAGGCCGGGCTGCGCGGCTTTCTCAGCGGCGCGGTGGGCAGCGCGCTGATGAAGCCGGTCGGCGGCCTCGGCGGACGCGCGTTCGGGTCCTTCGGCGCGCGCGCGCTCGGCTCCGCCGCGAGCAACGTGGGCACGCGCGCAGTCGAGATGGGTATGGAG
>NZ_FCOG02000214.1 GCF_001544975.2 Caballeronia arationis | reverse complement strand
GGAATTTATCTGCAAGGCACTCTCTTGCGCAGGCCCTCGGTAAGTCGGTTCTATTTGTATGATATTGGACCGTCTAACGGCATAATTCGATAACGACCTTGTCAGGTCGTCAAGGCCACCCTTGAGCTTCCTCCAGCCACGATAACTTGAGCAGTCATCCATAGCGTTCGAGAATTCTATTTGACATAAAAGGAATTATCGAACTATGTGGTCAGTTTGAAAGTGTTGCATGAAAGCGCACCGAGTCAGCAACCTGACACACAGCGAATGGTAAATTTGGCCGTTGCGTATTCGTCGCGAGCGGCCCGTGTTTCGTCAACTCAACAGCAACCTTGTGCCTGCAGCACTTCGTGGCCCGGTGTTGGTCGATCAATATGGCCTGCCGCGGTACTGGGCTGCGATCTGGTCGGCGACGTCGATAGCACAGCTGGCCGGTTCAACCCTCACGCAGAAGCTTCGGTACGTTGAAAACCTGCATCAGCATGCGGACAAGCTGATTGGCACCGGCGCACTTGATGATGCGCTGAGTGGATTTGACGACGAAGCACTGGCGGCGATTCTCGAATCGTGGTTCATCTCGATCCGCAATCAGCCGGCGGTAACCAGTGCGGACGAAAATCGCTGGCAGACTGGCCTCGGGTTTGTAACCGACGTCATCACCTGGCTTTCCAGCGCCGGGAGCGCCGATGATCGGCTCAGGCACATAGAACAGCGACTGCACCGGCTGTCGTCGCTTTACAGCCAATTGCACGTTCGCAGGCGCGCTGCAGTGGACGCGGTCCGATCGCTTCCAGCGAGTACCGTCGAAGCGCTGTACGCCGTGCTTGATCCGGAATGCCCGCAAAATCCGTTTCTACGCATGAAAACGCGTTGGCGTGTCTACGTCGCATTTGTGCTGATGTTGCATCAGGGGCTGCGGCGCGGCGAGGTTCTGCTGCTTCCTGCGGACGCAGTGAAAAGCGCCTACGACCAGAAGCAGAAAAGGACTCGATACTGGCTCAATGTTCAGGAAAACGAGTATGAAGATGACGATGGTGACCCTCGGTATTCGAAACCTTCGATCAAAACCGTGCACTCCGTCCGTCAGGTGCCCGTCAGTCAGCTAACGGCCACCATAGTAGAGACCTATGTAGGAAACTATCGCGGGCGGCCCGATCACCCGTTCCTGCTGAATGCTCAATCCAATATGCCGCTCGCCACCGAAACGCTGACAAAGGCGTTTGCCCAGGTGTCGCGTTGCCTGCCGTCTGACGTATTAAATGAGCTGCAGGATCGGACTGGTAAGGAATCCATAACACCGCACGGTCTACGCCACACGTGTGTGGTCGTTCGACTTCATCAGTTGCTCGAGCAAGGCGATTCAATGGACGAGGCACTGCAGAAAATGCGGACCTTCTTCGGCTGGTCAAGTAAATCGGTCATGCCTTCGCGCTACGCCCGTGCCGTATTCGAGGATCGGCTTGCGAATGTCTGGAACGACGCCTTTGATGATCGGGTTGCGGTCCTGCGCGCCCTTCCAAAGGGGCGTTGACATGAGCGGATCGCAGATACCGAGCGAACTGTTTCGCTCTCTGGACGCGGCGCAGGACGACCCTATTGAGAAGGTACTGGCTGCCCTGCCCATTCTGCCTTCTGTCATCCGCTACTACGATGATTTCGATGACTGTGTGAGATCAATATCCGATCCCGAAGACTCCGGTTCCTTCGAATACGTGTACGACGGCGCGAAAGGGGCATTTGACTTTGCCCGGTTTGGAGCGACCTACGGGTTACTTCTGAAACACGTCTTCGCATTTGTGCTCGGCGAGGACTTCAGCATATCCACGGGTCTTCATACTGTAACCGGTGGCTTGCATATCAGTCGTGATGAGATGGCGTCGGTGCTGAGCGCAACGCCAACCGGAATTCTCCGGCAGTGGATGATCCTGCGCTCGCGGGACCTGCCTATGACGGCCTATTCGTGTGTCAAGACGGTTCTCCGCATGCTATGTCGCCATCGGTTGAACGGCTGGTCCGAATCGTATCTGGAGTTCCTGAGCGGGCTCCCGTGGCCTGCACGAGACGTCCATGCAGGCGTTCGATCTGGAGACGTGTTTCTCTCGGTCGAAGAGGAAGCGTGCATTGTTCGCTACCTGGACAGCATTGCCGATCAGGTTGCCACGGAATCCGGAAACGCAGCGGGAGCGTTACCTTCTGCATTGGACGAGGCAGCCATGGTGCTGTGTGCCTACCAGTTTGGCATGCGCCCCGTTCAGATCGCGAAACTGCAAATGCGCAATGTCCGTATCTGGCACGACGTATCCGAATCCATGCCAGCAGTACATCTTACCTTCCACATGGCCAAGCAGAAAAGTGAGTCCAGCAGGAGGCCTTTGACTCGCAAGGTCAAGCGTGAATGGGCTCCCATCTTCGCTTCCTTGTACGCAATACGACAGGCCGAAAGGACGCCCGGTTCAGCCCGCTTCTTTGTGGTCGAATCTGCCAAGGATGCCGGAAGCCGGATTGCCAGCGTCGTGAGGAAGCTGATTGGCTCAAACGATCGCGGTACGCCTACGGACCTTCGTCACACGGCTGCCCAGCGACTCGTCGACGCCGGCGCGAGCCACGAAGAACTGGCCGAGTTTCTGGGTCATTCGCATATACAGACGGGGCTGGTGTACTACGCGACCTCTGCCACCCACGCGGAACGGGTCAACCGGGCGCTCGGTGCGTCGGATATATACCGACGCGTGGCGAAAATTGCCCACGACCGGTTCATCTCCTCGGAGGAGCTCACCCAACTCAAGGGTGACCAGCAGATCGCTGGTGTCCCTCACGGCGTTCCAATTGCAGGTATCGGTGGATGTTCTTCGGGACAGCCTGCCTGCCCGTATAACCCCATAACGTCGTGCTACGGCTGCAGGAAGTTCATGCCCCTGCATGACAAGACGATGCATGAGCGCGTGCTGGCCGAGATGCGCGAAGTGGTGATCTTCTTCGACCAGAGTTCTCGCGGCGACATCCGGTCGCCGGCATATCTGCAATTGCAGCGTACGATCGCTGACATACAGGCGGTCATCGAGGAACTGGAAGGCGACACCCGATGAATTCACACTACTCTGCGTTCATCGACCTGGGCAAAACGCTGGCCCATGACAAAGGCCTGTCATGGGACATGCCTCTCGACGAAACGGGCGCTGCATGCGACGGCGTTGGCTGGAACCTTACCATCGTTGCCGGCGACGTACCGCCGCCGAGCCATTACCTGCGAGACCTGGGCGCTGACGCGAAGGCACTGGCGATCGTCAATGCGGAGCGCGCCGAGCGCGGACTGGCACCGCTGCACAGACGGCCGCTGTCTGACGCATGGCAGGATCTGGTCAAGGCGGCCGTCGCCGAGCAGCTGCTGTTCAGGCGTAACACAACCGGATATGTGACGCAGTGCATCGCGCGGCCCCTGAGGGTCATCGCAACGTGTGTGGAGAGGCAGCCGTGGGCGCTGACCGTCGATGACCTTCAGGTTGCCATCCGGATCGGCAAGGCTGTCCAGGCAACCGGAAAACTGGGGGACCTGGTAGCAGGCATCGTCAAGCTCGTGTTCGACGCGCAGCACCTCTGCGATGCGGGTCCGCTGTACTCGTCGCTTGCCGTTTCGCGGATGAAGGGCAAAAGCGCGATCAGGGCGAAACATACCTGGTCGCGGGAGAAGTTGCGCGCGGACCTGGAGGCGCGCAAGCGCGACGAACGGCTACCCGAACGCAGGGCGTTCTGGGAACTGGCCCGGATCGTGATGACCGAGAAGCCGCGCTCGTTCATGGACGATCTGCGGTTCGCCGCCGTGCGCACCTTGATCGTGACTGGCATGCGTGCGGGCGAAGCTGCCCTGTTGCCGGTCGACTGGAAGTGCGAGCGGACGTATCTGGACTCAAAGGGTCGGCCTGCCGGCGAAGCCGGTGGCATCTCGACGTCACTGATGGTGCGGCACTTCGCGGAAAAGCAGCAGGACGACGAGGCGGACAGCCGCATCCTGCGTGAAAGTACGCAGCCTGTTCCCGACATGTTCCGCGCACTGCTGACTGGGACGCTTGACCACGTGGCCAGGATCACGGAACCGCTGCGCGCGACGCTGAAGCTGCAATGCGAAACGGGGCGTCTGCTTCCGTGGTACCCGGCCGATAGCCTCGTGCCTGTCACCGAAATCTATACGCGATTGATGGGTAATCCGTTCTGGCTGGATATCGAGCAGGAACCGTTCATCGAACGCTACCGTGACGGTTTCGATCCGGCGCTACTCGTTGAGTTGCATGACTATCAGCTGGAACGACGCCGCAGTGGTGACCTCAAGCTCAACATGGCCATCTATCAGTTCGGAAATCGTCTGGTCAAGGCGATGCGCGAAGGCAAGGCGAGCCTGCGCTTCCGTCGTGGCGACGGCTCACCGGTCAGCCCCCTGGAGCGGATGGAATGGCACGCGACGCATCTGCACGTTGGAGAGTTCGAAGAGCATATCCGGCTCAAAACGCCAACGAAGGTGTCGGACACCACCCCATTGCCGCTTGCGGTCGGCGTCGTCCAGCCATGGGAGTTTCTGTTCGTGCAGCCCAAGCGTTCGCTCGCCGAGGAGCGCAACGATGGCCTGTGCGATGTGACGCGTTACATGGCGGTGAGCCGCCCGGACCCTGAATTTATCTATGACGGCCTGCTAGACGATGGTGCCGTGCCAAATCTGTTCGCAAAGTATGGTGAAACAGACGACGACCGCGCGCTCAAGATCGAGTCACACATGCTGCGTCATCTGCAAAACACCGAGCTGTTCCGGCTGGGCGTCGCCGACACGATCATCTCGAAGCGCTTCAACCGGCGCAGCGTTGCACAGAGTTACGAGTACGATCATCGCAGCCTCGCCGAGGAACTGGACCAGATCGAGCTCCCGCAGGACATCGAGATCATGCTCGGTGCAAGAGCCGGCACGGTTGCCAGGCTCATCAAGGGTGGCAAGGCCAATGGCCCGATTGTGGATGCGTTCCGGCGTATCCAGGCAACAGAGGGGGATGCTGCCGCGTATGAGTACCTTCGTGCCGAAGCCGGCGGTTTCCATGCCACACCGTATGGGCATTGCCTCAATTCGTTTACGGTCGATCCCTGTCCTAAACATCTCGAGTGCTTCGCAGACTGTCGCCACCTGTCGGCCACCGATCTGCCCGAGAACCGGCAGAACCTGATCCGGCTCGAGGGCAAGTTCAAGCTTGCGCTCGAGTCGATCAAGGCCAGACCATCGACGAGCATCGGCTGGCAGAACCAGCTTGACCACGCGGAGAAGCGGCTGGCCGGCGTACAGAAGCTTCTTGCAATACCAGCGGGCGAACATCCCTTCCCGGATGGCGTTGACCTGTCACTGCCCCGGCAACGTGGAGTACTTGATGACTGAACCTACCAAGACCACACCGTCCAGCGACGACGACCAGATGCGCGAGATTCTCGAAACGCTGCTGGCAGAGGATGAAGACATCACGGCGCGCGCCGTTGCACGATCGCATCCGTCCATCAAGGCAGCATCGTCGATCACCCGCAGCGAGTCGCGCAGCAGGCTGCTTGCTGAATATCAGCAACGGCAGGCCGACTACCGGCGCTGGCGCGTCCGTGTTGCCAGGCGCTCGGGTGCAGATATCGCAGCATCGCTTGCCGACAACAATATCCGGATTGCAGAACTCGAAGCCGCTGTGCAACTGTTGACCGCTTCGCACCTTGCCATGCTGCGCGCCGTCGGCGAACTTGGTGGCTTCAGCAAGTGGGCGAAATTCTATGAACATCACCGGGAAGGCCGCAACAAGCTGGCAGAACTCGGCGCCATACCGGCCACACCGGTCTCGGCCATGCCGGCAGAGCGAGATGGGAAGATCAAACGCTAGTGCTTACCGGATCGTCCCGGCTACGAAATGACCGGGCTTCGCAGCGGAAGCTGCATTCCTCCCGAAAGGAGCATCAGATGTCCTATTGCCACTTCTTCCAGACCCTGCACGATGAGACACACCCGGTTGGCAACCTCGGCCGTGGCACCCACTACTCCGTGCTGCGCGCGCCGGTCTGGCACGACGAGTTGCTCAACCGGATCGAGCGGTGCGCGTTTCTCGACTTCGCCGTTATCTGGGATGAAGACCACGATGATCGCGTGATCGACGCGGTCATGGTGCTTTACATCGGCGGCCTGCTTCCCCCTGTACGGTATATCGGAGAAAGAAAAGGTGTACTGACTGTGCTTCTGGAACCCGATGTTGTGCGGAACTGGGAAACGGAGAGACTGGAACAGTATCGCGACGACATTAACAACATCTGCCAGTGCCTTGAGGACCCGTGGACCGCGCAGGTCGATAGCGCCGATGGTCAGGACCATTCGATCATCCACGCATCACGCGCAGACGTCGCCGTCTATCTCAAAAATATCGACGTGCTGTGGCGCCTCGGCGTGAACCCCAAGACGCAAGTCGGCTAGTGGGCCGCCGGGCGCGCAACAACGGGGCGGCAAGAGAGCGATCTTAGTGAAATCCTGTTGCGTCAAACCGCAACAAAAATCGTGGCCGCCTGCGCGCAACAGGCTACACCCCAAAAAGTGAATATCCTGTGGATAACTCGGCCGCCTTACCCGTTGAAATATAAAGAAAATCTGAAGATCCGAAAAACTAAAAACCGACGCAACAGCAAGCCATATATACCAAGATACATTCTTTAATTAGTGTTCCTAATGGGTGTTCCTTCTGCGCGTGGCGGGACACCGAGCGCGTCGAGAGCAGCATCATTTCACACGAGCGTCGGT
>NZ_FCOG02000396.1 GCF_001544975.2 Caballeronia arationis | reverse complement strand
TCACGCTCGCCGGCGAATCGCTGCGCAAGACGCGTAGTCGATTGACTGCGAAGCCGCAGTCCGAGTAAAAAGGCAAGATCCCGCGTCGCTGCGCTCCGCTTGTTCGCGATGGCGTGGAATCCTTGTTCGCTTTGCCGTGGAATCACGATTCACTTTGCCGTGGAATGGCTGTTCTCTTTGCGTGGAATACGCACCTAAATCCGAAAACCGGCGAAACATGGAGCGGACACGCTCGACCGCCCGCGTGGATTAGAGACGTGAAAGACCGCACAAAATTTCTCAGCAGCGAGCACCGCATCGGCGTAGGATTTCTAAGTGACATGCGGCACATCTAGTTCACGCAATGGGCCGCGGCGTTTGCCGACGACCAGACGCCCACCGCCGCGACGCTCGACGGGTTACTGCATTACGCAGACATCGTGCAAACCAGTGGCGGGAGCTACCGCCTACAGGACAGAGGTGAGGCGGGACAAACGACCACGCGACCACCAACGCAAGCAGCCACGTAGGTTAGAACCCGAGTGGGTCAGATTCAAATCGGCGTCGACACCTGAAGTGCATCACCGGAGCTTTGTCGTCGGTCGCCGTGGTTTCGGCGCGACGCCGATGCGCGAATCACGTGAAAGTACAAGCGATGTGACACGACGGGCGACATCCTCAAACGCAGGGTTGCTTTGCTTTACGCAAAGCCATTTCCCGAGAACCTGATGCGGGTGCAGGGCGGGCATTTCCTCGATAAGCGCCGCATGTCGTTCCTGCGATGTGCATACCAGTAAACCGTTCCACGGTTCATCCCGGTCGGCCACAACCAGGCACAGCAACCCGTCGACGTAAGCCGCGTCGCAGCCGAACATTCGTTTTCGGAAATACGTCTCGTCGCCCTCGAGAGGCTTGAGAATCCAGAGCAACGAGTTCCTGACCTTGGATGGCATCGGATATTCAGCGCAACGCTCTTGCGTAAGTTCGAGTTCGGCACCTCGTTGACATGCCGGAACGGCCTCGGTCACTCCCGGACACGTGCATGCCGGGGCCGGGCAACCCAACGACTATACGTCCACTGTAACCAACAACCTGACAGGCCGTTGAAATATCCTCGTCGTGGGTCATCTGTGTAAAAGGATTCCGGGGTTGCTCAGTGCCACATCATACGAAGCAATCTCTGCACATCATATCCGGGCTCGCGAGCTGTCGTTTTCGCATTATTCTCGATGCGAGAACAGTGGATTGCGAAATTGAGCTATTCACCTCCGGGACTGAACTCTTCATGATGCTCCCATCGCGTCGCAGCCTCGCTGTGTTCGGGCTGGGAACGGCGCATCTTTTGGCACAGATTCGGGAACCTTGAACACCCGAACTCAATCCCGTACGCGGAGAAGGAATCATGGCAAAGCAAGCGCTTATTGCGGTCGATATTCAGAAGGACTATTTTTCGGGCGGAAAGTGGATTCTCAACGGAGTCGATGCTGCCGCTGACAATGCAGCCGCCGTACTAGCTGCGGCGCGAAAGAACGCCGACCTCGTCATCCATATTAGACATGAGACTCTGGCGAAGGATGCGCCGTTCTTCGTGCCGCATACGGAAGGTGCGCAACTTCATCCGAAGGCGGCGAGTCTCCCGCACGAGCGAGTTATTGTAAAACACCACATGAATCCGTTTCGCGAGACTGACCTTCAACTAGATTCCTTGACTGAATTGATCTTGTAGCAGTCGAGTCAAGTTTCTACGCGGCGATTTTGACCTGATCGCACCAGGTGTTAACGGCCTTCTCAGCGGTGCGGAAGCTGCGCTGCAAAG
>NZ_FCOG02000351.1 GCF_001544975.2 Caballeronia arationis | reverse complement strand
TGTGGGTCGCAGAAGTACACCCTCACGCTTGTGGTGGCGGCAAGTTCCTGATGCCGCGCGAGTTCCTTGCCCTGGTCGTAAGTAAAGCTCTGGCGCAAGGGTTCAGGAATCGAATTGAGTTTGGCCGAGACGCTCGCCAGAGCTGAGGCGGCGGTTGCATCGTCCATCTTGGCAAGCA
This sequence comes from Caballeronia arationis, assembly GCF_001544975.2. Lineage (GTDB taxonomy): Bacteria > Pseudomonadota > Gammaproteobacteria > Burkholderiales > Burkholderiaceae > Caballeronia > Caballeronia arationis. Next base: position 2,335 of record NZ_FCOG02000351.1, on the reverse strand, counting down.
ACACCAGGCGGCTGGTGCGCTCAACCAGTACGCCAACGGAGGATTGATTGCCGGCGCCTTTGTCGGGTAAGAACGTACCGTTACCGGCACGTTCTCCCCTAAGAACCGGACGGGCGAGTCACCTCGCATCCGGCTCAAGCCATTCTTCAGCACCATCGAGTGGCACCGGACAAGCCGACGGGATGTTTCGCGGCGCGACGACGGGCGAAGTAGGACGTCCATACTGGATCGAACGGATTGGCCGGCGCACGGATCTTGACGTGACGCATGATTGCAACCGTCATTGCGCGGAATAGCCGCAGACTGCCGATGCTGCCGTCAGCCCGGGTTTCGTCCGTCGCAAAGTCCCATGACCGCTGTCCGTCTGTCCGAAAGTATCGCCTCCTCACCCATCGTGCTCCTTTCGTGGGGTGCCTGCGCACAGCCCACTTCCAGAGCAGTTGCCAGATGTGCGAGTCTATCAATGAGAAGGTCGCTTTCGCCACGACGTGGCGGTGATACATGGCCCAACCCCGGATGAGCGGGTTGAGTTGCCGTATCAGCGCTTCCTGGGTGGCGCCAGCGTTGCCCTTGATGACCTCCCGGACCTTGTCAAGCAGCGATTTGATGCTCTTCTTCGCTGGCTTGATCAGCAGTTTGCCGCCGTACTTGCGTACGTTCTGGCCAAGGAAATCGAAACCCTCCGTTATGTGCGTGATCCGGGTTTTCTCCTCCGACAGTTCTAGACCACGGTCCGCCATGAAACGACGGATCGCCGGAAGAACGCAGGATTCGAGCACTTCTTTCGAAGCGCAGGTCACCACGAAATCATCGGCATATCGGATCACGTTGAGTTTGGCCGTGCGACGTGCAAGTTTCGAGATACCGATACTCGCGTGTACTGCCGCCTCAAGTCCATCCAGCGCCATATTCGCGATCACGGGCGAGATGATACCGCCCTGGGGCGTACCCGCCCGCGATTCGAACAGGGTTCCCTCATCAATATAGCCAGCCTCGAGCCACTTGCGCAGGACCGTCTTGTCCATCGGTATGTGCTCTAGGAACCAGAGATGACTGAAGTTGTCGAAACAGCCCCGTATGTCACCTTCCAGAACCCACTCTGACGATGCCTGCCTTGCCAGAGCAATGAAGCACTGTTCGATGGCGTCGGCAGTCGAGCGTTCGGGCCGAAAGCCGTAGGAATTCGGGTCCGCCAGTGTCTCCTCAACGGGTTCCAGAGCGAGCTTCCATAACGCCTGCATCGCCCGGCACCGCATGCATGGGATTCCTAACGGACGCCGTTGTCCATTACTCTTCGGAATGTAAACACGCCGCAGCGGCATCGCGCGATAACTCCGATGACGCAGCGACAACACTCCTTTCCACCTGGCCGCCGAGGATGACCAGATCCTGCCGTCCACCCCCGGCGTTCTCTTGCCGCGATTTTCCGTCACCCGCTTCACGGCCAGCATCTTGCCGCTATGCGAGCGGGTCAGCAAACGCTGCAAGGCTTTTACCTTGCCCCATCGGCCTTCCCGAGTTGCCTTGGCGATACGCTCCTGAAGCCGCCTCACCTGTGCCTCGATATGCGACCAGTTTGCATGGTCCCACATCTGTGCATCGCGCGAGGGCGCACCAGCGCCTGACACTTCCGCGTCGTGCGCCGTCATCTGCTTTCCCTCGTATAACGGTTAGTCAAGGTTCTCTCGCCATGAATGACCGCGCGGAAGTCTGCCCGCTTTCGCGTCGGGCGATGTCTCAGCCCGTATCCCGTCCGTTACAGACAGGCGTTCGCTTTCTCCGCATTCCTTTACCCGCACCGCCGATGGCTCTCCTTACGGTCGGCCTGCCCATTGGGCAGCGATACGGGCTTACCCTGTTCCGCATGATTCTCCGGATGGTTCGGACCCGTCCTATGCGCCGGCGGCGTACTGTCCATGATGGCCCATTCATAAGAGGCCATTCCTTGCCGCATACCGTTTTGGTTCAAGCCTGTCAGCACGTTTGGCTTGTTAGGCGTAACGGCGCGTTTCGGACGTTCACATGTGTTGGTCGTACCCATCCATCCCTTGCACCTCTCCGCCTTTGTGCTGGCAGATTCCGCCTTGCCTCGCGGCTCGGCGTACCGGGTATCCGGCGGCTACGTTGTCCCCGGGGCTTCACACAGAACTGTTACCGGTTCTGCATGCCCGGGTAGGGAACAGCTGATGGAACAGCTGGTTTCGTCAGGTCATACTTGCCCCCGTGAAACAGAGAAACATGCGACTTGCAGGTCGCACGATGAAATCGCCTTCCCAATGCCCAGGCAGCAGGCGGTCCTCGATTTCGGGCGGGCGCACGTGGATACTGACCATGT
>NZ_FCOG02000293.1 GCF_001544975.2 Caballeronia arationis | reverse complement strand
GGCAATCTGGAGTTCCTCGGCCGCAACGATCATCAGGTCAAGATTCGCGGCTTCCGTATCGAACTCGGTGAGATCGAGGCTCAGCTCGCCAACCATGCAGCGGTGCGCGAAGCAGTGGTGATCGCGCGTGCGCGGCATGAGGATGCGCAGGATCAGCAACTCATTGCCTATGTCACGCTGGTATCCGAGATCGATGCCAGCGCCCTGCGCGAGCATCTTGCCGCGCGTCTGCCCGACTACATGGTGCCTTCGGCCTTCGTCACGCTCGACGCGATGCCGCTGACGCCCAACGGCAAGCTCGATCGTCGCGCGCTGCCCGACCCCCAAACCGATGCCTTCGCGCTGCGCCCGTTCGAAGCACCAGAGGGTCAAACCGAAGCCGCACTCGCCGATCTGTGGGCCGAGTTGCTCGGCCTCGAGCGCGTCGGCAGACAGGACAACTTCTTCTCCCTTGGCGGCCACTCGCTGCTCGCCGTGACCCTCGTCGAGCGGTTGCGCCGCATCGGCTTGCACGCGAGCGTGCGTGATCTGTTCGCCACGCCCGTGCTCAGCGCGCTCGCGGCTTCGCTCGAAGGCAGCGCGCCGAAGCCCGACATCGTCGTGCCGCCCAATGCGATCACGCCCGAGTGCACCGCGCTTACGCCAGCGATGCTGCCACTCATCGCGCTCACGCAAACCGACATCGATCGCATCGTCGAGCAGGTGCCCGGCGGACTCGCCAATGTGCAAGACATCTACGCGCTCGCGCCGCTGCAGGAAGGTATCCTGTTCCACCACATGCTGAGCACCGAAGGCGATCCGTATCTGCAAACAGCGCGCCTCGCCTTCGACAGTCGCGCACGGCTCGATGCATGGCTCGATGCCTTGCGACAGGTCGTCGAACGGCATGACATCCTGCGCACCGCCTTCATCCACGATGGGATCAGCACGCCCGCTCAGGTGGTCTGGCGTAACGCGCCTGTGATCATCAGCGAGATCGAGTTCGATCCGGCGCATGGTCCGGCCACCGAACAGCTCGCTCGCCAGTTCGACGCGCGCTCGCAACGCCTGTCGTTGGCTCAGGCTCCGCTGCTGCGGCTCACCATCGCTCAGGAACCCGGCTCCGGACGCTGGCTGGCGCTGCTCGTCTGGCATCACCTGATCGGCGACCACGTCACGCTGGAGGTGATTCAGAAGGAGATCAGCGCGCTGCTCGAGGGTCGGGCTCACACGCTCGGCGCGGCTCAGCCGTTCCGCGATCTGGTCGCGCAGACGCGCCTCGGTGTGGGTCAGCAAGAGCATGAAGCCTTCTTCCGCGACATGCTCGCCGATGTGAGCGAACCCACGCTGCCCTTCGGGCTCACTGACGTGCACCACGACGGCTCGTCCGTCGCCGAAGTGCGCCTGACGCTGCCCGCCTCGCTCAATACGCGCCTGCGCACCCAGGCTCGCCAGCTCGGCGTGAGTCTCGCGAGCCTCTGTCATCTCGCCTGGGCGCGCGTGCTCAGTGTCGCCAGTGCAGTCGATTCCGACGGACGCATCGTGTTCGGCACCGTGCTGCTCGGGCGCATGCAGGCGGGCGTGGATCAGGCCCTGGGGCTGTTGATCAATACGCTGCCGATCCGCCTCGATGTGAACGACGCCTCAGTCGCCGACAGCGTGCGTGACACGCATGAACGTCTCGCAGCGCTGCTGCAGCATCAGCATGCGCCGCTCGCGCTTGCTCAACGGTGCAGTGGCGTGGCTGCCCCCGCGCCGCTCTTTAGCGCGTTGCTCAACTACCGCCACAATCAAGCCTCGGCCGATGAGCACGAGGCCTTCGACGGCATCGAGCTGCTCGGCGCCGAAGAGCGCACCAACTATCCGCTGATGCTTGCGGTCGAAGACAACGGCGAGAGCCTCGGGCTCACCGCGCAGACCATCGCGCCTTTGTCGCCCGAGCAGTTGTGCGGGTACATGCAGCAGGCGCTTTCGAGCCTCGTGCAGGCGCTCGAGCAAGCGCCTCAGACGCCGGTGAACCAGCTCGACGTGCTGCCGCCCGAGACCCGTACCCTGCTCGTCGAAACGTGGAACGACACGGGTGCATCCTATCCTGTGGATCTGTGCATCCATCAGCTCTTCGAGCAACAAGTTCAACGCACACCCGATGCAGTCGCGCTGGTCTTCGAAGACGAGTCGCTCACCTATGCGCAGCTCAACGCACGCGCCAACCGGCTTGCGCATCACCTGATCTCGCTGGGCGTCAATCCGGAAGATCGTGTGGCGCTGTGCGTGGAGCGCGGCATCGGCATGGTCGTCGCGTTGATGGCGATTCTCAAGGCCGGGGGGGCTTACGTGCCGCTCGATCCGGCGTATCCGGGCGAGCGTCTGAGCCACATCCTCACCGATTCCACACCACGGCTGTTGCTCGCCGATGCCGCGGGTCGCGAAGCGCTGGGAGATACCGGTGCGTTGAGCGTGCTCGACCCCAATGCATCGCTCGACGGCTTGCTGCCACAAGACGATCCGCAAACGGCTGTCGCCCCGCAACACCTCGCCTATGTGCTCTTTACCTCAGGTTCCACCGGCAAGCCCAAGGGTGTGATGGTCGAGCATCGTGAGATGCTGAACTTCCTCTGCTCGATGCGCGATGTCACGGCCATGAGCGCGGCTGACAGACTCCTGGCCGTCACGACCATCTCCTTCGATATCGCCGGACTGGAACTGTATCTGCCCTTGAGCACGGGCGCTTGCGTCGTGCTCGCGCGCAGAAGCGATGCGGCCGATCCACTGGCGCTGCAAACCCTCCTCGCCAGGCACGACATCAGCTTCATGCAAGCAACTCCGGCGACCTGGCGCATGCTGCTCGATGCGCAGTGGACGGGCAGCTCGAAACTGACCGCCCTGTGCGGCGGCGAAGCGTTGTCTGCCGGCCTGACGGCCCGTCTCGGGGACAAGGTCAAGTCGCTGTGGAATCTCTACGGTCCGACGGAAACCACGGTCTGGTCTTCGTGCTATCAGACCGGGCTCGACGCGAGCACATCAGCCACCGTGCCCGTCGGCCGTCCGATCGCCAATACAAGCATGTACTTGCTCGATGCGCAACATCAACTGGTGCCTCCGGGTGCAGTGGGCGAACTCTATATCGGTGGAGCGGGTGTGGCCCGTGGCTATCTGAATCGCGCTGATCTCACCGCCGAGCGCTTCCTCAATGATCCGTTCGTCCAAGGCGCGCGCATGTACCGCACGGGCGACCTCGCACGTTATCGCCCGGACGGCAATATTGAATTCCTCGGCCGTAACGATCATCAGGTCAAGATTCGCGGCTTCCGCATCGAACTCGGTGAGATCGAAGCTCAGATCGCCAGCCACCCGGCGGTGCGCGAAGCGGTGGTGATCGCGCGTGCGCGGCAGCAGGACGCGCAAGATCAGCAACTCGTCGCCTACGTCACCGGAACGGCTGAGATCGATGCAAGCACCTTGCGCGAGCATCTTGCCTCGCGTCTGCCCGACTACATGGTGCCTTCGGCCTTCGTCGTGCTCGACGCGTTGCCCCTCACGCCCAACGGCAAGCTCGATCGCCGGGCACTGCCCGATCCGCAATGGCAAAGCCTCGAC
>NZ_FCOG02000161.1 GCF_001544975.2 Caballeronia arationis | reverse complement strand
GATATACAGAACAGCGACGGCCGCCGAATAACATTCGGCGGCCGTCGCTTATTGTGGTAGCGAGCTAACAGCAGCCGACCTTTCTCTCAATCACGGCCAGAATCGATGTTCCCGGAGCACAGCAAGGTCCGCCAGTGTCCGCGGGTGCCGTTTGGTGGCTGTCCGCGCCGAACATCGGGATGCCGCTGAGCGTGTGATACGTCTCCCACGGCACGCCAGCGGGGTCCTGTGTCCAGTACTTGTTCGAATTTGCGTAGCAGCACTGAGCCGCTGGCTGGTCCTGCACTGCAATGCTGCCGGTAAGAACCTGCTCGCGGAGTGCGGTCAACTCCTCGTCGCTGTCGACCTGGAAGCCGAGGTGATTGACACCTGATTCGCCGCCACGAGCAGAGATGGCGAAGTTCACGCGTGGGTCTTCCAGCATCCACTTCGCGTAGTCGTCCTTGAGCACAGTGGGCTGTGCGCCAAACATGCTGCTGTAAAACTGCACGCTTTTGTCGAGCTTGGGCACAACAACGTGTACGTGAAATCGCTTCATTTACGCCTCCGTTTCGTTGGGCGCGCAGTTGCATTGCTCTGCTGCGCAGCAGTTTTCCATCAGGAAATCCATAAGGGTCTGCATGCGGTCATAGCTGGCGCAGTAGATGATGAACCGGCCCTGACTCTTCCCCTCAATCAGTCCCGCGTTTGCGAGCTCCTTCAGGTGAAATGACAGCGTAGGCGCAGCGAGTCCCAGTTTTTCTGCGATGGTGCCCGGACTCATCCCGGACCGTCCGGCCGTAACCAATAGGCGAAAGACCGCGAGACGGTTCTCGTTCGCGAGCGCCGCGAGCGCTTTGACTGCCAACTTCGAATCCAGGGTCGCCATCACAGTCCTTTACCGGTTACTCGCTGATGTTTCCTTGCGGGAATGGTCGGCGATTGCCCGAGAAGCCAGGTCCGTCGCGGGGTCGAGCGGACGGCCTTCCTGCACGCGTTCGCTGTAACGGTCGACGAGATAATCTGCACGCCCACGGAGCAACAGCGTGAACTTAACCAGTTCCTCCATAACGTCGACCACGCGGTCGTAATAGGGCGACGGTTTCATGCGGCCTTCATCGTCGAATTCCTCGAATGCCTTCGCCACGGACGACTGGTTGGGGATGGTGAACATGCGCATCCACCGCCCGAGTTGACGAAGCTGATTCACGGAGTTAAACGACTGAGAACCGCCACTGACCTGCATCACGGCCAGGGTGCGTCCCTGCGTCGGACGAACACCGCCGCGCGAAAGAGGTAGGTGGTCTATCTGCGTCTTGATGAGCCCGGTAATTGTCCCGTGACGCTCGGGGCTACACCAGACCTGGCCTTCGGACCACATGGAGAGCTCGAGCAGTTCGCGAACTTTCGGGTGGTTGTCCGAATCTGGCTCATCGGCGAGCGGCAGACCGTTCGGGTCGAAAATTCGAGTCTCCGCCCCGAACCGTTCCAAGAGACGCGCAGCCTCTTCAACGAGCAGCCGCGAATACGAGCGCGCACGCAACGAGCCGTAGAGCAGCAGTATCCGCACCGGCGCTTGCCCCTTCATTCCAAGCCGCTGGGGAATGTCGGTGTCGAAGAATTCTGGTTTGGCGGCCGGAAGACTATGGTCGGCGCTTGTCGGATGAACAGTCATCTGCGTTCCTTGCTGTTTGATATTTCCAAATATATGGAGGTATCGAGTCAACACAAGGCGTATTCGCCGGCCACCTGAACGGCTCGAATTCTCACCTCGATTACTTGCATTCTACGACATTTCCGGTATTCTGGAAATATGAAATCCTCGGAGAGCGACGATGAGTGCCGAAGGCCTGAATACCGACGAACGCCCACTGCCCGTCTCGGGCGGGTGGCAGTGCCATTCGATGCAGGGATTCATTCTGCTGGCAGCACAGCGCGGTGTTGGTGGTCCATGGCAGGTGCCAACCGCCTTGCGGTCTGCGACATCGACCGGCTGCATCTCGCTCGCGGTCGACTTGGCGCAGGCCTTCCAGCGAGAGACCGGCTACTCAGCGTCAGCAAGTGCTTTGACGGGGTCGGTCGACGAGAAGCTTCAGCTGGCGCGCTTTCTCGCCCAAGGCGGCTCGACCGCCGCTGTCCTATTGATGGACGCCAAACTGCTCGGGCCCATCTGGCCAACGTGCGACTGGGAGACCCCTTTGCTGCGAGCCCGCAATTGTCTCGCCGATGAGGGAACGAAGTTCTTTGTTGCATTAGCAACGCCCGCTGGCCGCGGAGGCTTCGGCGCGGCGCTCAGCCATGCGCGAACGACGTTCCTTGCTCGGCGCGTTGAGCAGTTCTGCAACCGCGACGGACTCGGCTTTCTCGGCACCGTCGATTCAGCGCCTGCGACGGTGTCAAAACTCCACCCGAGTCCATTTCACGAGCGCGTCGCAACTGTCCTGGCGCACAGGCTCGCGTCGGCGACCTTCTTCTGCTGCGACGCCTTTCGCACCATTGGCGGCAGTGTCTCCAACCTGAGCGAGTTGAGAGGTTAAAAAATTGAGCACAGTATCGAGCCGGACGGAAAAAGCGAGTGACAACACTGGACCGGCGGATAGCCAAGACAGGCTAGTCACCTGGGCTCTCGCGTTGGCGCAACTCGTCTCATGGGGCTCCGTCTACTACTCCTTTTCGCTACTGGTCGTACCCATGGAACAGACGATGGGCTGGAGCAGGACGGCGACGAACGCAGCGCTTTCAGTCGGACTGCTGGTTTCGGGATTTGCAGCCTATCCAATCGGTCGCTGGATTGACCACGGACTCGGGCGACGAGTGATGGCGGTCGGCTCGGTCATCGCGGCGGCCATGCTGTTGCTATGGGCAGACGCGCAATCACTGACCCTGCTCTTCGTCGCCTGGGTAGGTCTCGGGGTTTCCATGGCCGCGACCTTCTATGACCCAGTGTTCGCAGTCGTCACACACCGATACCCCCGAAGCTTCAGAACGAAAATCACGCTGATTACGCTTGTGGCCGGATTCGCAAGTACTGCTTTTATACCGCTGACTCAGTTTCTAGTCGGCTCGGTGGGATGGCGAATGTCTCTCGTTGTGCTCGCAGTTTTGAACCTCGTTATTTGCCTACCGATTCATGCAGTGGCCATCCGCTCGTTGCCGTTGGAAGGCGGTTCGCGACCGGACAGGGGGGAAGTAAAGCTCGCGAACGATGCCGCCACACGCCGTGCTCTTCGAACGCCAACGTTCTGGGCGCTTGCTGTCTGCTTCACCGCTTACTATGCAACGTTCGCGGCGCTTACATTCCATCTTGTTCCCTTGATGGTCGAGCGAGGGGTGTCGAATGGTGTATCAGTCACCACCATGGCGCTCATCGGGCCGGCCCAGGTCGCCGCTCGTGCGGTGTGGTTCACGTTTGGCCGAACGGTCCACATGAGCACGGTGGGCATTATCGTTGTGACGTTGTTTCCGCTGTCGACTATTGTCCTAATTTTCGGAGGACAATCCGCGGCGCTCCTGTGGCTGTTTGCAGTCGGCTACGGTGCTGCTAACGGGATGATGACAATCCTCCGGGGCACCATCGTCCAGGACCTGATGTGGACTGAAGGGTACGGTGCAGTTAGCGGCATGCTCTCGTTCCCGTCGAATGTTGCCAAGGGAATAGCGCCGATTGCTGCCGCTAGCATTTGGAGCTTCACGCACGGCTACGCGGCGGTCGAGCGGACTGTGTTCCTCGTCTCGATAGTCTCTGCACTCGCATTTCTCGTGGCCGTCAGGCTCAGCCGTCGCTCGGCGACGAGTGAGGCGTACTAGGTCCCTCTCCGAAGTCCAAAAACCGACATGTCCACAATAAAAATGCGTGCCGCACGAAGCGACGACCTCGATGCCATCAAAGCATTGCTGGCAGAGAACGAACTGCCGGCGTCCGACATCACCGCCGCGGCACTGAAGGACTTCGCGGTAGCAGAGGACGCGAACGGCACACTCGTTGGTAGCGTCGGGCTCGAAAAATTTGCGACCAACGCGCTGCTGCGGTCACTGGTCGTCCCGAAAAGCGCCCGTGGCAACGGACTGGGTCGCCATTTAGTGGCGTATGCTGAGAACGTGGCGCGGGCGGATGGCATTATTGAACTGTGGTTGCTGACCACGACCGCCGCCCAATTCTTTCAACGGGTCGGCTATGTCGTGGCGGACCGAACTACGGCGCCCGCTCAGATCCAATTCAGCGCGCAGTTTGCAACGTTATGTCCGGCGTCTGCAATTTGCTTAAAGAGAAAGGTATAATGTTCCCGGAAAGGGTTTCGCTAGCGGTGAAACGAAGGTCTAGCCGGGGTTTTCCATCCGCGCACGCGCCAGATTAATTCCAATCAAAAGCACTTCCTCATTGGCCGCGTTCGCCGCATTCGCAAGGGTATACAGCCAAGCGTCAAGCAGAAGTTTGCAGTCCCTAGATGTTGATCTGGCGTTGGAGTCTCCGACCCGCGCGGTGGACACGTTTACACTGTCCGTCGTCAAGATGGAGAGGCAAATTCGGAAGCTCTCAGCGCATCCGGTCTATCAATCCGACGCGTTCGATGAAGACGACAGGTGTGTATTAAACCGACCGTCGCGAGAATTTCAATCCTTCAGGTAACAGAGCGACGACCGTGACGTCGCCACTCGCCGTGCTCGGCGAGGAAGTGCTTATAGTCGTCGAGGCTTCCCAACTTCCGCTTACTGGTCGACCCTGGCCGTCCTTTGCGAAGCGACGGACGAGCGAAGCCATCGTACCCAGCCTCTCTTCTCCTGCCGCTGCAAGCAGTTCACACCACCGCCTAGTACTCGCCGCTAGCAACTCAAGGTCGTTCGGTCGTTCGTTTGCAAACAACGGTCTGTGAATTGCCCGTGAAAGACCTTGTTCCTTACCTGTATGGCATCGGAAATCGCCACGTGAAGTTAGCTCGCGAGCGGCGCCTTTCCAGGACTGTCGCAATACGTGGAGGCCAATTATTGCGACTGTCCACTAAAACAAAGGCCTGCCGAAATGGACAGGTAGCTCTGCGGAGCTTTCGCGGTCGCCTGAACTGCCGACTGCTCAGTTACTGTAAGACGTGAGTCGCGTTCCAGCGTTCCACGACCTGATACTGTCCATGTCGTTAGCCTCGACCGCGTGCTGGCCGTGAGTGACCGCTGTTCTTCCGGAAGAGACGTACAGTACGCGATGGGCAAACGACCGAGTTGGGTCGGGTCCGGAAGTTCGGGCCGAGGTCGCCGGAGATCCCTGCGCTCGAACTGCGATCTTCGGCAACCGGCCAAAAGCGGTCGTCGTGACGGCGCCAAGCGATGTCCGCTCTAGGCTGGTACCAGTCGTTCTGCCTCCATTTAGCGAACGGTGATTGACGTTCGCAAAGCGGTCATGTCGCGTGGCGGTCCGCAGATTCGCGAATAACACTTCGAACGTGCGCCGGATGTCGCGGAATTCGCAGGCTAGACCTTCTTGCACGTCCTGGTCGCTTCACGGGCGGCCGCGGTCTTGTCATCTCGATAGCGTGCTAGGTGCCACACGGCAGCGGCGGGCGGGTATTGCCGGGCCAACAATCTGAAACGAAAGTGCAGCCGCGACAGCAAAGGCTCGCGTCGATCATGTGTATCTGACATCGGGGCTCTCTGCGGTCCACGACATCACGGTGGGCGCAGTGATGCGGCGTTTCATCGATGAAAAGGGCTCTCGGCTTCGCCAACACCGGCCTAGAGATCGCAGACGGTCCTGCTGCCAGGCGAGCGACATTGCAGACGCTCCATTTATGGAATCTGCAGTCCACGTCCGGGCCAGTTTTGACAAAGTGGGTCGCTTGGCCAGTGAGGATGATCCAGTTATCGCGCTCTCTGGGATTTGAACGCGCCAGCGGCCGCGTGACCGCCGGTTTGTGCATCGGCTCGCGCGGGAACCCAGGAAAATCGACAATCGGCGCGGGCCGAAGCTCAAGGTCGAGCTGCTCTACTGTTCGCGCCAGTAGCGCTGCGGCACCGGCAGCAAGCTTGTCGACGTGCGGACCCAGAGAGAGTTCGTCCGTTGTCTCGTCCTTCGTGTACTCGAGCAAGGACTCCTCAGATTCCTCGAGTACTGTAAGGAGCATGTTGTCCGCCCCACGCAGCACCAGCGCGGGATAGACCAATACACGCGGCTTTCTCCCGAAGACAGGCGATCCGCTTGCCTCGTAACTCACGTGAACCGCGTGAAAACATGCAACGACCAAGTCCTTTGTGAGGTAGTCCAAAACCTGCGTAGGCCGCACGCTGAAGGGCGTCTCGGCAGCGAGAGCCTTCTTCGATATCAGTGAAAACAATTCGCTGGCCTGAGCCTTGAAATTCTGCTTCTGAAAGACCTTGATTTTGACGTCTTCGACGGTGCCCTCGACGAAGGCCTGCACTGGGTCAACGAACACGACGATCCATTGCCCACTTGTGATCACGGCTCTTGGCAGCGTGTGACCATGTCTGTCTTTCAGACCTTTAACGTAGCCGCCCACCTGATCGATGTAGGCATGCCATTGCCCTGCCACCGGGGAGTTTTTCGCCTCCCCACCGGTTCTCCAATGATTAATTCCTTCACCCAATAGGGTTGGGGCTTCAAAAGGTACCTTCGTTCGAGGCTGCAGAAACGCCTTGTCCCAAGCCTTGGCCTCAATGAGTAAGGCTGGAGCATAGGTGTCTGCTCTGACGCCAAGGTAGTCCATGAACGTGGTCGTCTCGCCCTTAAGACGGGCCTCTTCCGCCATGTCCCCACCCAATCCGAGCGACCAACCAAGCAGTTCGACAAGCTCATCCAGAAAGTGAACGCGAGTCGTGTGCTCGTGAGGATCGCCTGCCTCCGCGCCGGCGAACTCTGGGCGCGCGTCTGTGGCGATCGACGCATCGAAGCGATCGATCAGATTGGCAAATCGTTCGATGAACTCTGCCTCCGTGACTTCGCGAATCACTGGAGCAGCTCCGGCAGACGATAGAGCAGCTTTCTCGCCGACGGCCACCCTGCTTCCATGAAGATATCGAGGCAGTCCACGAGCGCCTGCCGCCGTTCATTGGCCCCAAAGATCTCCTTGCTATCGGCGAGGAAGCTGCTTATCAGTCGCACCATCAGCTCGGCGCCCAACGGTTCGTATTGGTAGCCGCCCTTGGCGCCGCCCCCCCGAATCGCACGCGCGGTCAAATCGAATGCACGCTCCGGGTCTTGAGGAGCCAGAATTTCCACCAATTGCAGGAGTTGGTAAATGGTGTGCGGCTGTGCTTGATCTGCGATAAGCTCGAGCGTCGACGCTATCTCGCGCAAGTAGATCTCACACCCAGCTTCGTCAATTCCCGTACCGCCGTTGACTCGACCGGTCGCGAAATAGAGCTCCATGGCTGCCTTGTCGATGAGCTCGATGCATGCTTTCAAAATCGGCACCTGGTCGTCGGGAACGGCGACGCTCAGGTCATACGCTGCAAGTGGTCCGCTGGCGGCAACGACGATTCGATGAAGGAGGGCTTGGGCTCGATGCCGAAGGGCACCTTCCCCTGATTGGCCAGGATGCAGGCCCAGCACGACTGCATCGCGGAGCGTGAACAGAATCGTTACGAGCTGTCCGCTGTGCGCAGACGGGTCGTCCAACCATCTGGACAGGACGGCCTCCGCTGAGGCTCTTTGATGGGTCACCGAAAGAATCGCAACGAGGTCAGCCAGAGAGCCCTCAAGATCGGCCTGCTTCGCCGTGCCACTGTACCGCGCAAGGAGCGCGAGGGTCAGTCGTTCGCTTCGGTCGGGTTCGACATGGATGACCATTCGCAGCACATTGACGACTGAGCCCAAGACCGCAAAGTTGGTCTCTCGTTCAAGACGAAGTTCGAGGCGCCGCCAGAAACCAGCCCGATCGAGATCCCACAATCGAATGAGATGCCCGACCGACTCAGACCGCGCCGCAGGATGGCGATCATTCAGAAAACGATCGATATCCTCCGCAAGTCGCGGGTACAGATCGGGCCGCTGCAGGCAAACGTCCAGCACCGCCGTTGCGGCCTCAATGCGAGCGGCAGGCCCGCCCCAAGACTGGGACTGTTCGTACTGAGACTCCGTATCGTCGGTGACCTCCGGGTTGCCAGAAGTGGCCGCCATTCGAAAGAGCGCAAGATAACGATCGGTCGGATCGAAGCCCTCCCTGACAACCAAGCGCTCGCCCTGCGCAAGTCGTCCACATCCCTGGCCGATGACGCCTTCACTGTGGCTGCGCAGCGCTTCGTCCACGTCAGGAGCCTCTAGGCCAAGAACGATTGCCTCAAGCAATGTGAGCGTGCGCCCCGTATCGATTGCGTCGGTCGACGGGTGACCAGGCTTGGCCTCGATGTAGTCCCGGGCCGCCTCGATGGCCTCCATGACGGTGATATTCGACGGTCTATCCCTGTCCAGGTCTGTGATCCAGAAAAAGGGCTCAGACCGACCGAATCCGCTTGTGATGCGAAATGGTCGCTCGTTTCGAAGGCCGCGCTCGACCGATTCTGCTGGCGTGGCCGCAAGAATGGCACGTGCACTCTCGGTGACGAGCTGACCAGGCCCGATGACGCTGTACAGACGCCGGATCAGGTGTTCCCTGGCCGCTTCCGGAGACTTGTACCCTTCCATTGAGAATGTCGTCACCGAAGTTTCGAGCGCCTCCCGCTCAGCCATGCTGCGCCGCCCATACCCGTGGGCTACGAGGTCGATCGCATCCTTCTGGGTATCGATATTGGAGAGCCACGCTTCATCTGCCGCAATTGGCCAAAGCCGGTCGATCAAGCTATCGTTGCGTCGCACTGCCGCAAGAAAGAGCCTTGCCCATGTCAATGCCCATGCCGATGAACTCGAGATTTGGTCTGCAACCGAGCGAGCATCGAACTCGGGCAATGCAACAAACGCAGGCAAGAACTTCGCGATCAGGGCTGCGCCATCCTGGCCATACTTGTGGTCAGGGTCGTGACCCCAGATGTGACTCAGGTCGGTTTCAAGTCGGAGAGTCCGGCCTTCGATCGTTCGGGTGATAACTTCGCGTTCTGCTAGCTCGTGCTCCCGCCGAATGTAGTGGTCTACCGATTCCACAAACGCTCGGGTAGCCGCTCGAGGGTGATTCTGCAGAAACGTCGGGAAGAACTCGCACAGCGAGAAAAGCGCCATGCTGTAGTCCTGCCTGGAGTTCGACGTCAGAGATAGGATCTGACTTCGACCGCCCATGCTGGTAGTGACATCGTCTTTGACGGTGCCTGCGTACGTCCTCGAATACACTGTTGCAGCGAAATCCGGATCGGCGTCGGCCAGTTTGGAAATCTCACGGCACAGCGCCGGAACGTCCTCCCAGTTGTGGACATCGGCGCGCTCAGGTTCGAAGATTCGTTCTAAGAGCGCTCGAGACTCCGGAGGCGCAGTCGCGTAGGTGGCGACGACATTGGGGATGACTAGCGCGGCATCGATTTTCGAGTCAGGATGGCCGAACACGAATCCCAACAGTGCTCTTGCCGCAAAACCGACTGCCTCACCTGCCTGAGACGGACGCGCCGTGTTGATCAAGAGGTAAAGCAGCGTCCTCAATGGGGAAGGCACTCGCTCGACGCTGGCAGCAAGTTCACCGGCAAGCGAGACCCATGGCGTGAGACTCACATTCGGATGGTCTTCGAGACGCACGGCCAGCGCAGACACCACGTGCCAAAGTGCCGTAGGCACCATGTCTCGACCGTCGGCGACATGCTTTGCGATGGCATGAGTGTCTGTAGTGTCCTCCGGCAATTCGGCGCTGAGCCTTCCGGCCACGCTGCGCAGGATTGGGTCTCCCTCCGGATTGCCGACTATCCTTTCGACGGCGATCCAATAGCGCTCGTGATCCGGCTGTGCCCCCCACAGCTCCTGCAGCAGGAAGCCCATCGCCGGCGCAAGCATCAGACCAATCGTCTGAGTTTTCAGGTACTGCACCTCGCCTGAAACGAGCCCATCGACGTCCATAAGAAGTCGCGAGGCGGCATAGTCGAACAGAAGATGGTGACGGAACTGGATAAAGCGCTCGTTCTCGACCTTGGCTAACACGCCCTGGAGAAGAAGTGCATCCAAGGCATCGGGCGCCGTGGCAGCGATGACGTGCGTCTGGGCCCGCAGCGCTCGGCTATCGACCATCGCTTGAACAACGAGGCGCAAGCAGGCATCGGCGCGCGACCCCAACGGCGTCACCCGGTGCTCCCAATACAGCCTCAGCAGGCCCGCTTGGTTAGCGAGCTCGCGAAGTGCTTCAGCGCCCATTCCTGTGCGGAGCAACTCTCCGATGAGACGCGTGTTGAAAGGCACAAGCGCAAGTTGCCGAAGCTTCGTTGGCGCGCCATCGAGGGCGGTACGGAGTTCTGGCGCTTGGTTCAGTACCTGGTCGAACTCTTCCTCCGACCAAGGAGGCACAAGCAGATGCCTCACCGTTGGGAACGCGGCATCCCGGTGGTCCGGGTTGGCCGGACTACCGGCGAACAACTCACGGAATCGGACGCCCATGCGCAGGTCGAACGTCCGTATCGAGGCCACGACTTTCCAGCGTCCCTTCAAGGCGAGAACGCGCTCGATCAGCGATCGGAACGCGCCCTCTCCCTGTCCACCACGAGTAGCGTCGAGGGCGTCGACGACTAGCCATCCGCCCGATGGGCCGTCCCAGGCCTCGAGCACTTTGACCAGGTCGTGTTCGAGATCCAGTTCGTTCTTCAGTCCAACGAGGTCTTGAACGCTATAGCGGTCGACCGCGAGTTCGACGACGTCGCCATGGCTCCTCAACTCACGGGCCAGCGCGTTGATGACAGCGCTCTTGCCGGCACCGGGCTCGCCAATCAAGAGGAGCGATCCTTCTTGAGCCGCGGCCAAGGCGGCTGCCTGGCATTCCCGGGTGATTCGGATGACGCCCTCGGTCCTCTCGATCTGCTCGTAGGGCCGCAAGTCGGCAGCAATTTGCGTCGAGTGCTCCCTAAGCTTGCGGATGTCGTCTTCGAAGCGCGGCGGCGCAGACAGCGGCACTTGTGTATGCATGACGGCTTGCCGCAGTTGAGGTAAGTCGCCACCGTTTCGCTCGGTCATCCAGCGCTGGCTGATCTGGGTCAGCGCGGTGGTCAACGGTCGAGCCTGATCCGTTGTCGTCGCCCTCGCCGCTAGTCCCTCCATGACGTTGGCGTACGCGCCAACCGGGTCAAATGTCATCACTCTCACAAGCTGTGCAACGCTTCGAAGCACGGTCGGACTCCATGGTTCGGCCGTGGTGTTACTCCAGGCGTCCCGCATGCATGTCTCGAACACCTCCAGTGCCCTTTGCTGGCCTTGCGTTAGCGCACTTGGCGATGGCTGCGAGTGAGACCTCAGCGCTGCCGGGAGATCCACACGAATCGAAGCGGGTGCCGTGGGCCCCACTGCCAGCACGAGTCGGTCCTTGTTCGGATCGAGGCAGCGATCCCAAAGTTGTTCGCCCTGACCATCGCGGCAGACAAGCCAGTGTCGAATGAATTGCTGGACGGTCTTGGCCAAGCCGCTGTCAGCCCCAGACGAGAGGTTCACGGTCGTCTTGGCCTGCACCGCGATGAACCCGCCTTTCGAGGTTGCCACCAAGATGTCGTCCACAGGTGCCTCAGTCTCGAACCGAATCCAGACAGGGACGGCTGCCCCCAATTCTAGTACGTGGTCGACTGGAACTTGGGCGAGCAACTGCAGACCGAAAAGCGCCCCAAGTTGGGCCTGAAACCCAATACCCCCTGCGGCGGCGGCGCCACCACTGGAGATGCCTCGAGAACTAGTCGGATGTTGTGAGGTTGCCAAGTTGACTCGCTTAAGTTGACTTCGGGGTTTGGCCGCCATGATTGTACAAGGTGAACTGCCCCCAGTCGGGTCGACAAGCCGACAAGTAGCGAGATGGCTCAGGCACTCGCCCGCGCCTTTTCACCCCTAGACGGCTTTGGGCCAGAAAGCGGCCGTTCATCATGGAGGTCGCAACGGCCGAAAAGGGTCGATGGCTTGCGACAGTCGCGATCCGAGCAACGATGACCGGGCGTGTCGTTTCATCTTTGGCCGGACTCGGCCCAGACCGTGTCAAAACGCCATTTTGACGCGGTAAAATAGCTCATCCGATAGCGAAGGATGAGCGAGATGAAGCGGTTCGTTCAAGGCGACAATCGTACACAAAGCTTTCTCCTCCCAGAAGCACTTGACGACTACGTGACGGACACCAACCCCGTGCGCGTAGTCGATGTTTTTGTAGAAGAGCTTGATCTTCATAA
>NZ_FCOG02000259.1 GCF_001544975.2 Caballeronia arationis | reverse complement strand
TTGCTTGCGTTTTCCATTCTTCAAATCTCCCGTTACAGCCAAGATCCAAAGTCTCCTACATTTCCGGGGCGCTTCAGTTTACACAAAATTCGGGACACCCCCCGGCGCAGTGCCCGGCGCCCATACACGGGTGCTCGATTGGATACCCACCGCATATTGCAAGCCGAGTTCGCTGAGGGCATCGCGAAACGCAGTGTCGTTTCCGTATCCCGCATCGGCCAGTACGACACCGTCCGGTGCACCGCTTTGCCGGGCCTCGCGCAACTGCGTGAGTGCGATCTGCGGCTTGGTCGCAAACCCGATCTCATCGGGTACGCCAGCCTGCGCCTGCCGTAGCGGATCATCGGCCCATTCCTGTTGCAGATAAAGCTGATAAGCCACCGGCAGGCTTGCCTCTTCGGTGGCCACCGACAGGCTCACGGCCACCTGGCAGTTATCCTGTTTGCCCAGTTGCCCGCAATATTGCCGCGCCACCCCAACCGAATGCTTTCCCTTCTTCGGGAAGCCCGTGTCATCGATGATCCAGTACAGGTCCTTTGCCGGATCCATGTGCGGCAGCACCCAGCGACGCACTTGCTCGAGTAACGCGGCGTCAGACCATTCCGACTTCGACACGAAGTGATGAAGTGATTGGTGCCGCCCACTCACGCGCTGAGGTTCCAGATGTGCTGCCAGCGGCTCCACGCTCTTGCGCCGGATCGGCAGCATCAAGCCTCGGCAATAGCCAATCAACCCGGAGTGGCGATCGCTATGCCTGACCGCCTCACATAGATGTTCCAGATACTCGTCGAACGACGTCTCCCAGTCCATCACTTCCTCATGCAAAGGATGAAGAAGCTTCTATAATGCCGTGAGTTTTATAACACAGTAAGATTAGAGAACGCCTACCACGTTTGCATCGCGCTAGCTGACGTACCGAGAGCGAACGCAATCCGCATGCAAAACGCAAAGCCGGACTTTGTCCGTCGACATTTTGGTGTTGCGACTCTACTGAACATCTGCTCAAGAAAAAGCGTCGGCCCAGACCGCCGTCGAAACGGCGGCGCAGTGACGTTGTGCTCCGCCCAACTACATTACATTTTGAGCAGTTTTGGCTCGCAAAGCTCATTTCGCGATTCGACGCCTCGCAAAGAATGGCACGTGATTGATGTGCAACGTCGTCGCCATCGCGATTCCGACGAACGTCTGCGCCAGAAGCACCGCCGCCGCCGCGCCACGTTCGGCAAAGAGCGTCGATAGGATCAACAAGAGGGTAAGATTAAATATAGCCGCTGCAATCAAAATGCGGCTGAACTGCACTGTCATGCCGAGCGGCAGGAGCGTCTGCACGCCGAAAACATCTGCAATGCCAAACATGAAAGGCACGAACGCCATCCACCGTAATACATCTACAGTTGGCAGGAAATGCGGGCCGTAAAGCAGCTTCACCGCAAGAGGTGCACCTAGATATATTGCTAATGAGATCGCGGCAACTACCACTCCCTGAAATGCAAGCATCTTGCGCAGAAACGCGAAAGCCGCGTCGCGCGAATGGTGCATTAGATAACTGATGCGCGGATACGCGGCGGTCCTTAGAGGACTCAACAACCCGAGTGCTGCGCGGATCAGTTTGTCAGCAGCGGAAAAATAACCCGCTGCAGCGTTGCCCGAGATCAGTGCTAGCAGCACAGTATTGCTGGACGCGCAAAAATCATTGACGGCGGTTGCCATAAAAACATTCCAGCCGTCCCTGATTGCCCTGGCGATTGCTTCGGGCGATGTCGGCGTAAAATCCAATTCCCGCCGGAAGTATAAGCGCGTCATGATTACAATGCCCGACAGCAGCGGAACCAGTGAATTCACCGCCATGGCCCAGTAGATATCGTCACGGCCGCGCACGAGCAGATACATTGCTGGAACGCTAACTGCTCGGCCCGCGAAGGCAATAGACGTCGTCACCCACAGATCTTCCACGCCCTGAAAATACCATGTCGGAATCAACATCGCACCAACCGCCATGCCAAAGCCTAATAATAACAACTCGCGCTCCCGCGCGAGTGGTTCGAATACGTAGGTCAGAATCAGCAGCAACATGAATCCGCTCACCGTGATGACCGTTTGAGCCAAGAAGGTTCGCCAGAAGATTCGAGAGCGTTCGGCGCGGTCGTCGCGATTAATCGAGATCGTTGACGAGGCCGTCAGAGCAAAGCCGTAGTTCGTCAGAACAATGAAATAGTTGATAAAGGCCAGCGCAAAGGCTAAGCGGCCATATCCGTCAGGAGACAGCACTCTAGTCAGCAGCGGAAGCGTTATCAAGGGCACAGCATAGGTCGACACCTGCAGCATCATCAAGACCGAAAAGTTCTTCTTGAACGAAGCCATATTGTTGTGGCTCCTTTGAAAATGCGGTTCGTTTAACCATGCGGCTAAAGGCGGAGAATTCGAGTTTGTCAGCGGAGGCTTTTGAAGCGCATACAGTCTCTTATCAGAGAACCGCTTGCGAAGCTCACGCCCGGGCCGATACGCGTTCTCTACAGGCCCCATCTTGTTCACGTCCGTCCCAATTTACCGGAGCGAGCGCGAGTTTGTGCAACGTCGCAGATAGCCTGCGTCCGGTGCCACCAAGCGTCGACGATGCCGTGGCCGCTGTGAAAAGTGGCATCTCCTAGGGCCGCCACAACATTTGGGAGAACGTCAATCCTTGAAATCGACCAGCTCGATCCAACTCCGGTTGGCGTACCGAGCCGTCCGGCAAGCTCATTCGCGCGGCAACTGCCAGTTACAAAGCAATCGCGTCTACTGTTTGTGATCTCTAGGTTGTTGTTCTGGAGTCAGCAGGTGCTCTGATTGTCTAGGCTGCGCCGAAGCGTTCGGCGGCATCGCTTTGTACCTGCTATTTTTAGATTAATACCTTACTGGTATGGACAATTGGTATCCTAAACAAATTTCCGCACCGCACTGAGTGTACATTTCTTCGTCTTGAAGTCAACGAAAAGTTCCCGCACGGTCGTGCGAGACACGCACGGGCAGTCGTCAAGGGCTGGGAGAAACGCACAAGCCGTTGCCAAAGCGGGGTACTGTCATTTTGGCCGACAGGCATCCGTCAGGCCAACGGTCGCGTTCTTGAAGCGTGGACAAGCCCCCCTGAGGGCGCAGCTTTCGCACTTTGCGTTGCCCGATCGATTCAGCAAAACGCTTTGGTAAGAAACGCAGTTGCATAAAAATTAATTGAACTGACGGCTCGCCGATGCGGGCCAAGCTTCCGACATGGCATGTGTAAAACTGCCGGGAAGCCTTCGCGGTTGTTTTGGGGACGTCGTCCGACGAGTATCTGGACCATCTATGTGAAGCGAGCACGCACGGAGATCGTCGCTTCGAATTGAGTGGCTATTGTCACAAGTTTGCGCGTACTATCCGACTCAAGAGCGCTGAACCACTGCCGGCACATCCGGCGCCTCCGACGACGCCCATTCTGCAGTTCTTCCCCACCCAAGGAACGATTTGTGATGTATACCAGCACGGTAGACGTTCTATCGGGCGATGTGCGCGCATGTACTTATTATTCTTGCCCGTCCATTTCGGCATTTCAAAAGGCGGCGGTTGCCAGGTAGTCGTCCCACGGCTTGCCCTCTTGCCACCTGCGTACGATCGCGCAAGCCATTGGTTTTTAGCGATTAGTTCGCTTGTCAATTTCCGCCATGCCATAGTCAACAGCGAACTTGTACGCGGCAGAGCGGAACGAGAAGCGTCCTAAAACACCAGATGCCGTCTCCACTCCGTCCGGTTCACGTACCACCACCATTGCAACATATGCGCCCCGCTCGAACACAGTCAGAGGAATAAGGGAAAATCCGCGGTAAGTGTAGCAACCTTTCATTCAGGCTACCTCGCAATATTTGACCGTATAGTCCATTCTGCGCCGAACCGAGGGCGATGAAAATTGAATCCCGGCCGGTTTTCTTTGAGTCATCCTCAATCAGCGCTCGTCTTTGAACTTCTCCCCATCGGAGCGTGGAGCACATGTCCAACTCTGCGCGAGTCAGGATATCTGTTCGGTCGGACGGGTCACAACGGCATCGCCCGCAGCTTGCTGAGCCGCCCTATCCGATAGAACTGATCCCCGCCGATCCCCTTCATCGCGTCGTTAGAGTGAAGCAGATCGGCATGGCGGCGATGTCGAATTCTTTACGGCGAATTACATTTGCTTTTGGGATTGAATTGACGCACACCTGTCGGATGCCAGAAATCGGCCCGTTGAAGCAAAACCGTCGCCAAACAGACACCCTATTGCGCCGGTGATGACGCCCCCGAGGAAGCGCAGTCGGTAAAGCAACATTAAGACGATTGACGAAAGTGTGCGCTACGGCAACGGCGGCCGATCGTGGGCAGCCGCAATTCCTACGACGATGCTCAGTTGCCGGCCGTTCCTCCCGTCCTCAAAGGACAATGGCTGACCTCGCTGCTACAGGGACACCGGTGCTCGCACCTTCGGCAGCATTAGGCGGCCAGCATGTCCCACAAGCAGCTTTGTCAGTGGTGGTAAGTCTCCACTGTCTCAGTGTGTCTGAACCAAAACTAGAGCTGATCGGCCGCCACATTGTTGGCCGCCCAAGCGTTGGGTGGGGCATGGCGCGATGCGACCAAGGCCACATCTCTAGGCTGAAGGTGCTCGAAACGCTGGTGAGCGTGGAGTTCATGGCACATGAAGCTCGCCGCATCAAGGTGGCGTTGCAGACGGCGCCCCTCGGCACGATCAAGACGCTGCTTAGCTATGGCTTCGCCTTTCAGTCGCGCCGGGATCGCGATCGCTTAATGTCTTTGTCAAACAATGCCAGACTGTGCATCGTCTCGTCCCACCAAGGTTTGCGCCTGAGCGTTGAACGCTTCGCGCGAGAAGCGTCGCCGGAAGTCCTGCGATAGCTCGTCGATGCTCACGT
>NZ_FCOG02000258.1 GCF_001544975.2 Caballeronia arationis | reverse complement strand
GCCGCCACGCTCGCCTCAGCAACCCAACCTCAAAACGCTAAACATTAACCCCCCTGTTGCACTTCGGCTTGAAACCGCCGTTCAAAAAATCAAGGCCGGCATTCGTTTACGAAGTGGATTCCATGCGAATCGCGTGCGCGACGCATGCGCAACGAATACTCGATGACGACGGAGGACCCCATGTCTACGACCGACTGCTATCTGAAGATTGACGGAATCGACGGCGAATCGAAGCACAAGGGTGCGGAAGGGCAGATCGAGGTGCAGACCTGGGACTGGGACGTGACCAACGCCAGCAGCCCGACGGTCGGCGGTGGCAGCGGCGTGGGCAAGGCGCATCCCGGGATGTTCACGTTCATGCACTTCTACGACAAGGCCTCGCCGACGCTGGCGAAGAGCTGCGCGAGCGGCAAGCATCTCGCGACCGCGAAGCTCACTGCAAGCAAGGCGGGTGAAGGACAGAAGGAATTCCTGACGGTTACGCTGAAGCAGGTGACGGTGACGAACATCGCAATAGGCGGCGGCACGGGCGGCGAAGTGAGGGAAACCGTCAGCATGATGTATGCGGATATCGAGTTCGAATACAAGCCGCAGGATGACAAGGGCGCGCTGGGCGGTGCCGTCAAGTTTGGCTGGGACGTGCGCAGCACCGAAGTCCGCTGATCCGACAAGCGGGAGCGTCGATGGCCAGCAACGATGCCGATACCGCGCAACCGCTCGTCACCGTCGATACGCCGTTGTCCGACGAGTTGCGCTTTCTGAGCCTGCGTGCGAGTGCAGAACTCGGTCGCATGCCGCGTTGCGAACTCACGTTCGTCTCCAAACGCGCGGACATCGACATCGGCCGGATCCTCGGCAAGCGCGTGAGGGTCTCGCTCCGCGTGCCGAAGGCCAAGCCACGCGTATTCGGCGGGTACGTGGTGGCCTTTCGGCAAACCGGGATGCGCGGACGTCTCCATGTCTACGAAGCCGCGGTGCGGCCGTGGTTGTGGCTGCTTGCACGGCGCAGCAACTGCCGCATCTTCCAGAACAAGACGGTGGAAGAGATCGTGAAGGCCGTGTTCGCCGATCCGGTCTACAAGGGCCTCGAATTCGGGGAAATCAAATGGAAGGCGAACGCGCGCGCGCATCCACCGCGCGAATACTGCGTGCAATATCGCGAGTCCGACTTCAACTTCGTGAGCCGGTTGCTGGAAGACGAAGGCATCTACTACTGGTTCCAGGACAAGGATGGCAAGGAATCATTGATCCTGACCGATACGCTCGCCGCTCACGAGAGCGTCGCAGGCTGTGAATCGCTGCCCTATGGCGCGGTGATGACGGCTGCGCCCGATATCGAATATGTGAGCGAATGGCGCGTGAACCATGTGATCGAAACGCGCAACTGGCTGCTCACCGACTACGATTTCAAGCACCCGTCGCGGCCGCTGCAAAAACAGGCGGTGAAGCACATGCCCGGGTTCGATGCATTCACCGGGCTGGAAAATTTCGATTATCCGGGCGGCTATGTGGAAGCCGATCATGGCGAGAGCCGCGCGAAGTCCAGAGCGGACGAACTGCGGATAGAAGGTAGCGTCCCCGACGATCCGGACATCAACTGGCATCAGGTGGATGCGCGCACCAACGGCAAGAACGTGCGCGCGGGCACGCTTCTCAAGCTGGCAAGGCATCCGCGTGCCGATCAGAACGTGCAGTATCTCGTCACGCGCACGCACTATGAAATCGACCTCGCCGACTACGAAGCCTTCGACGGCGCGCAGACGAATCGCTGTGAATGCTGGTTTTCCGCGATCGATGCGAAGCAGCCCTTCGCGCCGGCCCGCACCGCGCGCAAGCCATTCGTGCAAGGTCCGCAGACGGCATTGGTCGTGGGGCCGGGCGGCGATGAGATCTACACTGATCAATACGGGCGCGTGAAGGTGCAGTTCTTCTGGGACCGCCAAGGCAAGCGCGACGAGAACAGCTCGTGCTGGATCCGCGTATCGCAACCGTGGGCGGGGAAGGGCTGGGGCGCGATCGCGATTCCGCGCATGGGACAGGAAGTGATCGTCGATTTCCTGGAAGGTGATCCGGACCGGCCCATCATCACGGGCCGCGTCTACAACGCCGAGCAGATGCCCCCCTACGATCTCCCGGCCAACATGACGCAAACCGGCATCAAGAGCCGCTCGAGCAAGGGCGGTAGCGGTGCTAACTGCAACGAATTCCGCTTCGAGGACAAGAAGGGCGCCGAACAGGTGTTGCTTCACGCGGAAAAGAATCAGGATATCGAAGTCGAAAACGACGAGTCACACTGGGTCGGGCACGATCGGACGAAGAACATCGATAACGATGAAACCACGCACGTGAAGCATGACCGTACGGAGACGGTGGGCAACAACGAGAAGATCGACATTGTGTTGAACCGGACCGAGACGGTCGGTGCCAATGAAAGCATCACGATTGGAGCCAACCGGACAAAGACCGTTCAAGCCAGCGAGACGGCCACCGTCACGTTACGGCGGACGCATAGCGTCGGCATCAACGAAACCATCACGGTCGGCGCCGCGCAGGAAGTGACCGTAGGTGCGTTCCAGGCCGTGACTGTCGGTGCATATCAGGCGGTGACGATCGGGGCTTACCACACGGAGACCGTTGGAGCCAGCCAGACGGTGACCGTCGGGTCCGATCAGACCGTGAGCGTCGGTGGAAGTCAGTCGACGAGCGTGGGCGGCGACCAGACGCTAAACGTAGGTGGCGGGCAAACGGTCACCGTCGCGAAAGACGCGGGCGAGACGATCCAGGGCGCACAGTCGAGCACGGTGGCAAAAGGACGGGCGACGTCCGTGGGCGAGGACGATGCGCTCACCGTCGGAAAGAACCTGACGATCAACGCGACGGAATCCATTACCCTCGTCACTGGCGATGCCTGCCTCAGCATGAAGAAGGACGGGACGATCCACATCACGGGAAAGGACATCACGGTCGACGGCAGTGGAAAGATCAATGTAAAGGCGAGCAGCGATATCGTGATGA
Source organism: Caballeronia arationis (assembly GCF_001544975.2). GTDB lineage: Bacteria > Pseudomonadota > Gammaproteobacteria > Burkholderiales > Burkholderiaceae > Caballeronia > Caballeronia arationis. The sequence continues at coordinate 1,915 of NZ_FCOG02000258.1, read as the reverse complement.
AAGGCTCGAAGATCATGCAGAATTGAAGAAGCTTTGGCGCGCTCATGCAAAGCGGCGTCATCGTCCTGCTTTACCGGGGGAACCGTATTGACGGGCCGACCGCGATCCAGTTTGCTCAAACAAACGGCGTGCCACGCTGCACGGTCCTGACAAACCGACATGGCACGCGTCTCTTGAGTTTCCATTGCGGAGCGCCGAGCCCGGGCGGCCACCTCAAGTCAACCTGATTCCATTCCTTGCCGCCCGGCAGATACGTGTAAGCGCCGAGGAGATCTATGTCGTCAGCGTTTATCGCTCTCGAGAACTCGAACACGTCCACCCCGTGTTCAAGGTAGCCCAAGCCGAAGCCGAGCAACTTTTCCATCTGTTCCGGACTTTTCCCTAGCAGAAAAATTTCCGTGCCGAACCACCCGCCAATCTCGCGGATATTTGCAGGATCCCGCGCGGGATCATGCGGCATCACCTTGAGAGGTCGATAAGGACGCGGCCGGTTGATCGCAATCAGGGCATTTTCCTTTTGCTTTGCGAGGTGATCCCAGGTCATCCTTGCGCTCCCTTCGAGAAAAGATGGCAATCGCCTGGGGCGTCGCGATGGCGCCGTAAAGATGACCCCGGACATGGAGGTCTCGAAAGCCGGTCTCTAAAGCATAGGCGAAGCAGTGCATATTGCTTGTCGATGCGTTTGGAGTAACTAGCATCGACGCGCCAGAATGCTCTACAGAGCAGCCAGAGGCTACATAGCCGCAGTCACCATGCAAGGTCAGATGCACGTCTGACAGACGCGCTGTCCGTCAATCGTCGACCTGCACCACCAGTTCGCCGTCGATCGTCTCGACGGGAAGCTTTGTCAGGCAAAAACCCCGCGCGCCGACGAGGCACCCCGACGCCAGGTCAAAGCGCAAGCCGTGCGCCGGGCATTGCAGGACATTGCCGTCCAGGCGGCCATTCGCAAGCGATGCGCCGTTGTGCGGACACGAATTGTCGATTGCGTGAACGACACCTTCGATGTTGAAGAGCACGACGCTACGTCCGTCGATGAACTTGAGCATGCGCGAGCCGGCGTCGAGAGCGTCAGCGCGGGCAATCGGTATGTATCGCGTCATTTTCTTGTCCCGGGGCTGCGCATGGTTTGGGGCATGACGTGAGCAATCAGCTTCACGAACCGGCCCATCACGGAGGTCACTCGCAGGGCGGGGGCGCGCTTCACATGCAGGAACGCGATGCGGGCGTCGCTGGTCTCGACGGGAACGATTAAATGACGATACATGGCATCCTTTACGTCGGATTCGGTATTCGAGTGAACGTGTTCGAATCGTAGTGCAGAGTCGCCTCGTGTAACCCTCCCGCGGCGGGAGGGGGGTGGCGACACGGACGTCCGGTGCGTGTCGGGCGATGGTTGAAGATCGGCTGATAACCACATCAGCCGAAGCGGCGAGCGACCCTGAGAGACGTTGCGATCACTCACCGCGTTTTGTTCGATTCAACGCCACGAGGTCAGGTCTTCGCAGGGGGTATGCGCATCCATCCAGTCGTAGGGTTCGTGGGTTCTGCCCCACGCCCAGGTTCGTACTGTCGATGCTGACGATTCCCTGGAGCGCTTCGATGACACCGGGTCAGCGCCCGGATTCGACTTCTGTTCAACGGCAGTGGCGCCTTTTGCTGGCGAGGCATTTTGTACGTAGACGGACATTATGGTTTTCCGGTAAAGGGAAGCGAGTGGGTGGGTGCGTTTTTGGTTGGCGGAACAACGTGCTCTTCGCTCCTGCAGCGGAGGCTCAAATCAACCGGCAGATCGTCTGGCGAGCGGTCTGCAGCCTTAGGCGCTGCGCGCATTGCACGTTTTCCCCGTGAAGGCTCATGGTTTCGCTGCTTGTCCGCGCAAGGCGTCGATGCGGTTCAGGTCGCGTACATACCG
>NZ_FCOG02000255.1 GCF_001544975.2 Caballeronia arationis | reverse complement strand
TTGCTTACTTTCTTTGCAGCAGCAAAGAAAGTGAGTCCCGCCCCGGACAGGGGCAGAGCTAATAGACCACAAAGAAAACAAGTTCCACCGAAGCACTCGCCATCAAAACGGTGGTCAAAAAAAACCTACCTGCATTCGTGCGAAAACTACCTCATTGAATGAACTTGCGCAACTCGACGCTGGTAGGCCGCTCGAAGATATCCTCCGGCGTGCCGCTTTCCCAGACGCGCCCCTGGTGCATGAACACCACCTTGTTGCTCACGCGCCGGGCAAAGCGCATCTCATGCGTGACCATGATGAGCGTCATCCCGTCCCGCGCAAGACTTTCGACAACCGCGAGCACCTCGCCGACAAGCTCGGGATCGAGCGCCGACGTGATCTCGTCGCAGAGCAGGACAGTGGGCTTCATCGCGAGCGCCCGCGCAATGGCTACACGCTGCTGTTGTCCGCCTGACAACTGCTCAGGATACGAATCGAACTTGTCGGCGAGACCGACGCGCTCCATCACCTGCTCGGCCGTCGCACGCGCTTTCGCCTTGTGGACCTTCTTGACCACCGTCTGCGCGAGCATCACATTCTGGCCCGCCGTCAGATGCGGAAAGAGGTTGTACTGCTGAAACACCATGCCGACTTTCAGGCGCAGTGCGCGCAGATCGGCATGGCGGGCATCCATGTGCTCGCCGTCGATTTCGATCGAACCTTCGTCGATGCTCTCAAGGCCGTTCAACGTGCGCAGCAGCGTGCTCTTGCCCGAGCCGCTGCGCCCGATGATCGCGACGACCTGCCCAGGCTCGACCGAAAAATCGATACCTTTCAGTACCTGGTTCGCGCCGAACTGCTTCTTCAGATTGCGGGTTTCAACGAGCGGCATTCCATTTCCTTTCCAGCGTGCGCGCGTAACGAGTAAGCGGATAACAAAGCACGAAATAGATCAAGGCGACGAGGCCATACACGATGAACGGCCTGAACGTCGCGTTCGAAATCATCGTGCCCGCCTTGGTGAGTTCGGTGAAGCCGATGATCGAGACGAGCGCCGTGTCCTTCACGGCCTGCACGCCGAAGCCGACAGTCGGCCCGATCGCGATGCGCGCGGCCTGCGGCAGGATCACGTGGCGAAGCTGCTCCAGGTAGCTCATCGCAAGGCTCGACGAAGCCTCCCATTGCCCCTTCGGAACCGCTTCGACGCAACCGCGCCAGATCTCCGCGAGATACGCGCTCGTGAATAGCGTGAGCCCGACCGTCGCGGCGATCCACGGCGATACTTCCACGCCGAGCAGCGGCAGCCCGAAGAACACGAGGAACAGTTGCATCAGGAGCGGCGTGCCCTGAAAGATTTCGATATACGCCTTCACGAGCGTGCGCAGCAGGCGTGACTTCGACACGCGCATCACGAGCAGCGCAAAACCAACGACGCCGCCCGCGACGAACGAGACGATCGACAGCACCACGGTCCAGCGCGCGGCGAGCAACAGGTTCGTCAGGATCTGCTCGAACGAGAATTCGATCATCGCGCGCCTCGCAAATTGCGCGAGAAGAGGCGCTTGCCCGCGGAGTTGAGGAGCCACCGCAGCACGATCGCCATCACGAGATACGCGGCGGTGATCAGGAAGTACGTCTCGAACGCGCGGAAGTTGCGCGACTGGATATAGCTTGCCGCATACGTCAGGTCCGGCACCGAGATCTGCGAGACGACCGCCGAGCCGAGCATCGTGATGACGATCTGGCTCGACAGCGCAGGGAAGACCTTCGCCAGCGCCTGCGGCAGAATGACGTGACGAAACGTCTGGCCGCGCGTCATTGCAAGCGATGCCGCCGCTTCGTGATGTCCCTTCGGCACCGCGGCAATCCCCGCGCGGATGATCTCGACCGAATAGGCGCCGAGGTTCAGCGTCATCGCGAGAATGGCGGCCGTGAATTCGCCGAGGTGCACGCCGAGCGCGGGCAAGCCGAAGAACACGAAGAAGAGCTGCACGATGAACGGCGTGTTGCGAATCGCTTCGACGTAACCGCGCGTCAGCGAGCGCAGCCACGCGTGCCGGCTGTCGCTCGCCGCCGCGCCCGCCACGCCGACACCGATGCCGAGCGCGGTCGAGACCGCGGTGAGGCCGAGTGTCGTCGCGGCACCGCTTGCGAACATGCCAAGATATTCCCCGAGGTCGGCGAACTGAAGTTCATAGGCCATTAAAAGCGTTGCCTTTATCGAGTTGCACGCATATCACGCATTCACAGGCTCGCCGGCAGCGGCTGGCCGAACCATTTCCTGGACATCGATTCGAGCGTGCCGTCCTTCTTCGACTGATCTATGGCGGCATCGACCTTCGCGAGCAGGCGCGGCTCGTTCTTGTTCAAGCCGACGAAGCACGGCGAATTCTTGATGACGAACTTCGCTTCCGGACGGCGCGGCGGGTTCTTCGCGAGGATCGCGGCCGCGACGATGTTGCCCGCGGCGATCAGTTGCACCTGGCCCGAGAGGAACGCCGAGATGGTCGCGTTGTTGTCCTCGAAGCGCTTGATGGTCGCGTTCGGTGCCATCTGCGTGAGCGCGATTTCTTCTAGCGCGCCGCGCGTCGCGCCGACCGTCTTGCCGGTGAGGTCGGCCGGGCCGCTCACCTTGATGTCGGCGGGACCGAACACGCCCTGAAAATACGGCGCATAGGCGGTCGAAAAGTCGAGCACCTTTTCGCGCTCGGGCGTCTTGCCGAGCGACGAAATTACGAGGTCCACCTTGTTCGTCGTGAGATACGGAATGCGGTTCGCGCTATTGACCGGCACGAGTTCGAGCTTCACGCCCATCGACTTCGCGAGCAGCGCGGCCATGTCGATGTCGTAGCCTTGCGGCTTCATGTCGGCGCCGACAGAACCGAAGGGCGGATAGTCTTCCGGCACCGCGACGCGCAGTGTGCCGCTTTTCGCGATCGTGTCGAGCGCGTCGGCGTGGGCGGTGATCGGCGAGAGGGCGAAGAGGGGCGCTGCGATGGAAGCGGCAAGGGCGGCGAGCGCCGTGCGACGCGCGCGGAAAAACGTGTGGTTCATCGATGATCCTGTTGTGTGTAATGCGCGTCTTTCATCGAGCGCGCTCTGAAGTCGGATCGTTTAAGCGAGAGTCGTGCCATCGCGCGGATACGCCGCGCGAACGGGCACTTGCGCGTTGCGCAACGCTATCACGCACAAATTCGGGGCGCAATAAAGTGCCACGTTGGTGCGCGTCAGAGGGTGATCAGGTGGTCCAGAGACGCAGCGGTTTTGCCTCGATGCCGTGAACCGCGGGTCGCAGGCGCGTCCAGCAATCGGCCATGGCGCGCTGCAACGGCTCCATCGAGCGGCTCACGGCACGCACGATCAGCACGCCCGATGCGACGCATGAGGCGCCGGCACGCAGGTTGTCGTCGAAGGGGAGATTGTCTGTCAGTGCTTCGGCGAGCGCGTCGTTGCATGCGGCGCCAATGGCCCACATCGTGCCGTAGCAGGCGAAATTTGCGAGACCCTGGGGCATGCCGCGCAGCGGATCGTCCGCGTCGATGCGCGCGCGCTCGAACCAGCGCAGGCGCCCATAGGTGTTGCGGATGCTCGACACGGCGCGGATTTGTCCCGCCGACCATGTCTCGCCTGCGGCCTGCCGTCCGAGCTGCATCGCGTCCCAGCCGATGGCGCTTGCTTCGTCGTCGATCGTCAGCGCAAAGTCGAGTTCCACATTCGACGAATCGAACACGATGTTGTTCTGCGGCAGCCAGTCGAGCTTCGCCCCGGCGCCGACGCGAATCGCGATTCGTTGTGTCGCGAGCTTGCCGTTCGACTTGTACCACTTGGTGGCGCCGGGTGTCGTGATGACGGCGTGGGTGTGATCGGAGAGATCGATATCGATGGCGAGACGGTCGCCGCCCGCGACGCCGCCGGGCGGATGCACGACGACCGCATGGCACGTCGCGTCGCCTTCGGGATAGAGCGGCCGCTGCACGCGCAGCGGCCCTTCATGCCGGCGATGCGTGAGCACCGTGCGCGCGTGCTGACGGGTGAAGCCGAGTTCGAGGCGGCCGTGCCATTCGTCGGCATGCAGGAGTGCGGCGTGGGGTGCGTGGTGCATGAACGGGAGCGTGGCCGGGGAGCCGCCATGGTACGGCGGCTCGCGCAGGGAAGCAATCAGACCGCGATCAGCTCCCGCACGCCATGCTCGTCCATTTCCGAGCCCGCGCCGCCCGCGACGATCTCGCCGCGGCTCATGACCCAATAGCGGTCCGCGAGTTCGCGCGCAAAGTCGTAGTACTGCTCGACGAGCAACACCGTCATGCCCATTTCGTCGACGAGCTGGCGCAGCGTGCGCCCGATATCCTGGATGATCGACGGCTGGATGCCTTCGGTGGGTTCGTCGAGGATGAGCAGTTGAGGTTCGCTCATCAGCGCGCGGCCGATGGCTAGCTGCTGCTGCTGCCCGCCGGAGAGATCGCCGCCGCGGCGGTTCTTCATGTCGCGCAGGACGGGGAAGAGTTCGTAGATGCGATCCGGCACTTTCGAGGGCGCCTTGCGGCTTGCCGCGCCGACCATCAGGTTTTCCTCGACGGTGAGCCGCCCGAAGATGTCGCGGCCCTGGGGCACGTAGGCGAGGCCGGTTGCGACGCGCTTGTAGGTGGGCATCGAAGAGATCTTCGTGCCGCGCCAGGAGATGGTGCCGTTTCTGGTCGGCACGACGCCCATCAGGCAGCGCAGGAGCGTCGTCTTGCCGACGCCGTTGCGGCCGAGCAGCACGGTCAGCTTGCCGTCGGGGACGGTCATCTTCACATCGCGGAGGATGTGGCTGCCGCCGTAGTACTGGTTCAACGAGTCGACTTCTAGCATTGCACGGGTCCTGTGGGCTTCTTTGTCTGCATTTCGCGCGAACAGCCGTTTGATGGTTCTGCGCTTCAGTGGAACTTGTTTTCTTAGTGGTCTATTGGCTCTGCCCCTGTCCGGGGCGGGACTTACTTTCTTTGCTGCTGCAAAGAAAGTAAGCAAAGAAAGCAGCTTTTCATGCAGCAGTCACAACACGTCAACGCACCAGCAATACCGAGTGGCGCAGCGCCTAAGTGTCGCCCTCAAACATCGACGC
>NZ_FCOG02000111.1 GCF_001544975.2 Caballeronia arationis | reverse complement strand
CGCTTCCATTCGTTGATCGGGATGATCTCTCCGTCGGACGTCTTGACGGGAGACCCGGTCGTGGTCAGCTTATCGCCAATCAAAACGACCTTCTGCTTGCGAACCGCGCCGTCGAATGCCGGCGATGTGCTGGCTTCGACGTTCTACGTGAGCGTGCTGGTGGGCTCGTCGACGGTATATGTTCCGTAGTACGCGATGACAGGACCGATGGGCACGCTTGGATTAGCTACCGTCTTCGGGCGGTCTTTGCCCACGAGAAAAAATGCCACATGGCCGGTCGAATCCAGCATGAGATTGCCGGACGCCGAAGGAACGATTGTCTTGCCGTTTGCGAGCTTCTCCGATCCGGACATCAAGGTCCAGGTGCCGACCACCTTGTTTGACGAAAACGGCAACGCAAAAAGCGCTTGCTACTTACTATCGGTAGAAAACGTAATCCGCAAGATACGGCGAGCTACCGAGTTCGTGTTCCGTCGAACACGGTGCGGTCGGCATCATTCCTCCAACGGTATGCACTCGCTGCACGTACCGGACAACCGACAGCGCGCCGATGCCGGACGTGCTATGAGTTTCGAGCAACAGTTGCGGTATGCTCGCCAGCGTTTCGCTGGGACGCTGTGTAAGCACACGCCCTACAATCCGGCTTCCGTCTTCCGCTCCCCAGGACGGCCCGGCGGCGTGCCAGACCGCGGCGTGGCCCCTCGCATCGAACAGCGTCGCTTGCGGGCTCCTGAAGACCCAACCCAGATGTTGTCGCGCGTCGAACTCAAATGAATAAGTCTGCACGCCAGAAGCTACCAACGTCATCACCCGCTCGGCCTGAGGCGGGTCGATGGAAGAACTGGCAGGACCTGCAGGCGCCGTCGCACACGCCCCCAGAATCGATGCAACGACGGTCGCAAGCCTGATTGCAAAAGATTCCTGAACATGGTTTTCACCTTTAAGAGATGAAGCACGCGCGGACCGGTTGTCGACCCGAGACATCGGCCGTTGAATTCGATAGTCTGGATCGTACCCGTGCGTCAGGCGCCTTCATCCGACGAGCAAAGCCTGCGCCAAAATTATCGCACCAGCAGCGGGGTCGTCGTCTCGTAGGTCACGATCACGCCACGCTCGAAGAGCAGTTCTTCGGTATCACGCAAGCTCAATCGATAGCGGTGGTACCAGCGCACGGCGCAACTGATGACGCTGGCTGGAAAACGGTGACCGTGATACAGCGATTTTGATTTTTTCATCGCGCAATCTTACGCGGCACGACCCAGCAACCTGACAACGCCTCGTCGCGAGTTGCCCCGCGTAAACTGCTTTCCGATAGGGCAGCCAATAGCGGTATATTGCTGCAACGCTCGCTGGGATCTGTCTGGCTAGTTCTTCACGTTGATCCGGCCAGCGAGTCAATGCTTCGTCTGCGGGTGTGACCTCCGCCGTACACCAAATGCAGGGGACGGAGCCACCCGCGGCCTTGTGTTTCATCAAAAGCGGCTGCCAGTCGTGTTGGCACAGTGCAACGCCCTGCATGAATCCGATTGCCCACGGCTCGCCCTCCATGTACTCCCGCGGATCGTTGGGATAGTTGACGGTATCGAAAACCGGTTCGAACGCATCCGCATTGCCTTTAGGCTCCCGATGATTCCGTTGTACTGCCGCAGGATTGGATCCAGGATATGCTGCGCCTGATCCCCGGTCTCGAATTGCGGCCCGTCCTCCGCCGTTGGCCCCAACCACCAAGCAACCATTCGCTGGGTTGCAAGTTTCTCGGTCCGATAACAACGGCGGTCAGGTACCCGTCCGGCATGTCGAGTAACATCGTTTCGTCAGATGTCGCGTTGGACTTCAGAAACAGGTCGAGCTCGTCCGTCTCCTCATCGGGCAACTGGGCCATCCTTCTCAAGGAATCGGAAGGAGAGATCGGCACGGCAGCGGCGCTTTGTGCGACGGAACGGCGTTTTACATCGCGCTGCCTTTTTTGGCCGGCGGCCCATTGTCACGCTCGGGTCGCCGTTTGAATGCTCGTATGAAAACCCGGACGACTGTCCCGGTATATGGCCTTTGTGCATCAGGTATGCAGATTGCATAGCCGGCCGTTGGTTGGCCTTTCCGTCCAAAGCGACGACACTTGTTCGGCCCATTGCAGACGTCGGTCGCCGAAGGTCTAGCGGCCTGTGGCTCCACGAGTCGTCACTGAGGCGTCGTGCTTGAAATACCGGGCGGACGATGCGCAAAATCAGGGAAGTGGTGCGGTTGCATCGTGGCTTCCGCGCGATCTGAGGACGCGCAAGTCTTGATCAATAATGAGGCTAGGATAAACCGCCATAAATTGAGACCCGTTAATGCCAATGATTGCACGCGCTGACGCGCCGCGGCGCCCTGCAAGGGAGGACGCCGGTTCAAATGTGCAGTGGAGAGCGCACCCGCTATCGCGGTCCCGTTTGGGCGGAGCTCGCGTCCCCGCTGCGCACGAGCTTTTCGTCTGGCGATTGCCCGGCGCATGGCGACAAATCTCCGCAGTGAGCATAGGTCAATGGCTATCAAGCGCAGAGCGCAAGCGAATCAAGGCGCGTCCTGACTCTGCGCTCAGCCGGCAATTCGGGGTTGCCAGGGCCGCGTTTCGGCTCGTGGTGTCGCAGATGCTTATCTGCGATCCCGGCGAGGTAGGCATTGACGAGTTGCCGGACAGCCGGCTAGTGGTCACGAGTTTGCGTGACGGGCGGCCGCTCGCCATGGATATCGGGCAGGCCGGTGTCTGGATTGTGATCGTTGCCAGTGCGGCACAGGTGGGTGTCGGGCTGGTGAATCCACTGGAAAGGAACGCGTCGCGCGCCCTCCTACCTTTGCCGCCGGCGGGTGCCTCGGAGTCACCGGACGACCTGCTCGAGCGCGCGTTTCGGATCAGCCTCGACCGAGCCCAGCGTTGCGAATTTGCCGCCAGGCCCGGCGCAATGACTGCCGCTCCCGAGGCTGTATGGCACAGCCTCAAGCTTCCGATGCCGGGTGCAATCAGAGCTGCTGTGACGACGCAGCAGCCGATCACCCGCGTCGAAGCGTTCGGGTGGCAGAGTTAAATTTGGACGGTAGAAAGCAGTGCAAAGAGCTGCCGGTAAAAGTTCCTTCGGCGAAGATGATGGCACTGTTTAGCATTTCGAGGGCTCCATAGCCCACGCCAGCACCCATTTCATTACACTCCGGCGCCGAAATAGCAAAAGCAAGGCGCGGTCATATCGCGTGGTCCGCGCCATGGAGGGAGACACGCTGCAGCGCACCTATCATGACGGCAAAAAGGAGCTCGCAACGGAAAACCGGCAAAGTGAGAGTGCTGAAGGCAAATGATCCGAAATATCGCCAAGAACAGAAATACCGCGTCCTTCTTTACGAAGTGCTCGTGGAGTTAGCGATGGCGCGCCGAGACCCATACATCAAGGCGCGGACCGACGGCAGTCGGGCATTGGAGGAATTGACCATGACCACGATCAAAACCAATTTTATCCATGCGGCTGCGATCGGCATGGCGAGCCTGACGTTTGTCTTGCTCACTGCGTGTCAGGGCGGCGACGGCAGTCCCAGCAACCCGCCGGTCACGCCACCTGTGACGCCCCCCGCTGCGAGCTTCCAGGTTGTTTCGTTCGGTGACAGTCTGTCCGACGTCGGCACGTATGCACCCATCGCTCAGCGCGTGGGTGGGGGGCGTTTCACGACCAATCCCGGCCAAGTATGGACACAGGACGTCGCGAATTTTTACGGTGGCACGCTCACGGCCGCCTACACGGGTGGTTTCGCGTTTCCGGTGACAGCTCATCCGGACGGTCTCGGGTACGCACAGGGCGGAGCGCGGGTCACAGATCCGAACGGCGTTGATTTTAAGGCAAACGGACTCGGCCCGACGACCGTGCCGGTGGTGACGCAACTGCATAACTATCTGGCTTCACACGGCAGCTTCAACGCGGGCCAGCTTGTTCTCGTCAACGGAGGCGGAAGCGATATCCGAATCCACGCCGACGCCGTCACGGGCGGCAGCGAAACCACAGCCCAAGCGGACCAGGCGGTCACGCTTGCGGCCCAGCAACTCGGTGCCATTGCTGCACAGATTTTGACTGCCGGGGCAAAACACGTCGTCGTGTCGAATGTGGGAAATATAGGCGCATCGCCGCTCGGCGTGAACAGCGCTGACCACGGGGCCGAACTGACGCTGCTGACGCAGACGTTCAACGCCGCGCTCATCGGCGCACTGCAAGCTATCGGTATTCAGAACCAGGTGATCTTGGTCGACGCATACACATTTACGAATGACACGATCGCGACGTTTCAGGCGAAAGGGTTCACGGTTAGCAACACCGGCATCGCGTGCAATATCCAACTGCTGTCGCTGCGGAGTCTTCCCATTCCCAGTTCGCTCTTCTGTTCGCCGGATACCTATACGGTTTCCAATGCGGACCAGACGTATATGTTCGCGGACCAGGATCATCCAACGACCCATTTCCATGCACTATTCGCGGCTTTTGTCGAACAGGCGGTTGCGGCCGCGCCGCGGTAGGTGCTGCTCGTGCGGATAGCAGGGCCGTGCCGCTTGACACCAAAAGCTTGCGGCGGTCTCCAGCCGCGCGATGCATGCTGTGCGGCCACCGATAATTCTATTTTGATTTGCGTCCGGCTCCGGGAGTTCGTGTCTCTACTTCGACAATAAAACTCTTCGCGTTTCGCAGGTCGGCTACAACCTGCCCGCATGCGCAGACTTGCAGGTCTAGCAGCCTGATTCGGCGGATAGCAGCGATATTCCGAAGCCGCTAGCGGCGGCGAGCGCACAAAATATGTGTGCGCCGCTTGGACACGCTAAGTCAGCATACGTCGCAACGCGTAAGACCGCATAGCGACGTCTACTTCAAAAGCCTGCTAAATATTCAACGCCGAAAGCTGCATGGAACAGAACGCTCGGTTATTTGTGCAACTTGCTGCGCAGCGATGAGACATCGTTGGTGGTGACCGGCCGCGCATCGTTCCCCCACGAAGCCCGGACGTAGGTGAGGACCTGCGCGATCTGGACATCGGTCAGGGTTTCGGCGAACGCGGGCATTGCCTGGCGCGGTGGGCCGTGGCGTGTCGCGGGGCTATTGCCGCCCTCGACAAGCAGGCGGATCAGCGACGTCGTGTCCTCGCTGATAACCGACGGGTTGCCCGCCAGCCTGGGGAACGCATCGGCCACGCCCTCGCCCTGTGGCCGGTGACACTCGGCGCAGAACGACGCATAGACGGCCGCGCCCGTTACGGGCGGCACGTCGGGCGCGCGGGTCTTGAGGGCGGGCGCCGCGCGATCCGTCCGTGGCGGATCGAATCGGCCGTCGGCGGTGCCCGCCGCGGGAAGGCACTTGAGATATGCCGCGATAGCGCGCAGGTCGTCGTCGTTCAGGTACTGCAGGCTGTCCTCGACCGTTTGCACCATGCTGCCGAAAGTCACCATGCCGCCGCCATGCCCCGTCCTGAGAAAGGACGCAATTTCGTCCCGGCCGACGCGACCCAGACCAGAGCCGGGGTCGGCGCGCAGGTTAGGTGCATACCAGTTGTCGTTAATGCCGCCCGCGAGATAGTGCTTCGACGACTCGTCGTAGCCGCGTTCCTGATACCCCGCGCCGCGCGGCGTGTGGCACGAACCGCAATGGCCAAGCGACTGCACGAGATACGCGCCGCGATTCCATTCGGCATCGCGGTCGGCACGCAGCTTGTACGCGCCCGACGGCGCGAAAAACCAGTTCCAGATGCCGAGCGCCCAGCGCTGATTGAACGGGAAAGGCACGCGGGTGGGCGGCGGCACGCTGCTCACCGGCGGCACGCCCTGCATCATGTACGCGTACAGCGCGCGCATGTCGTCGTCGGTGATCTTGGCGAACGCGGGGTATGGCATCGCCGGATAGAGCCTCTTGCCGCCCGGTGCCACGCCTTTGCGCAACGCACGCGCGAAATCATCGTAGCTGTAGTTGCCGATGCCGTGGCGCTTGTCGGGCGTAATGTTGCTGCTGACGATCGTGCCGAACGGCGAGTTCATCTCCAACCCGCCCGCGTAGGGGGCGCCGTTATCAGTGGCGGTGGCATCCGGCGCAATCGGCGGCCCTCGCGAGATAGGCGCCGCGTGCGACGAGCCCGGCGGGCTCCGATGGCGCACCACTGGCGTTGAGCGCGAGGGTCGCAAGCGATGCAACGATCACCGTGCGTAGTGATAGCGGCCTGCACACGCGATAGCACAACGCGACGAGCGGATGCACGCTGGATGCAGGCCGCATGTCAGCCGTCCTGCGCGGCGGGCGCGCGAGCGTTTGCTTCGGCCGCGCTGGTGTGCAACCGCATCGGCGTTGGACCACGCCTCGTCAGCCAGCGCGCGCCGACCGCGAGTCCGCCCACAAGGTAGGCAAGACCGCCCGGCACCCACATGACGAGTCCGCCGAGCTGCTGGTCCTGCAACGGATCGAAGCCGAGCGCGCTCGTGCTCTCGACATACGACGGATACCAGAACCCGGGCGAGAGCGTGAGCAGCGCGCCAAGCGCGCCGGTATGCACCATCGTCGTGAAGAGCGACAGCATTGCGTGCGCGCTGCCCTCGCGGCGTTGCGTATTGCCGAACACCGTCCACCAGAAGAGCAGCGCGCTCACGAGAAAGCTCGCGTGCTGCAAGGTGTGGATACCGGGACGGGCGAGCGCCGCCTCGAAGAACGTCGGCGCGTGCCAGCCCCAGAGCGCCGCCGCATGCAGCAGCCACGCGGCGAGCGCCGTCGTAAGCGTGCGCCACGGCGCGCGTATCCAGCGCGAGCGCACCGCGCGGCCGATGCCGCCGCGCATCGATAGCGGAAACGCCCACATCCACACCGCGAGCGGCCGGCCGAGCACGAAAAGCGGCGCGGCGATCAGCATCAGCACTTCGTGTTGCAGCATGTGCGCCGAAAAGAGCGCGGCGGCGAGCGCATCGAGCGGTGAGTCGAGCGCGGCCACGAGCGCGAGCCACCCGCCTGCGAAGGCGGCGAAATGCACGGCGCGCACTGGCCGCGAGCGGCGGCTGCGCCTGCGCAGTCGCACGTATCCGGCGACATACAGCGCGGCGCACAGGACCAGCAAGCCGACCACCCACGGCTCGAAGGTCCAGCCGAAGTGCGGCGCGGCGCGATCGTCGGCGGAGAGCACGTGGGCCTCCGTGGCGCCCGCCCAAGCGAGCATGGCGGCGACGCTCGCTCGAAGGATCAGCACAGTGAAAGCAGCCATTGCGGTATCGCGATCGCGAGAACGGACAAAGCCGACAGCACGCCCACGCCGATCGCCACCGACGCAACGAAAGCGGCGCGCGCCGGCCGCGCCGTGCTGTCCGACGGGAGACCGCCGCGCATCGAGCGCCAGCGGAGCCACGCTGCGATTGTCGCGACGACGCATACGGCGAAGCTCGCGACGCTCACGCCATTGAGCGGTGCGACGCTCACCGCCGTGCACGCCGGGGCCATCGTCGAGACGAGCGCGTAGTTGACACCCAGGCACGCAAGCGTCAGTGAAGGCGCGACGATTAGCGCAAGCCAGGTTCGCATCGAGTCTCCTTGTCGACCAGAGCAAATGCTTCAGCACGTACTCCGATCCCATGCAACGTATTGCGCACACGTCAGTAGCGCGGCGCCCAGTAGATCACCGTGTAGATCGGCAACCAGCTCAACACGACGAAGTACCAGTAGAGCGCGTTCTCGCTGACATCGACGAAGCGCTTGCCCTCGAACGGCCCGGTGAACATGAGCACGGCGAGGACGGCAGTATCGACGGTATCGGTGATCAGATGCGTCGTGTGCAGGCCGAGCAGCAGCCAAACGACCGAACCGTAGGCGTTCGTGTACCAGCTCACGTTGAGCCCCGAGAACTCGAAGGCGCGCACGGCGAGGAAGGCGACCGATCCCAGCACGCACACGACGAGCCAGAGACCTGCCCGCGCGCGGTCTTCACGCTCGGCCGCGCGCTTCGCAAGCTGGTTCGGCACGAGGCTCACGATCAGCACGATCGAGTTGAGCGTTCCCCAACGCAACTCGGGCGGGCTCGCGGCCATTGGCCAGCTTGGCGCCACGCTGCGCAGATAGAAGTACATCATCACGCCGATCGCAAACACCGTCCCTTCGATCAGCATCAGGCCCAACGTGCTCCACCACATCAGGCTTCGATGTCCGAAGCCGAAGGTCGGCAGATTCCGCACGTCGAGTACGAGCGAGTCGTCGCGATCGGCGCGATGCCGCACGTGCGCAGTCTTAAATCGCAGGCGATCGGTCATGGACGCTGCTCCCGCGCCACGGCGCACGCGTTCTCGCGGCGCTTCGGCCAGAAACCACGCGATCATCGCGACTGCCACGGGTGCCGACGCCCACACCACCGCCCACGGCGTATAGATCGAGCCAATGAAAAGCACGGTGGTCGCCACGGCGCTGACGAACGGCCAGATCGACGGCAACGGAAACATCGGCCGATGATCGGGTATCGCATCGAGCACGCTGGTCGCGAGCACTTCGCGCGCGTCGGCGGCGAGGCCCGCGACGAACGCGGGCTCGGCGCCAGGCTCCCACAACGGGTCGCGTCCATGCACCACGGGCACCGCGTCGAAGTTATGCGGCGGCGGAGGAGACGCCACGCTCCATTCGAGCGTTCCCGCACCCCACGGATCGGCCGTCGCCGTCGCGTCGCGCCGGTAGCTCGTCGCCACATTCACGATGAAAAGCAGCACGCTGAGCGCGATGGTCCATGCACCGATCGTCGCCGCGAGGTTCATGCCGTCCCAGCCCATGCCGTGCGGGTAGGTCCACACGCGTCGCGGCATGCCTTGGAGGCCGAGCAGATGCATCGGAAAGAACGTGACATTGAAGCCGATGAAGAAGAGCCAGAAATTCCAGCGGCCGAGCGTCTCCCCGAGCATGCGGCCGGTGAACTTGGGAAACCAGTAGTAGAACGCGCCGAAGAGCGGAAACACCGCGCCGCCGATCAGCACATAGTGGAGATGCGCGACGACGAAATACGTATCGTGGACCTGCAAATCGAGCGGCACGGACGCGAGCATGAGGCCGGTCAGCCCGCCCAGCACGAGGATGAAGAAGAATGCGAGTACGAAATAGAGCGGCGTCTTGAGATCGAGTCGCCCGGTCCATAGCGTGCCGATCCAGCAGAAGATCTGGACCGCTGATGGAATCGCGATCATCAGGCTCGCCGCCGTGAAGAAGCTCTTGCCGAGTTCGGGCACGTTCGTAGCGAACATATGATGCACCCACAGGCCGAACGCGAGGAAAGCCGTCGCGATCAGCGAAAGCACCATTGCCGGATAGCCGAACACGGGACGCCGCGCGAACGTCGGAATGATCGACGAGATGAATCCGAGCGGCGGAATGAAGATCAGATACACCTCGGGGTGCCCGAAGAACCAGAAGAGATGCTGCCAGAGCAGCACGTCGCCGCCCTTAGCGGGATTGTAGAAGTGCGTGCCGACCAGCCGGTCGAGAATCAGCGCGGTGCTGCACAGCATGATCGACGGCATCGCGAAGATCACCATGAATTGCGTGACGAGCGTCGCCCAGACGAAGAGCGGCATGCGGTTGAGCGACATGCCCGGCGCTCGCAGCTTGAAGATCGTCGTGATCAGGACGATCGCTTCGAGCAGGCCCGAGAGCTCGGTGAAGGTGATCATCTGCGCCCAGATGTCTGTGCCCTTGCCCGGCGCATAGTCAGGGCCCGCAAGCGGCACGTAGCTGAACCAGCCGGCGGCGGGCGCCGTGTTCACCGCGAGCGAGGCGAACAGCAGGATGCCGCCGAACAAGAACACCCAGTAGGCGTACGCGTTCATGCGCGGAAACGCGACGCTGCGCGCGCCGATCATCAACGGGATCAAGAAGCCCGCGACCGCCTGCATCACCGGGACGGCGAAGAGGAACATCATCGTCGTGCCGTGCACCGTGAAGAGTTCGTTGTACAGGCCCGGGCCGATCAGCCGCGCGTCGGGGCGCGCCAGTTGCGTGCGCATCGCGAGCGCGAGCAGGCCGCCGAGGATGAAGAAGACAAACGTCGTCGCCATGAAGCGGCGGGCGATGGTCTTGTGATTGATTGCCGAGAGCGCGCCGACGATACCGGGCGGATCGCTCCACGTCGCCGCCAGCGCCTCGCGCACGCAAGGCGGCGCGCCGGGGCCGTCGAGCAGGCGTGCATCGGAACGGGCAGATGGCGTCGGCTGGCTCATTTCAGCGTCCCGAGATAGGTCACCAACGCTTGCAGATCGCCGGGGGCGAGGTGGCTCGGCGGCATCATCGCGGCCGGTTTCAGCGCGCGCGGATCGGCGATCCAGCGGGCAAGCGCATCGCGATCGTTCGCAAGCGTGCCCGCGGCGATCGTCCGGCGGCTCGCGAGATGCGTTAGGTCCGGGCCGAGTCTGCCGGTCGCCGGCGTACCTGCAATTGCGTGACAGCGCGCGCAGGCGGCCGTCATGAAGAGCTGCTGCCCGCGTGCTTCGGGTTCGTCCGAAGGCGAGGTAGCGGCCTCGCGCTGTCGTGCCGCCCATGCGTCGTACTCGGCGGGGGGATCGGCGACGACGAGGAACGCCATCAGCGCATGTTCGTATCCGCAGAACTCCGCGCACTGGCCGCGATAGGTGCCGGCGCGGTCGGCGCGAAACTCGATCGTGGCGCGGCGCCCCGGGATCATGTCCTTCTTGCCGTGAAGGTTCGGCGCCCAGAACGTATGGATAACATCCGCCGCGACCAGCGACACAACGACGGGCCGCCCCACCGGCACATGCAGTTCGTTGGCGAGCGTGAAACCGGCTGCACCGCCGGCGGGGAGATAGCGGGCTTCCCACCACCACTAATGGCCGGTCAGTTCAATGTGAACCGCATCGGTGACGGGCAGGCGCGAAAGCGCGCGGTCGGTGAGCACGTCGGCGAACACGAGGCCGAAAAGTAACACGGCTGATACGGCTGTCGCGGCGACCACCGAGCGGCGCAAGCCAGGCTCGGCGGACTCGATGGTCGACAATTCCGGTCGCGTGCTATTCGTCACGCGAGGCGCACGAAGCAACGCGACGAAACACGCGATCAGGATCGCAGCGAACACCGCCGAGCAAACCGCGAGCGTCAGGTTCCACAGATCCAGGATCCGCTCGGCCTGGATGCCCGCCGGTTTTAGCGCGCTCTGGGCCGGCGCAGCCACGGCGACAGCAAAAAGACAATTGAGAAGCGCTACGAGGCCAATCACGACGCAGGTTGGACGCGTGACGACGAAGCGGCCGGTCCGGCAGCGCGACCCGCCGCGTCTATCGCTTTCGCGTTGTTCATAGGGTTCCAACGTGAGGTCCTCGCATCTGGTCGTTGGCGGCATTCGGACGCGCGGTAAGGGAAGAGCGCTGCGGGCGGACAAACGCCGGACAGCAAACATCGTTCCACCGGAGGGACGTGCGTTTTGAAGCTGCCGAAATGGTCACTGCGTGCAGATGTTGAACGGGCTCGCTTGGGGCTCGCCAAACGGCGCAGATCGCAATCCACGTTTTGGCCGCTTAGTGGCGGCCGCATTCGTTGTCGGGAGGTGACGCTTCTGGCACGCGGATGCATCCATTCGATGCAGCTTCAGCGAAGCAGCGGTGGGGCCAGTCGTGTGGCATCCGCATTGCTGATTGTCGCCACTGCAAACCACCCGGCGAAGCCATGAAAACGAACCCGATAGTCCTGTCGATGGCGCTTGCCGTCATCGCCCCGGCGGCGGTGCTTGCCCAGACGACACAGGCCGCCAGCTCCACGATGGCAAACAACCTGCCGGCACAGGACAAGGAGTTTGGGCAGGTGGCATCGATGTCAAGCTCTACGGAAATCGATGCCAGCAAACTCGCGACGAAGCAGTCGCAGGACAAGGATGTGAAAAGCTTCGCCCACCACATGCTTGTCGACCACTCGAAACTTACCATGCAGTTGAAGATGGCCGCGCCGCACGGCGCCACGGTGTCGAAGGACAATTCCGACACGACCGTGCTGGATTCGCTCAAGGGACTGCGGGGCAAGGAGTTCGATTCCGCTTACATCAAGACGGTGGGCGTGGAAGGGCACCAGAAGGCAGTCGAGGCGTTTCAGAAGGAAGCGAAGGGCGGCCAGGTCGCGGATCTGAAGGAGGCGGCACAGAAGGCATTGCCGACGACTCAGGAGCATCTGAGGATGGCGCAGGACCTGGCGTCGAAAAAGGGCGTGCCGTAATTTGCGTGGCGCCGCGCAATTATGGCCTTCATTGCACGCGTGGCGCCGGCTTCCTGCGAGTGCGGCTTCCGTCACCGGTTGAGGTGATCGTTGACGTCGACACGGGTGCGTGACGTGAACGACCGGCAAACCCCCTCCGACATCTGACTGTCGGGCTCCGGACTTGGACTGTCACGCGCGGGAGTCGTAGGTCGCAGGCTCGGAGTCGAGGGGGAACAAGATATTTCGAACATCGTCCGGCGAAGATCATTTGGCAAGCCGATGCAGCGCGCTCGCCTTCTGGTCACGTCGAACCAAGGTGAGGAGGGGGTGTCGGGGTAAGGTGCGCAATTAAACGCAGTAATGCGCGCGGCGAGTTTCCCTTTCTACAATAAGCGTCGATTCCGGCCGCCTTGCCGCGCTCAATAATCTCGCGTTCGGCAAGTGATGTGTGTGCGATGATTGGCACTAACACCAGACGGGGTGAGGTCCGAAACGCTCGCGCAACCTGGAAGCCGTCGCAGCCTGGCATTTGAATGTCGAGCACGACAATGTGCGGTGTCCAGTGTTGCGTCGCACGGATTGCGGCGCCCCCACCGAGCGCCGTAGTGGCTTGCAAACCGCCCGCTGCTAACGCTTGGGCCAACGCTTCGGCCAACGCGTCGTCATCGTCGACGATAAGCGCTGTGACTGGGGGTTCCACAAGCTCGAAAGCGCGGGTGGTCCACAACTGGTGAAAACGACGATGTCCGGCGTGCATAACAGAATAATGGCAGCTGTCGATACTCCGTCAACAGCAACTAATGGGCCGCTGCGGGCGGCCAGGTCCCGGCGTGAAGTTGATCGGCTCTCTCCAGCTCTTTGAGGCCTCCCGTCTGCGATTGCGGAGCACGGAAAATTCGCTCTCGTTTCATCGCGGGCTAGTCTAGTGTAACTAAGCGTCGCGCAAAACGCCGGACTGGACGGGCTAACCAACCGTTGTTCGCGTTTCCGCCAAGCCGGTGAGATTTGCTTCCCGTCCACTGCGCAGGAATGGGCCGTTTCCACCCGTCCGCTAGTCGGGTAGACCGCGCTGTCGCTAGCCGAGGCGAAGGAGCATCGACAATTACGGAAAGGTTCCGGGCGCGGCATGCTCGTTGCGTGAGCCGGGCTGCGCGTGATTTTCTGCGCGTACTCTTCAGCTAACCTAAAGGAGAAGCCATGGCAACCAAGACCCTCAACGACCTCTTTATTCACGCATTGTCCGACGTGTACAGTGCAGAGAAGCAGTTAACGAAGGCGCTCCCTCGCCTTGCCCGTGCGGCGACGAGTCCCGACCTCGCTGCCGCTTTCGAAACCCACTTGGAAGAAACGCAAGGCCAGATAGAGCGAATCGATCGGGTCGTCGAGAGTGCGCAGATTAAGCTCAAGCGCGTGAAATGTGTGGCCATGGAAGGCCTCGTTGAGGAAGGACAAGAACAAATTGAAGAGATCGAAAAGGGGCCGATTCTTGATGCAGCCTTGATCGCCGCCGCGCAGAAAGTCGAACATTATGAAATTGCTACCTACGGCACGCTGGCCACACTGGCCAAGAAGCTCGGATACGCCGACGGGATGAAGCTGCTGCTGGAGACGTTGCAGGAAGAAAAAGCGACCGACGAGAAGCTCACGATGCTGGCGAAGCAGGAACTCACAGAGGAGCAGGTCGGGAAGTGAGCAACGCTCGGTCCCATAGGCGGCCCGCAGGCCGCGCCGTGTCCGGGGTCTGACTTCCTCGGCCACCGCGCGGCCATGTTCGCGTAATGTCGAAGCCCAGTTAGTCGGCTTCAACTGGGCCGTGGCCTCCGAAAGTTGACCGTAGACCCTCGCGATTGCACTCGGCGCGTTGGGAGAGGGGGTTATCGGCCGCTTGAGCGGCAACTCCGTAATGCGGAACGGGAATTGCGGCTCGAACCAAAGCGGAGTTGCGCCATCGCATGGCCGCAATTGACCGCCATTGATAAAGGAGACTGCGATGCGAATTGTGACGAGAAAACTGCTGATTGCTTCCTTGATTCTGAGTCTGTCCGGTGGTGTATACGCCCAAGGTGCCGGCGGCGGCGCGGGAGCAGGCGGCGCAGGCGGCGGTACCGCAGGCGGCGGGGGAGCCGGGCAAGGCGGGACAGGCATGGGCACCCCGAACGCAGACGGTGTCACGGGGTCCCCATCCGGCGCCTCGGGGTCAAGCACGATGGGAAAAACTCCCGCATCCTCGCAAAAAATGCAAAAGGGCGGAACCGATTCGCCGGCTTCAGGCGGTGGGATGAAGAAGGCATATTAGACGCCAAGTTCGTTGACGAAGGGGGCGTGCAATCTTCCCTTGTGGCCCCCGAGCATAGTGCATGCGAGCCCAATGCAGTTGCAAGCGACCGCCGCACGACAAAACGCGACGTGTACGCGGGGCAATTGCAGGGGCGGAGGCGGTTCGTTTGATTTGCAGCCGCTCGGTCTCCTTTGAACGCGCTCTTTAGGTCTTAACGCCGTTATGATGTTCGAAGCACCTTGCGACACACCTCACCATCTAAAATGCCGGCCGTGCATCCCATTTTGGTTAGGTATTCACGGCGAAGGATGCCACGGGAATCGGCCGATCCGATCTATGTGTGCCTTGGCAATCTTACAGAAAAGGCCGTCTCCATCTCATTCGACCGGGCTTCGATATCTCCTCCGTGAGCCTTGGCGATCTCGCGTGCGATATATAGTCCTAGACCGAGGTTACCATCCGCGTCATGTTTGTTTTCCTGGTCTGGACCGCGTTTGAGCGGATCGAAGATCTCGGCCAGCGCTAAACGCTCGATGGCCGGTCCGCTATTTTTCACCTCGAAGCGAAGTTCTTCCAATTCGCCCGCGACTACCACGTGCACTGGCGCATCCGGTGCGCCATACTTAATGGCATTCAGAACGAGGTTGCCAAGCAACTGCTGCAGGCGCTGACCGTCCCAGATACCTTCGGCGTTTCCGAGCACCGTCAATTCAATCCGTCGATCTGGATGTGCCGCTCGCACCCGTTCGAGTTCGTCGTCGAATACCCTTGCGAGGTCGACGCTTACCGGCGCGATATTGAAGCCTAACCCCAGCTTGGTTCGATTGAAGTCCAGCAAATCGTCCAGAAGCGCCTGCATCCGTGCGCCACTACTAATCAAGCGCGACGCAGCTCCCGATATTTTCGCTCCGGCGTTTAATGCCGAGAGATAAGTGGCGGTCATCTGAATGGTCTGCAGCGGACTTCGCATGTCATGCCCTAACATCCCGAGAAACAGGTCGCGCGCTTGATCAATGTTGGCGCTAAAGAAGCCTACCGACTCAGCGACTGCTTGATCGATCGCCTCGTTGAAGCGGATGATGTCGTCCAGATCCGGGGGATCCGCGAGGCAGTCGTCCATCCAGCGCCGCAGGACACTGGCGCGAAGCGCGCGGTACTCGGCAACGAGCTGCCTGATGTCGAAGCCGCTTCGCGCCCGTAGCAACGCGTGAGTCTGCGCTGCTGTCTCGGGAGAATTGGCTGGTCTTCCGGCTAATCCCATCGACTTTTCCGCCTGGGCCTCCCGACTCTGAGAGGTCGACAAGTCCTTTGCGACGGCTTCCAAAATCTGTTCGGCGTGATCACGCAATGCCAGCGGTTCCATGCTGGCCGCCGCAGGAAGCAGGGTGGCTGCGAACGCCTCCCACTGCGCCACGATGCCTGCCATGTCGCGCAGGATAAATTCAGCGAGTCGCATATGCGCCTCAGAAGAGATAGGTAATGTATTCTTGCCGGAACCAACGCTCGGCGCAACTTTTTCTGGTTCGGATTTTACTTGCCGGCACGAAGGTGCGGTGCAGCAGAGCAGCCCCGCGCTTGCGTGCTACTCCGGGCCAAAGCAGCCGAGCGCGAGCGCCCAGCCGATCACGCTTGCAAGCGTTCGAGGAAGGCCCACAGGGGAGTGTCCTGAGGAAGATTGATCAGATGCTTCAGCGGGCCGGGTCAATACGAGATTGGGCGCTGCGTACGTGACGACGTCTTGTCGTAAGCGAAGAGGGGAACCTCAGTGCTGCCGAGCAGCACCGAGGTATCCCCGCTATGCTTGACCAGAACCGAGGTCTGCACCCGTGGCCGGGTCGGTACTCGTGTTGGACGCGGTGCGGGAGGCCATTGCCTTCAGTACCTCGATGTCATCGGCCGAAACGCCGACTGTCGCAAGGCCGTCGCCGCCGTCGACCGCTGGTTGCGGATCCTCGACGAACTTCCAATCCGAGCCGTCGTTCCACGGCCCGCGAGCATCGTTGCCCGACGACATGTTGTAGTAGACGTTCGTGAACTCGGGCACGCCGGGCAGCTTGCCTTGCGGAAAGTTCGGCTGGATCGAATGCAGGGCCTTCTCGAACGACTTCTGGTGCGCGATTTCGCGCGTCATCAGAAAGCCGAGCGCTTCCTTGATACCGGGGTCATCGGCCACGTTGATGAGGCGCTCGTAGACGATCTTCGCGCGCGCTTCCGCGGCAATGTTCGAGCGCAGGTCCGCGGTCGGCTCGCCTATTGTGTCGATGTAGGCCGCGGTCCACGGCACGCCCGCCGAGTTCGTCAGCGCAGGGCCGCCGCCATAGAGCAGTGCGGTGGTATGCGAATCGTTGCCGCAGCCGGTTAGCGAGCGGTACAGGTCCGCTTCGCTTTCGACTGCTTCGGCAAGTTGGCCCTTCGCGCCCTTGTTCAGCATCGCGACGATCGAACCGATGATCTCCAGATGGCTCAGTTCCTCCGTCGCAATATCGAAAAGCAAGTCCTTGCGGCCCGGATCATCTTCGCCGACGGCTTGGGTGAAATAACGACATGCGGCAGCCAGTTCCCCTTGCGGGCCACCAAACTGCTCTAGCAGCAGGTTGGCTAAGCCCGGATTCGGCGCGGCGACGCGAACGGTGTACTGCAGACGCTTGTTGTGAACGAACATGGCGTTCTCCTTGAAGAGCATTGAGTTCTGCATGCATGATGGACGGCGGCGAAACGCCGGCATGCCCGACTAGAGTCAGCAGCGTGTATTCCCAAGCGCCGATATTGCCGTTTTAATTTACCTATCGACTCGATAGCAGGGGGCGTCATGCGGAGGCTTGGATATGTGGCAGCGATTCATCGCCTCGGGAATGCCTCAGAGCGGTAACCATCAACCGGCCTGTATTTGGCGGATCCCAACGCACATTTCATAGTGTGTAAGCGCGAGAACGCGTGGAGGTCGTGGCCGACTGCCGTTGCAGCATATCGGGTTTGCGAACGTACCGATCGTCCGAGAGGTACGGATTCGCGCATCGTGTGGCGACCTCATCAAGGCGCGGTCGCCAACTGACCACAGAACGTCGTCACGGCATCGGTGAGGGACGGCTACGGAGAACGGGCGGTCTGCGTTAGGGGGCTTGCTTCGGGTATCCGCCGGCGAATCACACCAATGCGGGTTCCGCGCCAGCCGTTTCTCACCACCGGCGTGCCAAGGCGTGACCAAGACGCCTTACCCCGCAAGGAGCCAGGTGGAGGGCATCTCGTTGAGTACGCCGAGATCAATAAGCGTTGCCGCATATTCGAGGGCGTCGCGCAGCGCTTCGGATTCCGTCGCCCAGTGCCGAGCGTGCCGCGGTAGATGCCAGTCCACCAGCACCTCTCCGTCTTTTTCGATTCGAACGATCGCGACGTAGCCGTCGACGGGGGATCTCTGCGCCTCGATCTGTCTCACGGGCAGCGTGCGTGTGCTGATCACCCGTCCGTTGCGCATATCACGTTTTACATTTGACATTGCAATCTCTCCTTCGTCGGTGACGTTCACCGCCAAGCGACTGAACCGTCAACTTGAAGCGACTGAATCCGGTCGCGTCATTTAAGCGGACCTGACTTCGATGCGCCGCGGCCGAGCTTCGTCGCGCCGGGGAATGGTTAGCTTTAGCACGCCTGCAGATTCGCGTCGATCTTCGAGCTATCGAACTCCGCGCTCAACGTGAACGCCCGTGCAAGCGCAATTCCCGCACTTCAGCATGTTGCAAGCCCGGCCCCGGTGGGTGTTGGCACGACGGCATCCGCCTCGATGTAGAGGGTGCCGTCATGGATCGTCACTTCGAGTCTTCCATGGTGACTCCCGGACGATCGGCCCAAGCGTCACACATTGGTGGTGCTCGAAGACGTCGACGTGCGGCGTGACCGCGACGGCGCGCGGGCTGATCCGTTGCGCGCCTGCGACGGCATCCCGGTCGCTCCGGGCCAACTGAGGTTTCTGGTGCATGGCTTTCTCCTCCACTCATTGGATGGCGATGGCACGCGGTTTCGACGCGTCACGCTTGCCCACGCTGACCGTCAGGCAACCGTTGCTGTAGCGTGCGTCGACCGCGT
Source organism: Caballeronia arationis (assembly GCF_001544975.2). GTDB lineage: Bacteria > Pseudomonadota > Gammaproteobacteria > Burkholderiales > Burkholderiaceae > Caballeronia > Caballeronia arationis. Next base: position 628 of record NZ_FCOG02000111.1, on the reverse strand, counting down.
CGGGGTCAGCCGTCTGCGGCAATTCGAGGACACGCCGGAATGACCCAAAGACACGCTCTTGAGTATAGGTACGCAACCCGTCCCGCGGAGCAGGCGCTCGCTCGCGCTCGCCGCTGATAGTCAGCAACCCTCTGTCGATCGCAACCTCGAGCTCGGCCGGATGTATGTCCGGTGCAAACGCGACGATTTCGATCGTATCGTCGGTGATGCCGATATTGACTGATGGGAACGCGCCGAGCAGGCCGGCGCGGATGCTGGTCGGGAAGCCCCCGAGCAAGCTCGAGATCTGGCGTCGCAGACGGTGAATCGCCGAACAAGTCACTTCCTCCGAAGTCGACCTCACTCATGGTCTTATCCTCCTTCCGTGCAGCAAGGAGGCGAACGGGCATACGCGCTCCGGTTCGCCTGCCAAGCCGCTGGCAAACAAATCAAAACACGCAGAGGCTAACGCGACTGCCTGAGCGAAATCAGGATAGTAAATCTCGGCAAAACTTCAAGTGCGTGCGTCGAATTCGGTCCCGGTGACACTATCAAGGACACCCCTGAAAGCCCTCAGGATTACCCACATCTCTGTGAGTGAAGAGAGGATTTTCTGCTTGTAAACGAGAGGGGTCGATGTTAACTTCGG
>NZ_FCOG02000308.1 GCF_001544975.2 Caballeronia arationis | reverse complement strand
CCATGGCCCGAATGCTCACGTCCTGCAGTCGTAGGCTTGCGATGGCGAGGCGTTCTTCAGGTTGAAGGTGCTGGTATGAAGTAGTTTTGTCGGGCATTGCAACACCTTATACGAAATAAGTGTTGCACCTCACTTTTGAGGCCGCCGGGTAATGAAACAGCGAACTGGTCCGGAAAGCAATCGATCGGTACGCAAGCAGTTGGAGTTCGCCGTGCCTTCTTGCGTGACGATGAAGCAGCCTACCGCAAGGCCGACACTGACGACCGGCCGGATTTGGCCGACGGCAGAAGATCGAGGTTGACCCGGCTCGCCGGGCCGCCTGCATAGCTCGAACGACCGCTTCGGTGCAAAGATCAGGCTAGCCGCCGGCCGGTCCGACGGTGGTTGACCGGTCGGGAAAGCGGAAGCTGGGATGATCCAATATTGCCTGTTAAGAGCGGCTCGAAATCGGTGGGACATGCATCAGGTTAAAGCTCGATTCTCACTTAACTGCTTGCTGCCATCGCAGAATCGGATGCGTTCCGCCAGCCGGGATGACCCATGTACCGTCGGGCGTAAAGTTCCAAGTCGGTCCAAAACTCGAGGGCGTGCTCATCTGGGCAGTGGTGAGTCCGTTTGCGGCAGGCACCGGCGTACCGCTGACGGTGCCCATGGGTGCCGTAGTCGTCTGTACGTCCCAGAAGACGCTATTAGCAATCGTCCCAGCGTTGTTGTCGGAGATCGCGCCTATGACGTTCGAGGGCAGATACCGAGCCATAGGCCCCGCGACGAATGATTCGCTGATCGTGCCATTATTGATCACGGTCATGCCTGCGATGGTGATCCCGGCGACGGAGCCTGTCGTGTACGACTGTGTGATCGTCCCATTGTTGCTGACGACCAGTCCGCCTGCGTTCCCACGCAAGCTGCCTGGTCCTGCGGAGCCTGTGAAAAACGACTGGATGATCGTTCCGTTGTTGGTGACCGCAAGACCGCCGGCAGCGTCATATCCCGAGACCTCGACGCTACTCGAGGAACGTTCGATGGTGCCATCATTCTGCGCAACGAAGCCGCCTGCCTCGCCTATGGTATGTTTTTCTGCAGAACCGGAAGCGTACGAATGAGTGATCAGTCCCTGGTTCAAACCCGCGAGAATGCCGATGGACGAATTGAGGAACGATACGGCATTCGCGTTCACCACGCCCAGGTTACGCACCACGCCCGTCGCGCCGATCGTGCCAAACACGCCGAGCCACCGTTGTAAATCGTCGACGACCTCGATGTCCATATTCTGGAGTTCGTGACCCATGCCGTCGAACTGGCCAGTGAACGGCGTGTTGGACGCGCCGCCAATGGGGTTGAAAGCGACTGCCGATCCTGAAAAATTGAGGTCTTTACCCAGCGCATACACACCGGACAGATCGTTCGACACCTTCTCGAGATCCGCCCGAGAATTCACGAGCCGATACGCGGTGTACTGCGTCAGCAGCCCGCTGAACGGTTCCGCGCTCCACGACGGATTGCTGTGCACCGCTCCTCGTGTATAGGTGCCGTTCATGTCATAGAGTGCCGAGACCACACCCGTCCCCTTCGACCAGTCGATGGTGCCGCGGCTCAGGACGCTGCCGCCGTTGTCGATGCCATGCGAATCCGCGCGCAGCGTCAAGTTACCCGCACCGGAGTTCGCGACGGTCGCGAGCGGTCCGAGCGTCACGTTGTGCAATGCGTTGAGGGTGAGCGAGGCATCGCCGGTCCAGCGCACGGCCGCGCCGAGATTAATGTCGCCGGTTCCGTTGTTGGCGCCCGTCGCGTTCCCCGTGATCGATGTCCCGTTCGACAGGTTGCTGGCGAGCGTCGCCGAGTTCAGCGGACCGGCGTTGAATGCCGGCGCACTAATATTCCAAAGCGCCGCATGAACGTCGGCGTTGTCGAGATGCAGCAGGTTGCCGGTCGTGATCACGATACCGCCCGTGCCGTCCGCGTTCGACGCGTCTACGTGCGAATGAACGTGTGCCGTGCCGCGATCGGCGATGAGCCAGATCTTGCCGTCGCGCGTCGCGATGCCGGTCGCGCGCAAGTCCTCATGCCTGCCGGCGAGCGCGAACACGTTGCCATCGGCTGCGCGCAGGTCGATCTGCGCGGCCTCGATCGTGCCCGTGTTGATGACATCGCCATGCGTGCCAGGCTGAACGAAGACCTGCGGGCCGCTCGCCGAGTCTTTCAGCAACACCTGGCTGCCGGTGGCGAGCTCCGCCGTTCCATTGGGAGCGCTGATGCTGCCATCGTTCTCGACGAGTTTGCGGGAGATCAGAAATACATCGCCGCCGGTCGAACTGATCTTGCCGAGGTTGATGACGACGCCATCGGACGAACCCGAAAGATTGAGCGAGCCGCCGCTCATGAAGTTGGCGTTACCGATGTCGAGCGTCGATGCAACGAAGCGGCCGCCCGTCGTCACGACGCCGTTCGCACTTACCACGACGCCCTGCGGGTTGATGAGGTACAAGCTGCCCGAGGCGGTGAGCTTGCCATCGATTATCGAACGATCGATACCGGTCACGCGATTCAGTGTCGCGCCCGCGCCATTGTTCACTTGGACGCTGTTGCCGCTGCCGATCGAGAAGCTGCGCCAGTCGATTACGGCGCGCGTCGTGTTCTGCGAGATGTTGACGGCATTGTTGCTCGTTGTGATTGAACCCGTGCCGGCGACGAACTGGCCGTTCCGGGGGAGCAGGCCCGCAGCGAATGCGTCGGCGCCCATCGCCGATAGAATGAACGCAAGCACGGCAATGGGCTGAATAAGCAAGGAATGCGCTTGGCGTTGCGAATTAAGACTAATGTCACGATTAAAGAAGAGTTGATTTTGGCGTTGCATGACGTACATCCTTCTAATCGCTTTGAGGATCGGTTCGACGAACGCTTCTTCATTGCCTTCTTTCGTCGGGCTATTAGAGTTCTAACGAGGCTCCGCCTCAGACCGACGAGTGGTACGGGTGACTGCGGAGCGCTGGCGGTGTAAGGTGGCTCCGGCCGAGCCGGCTGGGACGTGCCCAGCGATGTACGAGCTCGAAGCTCAATGGGTGCAAGGACCCGTGGACGACCGGAGCCAGTGATGACGTTATCACAGAGTGTGTGCGAAGTTCTGCGGGCTCACGTCGTGCTCGAGAGCGAGTGCATCGATCGGATGTACCTGAACGTGTACGTGCCACAGTTGCAGCGCGTAGGCGGCGTGGTGTGGTACCTGCGGGGGCATCTCGGTCAGCGCTTCGCCTCGACCGCGACCGTGGCGCCCAAGACCGTGGCCTTCGTGGCAAGCATCGAGAA
>NZ_FCOG02000253.1 GCF_001544975.2 Caballeronia arationis | reverse complement strand
CCATGGCCCGAATGCTCACGTCCTGCAGTCGTAGGCTTGCGATGGCGAGGCGTTCTTCAGGTTGAAGGTGCTGGTATGAAGTAGTTTTGTCGGGCATTGCAACACCTTATACGAAATAAGTGTTGCACCTCACTTTTGAGGCCGCCTTCTGTAAATTGACAGATCAGAACCCGGATAAAGGAGCGGTCGCACACTCTTCTCATTGCGATCAGCGGTGAAGCGCCCTTTCCCGCCTGCCCTAAAGCGTGGTCATCAAATGCGGGTGAACAGACCGAATCGCAAGCACCTTGCCAAGATCTTAGGCCCCGAAGGATCTTGCACCTTGATTCAGGTCAAGTTCAGAACGTGTACCGACTGTCTGGATTTGTCTCACTCTCGCGGGGCCGTGCGGCAAATGTGCTGACCGCCTGATCAGGTCGACCGCTCGCCCGCCAAGTTGGGGCGATGGCGGGGACATTCAAACGACAACTGAGTCAACGGACATCTGCGCACGTCAGATGCGTCGCGTTGGAGACCGGATAATGGCGCGTAGTTCAGCGGTCGCGGTCGTTCGTTGCCGATCTCTCCGGTCGAAATGCCACGGGGTCCAACAAATCGTCCGGTCGCAGTTAATTAGAGCTCCGGCTGGGATTACGCCGCCGTATTTGATCTAGATCAAGTACGGCGAGGCCAAGGCCATCGATGCTTCTATCTGGCAAGATGGTCGCCCGCCAAACCATCGAGCGACGTCAGGGAATTTGTCATGAGGAAATAGATAGTCACTGCAGCCGCACTTGTCTTAAGTGGCCAGTTGGTGTTTACGCAGATGGGCCAGATTCGCCACACAGAGGATCCGCAGTAACGTGTAGCAGCACTGGGCCACGATGCAAAGCGCCATGACCGCCTTGACCGCCATGCATAGGCTATGGGGACCCGGCCAGATGCGTGATGGTGGAATGATGGGTCCCGAAATGATCGGCGGTGGTTGGGGCACATGGGGGCGAGCAGCTTCCGCGACGCCGGTAAGTGGCTGGCCAATATCTGAACTTGCAGCAGCAGATGATAAACAACATGATGTTAAATCAACAGTACTGGATGGGGCGGCCTTCACCGACCAAATAGAAGCGAGCGTGGGCGCGAACATACGATGATCGCCGATCCAACACGAAAGTGTATAGTCTCTCGGTTGCGCACGCCGAGGCAATAGGGCATAGCGGCTAGCGGTTTGGGGCGAAAGAGCAGGCAGCGTCCGCTCATACCGACTCGCGCGAATTGCCAATCGTTCAGGAGGCGTTCGCGTCGATCTCGCGCGGCGGCTAAAGGAGACGCCCGCGGTGGCGTTCCAGCCCGTGCAGCGCGGCTCGTTCTGCGTCCGCAGCTTGCCGCGGATTACGGCGAGTATTTCGGCAGGTAGAGGCCGACGAGTGGCGACGCATCCGCGGAGAGCAGATATCGTGGTGGGCTACGAGCCCGAGCAGGCGCTTGATGTGCTGCTTCTTCTAGAATCGCGGGAATCGCGAAGGGCTCCTCTCGGTTTCTCGACAAGCTAGTGGGCGACACGGGGGGAGGCATCGAGCCGAGTGCGGCGCAAATGAGCATGGTCGAGCGCATCCGGGAAACTCTGCCCGTGAGGGCCGTCCGTCCGAGGCGACCCAAGTCCACATGCAATGACCTCACTGGAGGCACTATGGAGCGCACGCATGAGAAGTATCAACGGCTGATCGACTATTGCAAGTCCTTGCCGCCGATCATCACGGCTGTCGTGCATCCCTGCGACCGCAGTTCGCTGGCAGGCGCCTTGCAGGCGGCAGAACTGGGACTGATCTCACCGCTGCTCGTGGGACCGGATAAGAGAATTCGAGCGGTTGCGCAAGAGTGCGGCCTGGACATCACCGGCTATACCATCATCGATGCACCGCATAGCCACGCTGCCGCGGCGAAGGCCACCGAGTTGGTACGCGAAGGCAAGGCCGATGCGCTTATGAAGGGGAGCCTGCACACCGACGAACTGGTGGCCGCCGTCGTCAGCCGCGAGGACGGCTTGCGCACCGCACGGCGCGTGAGTCACTGTTTCGTGATGGATGTCCCCGGGCACGAAAATGCGCTGATCATTTCCGATGCGGCAATCAATATCGCTCCAACGCTCGCCGATAAGGTCGATATTCTTCAGAACGCGATCGACCTCGGTCACGCATTGCGCCTGCAGGAAGTGCGCGTCGCGATCCTGTCCGCGATGGAAACGGTGAACCCGAAGGTGCCTTCGACGATAGAGGCCGCCGCGCTGTGCAAGATGGTGGACCGCCATCAGATCACGGGCGCGCTGGTCGACGGGCCATTGGCACTCGACAACGCGATCGACCTCGAAGCGGCGAAGACCAAGAAGATTGACTCGCCGGTGGCGGGGCGTGCGAACGTACTGATCGTGCCCAATCTCGAAGCGGGAAACATGTTGGCCAAGAGCCTGTCGTTCTTGGCTGGAGCCGACGCCGCCGGCATCGTGCTGGGCGCGCGCGTGCCGATCATTCTCACCAGCCGCGCCGATTCAGTACTTACAAGGCTAGCTTCGTGCGCGGTCGCCTCGCTGGTCGCAAGCACGCGCAGAGAACAAGCGCGAGTCATCGGGCAGAACGATGGCTGACTTGATTCTGGTGCTCAATGCCGGCTCATCCAGCATCAAGCTTAGCGCGTTCGGCACGCAGGCAGCAGAGCTCGCCCCGGTGACGCGGGGTCAGATGGAGCGACCGTTCACCGCACCTCGTGGCAGTCGACGAGAACGGCGCTCAGAGGTGCGGCCATGCCCGGGCCGACCGCGACGTAGCTATGTCGCAATCGCTGACTCCTTGCAAGCGCATCGCGAGGGGCACCATTGCTGTTGGTCATCGCGTCAAGCACGGTGGCACGCGGTTCGAGGGGCTGGTGCTAGCCACTTCCGCGGTGCTGTTTGAACTGGATAAGCTTAAGCCTCTCGCACCGCTCCATCAGGTCAACGACCTCGGGCCGATCCGCATCTTTGCAGAACGTGATCCGTCAGTCCCTCAGGTCGCCTACTTCGACACAGCCTTTCATGCGACCCAGGCAAAAGTCGAGCGGTTCCGAACAAAGGCATTCCTGCATGCATTCGTGCAGATGAAAAAGCGCGTCGGGCTTTTCGCGAATCTTTCGTTCGAAAAGCCAAACGCATGGCGGTTCGACATTCGACAGAAAATTCAGAACATCGGTACGTCGCTGCGCGAGAGAGGGGAGTGATGATGTCAGGGGAGTCAAACCGTCGCGAAAACAACGCAGCCTGCGCCCAGCGGCATGGGGTTTTTCGAGCGCTATCTGTCGGTATGGGTCGCGCGTTGCATCGGGGCTGGGATATTCCTCGGGAAGCTATTACCCAGCGCTGTGCACGCCGTCTCCACGCTCGAGTTCGCCCACGTCAACATTTTCGGTCGGGCTTTTAATTTGGGTCATGATTGTTCCGATGAGTTGCGCATCGAATTCGCCTCGTTAGGGAAGGTCCGCGCTCAGCTTAAGGCATCGGTGTAACGCTCGTCACTAACTGGGCCGTCAAGCCATTCACGATGGCGTTTCTCGCGTGGGCTTTTGTCCGGCATTCTTTCGCCTCAGTGCTACCCGCCGACCAACTGGACAGCTACGTGGCTGGCTTAATTTTGCTGGCTGCGGCGCCGCGCACCGCGATGGTCTTGTCTGGAGTCAGCTGACAAAAGGTGACCCGTACTTCACGCTGTCGCAGGTCGCGCTGAACGACCTGGTTATCGTGTTCGCGTTTGCCCCGGTCGTCGGTTGGCCTGCGCCAAGGGATGTTCGCTGGGCCCGTCAAGACTGGTCGCGTAGCTCAGCACGGACGACGCCAATTGGTCCGCTAGTGCCGAAATGCACGCGGAATTGACCAAGCGCAATGGTATGCGTCGCGGGAAGCAGATTTGTTTGTATGTCGAGACAGGGTCGCTGCGCCACGCAAGGGCGGCTGGCCTCTCTTTGGAGGTGAAGAAGAATGCTGTTTTCGTCCGGCCCGCCTATTCCCTCCACAAGCAGACGCCAGCAACTGGAGAAGTGTGATTCCGCGACGACCTTGACCTGCGTCAATTGCGGTCGACCAGTCCAGCGTAGGCTGGAACTTCCGTCCCTCGCAGGTTGGGGGCTGTCGGCCGGCGTGACTTGCGTCTAAATGAATGCGAAAGTGCCAGACAGAAGGCAGGGACACTCCAATGCGCGCACTGTTGGCGTGGTTGATGGCGGTGGTCGTGCTGGGAATTTCCGGCTGCATTCGCGTCCAACGAGATAGTGCAAGAGATCCGCAAGCAACCTGAGCTCGGGTCGAGCGTCGAGCAGATCGAGCCTAAAATAGAGGTCGGTCGTCATCCGATCTCGATGCGTTTCGATATAGACATGAAAGTTCACCTGTTCATCGAGCCTCTGCCAGCCATCAAGCAAAGACACTATATGTAGTAGCCGCATGGGCCGATCCGCGCCATAATAGCCGTCGATTTCGTCGAGTTTTTCTATTTCCACCCGAGCCCATCGTCGCTCGCGCTCATCCCGGCGCGCGTCTAGCCCCCTATCGCCTCCATCGCCGGCACCACCACGAGGCTGGCAACGGTGACCGTGGACTTCAGGCTTTCGCGCGTTCGCAGAAAACGTCGGCTGACGTACTGAGTGGGTTCGGTATTCAGTCGGCACGTCCGCTGCCCAGCACCCACACCGCTACGATCACCAGAAAAATCGAGCAGGAGCCCCACTGGGTCAGAACGCTTGACCATGCCAGTGCTGGATTCGGGGTCGACTTTGTATGTCCGGCCATATGCAGGAGTACACCGGGCGTGAGCTTTAACTGCTGTTCCACGGCCCACCACTTAAGAGTCAGGGCAATCGACGCCAGTCCGCTGCCGATCACGATGGCGCCGAGGAGCGGGTCACCACCCGTGCGCGACCGCCGGGACGCGAAGTGCCGCATGAGGTATGTCAGGGCGGTGCCGTTGACGATGGCCGAGAGCATCACAAACCACAGTGGAAAGCGCAGGCTGATCGCCACCATGAAGACGATTATCGTCAGCACCTGTGGCCATGCTCTGCCAATTGCTTTCAGCCAGCTCAATTGCTCACTCATCGCGCGACGTCCCTAAAAATATGGTTCGTCAGTAAAAACTGTGGGTCGACGGAGGCTCGGGTAGTTTTCCAAGTGCATGATAAAGCGCGATTTCTGTCG
>NZ_FCOG02000559.1 GCF_001544975.2 Caballeronia arationis | reverse complement strand
GCGATCTGGTTGCTGCGTCCGGCGTTCTCGCGCCTGCGCAGCTTCATGTGGTTCGCAACTGCCGTGGCAGGCTTGACGGTGCGCACCGAGTTGCTGGGCGTGACCAGCATCGTGCGCGCGCTCAAACTGCGACCGGTCCTGTACAACAAGCTGCGTGACAGCTTGCACAGCAACGCCGTGCAACTCGATCAGCTCTCGGCGCTGTGGACTCAGGCGGTGTTGCGCCTGTTCCCGGATCCGCTACGCGTCAATGGCCGGCGCGTCCTGGTCGGAGACGGCATCAAGGTGGCCAAGTCTGGCAAGAAGATGCCCGGCGTCAAGCTGCTGCATCAACAGTCCGACTCCAACACCAAGCCCGAGTACATCATGGGGCACTCCATGCAGGCAGTCAGCATACTCGTGCGGGCCGCCCAGAGCGTCTTCGCCGTACCGCTGGCCGTGCGCATTCACGAAGGTCTGGTGTGGTCCAACCGCGATCGACGTACCTTGCTCGACAAGATGATCTCGCTGCTGGGCATCGTCTCGGTGAAGGAGCCGTTCTACTTCGTCGCAGATGCGTACTACGCCGCTCGCAAGATCGTCAAAGGTCTGCGCGATCAGGACAACCACCTGGTCACACGCGTGAAGTCCAATGCAGTCTGAAGCGCCCCGGAAATGTAGGAGACTTTGGATCTTGGCTGTAACGGGAGATTTGAAGAATGGAAAACGCAAGCA
>NZ_FCOG02000292.1 GCF_001544975.2 Caballeronia arationis | reverse complement strand
CGCCGGGACGGTCGCCTGCTGCACGAACGCGCCTGCCACGTCCTTGAACATCGACACGAGATCGAGTTCCTGCTGGTAGTGTCCGCCAAGCGCGGCGCGCGCTTGCTGGCCCGAGATCGCGAGCACCGGCATGTGGTCCATGCGGGCGTCGTAGAGGCCTGTGATCAGATGCGAGGCGCCCGGCCCCGAGGTGGCGATGCACACGCCCAGCTCGCCCGTGAACTTTGCATGCGCGGACGCCATGAACGCGGCCATCTCTTCGTGGCGCGCCTGAATGAATTCGATCTTTCCCTTCGCGCGATTGAGCGCGCCGAACACGCCGTTGATGCCGTCGCCGGGATATCCGAAGATGCGGCGCACGCCCCACGCGTGAAGACGCTCGACAACAAAGTCTCCGACTGTCTCGCTCATTGCCCGCTCCTTGAAAGCATTCGACCGGCGGCGTTACTGATATATCGTCGATCTCAGTATGTATCGCGCAAACTTCGTGCCGCGATGGGGCCGTCGGCGACGAGTCGGACCGTCTCGTTTAAGCAATCGAGCGTGTAATTTCTATCACATAATGATGCAAATTACACGGCCACCGAACCAGTCAAATTGGCAATGATCGACCGCTATCATTAATTGAACGCGAAGTACCGCTCGCCATAAGTTAACAGCTTGTTCCTGACGATCCGCAGGTCGGGCGCAAGCGACGTCTCGACTCGTCTAGGATAGGAGGGTGCGAGTGTGATTGCCGGCATCCAACCCGAATACCAGGGGAAACGTCGCCACCTCTCCGATCGCCCCCCGGAGAATACGGTGGTGGAAAACCTTGACGTAAGGGGGGGTGGCAGACGGGCGGACGAGTCTAAACGACTCGCTAGGCAGTTCTGGCGTTGCGCCAGACTCTCCGGCTTCGCGGCAGGACCTCTTTGGGCTGCGATTACTGACAAACTCCTTGCAAATCGCTCAAGGCCCTAAGGCGGTCGTTTCGAACCACCGAAACCTCATGCCGACGATCCGTAAGGAAAGGCTAATCCAGATCTAATTTTCAGCGATTATCCTCCAGCATATGGAGACGCCTCAAACGCCGAGCAACAGACTCGCGCACAACTTCGTGAAAGCCGCAACCCTTCCTGGACATTTTCCGCGCGGACCAGTTCGGAACGAACGGACCTTCGAGTCCTGCGCCACGTTTTGACCATAGGCAAATCAGGTTCGCCCAGAGATATCGTAGGACTGTCGAGATGCTTCGTGAACACGGCTCAAAACTGTCGGTCCTGCTCCTCGCCGACAACGACTGGCAATTCGGAGAAACGCTTTGTGCCGCGCTTGAGGACCGATTCTGCTTAGTCTACCGGGTAACCAGGAACTTACAGCTGCTCGACGCGCTTGAGGCGCATCGCTACGACGTGATTCTGCTTGATGTCGATCCGCCAAAAACCGACTGTCTAGACGTAGGTCGCATTCTGCGGTCGCAGGCGCATTGTGCCGCGGTCATATTTATCGCAGCGGAAGGTGACTTTACCGACGGCGCAATGTCTGGTTTCAGATCGCTCGCCGACGATCGACTCTCGAAGCCATTTGAGATTTCTGACCTCCTTTCACGCATGCACGATGCGATTCAGCGTCGTAGCCCAGGACGCACTTCTGAAATGACTAACGGATATCTGTGGTTAGATCTTTTCAAGGGACAAGCCCGGTCTCGCGCAATGGCGATGGCTGCTTGCTTGACCCGGGATGAACTCTCATTACTTCATGCGCTTATGGTTCGCCCGGGCGCGATTCTCTCGCGCAAGGATCTTCAGCTTCGCATTGATAGATCCGACAATGCGACCGATGAATGCACAATCGACGCCATGGTTAATTCATTGCGGTCAAAGCTTGGGAACGAAGCGATAAGAGAAGTACGAGGGCTAGGATGGATGGTACCGAGGAGACTGTGACGCTTGCCACACCGGCCCTATAAAGAAAGTCGTCTGAAAAATTCAGACAGACAAACGCATCAGCCGGCCGTGGCAACCCACCCACGGTAGGATCTAACAGGTCTCGAGAGTGCGCGCGGAGTATAATAGGTCACAAAATGACAGATGAGCAACCCACGCATAGAAACGGGGTCTCACGAAAAGCTTGGGCGGGGTCCTGAGTCCATACGGGACAGGTGCGGCACGAATATTGCGGCCTCGTTGGCGAACGGTAACGGGGAACCCTTGCTTTTTTCCATTAATGCGTGTCCTTCCGAATCGCGATGACCATTCCCTTAGTTGAATTGGTACAGCGCTCCGCGTCGGACGAGGGAAAGGGCGTGCTTCTTCGTCGGGATCGCGATGTCCGCGTCACCTCTGTTAGCAGAACCCACCGCATCTTTAGCCGTCCCGCGAGAGTGCGCTGTTTATTTTTCATTGGAAGTGTCGTTGCTTGCGTATCCATATATGCACAGCGCCCCGAACTGCTGGATCCACGTGTTACCCAGGAAACAATTTTCAAAACAATCTGTCAACCCGGATATCTCGAAACCGTCACTCCCCCGTTAAGTAATCGCCTCCAGTGGAAGAAGCAACTTTTGAGAGAACGTGGGGTTGACCCCGAGACTGCGTGGCAATACACATTCGACTTCCATGTTCCTGTCCTGCTCGGCGGAACTCCCACCAACGCCGCGAATTTTGAGATCGTGCGCTGGGAGGGACTGTCCGGTGCGCGCCGCAAGCGACGTCTGACGGTCTTGCTCAAGCGCTGTGTGTGCTCGGGTGAAACTTCTCTCATGCGAGCGCAACAGGTAATTTCAGAAAACTGGGGAAACGAGTTTTCGAGCCTTTGGCAGCTATCTTGCAATAGTTTCTGACCCACTCGACATGCCTCCCGTATGTGTCTGTCACCCTCATAAGGTCTGGCGTAAACGCCGGGCAACGCCATGTTGTTAGGCACTGGTATCAATTGACATTGGCAAAAGTTCAATCACCATTATCTGATGGCCGCGGCGGGATGGTGAGCGTCCGGGAGCCGTGCCTAATTCCGCTCTTCAGCCGTGATCTTCTTGCCATGACGGATTGGATCGCGCGCGTGCGCGCGCCCGCAACGCTAACTGGCTTACACTTCCCCGTCAGTGATGCCCGTAAAGCGGCTTGTGGTCGTGCCTAGCCACGTGTGGTGACGATGACTCCCATGATCCCGCGTACGTAAATCCATACCCCGATCGATCGAGGCCGGCCGTATCCTTGGACCACCCCAAGAACCGCTTGTCAATCCCCGACATCTCGGGGTGCAATAGGCCAAACGTTTCTGCATTCCCACTGACACGGGCGCCAGCGGTGGAGCCTTGGCCGTCACCATTGGCTGAAAACGAAACCGTTGGACTTGATAGCGCTACGAGGAGCGCCATGAGATATAGACGTTTCATGATTCTCTCCAAGTAATCGATCCTTTTGCTTACGAGACATTGATTAGCAATCTAACGAGGCTCCGCCTCAGACCGACGAGTTGTACGGGTGACTGCGGAGCGCTGGCGGTGTAAGGTGGCTCCGGTCGAGCCGGCTGGGACGTGCCCAGCGATGTACGAGCTCGAAGCTCAATGGGTCCGAAGACCCGTGGACGACCGGAGCCAATCATGACGTTATCACAGAGTGTGTGCGAAGTTCTGCGCGCTCACGTCGTGCTCG
>NZ_FCOG02000247.1 GCF_001544975.2 Caballeronia arationis | reverse complement strand
ACAATCGGAAACAGGCGTTGGCCGCACGCGCGGCGTAACGCCAAACTCGCCGGTCTCCGACAAACCCGGGGCGCTTCATCACCGCTGTCGATTCCGCCGATACCTTCGAGCGGCCGATCTATGCTGGCAACGCCACCGCGACGGTGCAATCGGACGATCCGATCAAGGTGATCACGGTCCGTTCGACCGGCTTCGATCCGGTCGCAGCCGAAGGCGGCAGCGCATCGGTCGAGAAGATCGAAGCGGCAGCAGACGCAGGCATTTCGCAATTCGTCAGCCGTGAACTGACGAAGCTGGACCGTCCTGAGTTGACGAGCGCGACCATCATCGTGTCGGGTGGCCGCGGTCTCGGCAACGGCGAGAACTACACGAAAGTGCTCGAACCGCTGGCGGACAAGCTCGGCGCGGCACTCGGCGCATCGCGTGCAGCAGTCGATGCGGGCTTCGTGCCGAACGATTATCAGGTCGGCCAAACCGGCAAGATCGTCGCGCCGCAGTTGTACGTGGCGGTCGGCATCTCGGGCGCCATTCAACATTTGGCTGGGATGAAGGACAGCAAGATCATCGTCGCGGTCAACAAAGATGCAGAAGCGCCGATCTTCAGTGTCGCGGACTACGGTCTGGTCGCTGACCTTTTCGTGGCAGTGCCGGAGCTTGTCGGCAGCCTATAGAAAATCTCCCTCTCCACCAACAGATTGACAATCCATCGGAGCCACCCGTGTCGACGACTTCTCATGAGGAAGTGCGCGCTGATGCAGCGAAGCTTGCCAACGAGGAAGATGCCTTCCTCTGGCGATGGTTCTGCGGCCTCTACGACGAGGGACGCATACGGTGGTGCAAGTCTGCCCAGGGGTGGCTTGTGAGCATAGACCACAAACACCTCGCAACTGAGCATGACTTTGACGCAGCCATTCGAATGGCGCGACAACGCTACTTCTCTGGAGGTAGGCAGAGACTAGAGAGATCCTCTCAATCGGTCGTCCGGTAAAAGGGCGGCGATCTCCGATCGGCGATGTCGGAACCTTGATGCTTGGCGATAGTGCCAACATCTTGCCAATTTCATATCGTAACTTTTGAGGAAATTATGGCAGACGTATTTATTTGTGACGCGATTCGGACACCGATTGGCCGCTATGCGGGCGCGCTGTCGTCGATGCGTGCCGACGACCTCGGCGCTATGCCCTTGCGCGCGCTGATGGAGCGCAACAAGGATGTCGACTGGAACGCCGTCGAGGAAGTGATCTTCGGCTGCGCGAACCAGGCTGGCGAGGACAACCGGAACGTCGCGCGCATGTCGACGCTCTTGGCCGGTTTCCCGGACGGTGTGCCGGGCACGACCGTGAACCGCCTGTGCGGCTCGGGCATGGATGCGATCGGCATCGCCGCGCGGGCGATCAAGTCGGGCGAAGCGAGCTTCCTGATCGCAGGCGGCGTAGAGAGCATGAGCCGCGCGCCGTTCGTGCAGGGCAAGGCGACGTCGGCGTTTTCGCGTCAGGCCGACATCCAAGATACGACCATCGGCTGGCGCTTCGTGAATCCGCTGATGAAGAAACATTACGGAGTCGACTCGATGCCGGAAACGGCGGAAAACGTCGCGGACGACTATAAGGTAAGCCGCGCGGACCAAGACGCTTTCGCGATGCGCAGCCAGCAAAAAGCAGCGCGCGCGAAGGCCGATGGCACATTTGCGCAGGAAATCGTGCCGGTGACAATCGCGCAGAAGAAGGGCGATCCCATCGTCGTCTCGCAGGATGAGCATCCGCGCGAGACGAGCATTGAGGCGCTGGCGAAATTGAAGGGCGTCGTGCGCCCGGATGGCAGCGTAACGGCGGGCAACGCTTCGGGCGTGAACGACGGCGCAGCCGCGCTTTTGATCGCCGACGAAGACAGCGCGAAGCGGCTTGGCCTCGTGCCGCGCGCGCGAATTCTCGGTCTCGCGACCGCCGGTGTGGCGCCGCGCGTGATGGGTATAGGCCCGGCGCCGGCGACTCAGAAGCTTTTGAAGCGCCTGAACATGACGATCGACCAGTTCGACGTGATCGAACTGAACGAAGCGTTCGCGTCGCAAGGGCTGGCCGTGCTGCGGATGCTCGGTGTCGCGGACGACGATCCCCGCGTCAACCCGAACGGCGGAGCGATCGCGCTCGGTCATCCGCTCGGCATGAGCGGTGCGCGCCTAGTCACGACCGCGAGCTACCAGTTGCAGCGCACAGGCGGACGTTTCGCGCTCTGCACGATGTGCATCGGCGTGGGACAGGGCATCGCGGTCGCGATTGAACGAGTCTGAGGCCGAGATGAGGAACGTTCAAGACGCGAAGATTGGAATCGTGGGCGCCGGAGCTATGGGGCAGGGTATCGCCCAGGTCGCCGCCGTCGCAGGCCTTGAAGTCCGACTGATGGACATCGATACCGCAGCAGCGGCGCGTGCCATCGCGGCGGTCGGTGTCATGCTCGACAAGCTCGCCGCCAAAGGCAAGCTCACGTCGGATCAGGCGCAAGCGGCGCTGGGGCGCATTCAACCAGTTGACTTGATCGGAGGACTCTCCGATTGCGATCTGGTGGTCGAGGCAATCGTTGAAAAGCTTGAAGTGAAACGGGCTTTGTTTGGGCAACTCGAAGAGGTAGTGCACGACGACGCGGTGCTCGTTTCGAACACGTCGTCGTTGTCGATAACAGCAATTGCTGCCGGGTGTCGTCATCCGCAGCGGGTTGCGGGCTTTCACTTCTTCAACCCGGTGCCGCTCATGAAAGTGGTTGAAGTAGTACGCGGGCTGCGTACCAACGATGCCATCATCGACTGGCTTGCAGCGCTAGCCGCGAAAGTTGGACATACGGCGGTCCGCTGCCGCGACATGCCGGGCTTCATCGTGAATCATGCGGGACGCGCATTAAACACCGAAGGCCTACGCATCGTTCAAGAGGGGGTGGCGGACGAGGGCACCGTCGATGCGATCGTGCGCGATCAGATGGGCTTTCGCATGGGGCCGTTTGAATTGCTGGACCTGACCGGCCTGGACGTGTCACATCCGGTGATGGAGTCAATCTATCGGCAATTCTATGACGAGCCGCGCTTCCGACCGTCGCCGATTACGGCGATACGCCTCGCCGGAGGAATGCTGGGGCGCAAGACCGGCTCCGGTTTCTATGAGTACGATGGCGGGATAAAGGTGACGGCGCCGGCTGCCACCCAAGCAATGCCCGGATGGAAGCCCGCTTCGGTGTGGGTGAGTTCTCGTAATCCGGAGGAAGCGCAACGGGTCCTGGACCTGCTCCAGGCGTTGCATGTCGAGGTGGAGATGGGCGTTGCGCCCAGTGACGACGCCTTGATCATTGTTACCCCGCTCGGACAAGATGCGACGACGTGTGCGATTGCGGAATCGCTCGACGCCACGCGTGTGGTGGCTGTGGACACGCTTTTTGGGTTTGACGCTAGTCTGCCACGCGTGATCATGCCCACTCCTGCCACCCGTGATGACATGCTCACGCTTGCTCAGGCCCTCTTCGGCATCGACGGTGTCTCGGTATTCACGATTCGTGACTCGGGTGGTTTCATAGCGCAGCGCGTGATCGCCTGTATTGTGAATACAGCGTGCGAAATCGCCCAGCAGCGGATTGCGACGCCGGACGACATCGACGCTGCGGTGCGACTAAGTTTGGGCTATCCGTTTGGCCCGCTGGCGCTCGGGGACCGTGTTGGCGCGAAGCGAATCGTCACCGTGTTGAAGGGCCTAGTCGAGGTCTACGGCGATCCCCGCTACCGTCCGGGCGTTTGGCTGGCTCGCCGTGCAGCGCTGGGTCTTCCGCTGCGGGCCGCAGACTGAAGGATAAAAGCGCCAACCTGTACCTAGCACTCTCAAGTTGCGGCGTGATAGTCGCAGACCTTGTGAGTGCTTTTAACGGACGCGAACAGAATCACCTACCACCTACCGTAAAGCACAGAAGTGGGCATCAGATGCAAAGCCGGACTTCGTGACTCGACTGCGGGACAGTTCAGAGTATTGAGGTCACTTTGGACCTCAATACGTCCACGGCAGGGCGTTACCGCCCGAACTGATATCTAACGACGACGCAGTCGCTATGGCCAGGCCTTTCGCTGGTCGGAGATAAAGTTTTGGAGTAGCGCCGACCAAGGAACCGGCGTTTGACATAAAGACAATTAGCGCATTTTAGTTAGTGGTCCTAATGGTTGTTCCTCCTGCACGTGGTGGGACACCGAGCGCGTCGAGAGCAGCATCATTTCACACGAGCGTCGGTACCTTGTCTTCGCACGAAGTTCGAACCGGCATAGAGATTAGGGATAGCGTTGGCGCGCGTGGTTACGTTCACAATCCAAATGCGATTGCGGTTGACCCGCTAAACAATGATGTGCTTCGGCAGCACGACCATCTTACGGGTGTTTGGCGCGCGGCCTTTGCGCAGGCGGAAGCGGTGAACCGGGTAACGTGCCCGCCGCTGCGACAACCGTGTCGAAGACGGCGTCTGCTGCAGGAAAACTTTCTTCGGTCGTGGATCTTGTCGGGCCTGCGCACCGCACGCGCGTGCCTTGAACACGCATTGCGCCGCTCGCATTGCGCACGCACGTTCAGGCCACCACTTCTTCGTCGGGATGTTTTCACCTTCTTCTTCGAGTGCCGTTCGCACCTCTTCGCGAAACCTCGCGTCGTAGGTCGGCTTCTTCCCAGGGTGTCGTGCCCGCAAAACGCTCGATCACTGCGGCAGTTATGTAACGCCGTCATGTGGCCCTTATTGGCTACCGGTGGAAAATTGATCATGCAGGAAAGAGAAAGAGTGCTTGTCGCTGCGGGCGACCACGATCGCACTGTTAGTTCGTCGCCCAGTCGCTGTCATCGCGCTACCACGTGGTAGATCTTTAAGATTCGCTACAGCCCCACCCGCATCGTTGCGCAGAAGCCGGAGCCGCGAAAAGGAATCTGCGACCAATATCCACTTTCGCGCAACGAAAACTAATCTAAAGCGTGATAATACGAATTATCAGGCATGGAGCGTCGCGGAAAGTCGGCGTTGGCGGCCGCCGAACGTCGGAAAACGCGCCGGCGAGCTACCTGACGATTCGGCCGGACGTCTCTGGACGAACCTTGGGGCCCGCCAAAACCGCATGCGTAACAACAGGCCATTTATTGATTTACAATAATTCCTATTGAACCATCGACGGAGACTAAACATGGTGGCAGAGACCAGGACGCTGACGGCACAGGTGCCCGTCGAACTTGCTCAGGAAGTAGATGCGTTGTCCGAGCGTCTTGAGCGGCCCCGCCAGTGGATCATCAAAAAGGCGCTGGTCCAGTTCCTTACTCGCGAGGCAGAGAAGCGACGCCTGATTCAGGAAGGTCTGGATGACGTCACCGC
>NZ_FCOG02000251.1 GCF_001544975.2 Caballeronia arationis | reverse complement strand
GGGGGCGGCTGCGCCGCCCCAACCCCACAACCAGAACAGAAACATCCGTTCGAAACCCGACATCTCTACTTAGCGGCAACCCCGACATTTGAACTTAGCAGCAACATCGCGAAGCAGCTAACTAATAAACCCCGCGAAATCGAGACTGCTCTCTGCTACGCCGCGCGCTATCCCTGGGATGCGTACGCAGCGTGTCCGGTGCACGGCTGCGATGGTGGCTAAATCTTGTTGCTGCAGGCCGAGCACGTTGGCCACATTGATCGCCGATCGGTACCCACAGACCGATGAGTGCACGCGCGCAGTGCGCATTTCGGCTAGCGAACCTGCCCGACGATTGCTTCGATGTCAAATGCCGCAGGCCACCTTACCCCTTCGATAGACTCTCGTGTCGTACGCCGTTCACGTCGAGCGGTCATCATCGCTGCGCCGATACCGCAACTCCCGCTGACTGCGAATGGCCGTAACGAACACGGCGTCTAACTCGGGCACAAACCGATACAGTGCCAAGTAACCGTGGGCACCGGTCGATATGACAAGCTCGCGCATTCCGTGAAGGCTTTCAGCCGGCCGTCCGATCAACGGACTCGATTGCAGTATGTCGAGCGCGCACACAATATCGTCAATGCGTTGAGCAGTGTGCTCAGGGGTGTGCTCGAAAAGAAAGTCAAAAATGCGATCGAAATCCTCGCGAACCTCTGGCGCGAGAATCAGTCGCGCCATCTCTTCACCTTCGGCGGAACCGCGTCAGTCCCAGCGGCCCGACCGCGAAGGTATTCACGCATCTCGGTCCATTCGATTCCAATGCCTGCGTCCAGCATGTTCGCCAGTCGAGCATTGCCGTCGTTGAAAAAACCGCGCCGCAGTTCCTCGTTGGCAACCCTTTCCGCAATCGCTTCCAACATAAAGCTGTGCGACGTCTTCCCGGACTCTTCCGCGAGTTTTGAGACCCGGTCGCCAAGGCCAGGCGGCAGACGAAGCGTGGTGGTAGACATATCGACCTCGTGGTGTGTCACAACTGTGCTACATGATACGTGGTCCAGCCACTTTTGCAAGTGCACGTGCTGTCAAGGTCGTCATGTGTCGGATTAAAAAAGGGACAAATAGATTTATGTAAACTCATGACAAAATTTCGTGCGGTCGTTTGCCAAAAGGACACAAGATGGAACCGATGAAACCCATGAAACCGATCGAACCCATGAAGCCCATGGAGCCGATGAAACCCATGCCTGCCATGGAAAAGTGGTGGCCTGACGATTTGGGCCACGCGTCTTCGAGCGGTTCACAAAATAACGTGCGCTACGCATTCTTTGCCGAAAAGCATCGGCTGCTGATCGAAGAGCACGGCAGCGTTCGGACCTATGACAGCGGCGGTCACCAGATCAACGGCGTATCGCAGCAGCAAAGCCACGGACAATCACTTGCGTTCACGAGTGAAACCGGCGTCGTCGACCTCGATGAATTGAAACAGGTAAGCTGAACCGTCTTGTTCTCGTTGAGCCATCGCTGGTTAGCCTGGTCCGAGGCAAGGAATGATTGCGGGTGCGGACAGCACATCGTCGCGGCGCGCCGCGTCGATTACGTGCTCAACTGGCGGCAGCTCGATGAAACTTAGGTCCATGCTTGGCGTGGGCGCCGTAGCCGCCGCCTTAGTCATCAGTTCGGCACTGCTGTTACCGGGTCCGACGGCGAGGGCGGACGATGAAGCGAGTGCGACGCAAACGCAAGACCGGCACGTCGACTTTGCCAGTTTGCCGTTCAGTCACGCGATCAAGACCGTCCACGGTAACGGGAGCCGGAAGCTGGCAGTGTTCGCCGATCCCTATTGTCCCTATTGCAGGACGCTCGAGCACAGATTAAGCGAGCTGTCCAATGTCACTATTTACACGTTCCTGTTCCGATCCTCACAGCCGATTCGAAGCCGGTGGCAACTGCAATCTGGTGTGCATCCGACCGCGAGGCGACTTGGCGTCGCTGGATGCTGGACGGGCGCTCTCCGGCACGAGGTCACGCGTGCGCTGGCGCACCGATCGACAGCAATCTCGAGCTGACGCGAGGCCTAGGTATAAGGATCACACCCACGATTATTTTTGCGAACGGCGAGACGGTCACGGGTGCACTTCCGCTTTATGACCTGAATAGCATGCTGAGCCCATAGGAGCGAGTAACGGGGCCGAGCACGTGTCTGAGTCGGCAGCGTCATCCGCCGGTTTCGGAACGGCTCGAGCGACTGCCGTCTCATCACGAATACAAGCACGAACCCGTGGCCCAAAGCGATGCGCAGCCAAAGCAAAAAGAAAGCCCGCCAACAGCAGGCGGGCAAGCCATCGCGCTGATACGCGAGGAGACCAATCTATGTTTTAGCAGGGCCGCCCCGCAATGCAAGGCGTATCGTGGATAGGGCGTCGTCTGAGCGTCTCGCTATCAAACGTGAACTGAATAAGTAAGATTGATGCCTATCTACTCGGAGACAGAGAGTCTTGCTGGCATAAAAAATCCCCGCCGGAACGGGGCCAATTTCGAGGAGATAGCACGATGCATGTGCACTACAGCAATGAGCAGGCCGGAATGACCATGAAAACATCACCCGGAAGCGTCGCCATTCCGGACGTTGGCCGCGAAAGCGATGACGCCGATAAGTCAATGCCTGCGTCTCGTGTGACGGGTGCCGCGTCCGGGACGTTAGCATGAGTCACAACGCGCGAGCCAATCGAGCCTCATGCGGAAGCCGGTGCGATCGAATAAGGTACGCAATGCGGTCGAAGGCGTGCCGTCATGGTCAAGCCGCCTCGCAGGGCAGCAGCCCTGCCGCGCGATGTTCTATCGGACTCGCCGTACCACATATCTTACAGTCTCTAGATTTATCTTATTTGGTTGGTAAATTGCTTATTTCAAATTGTATCGTCGAACCATTGATGACTGCCCAAGTTATCGTGGCTGGAGGAAGCTCAAGGGTGGTCTTGACGACCTGACAAGGTCGTTATCCAAATTATGCCGTTAGCCGGTCAAATATCATATAAATAGAACCGACTTACCGAGGGCCTGCGCAAGAGAGTGCTATGCGGATATGTTCCTCGGCGTTCTGTTTGCCATTGGCGAGCGCGCTTTCGCTCGAAGAAAAGCGAGGGTCGCTTTCGCGATACTGATCAAGCCCGCTAATCCAGTACGCTCAAGCCCAATTGCCGTCGACCGAAAAAATTTGGACCGCAAATCGTTCATCTTGATAATCGAAAGTCATTTTGCTCTCTTGCCTTACTACTCGCTTCGTTCGAAACCCTCCAGACTCCAGACCGGTCGGATGCGCGCCGGTCGTGAATCCAATCCGAGCCTCAGTACTTACGCATCCACGTGCTTCAGGCCGCCGAACGCTTCGCGCACGAAGGGGTACCTCGGTCATCGATCTCTTCGGAGCGCAGTCCATGTGCGTTCAACAAGCGGTAGAGCGTCACGCGCGAGATGCCAAGCTCCTGCGCCGCTTCCCCCAGACGACCGCGGTGACGCAGTAGAGCCATTTCGATCGTTTGCCGTTCCGCCGCTTCGCGTGCTTGCGCAAGTGTTATCGGCGCAGCTTCCACGTGTTCTTCGAGTTCCAGATCACGAGCCGTAATCTGACGCCCTTCAGCCATCACGATCGCACGGCGCACCCGGTTGATCAGTTCACGCACGTTGCCGGGCCATCCATAGGTATAAAGCGCCGCGATCGCGCACGAGGAAAAGCCGCGCAGACGCCGACGCGCATCCGTCTTAAACCGCTCAAGCATGTGATGGGCGAGTTTCTCGATGTCCTTGCCGCGCTCCCTGAGCGGTGGTTCGTTGACTTGCAGCACGCATAGGCGGTGATACAGGTCCGCGCGGAAGCGGCCCTCGATCATCGCCGTCTGCATATCGACGTGAGTGGCTGAAATGACGCGCACGTCGACCGGCGTCGAGCCGTGGCCGCCGAGGCGTTCGACCTTGCGCTCCTGCAGAAAGCGCAGGAGGCTCGCCTGGCTTTCTAGCGGCAGGTCGCCGATTTCATCGAGAAACAGCGTCCCGCCATTAGCCGCTTCGACCCGGCCGATCTTGCGCTGGTTCGCACCGGTAAACGCACCGCGCTCGTAGCCGAAGAGTTCGGACTGCAGCAAGTGCGCCGGAATCGCGCCGCAGTTGATCGCGACGAAAGGCTGATCGCACCGCGTCGACCGTTCGTGAATCGCAGCAGCGGTTAGTTCCTTCCCGGTCCCCGACTCGCCGTAGATGAAAACAGGCGCATCGGTCGTCGCGACTTTGCGGATCGAGCGAAAGAGGCCGAGCATTGCGTCACACGAGCCAATCATTCCTCCAGTTTCGTCCCCTTCAACCGCGCGTCCGCCGTCTGAGGCCTCATCACTTAACGTCACCATCCCGTGCGCATGACCGACGGCATTGGCAATCCGTTCGTTTGAGGTCGGCAGCGTTACATAATCGAAGCAGTAGTTGCGGATGAGTCCGCGCACCACGGCGTCGTTAAACTGCTCAAGGTAACCAATTGCCACCCAACCCACGCGCGAACAGGCGAGCCACTGCTCGATAATCTGCAGATCCTGCGGAACTCGAACGCCTGAAAAGTCAACTATGCCGGCGCCAGCGAGGTCGCGTCGATGAGCCGCGTTACACCCGCTTTTGAAGTTAATCGAGTCGACGGTCCATCGACGTTTTGCCAGTGCCGATTCCAGATCTGGAGGCATCTCACGCCCCACATAATACAACTCACGAAATTCCCCGGTCATTACCCTTCTCTCTCAGATTTTTATTAGCTACTGAAAGAGATTATGCATCTGAGTATAAAACGGCGCCACCTGACGCAAACGTTAAACATCGCGCTTTCAACAACTAAGTGATTTCAACCAAAACACAGAAGTAACATTTGCCTGGAATAGTTTGGCAGATGACGAAGGACCCTGAAATCATTGCCGAGAAATGGGCTGTTTTAATCGGAGCTGTCCCGGTCGCAGAGCCAATAGTGCTAGAAACACCAACCAACGGTCCCCCGGCCTAGAAGAGTGAAGATCGTGACTTGGCTGCCTTACGCACCAGCCAATGACCCCGCGAACTCGCGGACCAGCCGTCTCGAAGAGGGAGCCGGCTTTTTAGCGCCGGCAGTGGACTGGACTTCCATCGGACGCTGTTGGCAAAGGTGTCGAGGCTATTTTGAAATGTCGGGGTTTGAGCTTTTTAGAAATGTCGGGTTTTTAGGTTGTAAATCTCACTGTAA
>NZ_FCOG02000442.1 GCF_001544975.2 Caballeronia arationis | reverse complement strand
GAAATTGCGTTTCGGGGCTACTCTGCGTGGCCTCATTAGGCCGACCATCCCCGGCTCGATTACGCCGATCCGTGACAGGCGGCAAGTAACTTGATGTTCGGCCAGTCGCTAGTGCTCCTGAATTTCGGTCGAGTGTGCCACCTTGCTGGTCGACAAGATGACGCTCTCACTCATGCACACGACGCGATTGATGTTGCTCAAGCCTCCGGCGAGCGAGCAAATGAAGCCTGGGCCTGGAGCCTGTTGGGGGATCTTATCTTGGATGACAGCGCTACCGCACTTAGGATTGAGGAAGCTCATAATTACTATCGCACGGCGCTGGTGATCGCCCAAGAGCTTGGCATGCGTCCGCTGCAAGCACAATGCCTGTATGGACTTTCTCGACTGCAAAGGATGGTCGGAAATGAAACATTGGCCGAGCAACATGCAACGGACGCCACCTCGCTTTGCCGGGAAATGGGCATAAAACCATGGCTCGGTTGAACCTTGTTCACCTCGCTCCGTTCGCCGCGGACCGTTCCGTCAAAAGGATCGCAGATCAGAACGGCGGGCCTTGCAAATGTTTTTGGATGGAGGGATCTATGTGATCTCAGGGTCGCGCGCAAGAGGTGAACAGTCCATCGCTGACCGATAAATCGATGGGTCGTCCAAGCTCGCCGCCTGTAAGGCCGGGCAAAATCCGCGATCGACCGCCTTGTCAGCGGCACCAACGATTCTGTGGAAACGCGGCTCTCGTATCTGCACCGCGGCTTTGGGCACCGCCGGGCCAGGATCGCCGCATTATGCAGTACCACTCGTCCTTTGGCAGTCTAGACAGTGACAGTTCAACGCAATAACGCGGTCGACGTTGCATTATACGAAGCCTTCCATAAGGCCGATCACCCGCCGTCCCGCGTGACTACGCGAATGGCAGTTGTACCTCAGAAGCTGCGCTTGATTTCTCGCTGGGTCGAAGGGCCGCAGAGGGTCGAGATGGAATGGACACCGCCCTCCCTTCGGGGAGGTGGGCATGATTGAGGGCCTCCAGAACCGAACGGCATCAATGTGCCAAAGTGGAGTTGCGACACAACCACTTGAGGAACGGAGGCCCCAAATGAATGCTACGACATACGGACTGGATGTTGCAAAGCGGGTGTTCCAGTTGTACTGGGTCGACGCCCAAACCGGCGAGATTGCGAATCGGAGGTTTGGCCGTGACGATCTGATCGCGTTTCTGGCTCAGCGTCCCGCCGGGCGTGTCGCTCTCGACGCGTGCGGGAGCGCTCACTGGTGGGCACGTAAAATTCAGGCGTTGGGACACGAGGTCGTGTTGTTGCATGCGCAGTTCATCCGACCATTTGTGCAAACGAACAAGACC
>NZ_FCOG02000243.1 GCF_001544975.2 Caballeronia arationis | reverse complement strand
GTACGGCGAGCAGTTCCCGAAAGAGGCGCTCATCTCTATGGACATTACCGTCGCTGATCTGATCGCCGGCAAAAAAGGAGATATGAAATGAATGCTGGTGTTTTGAATGCCGGTGGCTTGAATGCTGGCGACGCTGCGCTTCAACGCTCGTTTCCGACCGTCATGGCTCCCCGGCGCGAGCCGGTAGCGCCCATGCAGGCGGCAGGTGAGCGGTTGTTGATCGGCGAGAACGGTGTCTTTATCGAAATCAATCTGCCGTGGCTGTCGGTCGTTCGCCGCGTCGCGCACTATACGGTTCCGACTGCGATCCCCTACGGGCGAGTGGTCGAATCGACGGTGCTGCGCTGTGGCGCGGTGCCGCCGGAACTGATCGGCGACTTCGTGGCAATGGCACGTGCCGCGCATCCGCTTGAAACGGGTGCTTGGATCGTCTGGAACGCCGAGACCAAGCAGTTTCGTCTCGCGCCCGTGAGGGTACTGTCGCAAGGCACCGGTTCGCTGAAGTATGAGCGGCCGGAGCTCCGCGCAGACGAACTCCGCGTGATCGACTGTCATTCGCATGGTGCTCATCCAGCCTTCTTCTCTTCAACAGACGACGAAGATGACCGGCATGAGACAAAGTTCGCGTTCGTCGTCGGGAACTGCGCAACATCGGTTCCTAGCATGGCAATGCGGCTGTGTGCGAAGGGCATCTTCGAGGACGTCGAGCGCGTGCCGAGCAGTTGGTACGCGGCGGCCAAGCTGAAGGAGGCGGCATGACAAGCCCTATCCGTCATCTGCTTCCTTCCAAGATGCATGAGCGAAGCTGGAATGTGGTGGTCGTCGGCGCAGGTGGCACTGGCAGTGCGGTGCTCCCGAGCCTCGCGCGGCTGCATCACGCGATGCTGGAGCTCGGTCACCCGGGCGGCATCGACTGCACGGTGTTTGACGACGACACGGTCAGCCCGACCAACGTCGGCCGTCAAGGCTTCTATCCCAATGACGTGGGTCAGTACAAAGCCTCGCTCATCGTCAATCGGCTCAACGCGCTGATGGGCACGAACTGGCGGGCGGAAACCCGGCGCTTCGGTGCAGGCGAGCCGCTCTACAACGTGGATCTCGTGATCGGCTGTGTCGATACGCGTGCCGCCCGGCGCGCGATTGTCAGCGCGGCAGAAACGAGCGGGGTTTATTACCTCGACTGCGGCAACGACACAGACCGCGGCCAAGTGGTCATTGGGCAGGTCTGCAACAAGAGCTACGCGAAGAAAAACCCCGAACGCTTGCCGCATGTCGGTGAGTTGTTCCCGGATTTGCTCGACGCCAAGCTCGATGCGAAAGACGAGACGCCGTCCTGTTCGATGGCCGAGGCGTTGCGCAAGCAGTCGCTGGTCATCAATCAGGCGATCGCGGTCCAGGCGTTCAACATGCTTTGGACGATGTTTCGAACCGGCGCGGTGCCGTTCTCGGGCGTGTTCGTGAACCTCGCAACGGGGCGCACGAATCCGATCCCGTTGGACCCCGCTGCCTGGGCGCGCTTCGGATATGAAGTCCCGAAGCCGTCTATTAGAAAAGCGAGTTCAGGGCGGAAGGCCAAGGCCGCTGCCTAGATGTTTCGGCCGCGTTCTGGTTGACGCGGGCGGAGAAGGCTCCGTCGATTCATCGCTTCGCCTGACGGCTGGCGCTTCACGCGGTCGGCGACGGCCGCTTTTTTCTTACACCCTTGCGGGACAGCCCCGCGAGGGCTGCTCCGCGTCTTACCTTGGAGCAAACATGGGTTCATCTATTTTGACGGGCAAACGTGCGGCCGCTTTTCAAAAGGCGGATGGCGAGTGGATTTACGCGTTGTTCGAGCGTGGATACGAGTCGAACGTCTATCCGCACCAGGATCATTGGTCGGCGATCGCGCTCGGCAATTACGCGGCTGTCATGCGTAGGCTGTTTTCGCACGCGGCGAGTTGCGAAGGCGGCATGCTCAGAAGCAAGGCTGGATCGATCAAGCCAGAGAACTTCATCGCATCCTGGCAGCGCGAGCTTGCCAAGCCGTTCACGCTGCCGGACCGACGGATCACGCTTTCATCCTCGAAATCGATGTATTCGGCGGTGCCAGAATCGCAGCTCGAGGAAGTTCGGTTGTCGCTGATACGGTCCGGTTTCGAGGCGCAAGCTGATGAGCTGGCGGCCGGCAATCTCGAGGTCTCGCTGCACGCGAACATCGAACTCCTGCTCTCCATCTACGGCAATTCTGGACCGCTCAGCGTGTGGCGGATACTCAAGGAGTACGACACTGGTACCGTGCAGATCGACGTTGCAGTGCCTTCGGCCTCGAAGACGGCGATAGATCGCATGCCTGAGGTGCGGTGTCATTCGATCGATCGGGAAAACCGGCTGGTCGCGATCGGTTGGGCGCCGTGGCGGCACGCTGGCTGGCAGTACAACGCCATCGGCTCGTTCATCACGGACGTCGTCTATCCGATCGAGATGGAAACGCCCGGATTCGCAAAAAAGGCGATTCCAGCATTTCGTGACGCAGTCCGCGAAGCCTCGACATTGCCCGCGGCTACTCGAATCACCGTGACACGCGCGCCTGAAGGCGAGGATACATGGCGGGTTCGCAAAGCAGATGAAGTCGTCCAGAAGCTCGGGATCGTCGCCGAGGGGGAGTCTGCGCCCGCCGTATTCAGCTTTGCGTTCGGTGACTTGCTTCAACGGGAAGACACCGACCAGTTGCTGTACGGGCTCGGCGGTTTTAGCGACGCTCAGGCGCATTGGGAGGTTCCTACCACGCCGCACGGCGCGGTTCCGGATCCTGCTTATTTCGATGCGGACTCTCAGCTTTCGCTCTGTCTCGCTTAATCTTTCGACCAGCGCCACGCTCCCGGACTTCCCGGGGCGTGGCGCTTTTTTTATGGGGCGAGGGAAACCGGCGCGACACGACGAAGCAGCGCCAACAGCGAGCTCGGACCGTCGCTCTTGCTGCAGTAGCCATCCATCCCGGATGCGAAGCCTTCTCGGGCGACGTCTTTTTCAGCGAGTGAGGTGTGGGCGATGATGGGGACCAGACGCATATGCGCGACTTGTCTCATCGCGCGAGCAAGCGCAAAACCATTTTGGATCGGCATCTCGATGTCGGCGACGACGATGTGTGGAATCCAGAAGCGGATGAGCCCGAGACACGCAGGACAGTCGGCGGTCCGGGCCTCGAATCCCTCGGCTTCCAGCACGGCTTGCAGGGCGTCCGCGAGGTCATGGTCGTCGTCTACGATTAGAACGCCAACGGGCGGTCTGACCGGCGAAAATACGCGGGTGGTCCAAAGCGGTGGTGTCAATGAAGCGGCGGGCACGGTAGCGAACCTCAGACGTTTTCTAATTGCTTCGCAATGCCCGTACCTAGCCATTTGCTTGTCAGTGACCCTCGCGCAACTGTTCCAGAGCGAGTTCCGCATCGCGACGCGCTTCCTCGTACGTGAGGAACGCTCGCGCCGACTGGCGGAGCAGTTTCATGCTGTGTTCGGTTTGGTCCGGCGAGGTAATCGACCAGACCCAGCCCCCGTCTTCGTGACGGACGGAAATAACTTCCGACGGTTCGTCCATATCCATGTGCAGCGTCCTTTCGCTGTCATTGTGTCGCAACGAAGTGTACTTCAGTGAAGCCCACGATTTGGGAAGGGCGCTGCGCGGGTTGTCCTAGAAGATGAAGGAAGCCTGATGCGGCTGCACGGGTCGTCAGAAGTCGCGCTGGACTTTCATGCCAGCAGTTCATCGTACCGGGCGAGCACCGACTGGGCTTCCGTGCACAGTACGTCGATGCCGACCAGCGCCGCTCCGCGGGAACGCACGTTCGCGAGGATCTGGGCTTCGTCGAGCGTTGGACGCACGGTCGGCCACCCAGAGGTGAAGAGCAGGTGCGGCGGAATTTCCGCTTCGATTGCTTGGCGCTGTACCGCAGCAGCTTTGGCGCATCCGATCGCTTTCTTTTTTTTCGTTCTGGCCGGTCACCGTCACCGGTCAAGGGCAGTTCGTTTTGCGGTCTTAAGCGAAAGGCATAGCGAATCGCTGAGCTTTCTGATCCCCGCTGCGAGGCTGTCTCCGTAGACTGGCTCCATTCCCCGCGCTTCTGCGCATCGACCTACCCCTCCAGCGTGCTGGAGGACCATCTTCTTTCCAGCCGTCCATGACGGCAATTCTCTGGCGACCATTTTTGGTCGCCTTTTTCTTTTCCCGGTGGGAGTCTTCCCATCTGGGGGCGGCTCCTCTTCTCTTCAGGAGTTGTCCATGTTCCCTATGCTCAAGCACGCTTTTAGTAGCCTCGCCTGGTACGCCAAGCAGGATGCTGAAGCCTGGAAGATGCTGTCGTTTCTCGTCGGCGTCGTGTCTGTTTCGCTCGCAATCGCCTCGGTTACCCACTGACGCTCGCGCGCAGCTTCGCATTTCTCGTTGTTCGTCTTCTTTCTTTCCCATGGGGCAAGCCAGCCCCTCGGGACGGATTGCCCGCTTCATTCGTCGAGGTAATCCATGTTCAAGCTTCTCTTCGCCGTCGTTCTCCTTTCGGCTCTGACGGGCTGTGCTACGGCCGACTTCGGTTCGCCAAACACGTATCAGCGCTATGACGTCCAACGCACTGGGCAATTCGAGCAGGCAACCATCCTGCGCGTACGCCCGATCACGATCGAGAACGCGTCCGACACGTCGGGTATCGCTTCGATCGTGAGCGCGGCAGCGGGCGCGTTTCTCGGCTCGCAGGTCATCGGCAACGGTAGCGGCCGCTACATCGCCGGCGCGCTGTCCGGCGCCGCCTCCGGGCTGATCGCACAGCGCGTCAGTTCGGTCATGTCGCGACACAGCGGCGTCGAAGTTTTCCTGCGCCGCGCCAACGGCCAAACCGTTGTCGTAACGCAGGTCGACGATCAGCAGTTCGTGCCTGGCCAGCAGGTTTATCTCGTCTCCAGCGGGTCCGGCTACCGGATCACCCACTGACCTGGTAGTCCACTTCCTTTAGCTCGCGGTGCATGCCGCGTAATTCCCTTGCGGGGCAGGCTCCCCGCAAGGGACCTGCCTCGTCTTTTTCCGAGGCAACCATGAAATTTCCCCGAGTGTTTTACGCGGACCGTAACAGCGCCAACTCCGGCGCAAAGGCCGCCCTGGAGCGTCACGCATCGCGCATCCTACGACGCGTCGCGCAGGATTTGCGGCTCGCCGCAAGCTCTCATGAAATCGTCACCGATCCGCGCCGCGGCAGTTCGGCGGTGCGGGTGTCGCTGCGCACAGAGACGCTTTTCGTCGACGTGGTCGAGCGGCATTGTGGATCGGGCGTCGCGCTGAGTTTCAGAACTCGTCGCGGTCGCTTGGACCACACGGGCGGCGGTGAAAACCACGTTTCGCTGAAGCAACTCGAAACCCAGGGCGGCTATCAGGCAATGCTTGATGGGCTGCGTGTCGCTGGCGGCATCGACCTGAAGTGCGGAGGTCGCCGATGAAGCTGGCGAAGGTGAAAATCGAGTACAGCTCCGGCACCACGAT
>NZ_FCOG02000480.1 GCF_001544975.2 Caballeronia arationis | reverse complement strand
TTATTAAGAGATGACTTTTGGCTGACGGTTGGGACGAAATCCCGTTCAGTCATGCTGGACACCATTTCGAGATCGACCTCCGTTTGAACGAAGTCCAAGGGGGACCTCAAACGCGCGAAAATCTCTGGCCCGAGCACTGGGTTGGGGTCGTCAAAGAAACCGTGTGGCAACCCAAGCGTCGTTTCCATATGGAAGGCCGTTTCGGGCGTGAATTTTTCGCCTTTCATCAGCTCGGCCACCCGCTTCAAGTCGGAATCAAGCCCTAACGCGACGTTCTCCGCGCCGACCATATCAACCAGCAACTGAAACGATCGCGTCTTGAAAATAGATGCAGTCTCGGCGGGCTCTTGAGCAGATTGCCCCTTTACGTATGGTCGCCCCTGTCGTTTATTCGGCGATTGTTTGACGGGACGCGTTTGGCGTGGGTCGCTGTTTCGAGATCCAGAATGTCGACCGCGCGGTTGACTCATGAAATGGGCTCCTGCCATAGCTGAGGCTGTCTTTCTATTATAAACGAGGCGGTGCTCGTCATCTGTTGGCCAGGCGCTGTATGGGTGAGCAACGAGTCGCGAGTCCTAGGTGTTCGTTCGGTGGCAGCCAGCCGACAGCGCGGCGCGGATCAGGCTTCTCGGTTTGAGAATGGACTGGATGGACTATCACAACTCAGGGACTGTGCGCGCGCTAGGCGCCTTCCAAATTCCGTTCCCTTGAAAAGCTTAGTCACAAGATACGGCTTTCTCAGTTCGCATCACTCTTCGTTTTTGATGTGAACGGTGGCATAGTTCGGGCATTACATCCTAAAGGAGACCTTTATGGCCACCCTCGAACAAATCCAAGGAAAAATGCAACGACTTCAAGCGCAGGCCCAGGCCTTAACCGCAAAACAGGCGCAGACCGCGCTTGCTGACATCCGAAAGCTCATGGACCAGCACGGATTGACCACAGCAGATATCGCTGCACATACTTCGACGAAAAAGCGTCCGGGCCGTCCGGCCAGGGCGCCCTCCGTAAAGGTCACCAGGAACAAGGCCGCGGCCACATCGACTGCGTCGAGTTCGCCCAAAGGTAAGCTGCCCCCGAAGTACCGCGATCCAAAAACGGGCGCGACGTGGAGTGGCCACGCTCGACCGCCCGCCTG
>NZ_FCOG02000242.1 GCF_001544975.2 Caballeronia arationis | reverse complement strand
CGAGTCGATGCGTCGTTGACGCGGGGATAACAGGCAATTTACGCGCGGCGCCGATACGCGTGGTCGGGAAAGCTTCCATTTTTATAGGGCCTTTCGATTTTCGGGCGCTCTTGGCAGTGCCGCATCGCATCCTTGACTTCTTCCACCCCGTGTCATGCTGATCTACGTACACAACGGAGGCAGCGGATGTTCTTAGAGATACTTGTCGCAGTCGGCGGTTACCGCTTGTTCAAGGGGCTTCGGCGGCGGCGCCCGTCCGGATCGCGGAGTGCCGGTCGTGTGAAGCGCTCATCGCATGAAATCGGTGCGGCTGGTGAAGCTGCGGCGCAGGCAAAACTGCGCACGACGCTTCAATGGCTGTGCGGCGACGACTTCTACCTGCACGACGGGCCGTTACTCATCGAACCCGCTCCCGGTACAGCGTTTCCCACGGCAGAGATCGATCACCTCGCGATCACGCCGTTCGGCATCTTCATCTTCGAGACGAAAAACTGGTCCGGCCGAATAGCGCCGTCGAGCAGCCACGGGAAGCTCACGCGTATCGCACCGAATGGTGAGCAAGAGGACAGGCGCTCGCCTATCGAACAGAACCGCAGCAAAGTCCGGTTCCTCCGGGAGCAACTCCCTGCCATCTGGCCGGTGAGTGGTGCCGGTCTATTTACATCTCCAGAAGTCGAGCTGCAGCCCGAGCTATCGACGGATCTACTGTCGCTAAACGATCTCCCTCATTGGCTCAGACTCAGGCGGGAAGTGTTCAACGGCAAAAGGACGATAGATATCACCCGGGCCCGCGCGGCAGTGCTGATGTACGCGGAGACGTCGGCGAACCGTCTCTCGGAACATAGGACGCGCGTCGCGGCCGCTAGCGGTAATTTCGGGAAATTACAAGAGCAAACTCTAGGTAAGTACTTCCATGCGGACACTTAAAAATATCTTAAGTGTTACAAAAATGAACCGTTAAACGTTTGCTTTCCTTGAAAAAACGCGGCTTTCGGCCGCAGCGAGCGAAAGACGGGTAAAAAATGACGTCTTTCGCAGATCGGAACCTGTAACCGGCCCGTTACGATCGCTTACACACTCGCGGCGAATCACGGCAGCGCGCGGGGGCGCTGAAGCAAATTTAGAGAGAAGTTATGTCCACAAACAACGACGATTCCAAGAAAGACCTCCAACTGCGAAAGACCGAACTCCACGATCCGATGGACGACATTCTAGGCGGCGTCGCCCATAGCAGCGCGGACCGATCGAAGATCGAGAAGGTTGCCCGCCAGCTTTTCGGCGACGGCGAAGATTCTGCGGAACTCGTCCTTCAGATCGTCGAAAACATGATCGCGATCGCCGAAGCGCGAGCGCGAATCTCGGATGACCTCCGGTTGATCGGTGGGCAGCTTATCAACACCATGCACCTAATCAAGAACTCGATGATCGCCAAGTCGGGTAACAAGACCAGCACTGTGCGCAAAGCAGCGACGATGGGCTACCGGTTCTTCGAAGGCGCACTCGGTGTGAAGTACGCGGCAGCGCGCCAGTACATGCGTTGCTATGAAGCTTTCATCGACAACACTGAGGCCATCAGAGTTTTCAACGTCGGCGAACTCGACATTCTGGCCGCCGATCACGTGACCGACGAGCAAGTTGCAACGATCCTCGCCGCAAAGAAGGCCAACGAGAACATGACTCGTGAGGACATTCGCAAGATGCTGGCGACTCTGCAGAAGCAGGAAGAGGCTCTTGCAGACAGGCAAGTACAGGTCGAGAACTACAAAACGCTTCTCGAGGAGAGCAAGACCGCCCATCGTGTCGCAGAAGACGAGGCTCGCCGCCTGCAAGATCAGCTGGAGGCGACTGCGAGGTTGATCGCAGACAAAGAGGCACAGCTGAAGCGTATGGACAGCTACTACACCGGCCGACAGGCTGGCCTGGCCAACCTCGAGAAAGATCTTGCAGACAAGGACAAGGAAATCCAGAAGCTGAACGAGGAAAGGAACGCCTTGCTTAATCGCAAGCCGGAGGTCCAGATCAAGGAAGTGCCGACGGCGCCGGCAGGATATACCAGCATCTCCGATTCCTTGGAAAAGCGCAGCGCTGAACTGAAAGAAATTGAGGAACAGTTGACTGAGCGGCGCGCGGAGTTGGCGCAGCTCGAGTTGGAGAGGCAGAAAGAGGCGGACGCCATTGAAGCGGCGAACCGGGTTCAGGCGGCGATGCAGGACGTTATGTCCGCATTTGAGACTTTTGCCGGCAAGCTGTCGACTGCCCAAGTGGCGGTTCAAGCGTGCGACGGTCCAGCCCAACATGAGCCATTGATCGAAACCCTTGCCGCAATGATGCGCAAGCACCTAACCGAGATCGAGACGTCACTGCGCAAATAGGCAGCGCACAGTAATAAGAAACGATGGCGCGGAAGCGAACGGGGTTGCTTCCGCTGTAACTGATACCAAAACAAAAAAATATGTCGACCAACATCCTTGACCACGTCGAGACCAATATTCCGCTGTCAAAGTATCTTGCCGAGAAGATCCAGCGGACCAACTACTCTCTCACCGGTGTAATGCACAAAGTGCTGGCACGGTACAGCGACGCCGAAGCATTTTTCGGGGTCTCGTTCGAGAACATGGAAACGTTCAAAGCCCACGCCGCGCCCATGGCGAAGCTGATGAACATGCCGTTCCTAGCGCTCTCGCCCGCTCTGCAAGACCCGCGTGACTGGGAAACGTTCGTCGATGGCATCATGTTGTCGCAGACCGTCGTAAAGCTCTCGTCGGCAATGCCTTTTGTCGACGATGTGACAGCGCGCGATATCTTCCATTACAACTGCACCTACGTCTCGCTTCTGAAGGACGTCCTCCACCAGAACGTTTTGGCCGCCCCGCTGCTTGGCATTTCGTTCGAGCTAGCGGATTACCTCATGGCTTTGCCGATCGGGCGTCTTGAAGCCGCTATCGGCGGAATTCGCTTCCCCCTCTACAGATGGCGCTTCGACGACAACCTGTTCTGGTTTGAATATTCCGCTGGAGATCTTAGTGACGAGTCGGCCGCGCACTATGTCATGCGAACTTCGAAATTGAAGTCGAGCGCGCTCCCGTACAAAAACCTCTGGTCCGATTTGCGGCTCGACAGAGCCAAGCGCGAGATCTACGCGCGCTTGATGATGACGCAGGGCTGTCGGGCGTCGACAGCGACCAACTTGTTCGCCCTGAACTCGGCGATCACTCGCAACACGTACCGGCAAATCCACGGCGTCAGCTCGCCTTGCGGCAACAGCGCAAGCTCTTTGACGTGGTATGTCGAGCGCCCGGTTCACCGCCTTCAGGCGAGCATGCTGGTATGGCTTTATCGATGCGCGCTTAAAAACGGAGCGAACATTCCCGAAGCGTTGATCGCATCTAACGACGTACTGGAAAAGATGTTCGGCTCTCGCCTCGCCGTGTCAGCCGACCGCGCGAACCATCTGACACGTTCCATGGCGACGGATTCAAGGCTGAATCTCGCCCCGTGCAGAACTTGCGGAACCGAGTACATCTTGTCGAACGACGAAGGGAAAATCGAATTGGCCAAGGACTTCGTCTGCCCGGGCTGTGAGTACGACCTGAAGCCGCGTACCGAAGCGAGAAGCAAGGGAAAAAAGCGTTCAAAGAGCAAGTGAAACACAGGAAAAGGAGGTGTCCAGGATGTCCCACGATTTCCCAATCGAGGCCGGTCTAGTCGTTTTTTCGCGTGACGGAGGAGTGCAGTTCGGCTGGCTCGATTTAACGACCGGCTCGTACTACGGCGAGGCCGATGGCCGGTGCATTCCCGACGCCGTCGGTGCCATCGAGTTTGAGTCGGACGTGACGCACTGAGCCATGCAGGACTTCGCTTACCTCTTTCCCGACAGCGCCGCCGCGTGGCTCGAAGGCCGCGGCGACGCGCGATTCCAACGGTACGAGAGGCACTACCGCGCAGATCGGGCAACGGTGCAGTCGCAGGAGGCGTTCGACCTTGAGCAAAGCAACATTCGCTTCGCGCAAAGATTCGGCTCAGGCAGGCGGCACTCCGCGGCCGTGTCGAAAAGCAAAGCATTCGGCGCGCTCGCAACTTTCCTGATTCTCCTGTGGGGCGGCACCTCGCTCCTTTCTTCCGTCGGCGCGACGCAGCCCGTTGCCGTCGCTGCGGTGCTGGGCGTCGTCTTCGTCGCCCTGCGGGTGAAGCACTTCCGAGCTCGTGCCAAACATCGTTAGCAAACGGTTGCGATCCAGCAACGGTGCGGAATTACAGACCCTTTCCGAGTATTACAATGCGTGCGCCGCCAATGGCCAACGGCAATTTGCCAACGAGGAAAGCGGTTTCGGAGCGGGCTTTCGAATTGCCTTGACTCCGAACACCGCTCGATAAGATGAAAGTAAGCAGATCGCGGGGGCGACTGCAACAACTAGATCGGAAACAACAAATGACGATTCAGAAGAACTTCAAACTCTCGATGGCCGCGATCGCTGCATCGCTGCTGGTGACCGCTTGCGGTGGTGGTGGCGGCAGCAGCGGTGCATCCCCTGCAAGCGGTGCGAGCACGCCGGCAACGACGAATCCGGCGAATTTGACGACGCCTCAGTACCCGGCTGACAGCTTCCATCTGGCAGCGTTCAACTTGCTTAACCAACAGCGCCAGCAATGCGGCTTCCCGGCCCTTCAGGAAAACACCGCGCTTGATCAGGCGACGGCGGCACACGCGCAGTATCTTACGGCGAACGATGTGATTACCGATACCGAAGTAGCGGGCAATCCCGGCTTCACAGGAGCGACCTTCGTTGATCGCGCAGCCCATTTCGGATATACGCAGTACAACGGTTCTATCGGGGTGTCGGGTGGCTATTATACGAACGCGACGTTGACCGAAGCAGAATATGGGCAGCGAGCGATCTATGCATTCTTGGGTGGCGTATATCACGTCAGCATTGCGGCGTCGCTTGCGACCACGGTCGGTATTGGCAAGGTCGCAAACACGTACAACGGTTTTCCCCAAGAGCAGTTCTCGTTGAATCTGACCAACTTCCAGCAGCGAACGGCCAACGCGCCGTTGACGTTCCCGTGCCAAGGGACGACCGGCGTTCCATACGACAGCTTTGGAGAAATCCCTACGCCGCCTGCAACGTCCGGTCATTGGGGTACGCCCGTAGCTGTAGTCGGCAACTCGACCGACACCATCGTTATGCAAACGGGCACGATGACGGATTCGTCCGGGCACGTGATCGCCTTGCAGGTTCTCGATTCGGCCAAGGACCCGAACAAGCTCTTGCTGCCGGATCAGGGGGTCGCGTACCCGACCACGCCGTTGTCCCCGAACTCGCCATACACCGTCTCACTCACCGGTACGATCAACGGCGTCGCATTCTCGCGCACCTTCAGCTTCACAACCGGAACCTCACTCGGCGGCTAACGAGCAAGGTTGCGAGTAGTAGGAAGAAGAAGCCGCCAGTTGATCTGGCGGCTTTTTTATTGGTTGCAAGACTGGAAGAAAAACGCCCCGGAGCAA
>NZ_FCOG02000577.1 GCF_001544975.2 Caballeronia arationis | reverse complement strand
CGCGTACTCGTCGCCGGGGATGAATGGCTTGATAGCGAGCGAGAAGCTCTCCCCACGCTGCATGGTTTCCCGGATGCTGGAGAACACCCGCCACTCGAGCTTGCCGCGAGTGCGGCTGCGCTTTTCGTACGTTTCGAGCCGGTCGAACAGCGTCTCGGTGTTGCGCAGGCCCTTTGCTGCGATATCGAGACGCGTCTCGCGGTAGAAGTCCTCGCGGACTTTCTGAAACCGCCAGCGCGCGACGACCAACTGCTGCCGCTCGGGCAGCATTTTTGCGAACGTGGTGAACATGGAGGACCAGGGTTAGACCATTAAGCCATCGACGCCGGGCATTACGCGGTACTGCGCGAACGACTGCATCGAGCGATTGATGAATTGTGGGTCAATCAAACCGCGCGAAGCCTTGAAAAGAGCATGTTCATAGAGGGTCTTTCCCGTCATATCCGCGTTATCGAACCCGGTACGGCGTTCACCGCGCCAAACTTTGCGGGCACCGGACCAGTCGCGCTCGGCCACACGCTCCAAAAACTCAGGCGTCGGACGGTAGAGCTCGGCGGCCAACGACGGGCGCGTGGTTCCACCCGCTGCCTTGCCGTTGCGGGTGAAAAGCCCCTTCAGTCGGCAGTGTTCGCAGCCGTC
>NZ_FCOG02000241.1 GCF_001544975.2 Caballeronia arationis | reverse complement strand
CCGCCTTGGCGCTCATCACCGGAAATGGGCGCGCTTGCTGGCCTTGCCAGACGTTCGCCATCTGCTTGCCGTCCGGCGCGAACTTGTCACCCCAGGCGTAGGTAGCCTGCGTGAGCCCGCCGCGCGCCGCGAATTCCCACTCGGCCTCGGTCGGCAGGCGCTTGCCGGCCCACTTCGCATAGGCTTCGGCGTCCTCGTATGAAACCTGCACGACCGGATGATCGTCCTTGCCCGCGATGCTGCTCTGCGGCCCCGCCGGATGCCGCCAGTCCGCGCCCGGCACATAGCGCCACCAGCGCGAGAAGTCTTCGAGTGATACCGGCCCGTCCGTGCCGACGAACACCATTGCGCCCGGCACCAGCACGCTGTCTGGCGCGCGCGGCGTGCCAGGCGGCGCCTGAACCTTGATCGTCTCCCAGTCGGGCTTCTTCTCGGCCGTCGTGACGTAGCCGGTCGCTTCGACAAACTTGCGGAACTCGGCGTTCGTCACGTGATGCTCGTCCATCCAGAAGCCGTGCACGCGCACCTTGTGGGCGGGGCGCTCGTTGGCTTGTGCCATCTTGGCGTCGCTGCCCATCAGGAACTCGCCGCCCGGCACCCAGGCCATCCCTTGTGGACCATGCACGCCGTCGCCTTGGGCTACTTTCGAGGAGGCGGCTCTCGAGTGAGTGCCGATGGCCCAGTTTGCCGCGAACCCGATCAATGCAGGGCACGTCACGAGGAGCAAGCCCCAGAGCAGCAGCCTGCTTGAGCGCGCGGTTACGCGGGAAGGGCGGGCGGCAGCACTGGAGTTGCTGTTTGCGTTTGCCGTTTTTCGATTCGCCATGCCGCGTTCTCCATTCGCTTTGTCCCTGCTCGCAGGATCATTCGCTCGGGTGGCGGTGACCATTCTGCTTGACCTCCTGCAAGATCCGGCTGAGGTTGTAGCTGGCCGGGTCCTGCATCGGCGGGAACGCCGTGTAGCTCTCCAGTTCCTTCAGCCACAGCAGTTGCCCGATAGGCAGGGTGTTCCAGTTGTAGAGATAGGCTGTGCTCGGCGCAGCCAATGCGCCGCCGTAGCCGAGCAACGACTTGCTGTCGGCGCCGACCGTGGTCTCGAAAGGATCACGCATGATGTTGTCGACCTGGGTCCAGTGATACGTAGTGGCTCCGACAAGGCCGCAGGTCGCGCAGTCTCCGACCATCGTGTAATAGAACTTCCAGTTCTTGTATCGCACCGCAGATGGTATCGGTCCGGTGTAATAGAAGAAAACCTCGCGTGCCGATTTCGCCGATTTCCCTTCGAGGTAATCGCGCTGGTCGACCCCGTCGAGCGTGGTCTTGACGATGCCGGGGTATTTGCCCGCCTCGATCTGCTTCTTGAGCTGGTCGCCTTTGGGGCCGCCAGCGATGTCGACGAACGTGGGTAGCCAGTCGAGGGACGCGAACATTTCCTTCATGACGGTGCCCGCCTTGATGTGGCCGGGCCAGCGTGCGACCGCCGGCGCGCGCATGCCGCCTTCCCAGGTCGTGAGCTTGCCGCCCTTGAACGGGGTGGTGCCGCCGTCCGGGAAGGTGATGGTTTCGGCGCCGTTGTCGGTGGTGAAGACGACGATCGTGTTGTCGAGTTGGCCCATGTCCTCGAGCTTCTTCAGCACATAGCCGATGTTGTCGTCCATCTGCTTCATGCCCGCTTCGTTGATGCCCCAGTCCTTGCCGCCCTTCTCGCCGAGCATGGCTTCGTACTTCGGCGACAGCATCGTCGTGATGTGCATGCGCGCCGGGTTGTACCACACGAAGAACGGCTTGCCCGTCTTCTTCGGGTCATTGCGATCGATGAAGTCGATGACCTTGGCCGAGATCTCCTCGTCGACCGTGCGGGAGCGATCAAGCGTCAGCGGCCCTTCGTCCTTGCAGGTCTGGTTCTTCGCCGTGCCATCGGACGATTTGCAAGCGATCACGGGGCGAGGCGGCGTCAGGCAGACCGTCGTCTTCGGGTCCACTGCGCCGGGAACATCGGGGAGACCGGGGACCGGCGTGTTCTTGCACGGCGGAGCGATACCCTGCTGGGTGGGCGAGCTGTTGATGTCGTTGAAGCTGACGCCCTGCATCGCGTCGAGGTGATACAGATAACCCCAGAACTCGTGAAAGCCGTGCGCCGTCGGCAGAGCGTCGGTGTGGTCGCCGAGGTGGTTCTTGCCGAACTCGCCGGTGCTATAGCCGAGATCGAGCAGGAACTTCGCGAGCGCCGGCGTGCCGGGAAGAAGGTAGGTCGGGCTGCCCGGAAGCTGCGGCGGAATCATGCCCGCGCGCAGCGGATGCATGCCGGTGAAGAAAGCAGTGCGCCCTGCGGTGCAGCTTTGCTCGGCGTAGTAATGCATGAAGATCGCACCTTCGCTGCCGATCCGGTCGATGTTCGGCGTCTCGCCAACCATCAAGCCGCGATGGTAGATGCTCGGCTGCATCCAGCCGATGTCGTCGCCCATGATGAACAGGATGTTGGGCTTCTGCTGCGCGATCGCAGGCGATGGCGCGAACCATGCGAGCGCGAGTATCACGACGCAAACGGATAACCACGTTCTTGGCTTCATGTGCAGACTCCTAATCGTTTAGTGAAAAGCGAAGTCTTGACGTGCGCAATCAACCCCGAAAACCGTGGTCCAGACGCCGTCCCACACCATTGGCGATGGCAATAAATCTACACAATTATTTTTGTGGGACTGCTTATATAAGTGAAAACGGGGAATAACAGGCCGAAGCTGATGAAATGAATTCGGAGTTAGTCGTTTGGATAATGTTCCGAATCATCAGTAATGCGGGTGATAAGTCCCGCTAAACCTTTTATTTAATGTTGTGCGCGGGCTTCATCACGCGCATTCACCGTAGCATTTACGAACAACGGCCGCTATTGGACCAAAGTCTCATTGAAAGCCATAACGCCTGCACCAACAATCGTTCGAGCACTTATCAGAGTCGGTGCTAACGCTGGTATTGACTGGAATTATCGAAGGCGATCAACGCGCCTGCTGACGCGACTGCCTCGCCGCATATCGCGTGTTCAAGCGGATTCGTTGAGA
Organism: Caballeronia arationis; assembly: GCF_001544975.2. Lineage (GTDB taxonomy): Bacteria > Pseudomonadota > Gammaproteobacteria > Burkholderiales > Burkholderiaceae > Caballeronia > Caballeronia arationis. Next base: position 2,481 of record NZ_FCOG02000241.1, on the reverse strand, counting down.
AAGAAAATGAAGATGCCCCGATTGATTGAAGTCGCGCGTCGACTGTCCGCGTGTCTCGCGCTCGCATGCGCACTGACGTCGTGCGGTTCCGCGCCTGCGCACCAGGACGCCGCGCAGCCGGGCGCCGTTGCTGTCGACCCTCTCCCTTCATGGAACGACACGGCTCAGAAAAAAGCCATCGTCGACTTCGTTCGAAAGACGACGACTGCCGGCTCGGCCGACTTCGTGCCGCCGTCCGAGCGGATTGCGGTCTTCGACGACGATGGCACGCTATGGATCGAACAGCCTGCGTACGTCCAGTTCGTGTTTGCACTCCAGCGGCTTCAGGCGCTGGCGCCTCAGCACCCTGAATGGCGCACTCAGGAGCCTTACCGCTCGGCGCTCGCCGGCAATATGACTGGAGTGTTTTTCAAAAACGGCGAAGCGAACGCGAAGAAACTGATCATGGCGACCCACGCAGGAATGAGCTCTGATCAATTCGCCGCACAGGCGCGCGACTGGCTGGCCTCCGCGCGCGACAAGCGCTTCGGCAGGACGTATCCCGAACTCGTCTATCAGCCGATGCTGGAAGTATTGAGCTATATGCGGGCAAATGGCTTCAAGACATACATCGTTTCCGGCGGGGGTGTCGAATTCATGCGCGGATTCGCAGACCGGGCGTATGGAATCCCGCCGGAACAGGTCATCGGCAGCAGCATCAAGTACCAATACACCGAAGTCGCCGGTCAACCGACGCTCATGCGCATCGGGAAGGTGGAAAACGTGGATGACGGTCCGGGCAAGCCGGCCACGATCCAGAGGGTCATCGGCAGAAGGCCGGTGGCGGCGTTTGGCAATTCGGACGGCGACCTGCAAATGCTCAGATGGACGACCAGCGGAACGGGTGCCCGACTCGGCGTGATCATTCACCACACGGATGCAGCGCGAGAATATGCATACGACCGCACCTCGAAAGTCGGAAAGCTCGACAAGGCACTCGACGCGGCGTCGGGCAACGGCTGGATCGTCGTGGACATGAAGCAGGACTGGAACCGGATGTTCCCCGGAAACTGAATGATCCGGCAAGCCCGGCTAGCGGATGATGTGTCTTCATGAAGGTGCGGGCATGAAAGCGAGATCGCGGCGACGCATTGCGGCATGGGTGGTGTGCGCCTCGCTGAGCGCAGTCGCGGCAACGGCACGCGCTGAAGCGCAGCCGACGTCGCCCAGCCCGGACGGTTGGCAGTTCTCGCTGACGCCGTACTTTTGGCTGGCGGGCCAAAGCGGCAACGTCCGCGTCGGGCAAGTGATCCCAGGTCAAAACGTCGATGCACACTTCTCCGATATCTGGCGCGACCTCGACTTTGGCGTGATGGCGACCTTCGAAGCACGCAAGGATCGCTGGGCAATCATCGTCGATGGGTTTTACGTCAACGTATCGACGACGTCAGACCCGATACTCGGAGGGCGGCTGGGTACGGCACGCTTGCAACTGGACAACGGAATCGTTCAGGCGGTCGGGGCGTATCGCATCCTGCCAAGCGACAAGACACCTGTGGACTTGATAGCGGGCCTACGCTACACAAATCTCAATGCGAAGCTTTCCTTTTCGCCCAGTCCCGTTTTGCCGGCCGGCGACGAACGAAGCACGAATGTCGACTGGGTCGACGCCTTGGTGGGCGTGCGTGCCTTCTATCGATTCACGGATAAGTGGTCGGTCATGGGGTACGCGGATGTGGGGACCGGAGGGGCCAAGTATTCGTGGCAGTTGATTGCCTCGGTGTCCTGGGATGTCTCTAAGATGATTGGCGTGACCGCCGGATATCGGATCCTCGCGCAGGACTACAACACCTCGTCGTTTTACTACAACGTTAGAACCGCCGGTCCGTTTGCCGGCGCCCACATCAAGTTCTAGATCCGGTGGCAATGCGTGCATGAGTGCGTGTAACCGGCGTCCCGGGAGGGCTCGATCGTGAAACGATCCGCAGCATCCGCTCGAACCATAATCGTGCTTTGCGCCGGGCTTGTCTTGCCGCTCGTGACGAGTATCGCGTTGCCGGGCGTCGCCCATGCGCAAGCCACGGTCAAGGTCTCAAATCAACAGCTCGATTCACTGACCGCGCCGATCGCGCTTTACCCCGATCCATTGCTCGCGCAGGTGCTGATGGCGGCGACCTATCCCACGGAGGTGGGATCGGCTGCGGCCTGGTCGAAGGCTCACGCATCGATGACCGGTGATGAAGCCGTGAAGGCGGTCGCGTCGCAGCCGTGGGACCCGAGCGTGCAATCGCTCGTCGCGTTTCCCCAGGTGCTTGCCACCATGGCATCGAAGCCCGATTGGGTCAAGCAGATCGGCGACGCGTTCATTGCGCAACCCAACGACGTGATGGACTCCGTACAGCGGCTGCGCAAGCAGGCGCACGAGGCGGGCAACCTGAAATCGGGCGATCAGCAAAAAGTAGTGGTCGCGCAGAACACCATTCAGATTCAGCCTGCGAATCC
>NZ_FCOG02000417.1 GCF_001544975.2 Caballeronia arationis | reverse complement strand
CACACACTCTGTGATAACGTCATGATTGGCTCCGGTCGTCCACGGGTCTTCGGACCCATTGAGCTTCGAGCTCGTACTGAGGCCGGCTGAAAAAAGTGGATGCCAACGTTTCGTAAAATAGAGGAACGGAGGCATAGATGAATCGAATCCCGAAAGCGGTCTACACGAAAGAATTTCGTGAAGAGGCGGTCAAGCTCGCGTTGACGGAAGGCGTCGGCGTGTCGGAAGCGGCACGCCGGTTGTCGATCCCGATGAAGTCGCTGGCGAACTGGGTGCGCGCCGCGAAAGCGGGCAGGCTCGGCAAGGTTGGGCAACAGCAAAAGCCACTGACTGAGCTGGAGATGGAACTGAACCGGGTCAAACGGGAACTGGCCGAAGTGAAGATGGAGCGCGATTTATTAAAAAAATTCGCGACGTACTTCGCGAAGGAGTCGCGGTGAAGTACGGCGTGATTGAGCAGATGCGACAGGACTACCCGGTGCCGCCGATGTGTCGACTGCTGGGTGTGTCGACCAGCGGCTACTACGCGTGGCGGAAGCGGCCACCGTCGTCCCGTACCCAACAGGAACCTCGTTTGGAAGCAGAGATCCTCGCCGCGCACCAGCGCACGCGCGAGACGTTCGGCGCTGAACGACTGCAGAAAGATTTGACAGAACACGGTGTGCAGGTTGGCGTGCATCGCGTCAAGCGACTGCGCAGGCAGCTTGGATTACGTTGCAAGCAGAAGCGCAAGTTCAAAGCGACAACCAATTCGAAGCACGACCTGCCAGTAGCACCGAACCAGTTGAATCAGGATTTCTCGGTGAGCGCGCCGAACCAGGCGTGGTGTGGAGACATCACGTACATCGCAACCGACGAGGGCTGGCTGTACCTAGCTGGGCTCAAGGATCTGTTCAGCGGGGAGCTGGTCGGCTACGCGATGAGCGAGCGTATGACAAAACATCTGGTGATGCAGGCGCTGTTTCGGGCGGTCGCGTCGCACCGACCGCCCGTCGGTCTGATTCACCACACAGACCGCGGCAGTCAATATTGCGCGCATGCTTACCAAGATCTTGTCAGCCAGTTCGGCATGCAAGCGTCAATGAGTAGACGAGGAAATTGCTTTGACAACGCGCCAATCGAATCATTCTGGGGCACACTGAAGAGCGAGCTGGTCTATCAGCGGCGGTTTGCCACTCGGCAGCAAGCGAAGCAAGAGATCACGGAATACATCGAGATCTTTTATAACCGGCAGCGAACACAGGCGCGGCTTGACTACCTGTCTCCCGCCGCTTTCACGCAGCGTTTCTACTTGAACAAGATCGCTGCTTAACCCGTTGGCGTCCACGGGTTCCGACCGACCTCATACATCGCTGGGCACGTCCCAGCCGGCTCGACCGGAGCCACCTTACACCGCCAGCGCTCCGCAGTCACCCGTACAACTCGTCGGTCTGAGGCGGAGCCTCGTTAGAAGCTCTCTCAATTTGGCTTGGTCGATGCTGTCAAAGTATTTCCGTACATCAACGTCAAGCACCCACTGTCCACCGCGATACATAATCCCCTTCCACACGGACC
>NZ_FCOG02000239.1 GCF_001544975.2 Caballeronia arationis | reverse complement strand
AGGAACCTTGCTCGCACCTCCTACAACTGCCTGAGTTCGAAAAGTACAAGGCCACCTGATGAACGCCCCGAGGCGTCCACGGACAAAACCCAATTTTGCAGGTCCGACTATTTAGGCGTGGGAACATTCCCAGAAATTCTGATTGCATTCGCCACCACTGCTGACGCGCTTTGTGCCTGTACAAACTGGGCAAACTTCAAATCCGGACATGCCCTTAAGAAAGGGCTAATCCACTGACCAACATGGTCCATGCGAACGGCTCGTGCGGTGTCGCGCGCGCCGTCGCTAGACGACCCTATCGACCTTCAGCGCTGGATAAACGACGCCATAGCTGGCGCCGGCGCATCACCAGACCCATATGGAGCGCAGCGAAGGTCAGACCCGACGCGATTTAACGCGCGGTCGAGTGCGTCTGCGACGCGCCCGACGTCCGGTTCGAACATCATGGCGACGTGATCGCTATCCACCTCCGCGACGTCGAGCCCCCCGCGCGCAAGCCGTTGCCATAGCGGCAAGGGATCACCGCGCCCTTCAGCCAACCTCGCCGCACGCACATACAGCACGCGGCCGTCGTACGCCCGCGGTCGATAGACCGTCATCGCTAGTCGCATTGCCTCACGCACGCGCATGAGAACAGGGGGCAAACCCGCGTTGTTGGCTTCCGGCCGACGGGCCGTGCGCCCGACCCGAAGACGGACTCTGTCCGCACCGGCTCCGAGCTTCATGCCGACGTAAGCGACGCGCTGAGCGAGCGACATCGTTCGAAGCGCGCGACGTTGCCGGCCAATATAGCCGTACTGGTGCCGCAGCCACGCTAACCACGGCAGGCAGCGCTCATGGACGTATGTGTCGAGCAAGCAGACCAATTCGACGGGTTCACCTGCGGCCCGCAACTGCTGCCCGATTTCCAACGCGACTAGTCCTCCGAAAGAGTAACCTGACACGCAATATGGGCCTTCCGGTTGCACGGTGCGCATCATTTGAATGTAGCTCGTCGCCATCTCTTCCACACGCTGCTGTGCCGGTTTTTCGCCATCGAGTCCCAGAGCCTGCAGCCCAAAGACGCGACGGCCGCTGCGTAGCGCTCTCACGAGCCTCCAGGACTCCATCACCGAGCCTGTCATGCTGTGAACCATAAATATTGGATCACCGACGCCATCCCGCATCGGGACGAGCATCGGCGACGATGCTGGCGGGTCTGACGCCTGGATCACCGCAGCCAACTGAGCGATGGTGGGCGCAGTGAGAAGCGTCGCGAGCGGGAGATTCCGCCCCGTCGACCGCCCAACCTCCTGCAAAAGGGCTACCGCGAGAAGAGAATGTCCCCCAAGTTCAAAGAAATTATCGTCGCGTTCGATTGGCTCGAACCCGAAAAGGCTTTGCCAAAGTGTCTGCAAGTCACGTTCAAGTTCCCCAATTGCTCTGCCGACGAGTGGCGCTGCGCTTTTTTTCGCTGCGGTCAGCGCCGGGTGATTGCGGATTGCATCAAGGCACTCGGGATTGAGCAGAGCGCCGCTGTTACTGACAACCTGGTCGTTTACGGCCGCTCTCGCAGCTGCCTCGGAAAGCTTACCGTTGTGAGTTACGGGCAACGCGTCAAGCGCGATGATGATGTCCGGTACATGCGCCGGCGATGCGCGGCGGGATAGTTCCAGCCGGATCTTCGCCGCCAGGGTACTTGTCATTTCCAGCGTTGGCTGCAACGTGAGCAGCAACACCATACGTTGCTCCGACCAGCCGACAAGCTGCGTTTCAGGCCTCGACGTTCCATATCGCTTCTGGACGACCAGGGCCTCACGAATACCCTCAATCTCGCCGAGCACGCTGTAAATCTCTGCCGGACCGATGTTGATGCCGCGCACGTTCAATACGCCGTCGCAGCGTCCGTGAAGCCGCACACCTCCCTCGCGCGTGGTCTCAATCAGATCGCCATGCGTCCAGACGCCCGGATTATCGGCGAAATACGCAGCATGAAATGCGGCGCCAGATTTATCGCCAAATAAACCGAGCGGGCGGGACGGAAACGGGTTGGTGCATATCAGCTGTCCGATCCCGACGGCGTTAGCCTCGCCCGGTTGCGCTTGAACGTCGAGGGCAAGACTTTTGCAGGGCGCTTGTCCCGCATGCACCGGAAGGTTGGGGTTACCAAGCACAAAGCATCCTAGAATGTCGGTGCCTCCCGATATGGTCCAGATTGCTACCTGCTTGACGTGCTTGCGTATCCAATGGAACTGCGCGTCGTAAAGCACGGCGCCGGTCGAAACCACGGCACGAAGGGTCGTAAGATCGCACTCAACCCCTGGCAAAAGCCCGGCATCCTCGGACATCTTCAGATAGGCGGGACTGGTGCCGAACACAGTCACACGCTCATCGGCAACCAGCCGCCACAAGGTATCGACCGATGCAATCGGCCCGTCGTAGGTCATCACTTCGACGCCCGAAGCGAGCGCGGACAATTGCCAGTTCCACATCATCCACGCGCAACTCGTATGGAAGTACATTTTGTCGCCGACGCGTAGGTCACAGTGCAACCGATGTTCCTTGAGGTGCTCAAGCAGCACACCGCCCGCACTGTGAACGATGCACTTTGGTTTTCCCGTCGTTCCCGACGAGAACGTGATGAAGAGCGGATGGTCAAAGCCAAATTTCTTCCATTCGAATTCTCTACGGCCGCCACTTTCGATCAGGTCGTCGAGCGAATGGCTGCAACGCTCGACCGTGACCGGAAAGGAGCCATCGCCGTCGAGGCTAACGACAGCTTCTAATGAAGGAAGCCCCGACGCCAGTATCGTGATATTGGATTCCAACGAGGGGCCTCCGCCCAAACCTTGACTGGTCGTGTGAGCGAACAGCAGGCGCGGTGAAAGCGGTGCGAAGCGGTCGGTGATCGCCGAAGCGCCCATTTCTGGCGCAGCGGTCGCAAGGGTCGCTCCAATCGCAGTTACGGCGAGCGCGACGAACAGGGCCTTCTCGTCGTTGCGCATTACGCCCACGACACAATCGCCCTCCCCGACGCCTAGCTCCCTGAGCGCGTTACCCAGACGTTCAACCTTTTCGCGCAACTCACCCCGCGTGAGGCGCACACGTCGTCCGTCTGCATGGATGGCAGTAATTGCTCCCGCGTCCGCACCGGCATTCGATAGGCCAAGAAGATTAGCCGCATAATTAAGTCTCAATCCGGGGAAGAACCGTGCGGTCTCGCATTCGTCGCCTACGCAAACTGGCGTCAGCGAGCCGCACCAGTCAAGACCCGGCGTCCATTCAACGAAGCACCGCCAAAAAGTTCGAAATTCGCCAACGGAAAATGCGTGCATTGACGCATGATCATTAAAAACCCGTCCGCTTGCAGCCTGTAATGCCGCCGCAAACGAGGTCATCTGTGAGGCCTCGATATCTCGGGGTTGTGGTTGATATACAGCCTCAGGCGTTACAAACGTACGTAAAACGTTAGGAGGTTGTAACCGTGTCATATGTATTCCTTATTAACGTTCGCACACCACAAACGCGATTGTCACCAGCGCTGCTTTATTGGAGTTCGTGATCCTTTCGGCGGAGACCGTTTCTCCGATAGCATCGCAATCGTTTGCCAACCGAGATTATTGGCGTCATTAAGTCGATTCTGTTCGCGACCGCACAGACCGAGAATCCACTGAAAAAAGAAAGGATTGCGCTGCGCCTGCTTCTTTTTGCGGGCTCATCACGTTGCGCTTGGGGCCGTAGTGCTTGTATAACGTGGTGCGGCACGAACCGACGCGGCGGGTTATGGGCCATCAGTAAAGCCAAGCGGTGCAAACGAGGCCGGCCCGACAATCCGGCCGCCGCGGCGAACCGATTCCAGCGTTTGACGAACTCCTGATGACTTCGCAGTCGAAGTGACGCCCTTTGAACAGCGCCCGTCTGTGTCGTTGAGCTTGCTCATTGGCTCGTGCTCGTTAAAAGATCGAGCGTATCGGACCGACGCATCGGAATTGCACCAGAAACGCTGACGCTCAGTCATCGCAGCCCTGCTCACCGTCCGATGCCAACGGCGACTTCGGCGGCTTCGGCCTGAACTCTCGCAACTCGGCCCGTGCCTGCGCCAAGAACACCTCGGGCCAGGTGCCGCACAGGATCTCGAACGGGATGCGTGCATCAAGCAAGCGCGCCGCGAGCCGTACGTCATCGGGCCGCGCACCCCACAGCGCCCGCTGCACCAGCACTACGGCGCCGCATTCCGCGATGTTGTCGAGCACCGGCGTGAAGTCGGGATAGTTTATTACCGCCGAACCATAGATCTGCGCTAGCGCGGTCAAAACAGCCAGCTCAATGCGAGTCGGCTTGACCGGCTGCGGCACCGGTCGCTCTTCCACAATGTGGCTCGCTGCGCCTGCACGGCGCCGCCGTGTGATGGCCCGGTCGAGCTCGAGCACGATCCGCGCGACCCCCGCATCGGAGAACGCGTCCGCTTCGTCGTCAGCCGCAAAATCTTCTGCCACGCGGCGCCCCACTCTCTTGTGATCGCCAATAACCAAATTTTACCCTCAAACCAAAATTCCGATAAAAGACCGTGACTAAGAATTCAATCAATTAATAGAGAGGCGAGGCTGCTACCGTAGCCGCGTTATCACCATCGTCTTGCGGGTTCTGGTGCAGTTTCGGAGCGGACATGGGTCGTACCCTCGAGTTCTTTCGACTCGAACCCGCCATGAGTACATGCAGAGACATCGATTGGTTGTTCCACGGTCGCCACTTCTTCGACCACGAGATCATCGTCCTGTAACAACGACCATGCGTTGGGTTAAGCGCTTCAAGCCCGAATTCGTCAAGCGTTGGAATCGCTTTGCCGTGGCAGCGGGTCAGTCTTGGCGGGTCGATGAGACGTACGTGAAGATCCGAGGAAAATGGGCGTACCTCTACCGCGCGATTGATCGAGCGGGCAAAACGGTCGATTTCCGGCTCAGCGGCAGTCGTGACGTCGCTGCAGCCAGAGCCTTTTTTTTCGAAGGCAATCAAGAGTCAAGGGCTTGTTCCGAAAACGATCACGCTGGATGGCTACGCGGCATCTCATCGCGCGGTATGCGAAATGAAGATTGACGAGTTGCTGCCGGAGGAGACGGCAGCGCGATCGTCGAAGTACTTGACCAACTTGAACCATTGCAAAATCAAGTCCAGAGTCAATGCGATGCTCGGCTTCAAACACTGCAGGAATGCAGTAGCTACGATCGCTTGGATCGAACTGATGTATCGCATTCGAAAAGGCCAGTTCGAGTCGCCAAGCATGCGCCTCAGATACAACCGCGCCTGCTGTTTGGACGGCCGTTGTTTCAACGCGATGATGTGACGCCGAGCACGCCATTCTTCAGTCTTGCACTCAATGTGCACCGGAGCCCGTTTGCTGCTGATGCTTCACGAACCAGTCTTTCAAATTGAGCCGAGCTTGGGATACAGCCTGAGCGAATGGCACTCCCCAGGTCGGAAGAGCTGAGTAAATGCCCAAGCTCGGCCACGAATTGACCGCACTCTTTCGCGCGAGAAGGCGAGACGAATAGGATACGAGAGGCCTATCGAGGTAAGTCGGGTGGGCGCCGTAGCTATCGATGAACGGCCA
>NZ_FCOG02000236.1 GCF_001544975.2 Caballeronia arationis | reverse complement strand
CAGGTACGGCGACATCGACGGTGTATGAATCGCGCCAGTGGGTGCACAGGTGATGATGACTTTGCGTTTCGTTGCCATATAAACCTCGTGATCAATGCATTCAAATGCGTTCAAAGCACTTCGACGTTGCCGCAGACCGAGATCGCCTGCCCTGAGATGCCGCTGCCGCCCGGCGAACACAGAAAGAGTGCGGTGGCCGCGACTTCCTCGGGGGTTGTCATCCGGCGCAGTGAAATCTTCTCGAGATACTGTTTCTCCATCTCGTCATAGGAGATGCCGAGTTGGCGCGCGCGCGCCTCGATCACACGCTCGATCCGGGGGCCTTTAACGATGCCAGGCTGGATCGCGTTCACACGGATGCCGACAGGTCCGAGTTCGATAGCAAGACTTTTAGTCAGCCCGACGACCGCCCACTTCGTCGCGGAGTACGGTGTTCGATAGGCGTAGCCCAGACGCCCGGCAACTGAGGACAGGCCGATGATTGCGCCGCCGTTGGGCGCACTGCGCAGGAGCGGCACCGCGCGGCGGGCGAAATAGAATTGCGCGTTCAAGTTCACGTCAATGGTTTGCTTCCACTCGCTCATGTCGAGCTCGTCGATGCCGCCCGTGGGACCCGCGATACCTGCGTTGTTGATCAGCACATCGAGGCCGCCAAGTCGATTCTGTACATCGGCGAAGACGCGTTCGACCGCGGCCGCGTCCGATACGTCAGCGAGCGTCGTGGTGATCGCGTTTGATTCCACGCGGCCCTCGGCTTCGAGCAGCGCGTCGATCGCCTGCTGGCTCGCGTCACAGACATGAACGCGCGAGCCGGCATCGACGAACGCGCGTGCAATTACGAGCCCGATGCCGGACGCACCGCCTGTTACGAGCACACGTAGGCCCACGTTTGGCTTCAACATCTGTAGAACATTCATGTTTGTCTCCCTTTTGTTTCACGGAGGTATTTGCCACGGTTTACATGCGGGCATCCCGAGCAGCCGGGCGACGTGATCGTCTCCCACAAGGGCAATTGCTTGTCCGCATTCTGTCGAAATTTGTGATTTGTGATCACCAAAAGAAGTCGGATTTTTGCGGTTCAAGCCATCGGCCGTATGCTTTGTCATACGAAACACCAAGGCCCGCGGGTTCTTTGAGATTAGTGACTTGTGATCACAAAGCAGATTCAGTTTGTATCTGTGGCGGGGACGAGTCAACCGGTTTTTGATTGGGACAAACGCTAAGTCGGTTTCTCTTAAAGCGCCGCTTAGAAGCGCGCCGCGGGCAGTTGACTGTTTGATTTCTAATGGTCATGCGCCACGTAGGCATCCGGCCGAAAGCGCGGTGCCCTTCCTCGCGGTCACAACGGACACGGCCTTCTCGTCCCGCGAGGACCGCGGAGGTGACTCTCACGCGTGCGCGCCGAGTGCAACTTTAGGCCGTTTCCGTCTGCGCCGCGTTTGCGGCTTCTCTGCTTAACAATCGCGCCTTGACATCGTCCGCAGCGTCGCCCAGATCGCGCTCGATGCCAGCTCTCGCGGCCTCGCCGTCGCCACGTTTCAACGCATCGAAAATCTGCCGGTGTGCTTCCATGGAATGCGCAATGTGGGCAAGGTCCGGCGCGACCAGATTCAAGAACGGACCGATACGCATCCAAAGATTCTGGACCGTTCCCATCATCACCTCGCTGCACCCGTGAGAGTAGATTGCCTGATGGAACTCAAAATTGCCGCGGAGATAGCCCGCGACATCACCCGCCTTAGCGCGCCCATCCATCCTGTCGAATACCCGCTGCAGAGCGCTGAGATCTGCCTTTGTCATCCGGGTCGCCGCCCGCTTTGCGATACACCCCTCGAGCGCGATTCGACCGTCGCGCAGTTCGTCGAGAATCTCAAGCGTCATTGGGGGCACCATCAACCCTCGGCCGGGTCCGTCAATCAGGGCCCCTTCTGCCTGCAAGCGCGTTAGTGCCCCACGAACGGGCATTGTCGAGGAGCCCACCGCCTCTGCGACACCGCGAAGGGTCAACGTCTGGCCTGGCGCGAACCGGCCCGTCATGATCGCCTCGCGCAATTGAAGATACACGCGCTCAGCCATGGTCTCGCGTGGAACGAGTTCAAGAGCTGGTAAGTCCTGCGACCCCGAACGAGCGGCTGCCATGATTGCCTCCATCAGGCGAAGTGATTTGTGATCATGATACGCACAACTGCGGCCGGTGCAAGCTGACCTGACTTTTCCGCCGAACGAGGGTTTACCTGATCGCCATCTTGCTTGACGACTCCATTCCACTCGCATAACCTGAGTTTGTGATCACAAATCACTAATCAAATGGCGTTCGCCGCCCGAGCGCACCGCCGAAAGATTGCCGTTTCGGGGTGTCATGGCTGCAACAACGCCGTTGGGTTCCCAGAAACCGTAGCTGGAGACTTTTATGCAATCTGACAAAGCCGGTTCTTTAACCGCCTCACCTGAAGATCGTTCGTCCCTAAATAGGCGGATCTTCCGGAAACTGATGCCGCTGCTTATTCTCGTGTACACGATCAGCTTCCTTGATCGCACGAATATCGCGCTGGCAAAGCACTCAATGAGTATTGATCTCGGACTTTCCGCGGCTACATATGGGCTGGGAGCTGGACTGTTTTTTCTTTCGTACGCTTCACTCGAGATCCCGAGCAACTTGTTGATGCACCGAGTCGGCGCACGTTTCTGGATCACGCGCATCATGGTCACGTGGGGTGTGTTGTCCACCGCGATGGCCTTCGTGCAGGGGGAAACGTCGTTCTACGTGTTGCGCCTTTTGCTTGGGGCAGCCGAAGCTGGTTTCTTCCCGGGCGTCATCCTGTACCTAACCTACTGGTTTGACCGCAAGGATTGCGCGCGCGCAACCGGCTACTTCTTGTTGGGCGTTTGCATTGCGAATGTCATCGGGGGACCCATCGGTGGTGCCCTGCTTGAACTTGATGGCGCGTTTGGAATGCATGGCTGGCAATGGTTGTTCTTCCTGGAAGGGTTGCCTGCGATTGTGCTCGCTTACGTTGTGTGGAAAAAGCTTCCGGACCGGCCGAGCGCCGCACCGTGGCTGTCGAAGCAAGAGGCAACTGACCTTGAACATCGACTCTCGGAACGGGAACACAACGCCGCCCACAATTTCAAGGATTGCCTCCGCGACAAGCAGGTTTGGCTCGCAATCTTTGTCTACTTCTGCCATCAAATCACGATCTACGCGGTCATCTTTTTCTTGCCCGGCATCATTGGAGCCTCTGGCCACTTCTCCCCGTTCCTCATTGGAGTGCTTTCGGCCGCGCCATGGCTTGCAGCGTCGATCGGTGCGGCAACGCTGCCGAGTCTGGCTAAGACTTCCGCTCAAAGCCGCGCTCTGCTTGTCGTCGGGTTCCTCATCATGGCCTCTGGTCTCGTGGTGGCGGTATATGCGCCTCCCGCACTTGCTTTGCTCGCGATGTGTGTAGCAGCGCTGATGTTCTTCGGCGTACAGTCCGTGCTCTTTAGCTTCCCCAGCTCACGTCTGAGCGGGACTGCCCTGGCTGGAGGTTTGGGGCTGTTGAACTCCTGCGGCGTCCTCGGCGGGTTTGTTGGACCTACCGTGATGGGCATCGTCGAGCAAACGACCGGCAAAGCCATAAACGGACTGCTGCTTATGGCAGGCGTGATCGTACTTGCGGCGGTTTGCGCCGTTCGTCTTCGCCACGGCTCTGAACGTCATCCCCGTGACGCAGTGCAAGAGCAACACCCCGCAGTACCTGTGGCCGCAGACCCGCAGTAAGCGACGGCGCATGGGCGTTCCTGCACGATAGGTCGCCATATCACGCTTACCGTTGTCTGAGAGCAGGCTGCAGCCCCACATACACGAGACAGAAAATGACTTCGACCGCTTTAACCATCAAGTTGAACGAAAACGACGATGTCGCGATCGCGCGTAGCGCACTCACAGCTGGAACCGTAGTTCATGAGTTGGGAGGGTTAGTCGTTCGCGACAACATTCCTGCCGCTCACAAAGTTGCTTTGCGCGCCATCGAAGCTGGCGGCGCCGTGCGCCGATACGGGCAAATCATCGGGTTCGCTACCAAAGCGATTGCGCCAGGCGATCATGTTCACGTCCAAAACATGGCCATGGGCGACTTCGCCCGAGACTATGCGTTCGGAACCGATGTGAAGCCCACCGAACCTGCCGCCGTACCGCTTACTTTTCAAGGGTTTCGTCGGCCCGATGGCCGAGTCGCGACACGTAACTACATTGGCGTGATTAGTACCGTCAACTGCTCAGCAACGGTGACAAAGCTGGTCACGCAGCATTTCTCAGCGCCCGGGGCGCTCGACGCGTACCCAAATGTCGATGGCATTGTTCCGATCACCCACAGCTTTGGGTGCTGCATCGATCATAACGGCGAAGGTATTCAGCAATTGCGCCGCACCATTGGCGGCTATGCAAAGCATCCGAATTTTGCGGGCGTTCTTATCATTGGGCTCGGCTGCGAGGCGAACCAGATGGGTGCGATGTTCGTCGCCGAAGGTGTGCAGCCAGGTGCGCTCATGGTGCCGCTCGTGATGCAAGAGCAAGGCGGTACCCAGAAGACCGTCGATGCTGCGATTGCCGCCGTCCAAAAAATGCTCCCAGTCGCGAACGAGGCAACGCGAGAGCCCTTGCCCATCTCCCATCTGAGCATCGCGCTGCAATGTGGAGGATCTGACGGGTATTCGGGGATTACCGCGAATCCTGCACTCGGTGCTGCAGTCGATTTGCTGGTACAGCATGGTGGCACCGCCATTCTCACCGAAACCCCGGAAATTTATGGCGCAGAGCATCTTTTAACCCGACGCGCAATTCGTCCTGAAGTCGGGGAAAAGATTGTTGAGCGAATCCATTGGTGGGAGCAGTACGCGGAAAGAGAGAAAGGCAGCATCGATAACAATCCGACGCCTGGCAACAAGGCGGGTGGGCTGACCACCATCCTTGAGAAGTCGTTGGGTGCGGTGGCGAAGAGTGGCTCATCCCCTCTCATGGGTGTCTATCGCTATGCCGAGCCAGTCGACGTCAAAGGCCTGGTCTTCATGGACGCGCCAGGATACGACCCGATGGGCGCGACCGGCCAGATCGCGAGCGGGGCAAATCTGGTGGTCTTTACGACCGGACGTGGATCCTGTTTTGGCGCCAAGCCGGCACCTTCGATCAAGGTCGCCACGAACACCAGCATGTACAAGCGAATGGCCGATGACATGGACATCAACTGCGGCGAGATCATGGATGGCACGGCGACGGTCGAACAAAAAGGAGAGGAAATCTTCAAGATGATCATTGAGGTCGCGTCTGGCAAGGAGAGCAAAAGCGAAGCGTTGGGCGTCGGTAACGAGGAATTCGTACCCTGGATGATCGGGGCGCAGATGTAAGAAGCGAAGTAATCCTGACGGCGAGTTTCCTCGGTGCGGTCGCCGGCCCATTTGCGTCGCGCGATTCAGCTCAGGACCGTCGATGTACTCGAGAATGTAAAAATCCAGAGGTTTAATATGGCAACGAAACGCAAAGTCATCATCACCTGTGCGCCCACTGGCGCGATTCATACACCGTCGATGTCGCCGTACCTC
>NZ_FCOG02000235.1 GCF_001544975.2 Caballeronia arationis | reverse complement strand
GGGTCGCGTGGAAAAGGCAGCTGGCGTGCTGTCTTTATATAGTGCCTTCGAGCAGGCCCAGCACTGCTGCGCGGCGCACCGCGTGCTTGCGTGAACTGGCGTCGAGTTTGCCGAACAGGTTCTTGAGGTGCCACTTCACAGTGCCCTCTCCGATCGCGCCTGCTCGCGCGATCTCCTTGTTCGTCAGATTGCGCGCGAGCAGTTCGAGAATCTCCCGCTCCTTGGGCGTCAGGACGACGCACGGCACCGCGCGAGGCCCGCCCGTTTCCTGCGGGCGCGGCCGTACGTTCGGCAAGGCGGCGGGCGCCCGCGCACCATCCTCGCTTTCGGCCGCGCTGCCTGCGCGTCGCGCCCAGTCCGCGAGAGCGGGATGCGCATCGAGCAGAGTGCGGCCCAGCCTGAAGGTCTGCGCGAGGTTCACCGCTTCGAGCAGCAGGGCGGTCGCATCGACGCCCGTCTGTTGCTGCGCAAACGCGCGCAAGCCCATGATCTCGATGCGATAGCGGCCCATCTTCATCGCGTCGGCCTGCTTGCCGGCGGCGTCGAGCGCATCGAGGGCCTGCTGCCAGTTTCGCGCGGCAATGGCGGCATCGGCGTGCGCAAGCGACTGCAGGAGCGCGACCGACTCGCGCCAGAGCGGCCCGCGACCCGCCTCGCGAGCCACGATGTCGTCGATGCGGCCCACCAGCGCCAGGCATGTCTCGGCACGGTAGCGGCCCGCGTGCATGCGCAGTTGCTCGGCGAGGCTCGCGATACACAAACGGGGTTGACGCCGGCTTACACCGAGCGCGTGCATCGCTTCCAGCATGTCGAGTGCACGATGCTCGCTGCCGCGCACCGCGGCAATACGCGCCGCCGTGCAATAGGCGAGCGTCACGGTTTCGGGCGTGGCGGCGCGTTCGAGCATGTCGAGGCGGTTGGCGAGCAACGCAGCGGCTTCATCCAGCCGGTCGTCCTCATACGCGATTGCCGCGCACGCTGCCGCGAACATGCAGGTGAGCGGATGCCGGCGCCCCAACTCGGCCTCGGCACTCGCGAGCGCGGGTTTCATCACCTCCTCGGCAAGAGGCATCTGGCCTTCCCACAGATAGGTCGAACCGGTGATGTGTTCGCCCCAGCGCAGCAGATAGCCGAGCCGCTGCACGCCTTCGCCATGCGGCACGCTTTGCTGCGCACGCCGCGCCTGCGCTGGCTCGCCGAGCAGCATGGCGCGCGCCGCGAGCCGGTTCGCATGAACCTGCGCCAGCCAGGATTTGCCATCGGGCGGCGACCCGGCCCACGGCTCGAAGAGCGCGACGAAGCGGTCGGGCTCGTCCGCGAAGTACGCGGCGGCGCTCAGGATCAGCGCACACTCGTAACGTAGTTCCTCGCCGACTGCCGGGCCGGCGAGAATGCGCTCGACCTGGCGCTGCGCCTCCTCGTGACGCTGCCCGACCGCCAGCGCCCACGCCGTGGCCAGCCGCAAGCGAGGACGCTGTTCCAGTTCCCCTTCCGGCAGCAGATCGAGCCAGTCGAGCACGACGCTCAGATGCCCTTGCCGCACCGCTTCGTGCAGACTGCGTTCGGCGAGGTCGTAGGCGGTCCCGTGCTGGCCAGCGGCATGCGCATGGCGCGCGGCTTCCTCGATCATCCCTTGTCCGACGAGCCATCTGGTGGCGCGCGCGTGCAGTTCCTCGCGGTCGGCGGCAGGCAGACGCGCGAGGCGCACCCGCAGCGCGTCGCGCACCACCGTATGCAGGCGGCACCACGCGTCGTCCTCCACGGTGATGAACACAGGCGTCTCGCTCACGAGGCGCGCGAGGCGCTCCGAAGCGTGCGGATCGCCGGTCAGCGCCTCGCACAACGCCGGGTGCAGCATGTCCACGGCGCTGATGCGGGTAAGAAAAGCGTCGTCGTCCGCAGAGAGATTGGCGATCAGGGCGCCCACGAGGTGTTCGCGCAAGCTGCCGGGGCCCGACGCGATCGTCTCGACCGCCTTGCGCGGGTCCGCGGCATGCGCCATCGCGGCAAGCGCGAGCTGCAATCCAAGCGGCCAGCCGTCGGTCACTTCGAAGAGCCGGGCGCAAGCGTCCGCATCGACGCGCTCGCCGAACCGGCCTCCGATCAGCGCGATCGTCTCGTCGAGGCGAAAGCGCAATGTATCCCGTCCGACGAGCGTGGCCTGGCCGTACGTCAGCAGATCGGCGAGCGGCGCCTCGAGGCCGCGTCTTGCCGCCACCACGACGCGCAGGTTCTGCGGCGCATTGCGAAGGACGTAAGCGAGCATCTCGGTGCCGGCGGCGGGCAGCCGCTCGGCCTCGTCGACGATCAGTACGACGTCCAGCGACAGCACGGCGATCTCGGCGAGCCAGCCCGTCGCGCCATCCAGTTCGCCCACCGATGCGATGGCGCTGTCGAGCAGCAGGCCACCGAACGTGGGCCGCGCGCATCCGGTCCTCACCGCCTGAACGAGCGCGCGCAGGAGCCGCTCGGGGTCGTCGCGCTCGTCGGCCAGGAGCCACGCCACGGCGATCCCGCGCGCCAGGTATTCGCGCCGCCACTGCGCGAGCAGCGAGGTTTTCCCATAGCCCGCCGGCGCCTGCACGAGCGTGACCTGGCGATCGTGGTAGTCCGCGGCTTCCGCGCTCAGCCGTGCCCGCGCGACGAGGTTCAGCGGTGCGCGCGGCGCTATGGTCTTCAGGACGAGTTCGGTCGTCGAGGGTTGGGAGTCGCTTGAGATGGATGCCATCAGGAATGGTCGGTCGGAATGCATCGGCGACCTGAAACGGCCGCTTCTGTCGCGCATCAGGTCCACAGCATGGTTCGAATCACCGGGAGGCGTCAAGCCCCTCCCTCCGGGAGAGGGTCGCGCAAAGCATCCGTCCACTACGATGCAGATGAGTTCACGCACACGCCAATCCAGCGCAAAACGCCATGTACCAACATTTACTCGTCCCTGTCGAGGACACCGACGCCAGCATCGAAGCCGTCGGTCAAGCGACGGAATTTGCGCAGGCCATCGGCGCACGCGTCACGTTTCTGCACGTGTCGTCCGCCGTGCTCCTGGAGCCGGCCGATGAGCACGCAGGCGAGCTGCTGGCGAGAGCCGAAGCCGGCGCCCGCGCCCAAGGCGTGCCCTGCGCGTCCATCGTCGCCCGCGCCGAGCAGGCATGCGATCCCGTCGTGGCACAAGCACGCAGGCACGGCTGCGACCTGATCTTCACGGCCGCATCCCGGCCGGTGCCGGCCGCGCCGGTCTCCGGCGCACACGAGGCGTCGAGGCCCGCCACGCTGACGTGCGGGACGGACCGCCGCCCTGTGGTGTCAGCCTCGGTCGGCGTGCTTCTTGGCGCGCACCGTGCGCTCACCGAAGCCTTGCACGAATGGCTCGACACGATCCGCACCGAGCGCGAACGCGGCGGCATCCCGCAGGCCCGGACGCTGCGCGAGATGGTCGACAGGCTGCACGGCCTTGCGGCACGAGGCTTCCGGGCGAAGGCGAAGGAGTCACTGTTCAGGCGCCTGCGCAAACGCACTTCGGTGGTCAACGCCGAACTCGACGAACTCGAACGCCTGCATCACCGCGACGAAGAACTGCTTCACAACCTGACCAGAATGATCGGACGAAACTCGCACGCCGCCTCGACGGCCGGCGAACTCGAACAGGCACTGAGCGCCTACGTGCGATTCGTTTCGGAATGGATGGGCCGCGAACAGGGCGTGATCCTGCCGGCCGCACGGCGCTACCTGAGCTACGCCGACTGGACCGAGATCAACGACGAATTCCATTGCGCAGCGCCCGCTGACCGGGCCGCGAGCACCCGCTACACAATCAGCGAGCCCGACGGCTCGCACGCATGACTGGAGAGAGACACATGGCATACGCAATCCGCTTTCACGAAACAGGCGGTCCCGAGGTTCTGAAGTGGGAAGAGGTCGCGGTCGGCACGCCCGGCCCCGGGCAGGTACGGCTGCGTCATGAGGCCGTGGGCCTGAACTTCGCCGACACCTACTTCCGCTCTGGCCTCTATCCGGTTCCCCTGCCCGCCGGCATGGGCGTGGAAGCAGCGGGCGTGGTCGAGGCCGTCGGAGCGGACGTCGATCAACTGCGTGTGGGCGATCGCGTGACCTATACGGGCTTCGTCAATACGCTCGGCGCCTACAGCACCGAACGGCTCGTGCCCGCAGCCGCCCTCATCCGGCTGCCGAATGAAATCGAATGCGCCACTGCCGCCGCGATGACCATGCGCGGCCTGACCGCGTCCTACCTGATGCGCCGCATCCATGCGTTCAAGCCGGGCGATTCGATCCTGCTGCATGCCGCAGCCGGCGGCGTCGGGCTGATCGTGTCGCAGTGGGCGCGTCTGCTGGGAATCAAGGTGATCGGCACGGTGTCGAGCGAAGCCAAGGCCGAGGTCGCGCGCGCCCACGGCTGCGAGCACGTCATCGACTACAGCCACGAAGATGTCGCCAGGCGCGTGCGTGAACTCACGGATGGCACCGGCGTGAACGTGGTGTTCGACAGCGTGGGGAAGGACACCTTCGAAGCGTCGCTCGACTCGCTCGCGCGCCGTGGCCTGATGGTCTGCGTCGGAACCGCGTCCGGTCCGATTCCGCCGTTCAATCCGCAGTTGCTCGCGATGAAGGGCTCGCTCTATCTGACCCGCCCCGCCCTCGCCGACTACATCGCCGATCCGGCCGAGAAGAACGCGCTTGCGAGCGAGCTCTTCGGGCACGTCGCGGCTGGCCGTATCAAGATCGAGATCAACCAGCGCTATGCGCTGCCCGATGCCGCACAGGCGCATCGCGACCTCGAATCGCGCCGGACCACCGGCTCATCCATTTTCGTCGTGTAAGGAGACCCATGATGCGCGTCGAACAACTCACCTGCGCAATCGGTGCAGAACTCACCGGCCTCAGCATCGCCGATGCGGTGCACGACGACGGCCTCTTCGCCGAGATCCGCGCCACCCTGCTCAAGCATCGCGTGCTGTTCCTGCGCGATCAGGACATCACGCGTGCCGAGCACGTCGCCTTCGCCCGCCGCTTCGGCGAACTGGAAGACCATCCGGTCGCCGGCAGCGATCCGGAGCATCCGGGCCTGGTGCGGATCTACAAGAATCCCGAGCAGCCCAACGACCGCTACGAGAACGCGTGGCACACCGACGCCACCTGGCGCGAGGCGCCGCCGTTCGGCTGCGTGCTGCGTTGCGTCGAGTGTCCTCCGGTCGGTGGCGACACCGTCTGGGCCAACATGGTGCTGGCCTATCAGAACCTGCCCGAGCACATCAAGACCCAGATCGCCGACCTGCGCGCCCGCCACAGCATCGAAGCGAGCTTCGGCGCCGCGATGCCGATCGAGAAGCGCCACGCACTGAAAGCCCAGTTTCCGGATGCGGAACACCCGGTGGTGCGCACGCACCCCGAGACGGGAGAGAAGACGCTGTTCGTGAACGCCTTCACGACCCACTTCACGAACTATCACACGCCGGGGCGCGTGCGTTTCGGCCAGGACGCGAATCCGGGCGCCAGCCACCTGCTCAACTATCTGGTCAGCCAGGCGTGCATCCCCGAGTACCAGGTCCGCTGGCGCTGGAAGCCGAACAGCATCGCGATCTGGGACAACCGCAGCACGCAGCACTACGCGGTCATGGATTACCCGCCGTGCCATCGCAAGATGGAGCGAGCCGGAATCGTCGGCGACGTGCCTTACTGATCTGGCGCCTCGAACGCCGCACACGTTACATCGAACCTAATTAAGCCGGAGCAACACATGCAATTCCTCGACGATTCCCTGCACCCCGAGAACCAGGACAAAGTGGTCATCACGGTCGCGCCGTACGGCCCCG
>NZ_FCOG02000232.1 GCF_001544975.2 Caballeronia arationis | reverse complement strand
GGCGAAATCGAGGACTATGTTTGGTTTCCGGCCTGGCTACTGGTCGTCAAGCCAGCGCTCGCGAGCCGGCTGGGCGAAGCGCGCGTGCAGCGAGAGCTACCTGCGTCGCGTGCCACGGCCTTACTCGGGGAGATTTTGCGTCGCGAACATGAAGGCGACCAGCACGAATTGGTGAGCTTACGCGAAGAACTCAGCTGGTTGCATACGGGCCTGTTTGACGCATACATGGCAACACGGAAAGTGCAGCATCGATGACCGCATCCGCTCGCTTCACCGGCATGACCTTCACTTGCGAGCCAGCGGCCTTCGTAACAGGTGAGTTCGCTGACTTTCGTACCGTGCTGCCTTCGGCTGGATCTCGAAGCGCCTCCGACGAACTGCCTTTGTCCGCCCGCCGAGCGACCATCACCCGCGCGGCGCGGACAGCGGGCGCTGCGCGTAAAATACGAGGTCAGCCGCACACATGGGAACGGACTTGAACCGGTGCCAGCCAGCGAACGGTTCGAGGTCCGCTAGGATAGGCAATAGATAGCGGTAGAAAATTAGAGAGACTCGGGTGTACGGGATGGCCGCGTCCGGCGAAGTGTAGCGAGAAAGAGGCGTGAGGTGTGCGACGGTCGTTCATCGCGTATGCTTTCCAGCTTTGTGCACACTCAACATTGACGACCGATTGGCTCGCTCCCCCTCCAAAGAGACGCGTGGAAACAAAAAAGATGACCGATGTGCTCGTGCCTGAAGGCGCCTACAGGGACACGCTCAGCGATGTGGTCGCGCTCCTGGAAGACGGCCGGGGTGCCGCGGCGCGGAGCATCAATGCACTGATGACTGCGACCTATTGGTTGGTCGGCCGTCGGATCGTCGAATCGGAGCAGGGCGGGCAGGGGCGAGCTGAGTATGGGCAGGCGCTCTTGCAACGCCTGTCAGCGGATCTGACGAAGCAGTTTGGAAGGGGCTTCGGCGCTGACAATCTGGAACTGATGCGCCTCTTCTACCAGAGCTATCCGCCGAGCGAGATTACCGAATCGGTGATTCGGAAATCTACGACCCGCGCCTCGCGAACAAAATCCGAATCACCGATTCGGAAATTCTCGCTCCAGCAGTTGGCTGAACGTTTTCCGTTGTCCTGGACCCATTACGTGCGACTAATGCGACGGACGCGATCGCCGGAAGAGCGGTCGTTCTACGAAGGCGAAGCGCTGCGTGGTGGATGGAGCGTGAGACAGCTCGAACGCCAGATCGGCAGTCAGTTTTACACGCGCACGTTGATGTCCAACGATAAGCGCGCAGTGCTCGCCAAGGGCGCCGTCGCAGCTCCGGGCGACACGATGAAGCCCGAAGAAGCGATCAAAGACCCTTACGTTCTCGAGTTCCTTGACTTGAAGGACGAGTATTCGGAAAGCGACCTTGAAGACGCCCTCATCCACCGGCTCGAGGACTTCTTGCTTGAGCTGGGCGGCGACTTCACGTTCGTAGGGCGGCAGCGGCGATTGCGCATCGGAGACAGCTGGTTTCGTGTAGATCTGCTCTTCTTCCATCGACGACTGCGCTGTCTCGTAATCATCGATCTCAAACTGACCGAGCTGAATCATGCGGATGTCGGGCAGATGCACATGTACTGTAATTACGCGAAGGAACACTGGACACTGCCGGGCGAAAACCCGCCAGTCGGCCTGATCCTTTGTGCAAGAACCAACGAAGCGATCGCACGCTATGCGCTCGACGGCCTGCCCAACAAGGTGCTTGCTGCCGAGTACCACACAGTGCTTCCCGACGAAAAATTGCTCGCGGAGGAGTTGGCGAAAACCCGTAGGGAATGGGAAGCGCAACATCCCATTTTGCTCGACGGAGGCGATCGCTCTCCGGACTGACAGACCGATAGCAGAGTTGTCATCTGCTCGCTGGTCCCAACGCATTAGTCGTTGGTCTCTTGGTCGGCCTAGCGCCACCGATCCGAAAACGCTCATCCGCGCGGCGCGAGATTACGAGGCGACGCAGGCGCAGTTTGCGATGGAGTGTGCCCTGTCCGCGCTGCATTGATGGAGGCCGGCTACGGCTACGAAATCCCGGTAATTGACGTCGTCGATGCCTAGATGCCCTCGTTGCCGCGGCGCTCGCGGGTCGGGTGCCGAAGGCAGCGGTGGACGATTGCGTGCGACGCCTGATTCGCAATGCGGATTCGCTGGTGGGGCGAGCGCTGCACACGCGCATGGAAGCCGCCGGGCCCTGAAAAAGAGGAAGGGTATCGGCCGATGCAGCGCTTGCGCTGCTCACGCCTTCGCGTGAGTCCGGCATGGCCCCATCGTTCACAGCCAAGGCCCCAAGGCCGGTTACGCGCCCGCATCCTTCCTTGACTTCTCGAGAGCCTCGATACGCTGGTCTCAATGGATCAGGAGATGCACAGCGTATGAAGACAATCGCAGTTGACCGAAAACATCACGTCCCCGCTACTTCGCCTGGCGTGCTCAAGCGGACCTCCCTGGAAGCTGACCGTGAACTCGCTCATTTACGGGAAGTGGTGACGGCAGTACGTACAGCATCAGCTCCCTTGCCGATAAGCGTTCGTTACTGGAAGGCACGCCTCCATGAGCTTCGCATCGCCTACGCGTTGCTTCCCGTCCAAGTTGCCCGGCTGTCTGCACTTGAGCTTGACGTCGAAGAGCTCGCACAGAAACAGGTGGACGTCGGCGCGAGCGACGAACTCCGCGTGGCGTAGATTCGTGGCGCCAATTGGGTTACTAGAAAAATCGATATGTAATACATATGAGTACGATCGCTGGACTACCGAATGGACTCGCTCCGACGACGCTAGTCGCCAGTGGCAAGCCACCGCCATTAAATGCAAGCGTGATAATAACAATTGAACTAAACCGCTGACGCGGTAGCAAGTGGTTAGCCCACGGCGTCGGCTCCGGCACGCTCCGCGGGGCTGCGTTCCTTCGAATGCGACCATGGCAGTGCATTTCTGCCCTGTCCATTCGAGAGGAGTCAGCCATGACGGCATTACGTCGACGCATGATCGAGGATATGCGCGTGCGCAACCTCGCGGCCAATACCCAGCGCGCGTACCTGCAGCAGGTCAGTGCGTTCGCCCAGTACTTCGGGCGCTCGCCTGCGCTGCTGGGCCCAGAGGAGATTCGCGCTTACCAGGTGCATCTAGCCGAGATCCGGCGGCGCTCCCGGAGCACGCTGGTGGTAGCCACCGCCGCGCTGCGCTTCTTGTACACCATCACGCTCAAACGCGAGTGGCCGATCGATGAGATCCCCATGTCGAAGGTACCGCGCAGACTGCCGGTGATCCTCAGCCCGGACGAGGTGACGCGGTTTCTCGAATCGATCCGAAGTGTCAAGCATCGCAGCGTGCTGATGGTGGCATACGCGGCAGGCCTGCGCATCTCGGAAGTCACCCGCCTGAAGGTCAGCGACATCGACAGCCAGCGCATGGTACTGCGCGTCGAACAGGGCAAAGGCGACACCGATCGCTGCGTCATGCTTTCACCGCGGCTGCTGGAGATCCTGCGGAGTTACTGGCGCATCGGCCGTCCACAGACCTGGCTCTTTCCGGGGCGGTTTCCCGACCAGCCCATCGACCCGGCCACGATACGTCTGGCGTGCCAGCAGGCGCGTCGGCGAGCCGGGATCAGCAAGCCCGTCACCCCGCATGCCTTGCGTCACGCGTTCGCGACGCACCTGCTCGAATCCGGTACCGACGTCCGCACAATCCAGCTGCTGCTCGGGCATCGCAGCCTCGCCACCACTTCGCGCTATCTAAAGGTCGCAACGAGCACCGTCTGCGCGACGACCAGTCCGTTCGACCGACTGCCTCAACAATCTGCCACGTCCATCAGCCACGCGCCACCGCGCACAAATACCTGAGCGCGATCATGCGCGCCGCACTGGAACTGGCAGACGTTCTGCGTCGCCACGGCACAACGTATCGGGAAGCGCATGCTGACTCGCTCAGCCACGCGCAGCGTCGCGTCATGAGCGCGATCGAACGATGCCGTACCGCAGCGCTGGGTGGTCACGTCGAGGAATGCGACACCTGCGGACATCAGCGCATTGCCTATAACTCCTGTGGTAACCGGCACTGTCCGAAGTGCCAGTCGCTCGCCCGCGCGCAATGGCTCGACGACCGCCAGGCTGACCTGCTGCCCGTGCCGTACTTCCACGTTGTGTTCACCATTCCCGAACAGATCGCGTCGATCGCCTTCCAGAACAAGCGGGTGGTCTACGACATCCTGTTCCAGGCCACCGCCGAAACGCTGCACACGATCGCTGCCGAGCCACGCCATCTCGGCGCAGCCATCGGTTTCATCGCTATCCTGCACACGTGGGGGCAGAATCTTGTGCATCATCCCCACCTGCACTGCGTGGTTCCGGGCGGTGGCCTCGCTCCTGACGGCAGCCGCTGGGTGGCCTGCAAGCCTGGTTTCTTTCTGCCCGTGCGAGTGCTTTCGCGTCTGTTCCGGCGACTGTTCCTCGAGCGGTTGCAGCATGCCTTCGACACCGGCGAACTGCGGTTTTTCTCCTCGTTGACGCATCTGTCCGAGCCGGCTCAATTCGCCCGCTACCTTGCGGGTCCGCGGCACGCCGAGTGGGTCGTCTATGCCAAGCAGCCGTTCGGCGGTCCGCAACAGGTTCTTGACTATCTCGGCCGCTATACACACCGAGTCGCGATCTCCAACAACCGCCTCGTCAGCCTGACCGACGGTCACGTTACGTTTCGCTGGAAGGACTATCGCAGACCAGACAAGCCGCGCGTAATGCAGTTGCCCCCGCTCGAGTTCATCCGACGCTTCCTGCTACATGTCCTTCCGCGCGGACTGCAACGCATCCGCCACTATGGGCTGCTCAGCAATCGCCTGCGCGAATCCCGGCTGACCGCATGCCTCCATCTGCTCAAAGTCGAGCCGGATCGCGAAGCCCGCAGTGCGCCCGAACCGGACTACCGTGACCGCTACGCGAAACTCACCGGCCGGTCGCTCTACGACTGCCCCGTTTGTTCGCGCGGCCGCATGCTCTGCATCGAGCGTCTGCTACCTGGCGGGTCGCCGCGAGCACCACCGGCGAGTCCTCGATGAATTCCGATCCATCCGACTACGACATCAGTTCCAGTACGTCCGGCCGGCGCCGTTGGACACGCTCGGCCAGACGTCGCCCACCGCCGCTTGCCGCACTCTGCAACGTTCGTTCATCTCATGCGTTGTGCGGATTTTCCATCCTCGAACCGCTTCGCGCACCGTTCATCTCGGGCGCCACGAATACTGTTGTCGAGAACATCACAAACAGGCGCCTCGATTCAATGCCCATAGTCGCAACCGCCAGCGGAGCGGTTTAGCTCAAAGAATTTTTAGCGAAGCACAGCCGGCCCGTACGTTGTACCAATGCAGGCGTCTTGTGCCGTCTGCGCTTCGCTAAAAATCCTCTGCCTTCACGCTTGAAAGGTTTGTAATATAAGTCTCGGCACCGTGGAACCGACTCCGGACGCCTCCACGGCCACCCTCGAGCGCCGCGCGCATACTCCACGTGTATCAGCATCGCCGGAGGCGACGACCATGAACGAGCCGAGAACGTCACCAGAAGAGATCCCGGGGCGCACGCGTCGGTGCAGATTGGAGGGCGGCGACACAGCAGTTTTCAACCTGCGGACTGTCGAGGGCCCGCGTCGACGCCATTGCCCCGGCCGCGGATAGCAACGAGCGGATGCTCTATTACTACTTCAAAAGCAAGGGAGGCCTGTACGTCGCGGTCCTCGAGACGATGTATGCGGAATTCGCGCGTCATGAGGTGAGCCTTGACCTCGCGGGACTGTAGCCTGCCGCCGCGATACGAACGCTTGCGCTTTCATCTGGGATTACTTCCGGGCGAATCCGAGGTGGTTGAATCTCA
>NZ_FCOG02000168.1 GCF_001544975.2 Caballeronia arationis | reverse complement strand
AACTGGGAGTTTCGCAACTGCTTATCTGCACCTATCCGCACGCTGCGCTTGGCTTCGCGCGATTCTGCAAGACCGACTATTCAGGTCCGCTCCTTCGACACTTGAATGAACCGCATCGTGTTAATGACATCAATCACATTGACCCAATGTATTAGAACCGGAAGCTCACGCGTCTCGTCGAGATCGGTCTAACCAATCGGAAGAGCCTGGTTCCGGCCAGCTTCGGGCACTCGCACGCTGTCATGGACTGACGTTTGATCGGCCGTTCGCCTCTGGCTATCGGTCAACTACTGGGGCTGTTGCTGTGGTCGGGGCTCACCAGTAGTCGGTTTGGCGGTTTGCCACCTTTATCATTGGGACGACAATACGGAGCATGGGCCCGATTGACGCAAAGGTGTCAAGTCATGGAGAGCAGGTCGGCACCTCAGAGCTGGTGGCTTTAGTTAAGCCGATCCCGCATATTTAGAGGCGGGTTTCAAGTGGTCCTTGATTCTGGGGCATCCGAGACGTCAAAAAATTCGGTTGACATGCTTTCTTGACAAGAGTGTTATTTGCCGAACTAACCTGCTAGTGGTGACACGCGCGATATAGGTATTGTCGCGAGGAGCCTCGAATGACAACCGCATTTGTCAGCTATTGCTGGGATCCCGAACCGCATCGAACCTGGGTCCGCGAACTGTCGACCAGGATGCGAGCGGACGGAGTCACGACCATCCTCGACCAGTGGCACGCGGTTGCTGGCGACAACCTTCCTCAGTTCATGGAGAGCGCGATACGGGAGAACGACCATGTCATCGTAGTGTGTACTCCATCTTACAAGCGCAAAACAGACGATCGACTCGGAGGCGTAGGTTATGAGGGAGATATCATGACCGGTGAGGCCTTTGTACTGAAAAATCGTCGAAAGTTTATTCCCGTGCTTCGAGATGGAGAGTGGAAGCAGTCTGCCCCCTCTTGGCTACTGGGAACTTATTACATCGACTTACGAGGCGCCGACTGGGGCAGCAACTATGGGCTGCTCAGAGACACGATTTACCGCCGGCTACCTGAACCCCCTCCAGTGCACGCGCAGGGATTCAAATTCCTCCGCGACAAGTCGGTACTCGACACCACGACCGGCTTGGTCTGGGGAAACTGCCGTTCTCCAGACCGCGTCGTCCTTGAAGATGTGAGGCCAAAGCTCGAGACCTACGCGCAGGCCACAAGCTGGATCTGGCGGCTTCCAACCCAGAGCGAGATTGAAAAGGTCAAGAACGCGGAGGTGTACTACCCCCGTCCACCAATCATGGTCAACCTGAAGTGGCATCATCCGTTCTTTGGTGACTGTGAAAAGGAGCCGTGGACTAGTGAGCGGATGGCAAACGTCCGACACGGCGATCGTGGAAATTCAGGCGGTGCCTTTTATGCCAACGGTTTTGTCGGGGGGTGGTCTGGTTTTGCGGACGCACTCAAAGTCGAAGCGGCGCACGTTGCTGTGGAAGCGGAATCGCTACGTAGGGTATTTCTTCTTCGCATGGTTCGAGAAGCCACACCTGAGGACCAAGCTTCTGTGCTGGCCGCAGATGACAGCGAATAGGTCTTCAAACGTCAACGTTGGTCGAAGTCTGACCGGAGGTGTCGCGATAGAGAACCGAGAACGGCCGTTGACCCTTGGAAGCCGTCGTCAAGATGACGTTGGGTCGACTGACCGCTACGGGTCCGGCGACGGTCCTTCACACCGCGGGTGTGACGGGAACTCCGGCTGCGACGAGCATCGGACGGTGATCGACCACGTCCGGTCATTCGCCCATACATTCGGGCCGATACTTGAAAGCGCGCTCTACACGGGTACCGGACGCTCGCTGCGGCTATGACAGTGTTGCCGGCGGGACCCGATCAAACGATTATCCTCGCCTCCCGATACCCACGGACTGGAGCTTCTCAATACCGCCACGTCGCGGACAAGCCGAGTTGCCACCAGTTCGCGCGCGTTTGCGGCGGGACAGACTCGCCCTGCGTCCCGATGACGCCCGGTACGCCGACGGACGCATCGAGCGTGATCGCGGGCGGCAAATTATTCTCCGGAAATGCATAGCCGGCGCGCACTCCGGCCAGCGCGAAAGGCGCGCCTTCGTGCCGCTCCGTAGCGTCCCCACCCGACGTCAGTCCAAATCTGCCGTAGCCGATCTCGGCAAAGCCGCCGAGGATCGGACCGCCGGTCGACGGGGTGAAGCGCCTCTCGAGGCCGAATCGCAAGCCGAGCAAGTAGGCCGTGCGCGACTCGTCGTTGCCGGTTGTAAGGAGCATGTGCGCGTGGGGCCCGACCGAAAATGCCCACTCGCGCAGACGGTCCAGAGGAACGCCGACTCTGAAGCCGAGGTCGTAGGCAAGGCCTTGGCTTTTGCCCATGAAGCCCGCGCCCATCGACAGCGTGACGTCGATATCGAGCGGACCCGGTCCGCGCAGTGGAATCATCTCGATCCCGCAGCCAGGGTACTCGTGCTGAAACCACGTGACGATGTGGGAGAAATGCCGTGGCTGAAGCAGCGAGCGGCGCGTCCAGCGTTTCTGATTCGCCATCAGCGACCAGTCGCGCTCCTCGACGTTCTCGCCTTCGCGGCAGGCTTCGCCGCTTTCCTCGTATTCGTCCGCGGCGCCGAGGGCGACGTGCCCTGCCTCGTGCCTCAAGGTCCAGTCGGGCGTTCCGGCGTGCACCTCGCCCGCATTCTCGCGCTCGTTGCCCGACGACAGAACGATCCGCTTTCCGCCCTTGCCGCGGTTCATGTGCACATGGATCGGCATCTGCACGTTCTGGCAGGGTGCACCGCAATGGTCGCCGCCCGTGATGCGCAGCGCGTACCAGCCTTCGAAATAACTGTTCGCGAGACCCATGTAGCGGCCGGCGAGCGTTTCGAAATCGGCGTTCGACAACCTCCGTGCAGCAACCGGCGACGGCACGAACTCCACGTCGGCGCCTGTATCGATGCGGCAGGCGCCTTTGTCCGGGTCGAACCGCAACTGGACGTCCTCTGTCCAGCCGCAGCGGCTCGAGCGCTGGATCGTCACGTCGATGCTCTTCGACTGCGAATGCGTCACCCGGCTCGTCTCGGTGCCCAATTGCCCCGGTGCGGGTTTGAACGGCGGCACCGGCTCGGGCAGCGCCGGCCGGCCGGGCGCGCGGCGCACGGCGTCGTTCCCGCGGGCG
This sequence comes from Caballeronia arationis, assembly GCF_001544975.2. Taxonomy (GTDB): domain Bacteria; phylum Pseudomonadota; class Gammaproteobacteria; order Burkholderiales; family Burkholderiaceae; genus Caballeronia; species Caballeronia arationis. The sequence goes on along the minus strand of NZ_FCOG02000168.1, from coordinate 7,780 downwards.
CGGGCGACATCACCGGGTGCGTTTGAAGTCGACTGCTGCACATGGGCGAGCTCGTGCGCGAGCAGATGCCGGCCGGCGCTCGTACCGGGCGCCCAGTGGCCCGCGCCGAATCCGATGTGCGAACCGACCGTGAAAGCCCTGGCCGAGATTGCACGCGCGGCGTCCTGCGCGGGCTCGTCGCGATGGACGCGCACATCGCCGAGATCGCGAGCGAGCCGCGGCTCGAAGAAGTCACGCTCGGCTGCGGGCAACGGCTCTCCGCCGGTCGTGAGTCGCGTCAACGCGCGCCCGCATTCGGGAGAGAGCGCCCCGGCGCCGCGTTCGTGCGCGCTCGCCGACCGCTGCACGACGGGCGGTCGATCGCAGGCGCCGCCGGTCGCGCAGCCGCTGCAGCACGCGGTATCGGGTGCGCGCACGACGCGCTCGGCGAGTGCGTCGGCCTGTTGTTCCTCGGGCGCGTCGGCCGCTCCCAACTCGAGCTTCGCACGCAGGCTGCCGCGTCGATACATAGCCTGCACGGCCTGGTTGTCCAGGCTCTGGCGCGCGTCGCGTCCGGGCAGCGGCGCGATTGCGTTGCTGGCAGAACGCGCGAGGCGCGCAGCGTGCGCGGGGAGAGCCTCGCTGTGACCGCCAAGGGAATCGTCGCCGCGATGACGACGCGAATGCGCGCGGTTCATGCGTTTCCTTTCAGCAGCGTCGGCGTGGCCCCGCCGCGAAGCCGAGCTCGTGCGGGACGATCGCCGGCGAGCGCAGCAAGAACGGAACAGGCAGCGGGCTAGGCATTGCGCAGCACCGGGAAGAACTGTCCCTGGCAGGACGGACACGTATCGGCGATGGCGTGTTCCGGCACATCGGCGAAATGCGTGAGGAAATACAGCGCATCCAGAAAATATACGTCGATTACCGGCATACGCGCGATTTTTTCCGGCGTCGGCCGTCCACCCGGGTCGAGCCGTTCGATACCCACCGACAGCGCAAGCGCTGCTCGAAAACAGGCGTTGTCCCTGGTCCACCAGACGCGGTCGTCGCGCCAGTTCGACTGGTCGGTTGCCCAGCGCTGCCACGCAGCCGCCTCGCGCTTCGGATCGATCGTGCCGAGCTGGCCCGCGGCGGGCAGCGCAACCCGGCCCATGCCAATCGCCGCCGAAGGCAATTCGAAGCGGATCTTCGCAGCCGTGGCCGCAGCGGCCGGAAGGCGGCCGGGAGCGTGGTCGAGCGATAAAGAGGGCGGCAAAAGAAATGCCGGATCGGCGGCCACCGGCTCAGGCGGGAGCGCGCCGATGCGCGTCGCATACCCGATCAATCCCAGCCTGACTTCGGCCGCCTTGCAATGCGGGCAGGTCGCCCACGCCACGCCTGCCGCGCGCCCGCGCTCGACGAGCGCGTTGCGCTTCACGAGGATTGCCGCGTGAGCCTGGGGATCGGCCGTGATCCGGTCCGCTGTGTCGAGCCGCATGTCCTTCCCGTCGAAACTCGCGATCTCGTACGCGAGCGCGAGCCGGGCGGTGGTGTCGCGCGCGGCTTGTCCGTACCCGAGCGGTTCCCGCGTGAACGGGGCGATGTCGGCGAAGGTCGCGAGCCGAAGGATCACGGTCACGACGCGCCCTTCGAAAGGAACCGCGGTCTCGAACCAATCGTCGATCTCCATCATGGTTTTGCCTTCTTCAATTCCGCGAGTGTCACCGGCAACAGTCCCCATTCGTCCTCGGAGTGCGGGCCGCGGTCGCCGTAGTACGCGATCGCGGCGGCGTTCAGCGGGATCACGTCGACATGCTCCGATTCGCCGCCCTCGCCCGCGCCGTCGTACTCACGAGCGTACGCGTCGTCCACCTGCACCGCGACGATCACGCTGGGCGCCGCCTGCAGGCGGTAGACGCGCTCGATCGGTTCGTCGTCGGCCTCGGGCAGGGTCAGCGCGAGTTCCGCCACGCGGTCGCGCAGGCTCGACAGCCTGAGCTCGGACAACTCCTTCGACTTCAGCGCAAGGCGTGATTCATCGGTCAACTGCGTCGCGTCTTGCGCTTCGCCGAGTGCGGCGGCGAGCGCAATGGTCTTTTTGCCGACGATGCGCGCCTTGAGCGGCGCGACTTCTTCGGGCAGCAGATACCCGTATTCGACGAGCCGGTCTTCCTCGGCGCGCTTCCAATCGGCGTCGATCTTCGTCAGGCGCTCGCGTTGCACATCGGTCAGCGTCATTGCATCGAGCAGGCGGTGAGTGCGGTCGATGCCGGCAATGGTCGCGAGGCGGGAGCCGCGCAGCGCGAAGATGCGCGCGTTGTAGTCGCCGTCGTTCGTGATGGCCTTGTCGTAGGTCGAGAGGCTCGCTTCGTTCGCGTAGATTTCCGCGACGTGGAGCCCCTCCGGCAACTCGCCCATTTCGAGGATTTCGTTCAAGTAATAGAGCACCAGATTTTCGGCCCGCGCGAGCCGGGTTTCGACGTCGGCGTCGCCGCCCCATGTCGGCTCGTAGTAGACGGTCGTGTCCTCGATCATCCAGCCGTCCGTGTCATAGCGTGCCTTGCCCTTGATCTTGACGCCAGTGGGCGCGTGACTGTTCATTGCCACGTCGAGTTGACGGGCGCGCAGCGTGTGGAGCTTGTTTTCGCGCTCCGCGAACGCGGTTTCATAAGCCTGTCGCGCGGGCGTGCCGGGCGAGAACATCGCCGTCAGCCGGTTGCGGCCTTGCTGGCCGGGGTCGAGCCGGTAACGCGCGTTCGACACCATCAGGTCGAGGTTATGCTGGCATTCCGAGACTTTCATCCAGTCGATGTCCTCGTAATCCGTGTGATAAAGCTCTTCGACCAACGATCCGATCTCCACGTCCATGCGCTGCCATTGCTCCATTCTCGGGACTTCATCGGCCGGGATCGTGTCGGGCATGAGGGAGCCTTCCACGTTGCGGAAGGTGTCGCCAAGTTCCGAACGCTTGACCGCGCCCATTGGGCCGACATCGCCGTAGTCTGGCACGAACTCGTATTCCGGCGGCTGGTCGACCGCGGAGTCGCCCGCGTGTACGCGGTTGTACAGCGAAATGAACTTGAAGCGCAGGTCGTCGAGTTCCCGAAAGCCGGCGTAGCCCTGCTTTGCGCGTGCGTAGGCCTGGGTGAATTCGTCGAGGATCTCGCGCTCGGCGTAGGTCACCTCCTGACGGCGCGTCGCCACCGCCCTGGCGGTGGCGACGCGCAGCGCAGCCGGGTCGTCCGCTCCGAGTTCCTTCAGTGACTCGTCCTTGAGCGCGGCCAGTTCGATTGCGCCGACGATCACGTTGTACTTTCCGATCAGCTTGTCGAGATCGGTCTGCACTTCGATCACCTCGTCCGGCATGAACGCGAACTTTTTCGCGAGCCAGTCGTGCACGCCGAGCCATTCGAGCACGGAATCGCCGAGCAGCATCACCGCGAGCCCGCCGATGATCCCGACCGGATTGGCTGTTTCGATCAACGCCATCCCGACCGCGGCAAGGGCCAGATTCACGCCGTTACGCACGATCGCGTAGGCGACCTCGGTGTTGAACTCCTCGGTGCTGCGGTAGTTGGACAAGGCCGTCTGCGCGACGTCGAGCACGGAGAGAATCACGAATTCGCCGCCGGCGACATGCGTGCCGCGCAACATCCGATAACCCAGCGACACGCCGAGCGCGCTTTTGCTCACGCCGACCGCTGTCTCGGTCGCGTTCGCCTCGTCCTGGCCGTAGCGCTTGAGCAGGGTCGCCGTGCCCGAGACGGTCTGCAGCACCATCACTCCGCCCATCCCGCGGCCGAAGAGCGCGGCGCCTTTCTGGACCACTCCCGGCCGCGCGGGCGCGACGTCCTTAGGCGCGGCGGCGGGGTCGGCCGGCTGCGCCTGAGCGCCGGGCGCAGCGGTGTCCTGCGCCTTGGGCGCAGCGGCGGTCTCGGGCTTGCCCTCGCCCGCTTGCGCCTCCTCGGCGGTGGTCGCGGCGGACACCGACGTTTCGACTCGCATCCCGGTCGCCGGATCGCGTGCAACGGACTTCTCGCCCTGCGCGGCGAGCTTACGCACGACTATGTCGCTCGCCTCGATCTGCTTGTCGATGAGGTCGATTTCGTCCGTAACGGCTTGCTGCCCTTCGATGTCCTTGCGCGCCGCGATGAGCTTCTTCAGTTCGACCAGTTTGCCGATCAGCTCGGCGTGCGCCTGCAACGGCAACTGGCCCGTGCTGATGCCCGCGCGCAGCGCTTCTGCCTGGTTCCAGGTGTCGAACAACTGCCTGGTTTCGGGGGAGCTCGCGACGTTCTTGCCGAGCACGATCAGCGATGTTTCCGTCAGCCGCGGCACTTTGCCGGACTGAATCGCGTCGTGATACGCGGGATCGACGGAATCGGTCAGCGCGTTTTGCTGGTCCGCGAAGGGCGGCGGCTTGTCGGCGGGAATATCGAGCACCTCCCGCTCCTGCGCGCCGGTGCCGACCTTTTTCTTCGGCGTCGCGCCGACCTTGTGAATGAACGCGGTCTTGGCTGCCTCGATCGTCGCGATCCGCTCCTTGAGTTGCGTGACCTCGGCCGCGAGCGGGCCGACGCGCTCGCGAATGTCGGTCACCTCCTGATCGAGCGCGGCGAGTTCCGCGCGCTTCTCGTCGAGCTGTTTCTGCACCTCGTCGAGCCGGGCCTGCCGATCCTCTACCGGCGTCTTGACTGTCCTCACTCCCGGCTCGTTGACGTTCTTCAACGCGGTCCGCCGCTGCGCGCCGAGCTTTTTGATATCGTCCTGCAAGGTGCTGCGCCGGTCTGCGAGTTCCGTCTTGCGCGTTTCGGCGTCGCGTTTCTGATCCTCCTTTTCGATCGCGACGCCCGCGTTCGCATCGGCGAGCCTGCGGCGCAAATCCTGAATCGCGATATCGGCGCGTCGCAGCAGCGGGTCGACGCGCAGGTCGCCGTATTCCTGGCCCTTGCTGATGCCGCTCGTTTCGCGGTTCGCCGCCGTGATCGCGGTCGTCAGTTGCACCTCCTGCTCGCCATGCACGAGGAGTGGCTTGAGTCCGGATGATTCGAGTATGTACATGAGCGCCGGATCGACCTTCGCCGGGTCCACCGATACGATCAGCGCATCGCCTGCAACGCCAGGCGTCGCCGGCTTCGAGCCGGTCAACTGCGTGAGCAGTTCGGTCATCGATGCCAGATGAGAGGCGCGCAGCACGCCTTCGGCATGCACCTTGCCCGGGCCCACCGTGCCGGCCTTCTCGCCGACCGATACCCAGCCCGACTGGGCATGATGCCCCGCGTCCCAGACGCTGAACTGCACCTTGACGCCGAGCTTGCCCATTTCGCCGACGAGCGTCGTACCCAGGCGCATGATGTCCGCCGTGCGGATGTCGGACAGCACCAGTAACTGGTTGCCGTTCGGCAGCGTCATCACATAGGACGACGACATCGCATCCATCGCGGTGAAGCGGGCGTTCGGGTCGGTCGCGAGCTTGCGCTGGAACTCGTCGTAGTGGGTCTTGAACTCCGGATCGAGCAGCAGGGTGCGCAGGGGGTCGTTCGCCACGTAGCCTTCTTTGGGGGCGCCCGGGCTGACGGCCTGCGGGCTGATCTCAATGCCGCCGATCTTCACGTCGCCGACATTGAGCGTGCTGCCCTCGGGCAGCGCGACGTGCACCTCCACCGGTTTCGCCTTCGCCAGTTCCAGCGCGACCTGCTCGCCGACCCACTTGGTGAACGCGGCGTCGCGCGCCGCTTCTTGCGGGTAGGTCGATGCGGTATCGACGCCTTCCTTGCCCGCGAGCCAGCTTTCGCGTTTTGCCTCGAAGTCCTTGGTGAGCTGCTTCCGGATGACTTCGCGCTGCGTGTCGGCGATGTTCTGTGCCTGCTTGGCGAACCGGGGATCGAGCAACTGGATCGCGTTGATCGTGATGCGCTCGATCCTGAAGCGTCTCGAAATCCGGTCGAGCAGCGCGATGTGGTCGAGGTGCGCGTGCGTGATCATGATTTCGCGAATCGGCTCGTTGCCGATCAGTTCGGCGAGGCGGTCCATCGCGCGGTCGGCCATTTGGGCGTCCACGTCGGCGCCCACATGGTGCACGCCGGCATCGATCAGCTTGATGCCCTGGCGCGTCTTCACGACGCCGCATGACGCCGCGCCCACGGAGAGCTTGGTGTACTCGCTCGTGATGCCCCACTGCGCGCTGCGCTCGATGATGCCGAGCCGATGGCCGTCGATGTCGTAGGCCGCGAGGACATCCGCGTGCGGCGACGGACCGGCGTCGGCCACGACGCCCGATGTCGGTTCCGCCGATGCGGTCGCGACGCCTTCGGCTACGGGCGGCGCAGCGCTCGGGTGCGCGCCCGCGGGCGGTGCGCTCGGCGCAGGCGCGGCGACGGTGTTGCCGGTACTGCCCGCGACCGGCCTGACGGGCTGGAGTTTCGTATCGGCCGACGCCGCGAGCGAGAGCGCGTGCCGTTCCTTCTGCGGCTTGCCGCGCGCGGCAGCCGCGTCCTCCTGGCTGGCGTACAGCTCGGACAAGGGCACGGCGTAGACGGTGACCATCGTGGCGCCCGTCACGGGCTCGTCGAGCACGAAGGTCTGGCGCGAGCGCGCCGTGGCCCCGAAGCCCGGAATCTCCATCACGATCGTCGTGCCTGAGGCAGCCGGCACCGCGCTCGACCGGTCCTGCGCGATGCGCGCGGCGAACGGCGATCCCGCAGTACCTCCCGCATCGCCCGATCCGCCGGCCGGGCTGCGCTGCACGCGGGCGCGTGCGTCCCCCGCGCCACGAGGCGCCAGCGCGCTGAGCCGCGGTGCGGCGGCGCCGCTCAACGCCGCTTCGGCGGCGCGGTCTGCCTCGTGTTCGTGACGCCGATCGGCGGCACCGTCGTCGACCTGGGCGCTGCTCAATTGCGGCGTCGCCTCGTCCGGGGTGTCGGCGGGCGGGCGCGAATCCGGCGTCGCCGATCCCGATGACGCAGACTGCTGGACGACATGCGCCAACTCGTGTCCGAGCAGCAGAAGCCCCGCGCGCGTGTCCGGCCGATACTCGCCGGGCGCAAACGCGATGTCGCGCCCGCTCGCCAGCGCGCGCGCGTTTCGCCGCAACGCGGCGGGCGCATCGGGGTGAACGCGTACATCGGAGAACGTCTGGCCGAGTGCGCGACCGAAGTGATCGGCCAGCGCGACCGGCAGCGCAAGCCCGGGGCCCAGTTCGTCGTGCAACGTAGCGGGCGGCGCGCTGTCGCCCGTGAGACGCGGCTGCAACTGCACAGGCGGCGGCAGGCGGCGCGCGTGCTGGGTCGACTGATTGTCGCCGCGACCCGGCGGCGGGGGCGAGGACGAGGACGCATAGAGCCGCCCCGTCGTCAGATTGTCGAGCGTGGCGTTCAGAGGCGCAGCCGCCGCGGGCTTCGATTCGGCTCCTTGAGGCCATTGCGGGCCCGGGCCTTCGTTGGTCGGCCGGGCCCTGTCCACGCTGCGGCTTGCTTCGCTCATTTCGGTCCTTCGCGGTACGGCTTGCCGCTCCCGCCTTCGACAGCCGCGCTCGATCGTTCGCCCGGCGCCGCGTTCTCAGGCGTCGAACCCGGACGCCTGAGATTGATTCATCGACGCCCGGTGCGCCTCGAACCGCGCGAGTCCGCCCGGATTGCCCTGCTTGGTCTGGCGGCGTGCCATCGCATGCATCAGGTGCGGCATGCTGACCGGTTCGTCCCGCGCCGCCGCGAGGAACGCGGCGTCGAGCGCGATCGCCTGGATTTCGCCGCCGGTCGTCTCGAACTTTTCGGCGAGAAAGCGCCAGTCGATGTCGTCGGCGAGCGGCACGGCGGGGCCGAAC
>NZ_FCOG02000230.1 GCF_001544975.2 Caballeronia arationis | reverse complement strand
AGGAACCTTGCTCGCACCTCCTACAACTGCCTGAGTTCGAAAAGTACAAGGCCACCTGATGAACGCCCCGAGGCGTCCACGAACAAAACCCAATTTTGCAGGTCCGACTAGCTTAAACTTGCCCTGCAGCGCGTGACGCCGTCCTATCGACGGTTTCGCATCGAACGCGCGATGCGACCGCCGCCAGCACCGCACCGGCCAGAAGCAGCCCGGCTGAGAGACCAAACGTCGCGCGATATCCGCTGCTGTCGAAAAGCAGACCGCCGAGCGTCGCGCCGAGCGTGATAGCAAGCTGAATAACCGCCACCATCAGGCCCCCGCCGGCTTCTGCATCGCCGGGGAGCGTTTCAGATAGCCACGTGAACCAACCGACGGGTGCTGAGGTAGCGATCAAACCCCACGCGGCCAGCAATACCGCGGTCGTCGCAACCGATTCGCCAAAAAACATTAGCGCGACGGCAATGCCGCTCATAAGCAAGGGAATCGTGATCAACACGCCATGCAGATTCCGTTTGATTATCGAGCCGACGAAAACTGTGCCGCCCAACCCTGCGGCGCCGATCACGAGCAGCATGAAAGACAGAATTGACACGTCCACCTTCGTCACCGTCTCAAGAAAGGGACGCAAGTAGGTGAACAGCGCGAATTGCCCCATAAACAACAGAGCGACAGCGACGACCCCACATAAGACCTGACGGTCGCTGATTATTCGAAATACGCCGCGCCTAGTCTGCGCTTGGCTCTGCACGGGTAGTTTCGGCAAGGTGAGCGCCTGCCAGATAAGCGCAATGGCGGCAAGGGGCACGACGCAGAAAAAGGCGCCTCGCCATCCAATGATCGAGCCAAGGAAACTTCCCGCGGGTGCGGCGACTGCCGTCGCAAGCGCACTGCCGCCCTGCACCACCGCGATCGCACGCGGCACGAAAGCATCGGGTGCGATGCGCATCATCACGGCCGTGGACATCGACCAGCATCCGCCAATTGAGACACCGAGGAGTGCGCGCCCAAGCATCAAGACAGTGTAAGTGGGCGCCACGGCCACGAGAACGCCCGAGGCTACCATCAGCGCTGTCAGCGAGAGAATCACCTTCTTTCGGTCAAAACGTCGCGTCAACGTTGACACAGAAAGGCTCGTCAGAACCGCAAAAAATCCCGACACAGAAATCGCCTGCCCCGCCTGCCCTTCGCTTAGGGAAAGCTCATGTGCGATGGGCGTCAGAAGGCTGACGGGCAAGAACTCTGATGCGACGAGGGCGAAGGCACAGAGCGACATGGAAAGCACAGCGCCCCATACCTGTTTGTTCGATAGGGTGGATCGGGTCATTGGAAAGAAAATTAATGCTTAGATGCGGCGAGAGCGGCGCCTTTGCGAAGCAAAAGGCTCGACCAAGGCGCTAATTTACAGCAGGCTGTCAATGGGATTAACCCATGAAGACTCATCGCGCTTATGAATGCGGATCATGAATCGGCCGGCTTAGCGCCCTTATAGTTGGAGCCTTGAGCACGCTCGCCGCCGTGCGCGCGTTTCTAGGAGCGAAAAATATGAACGCTAGTAGCAAGCACGTTGACGGCGTCGCCGCCAATTGCAACGCCGGGGACGACAATCTGAATATCACTCGGCGAAATCTTCTAAAACTGGCGGGAATGGGCGCTGCCACAATCGCCGGCGGTTCGGTGTCGATTTCCGGCATGTCCGCCGAAGCACCTCCGCCGGGTGCCGCCACCGTGCCAGCATCGAAGGTCGCGCTGTATGTAAACGGCGTGCCGCGCGAACTTTCGCTGGACACCCGCACGACGCTGCTCGACGCGCTGCGTGAACAGCTGCATCTAACTGGCACCAAAAAGGGCTGCGATCATGGGCAATGCGGCGCCTGCACCGTGATCGTCGACGGACGGCGCATCAACTCGTGTCTGACGCTTGCTGTGATGCATCAGGGCAGCCAGGTCGTCACCATTGAAGGCCTCGGCACGCCGGCGAACCTGCATCCGATGCAGGCGGCGTTCGTCAAGCACGACGGCTTTCAGTGCGGCTACTGTACGCCCGGGCAGATCTGCTCCGCCGTCGCCGTGCTCGATGAGATCAAGGCCGGTGTCCCCAGCCACGTCAGTACGGACTTGCTGGCTCCTCCCCGTCCGACCAACATGGAAGTGCGCGAACGCATGAGTGGCAACATTTGTCGCTGCGGAGCCTACTCCAACATCGCCGAGGCGATGACCGAGGTCGCGGGAGGTCGGGCATGAAACCGTTCACCTACGAGCGTCCCTCGACGCCTGCCGCCGCCGCAACTGCTGCCCAGCAGACGCCGGGCGCGAAGTTCATTGCTGGCGGAACGAACCTGCTTGATCTGATGAAGTTGCAGATCGAGACGCCGGTTCATTTGATTGATATCAACGGGCTTGGCTTCGATCGGATCGAGACGACGCCCGATGGCGGACTGCAAGTCGGCGCGCTTGTGCGCAACACGGATCTTGCGGCGAATCAGACAGCGCGCCGCAACTATCCCTTGCTCTCGCGGGCATTACTCGCCGGTGCGTCTGGTCAACTGAGAAACAAGGCGACGACCGCGGGCAATCTGCTTCAACGCACGCGTTGCCCTTACTTCTACGACACCAACCTCCCGTGCAATAAGCGCGTGCCCGGCAGCGGCTGTTCGGCGCTTCAAGGAAGCAGCCGGTCCTTGGCCGTGATCGGTGGCAGTAATGCCTGTATCGCCACCTATCCCGGCGACATGGCCGTTGCATTGCGAGCGCTTGACGCGACCATCAACACCGTTCGCGCGGATGGTACGGTGAGAAACATACCCATCGCCGATTTCTACCGGCTTCCAGGCAAGACGCCGCATCTGGAGAACGCGCTGGAACCGGCAGAACTGATCACAAGTGTCACGCTGCCGAAGCCCATTGGAGGCACGCACATTTATCACAAGGTTCGTGACCGCGCGTCGTATGCATTTGCGCTGGTATCGGTCGCCGCAATCGTGCGCAAAGATGGCACGGGCCGCGTTGCGCTAGGCGGCGTGGCGCCGATGCCCTGGCGCATCGAAGCGGCTGAAGCCGAACTTCCGAATGGCGCGCGCGCGGTGATGTCGCGTCTCATGGCGGATGCCAAGCCGACATGCGATAACGGGTACAAGGTAACGCTGGCAGAGCGCACGCTCGACGCGGTACTGACCGAAGCGAAGGAGGTGAGCCAATGAAGTTCGATACCCCCGCCACCAAGAATCCGATCGACCGCCTAAAACACATCGGTCATGCGACGGACCGCATCGACGGACGTCACAAAGTGACAGGCACCGCGACCTATGCATACGAATGGCACGACTCGACCCGCGATCCTGCCTATGGCTTTGTTGTGGGTGCCGCAATCGCGCGCGGACGCATCACGTCGATGAATCTCACGGCCGCGAAGGCGGCACCAGGAGTGGTTGCGATCGTCACGGCCGGAAGTGCCGGTAATTTGACGAAGGGCGACTTCAATACGGTCAAGCTGTTGGGCGGCCCGCAAATTGACCACTATCACCAGGCCGTGGCGCTGGTCGTGGCCAACACTTTTGAACAGGCGCGCGACGCGGCGCAGAAGATTCGTATCGACTATGTCGCCGAGGACGGAAGCTACGACCTTGCCGCAGCGAAAGACACGGCCGGCATGGCGGGGAGCGGTTACTGGGGCGAACCGGCGACGCGCACGGGTGATTTCGATGGCGCATTCTCCCTGGCTCCAATGCGCCTTGATGCGACGTACACCACGCCCGATCAAAGCCACGCAATGATGGAACCGCACGCGTCTATCGCGGCATGGACCGGCGACAAACTGACGCTGTGGACTTCAAACCAGATGATTGCATGGGGAGCAGGCGACGTCGCCAAGACGCTTGGCATTCCCCGCGAGAACGTGCGCTTGATTTCGCCTTACATTGGCGGAGGATTTGGCGGCAAGCTCTTCGTGCGCAGCGACGCGCTGTTGGCCGCGCTTGGCGCAAAAGCCGCGGGCCGTGCTGTGAAGGTCGCGCTCACGCGCCCGCTCATGTTTAACAACACGACGCATCGACCGGCGACCATCCAGCGCATCCGCATCGGCGCAGACGCGAACGGAAAAATCACGGCCATCGCGCATGAAAGCTGGTCCGGTGACCAGCCAAATGGGCAGCCCGAGACCGCCGTCGGTCAGACGCGCCTCATTTATGCGGGCGCGAACCGCATGACGGCAATGCGTCTTGCTACTTTGCATTTGCCCGAGGGTAACGCGATGCGTGCGCCTGGCGAAGCGCCGGGCATGATGGCCCTTGAAGTCGCAATGGACGAGATGGCGGAACAACTTAAGATCGACCCGATTGAGTTCCGCAGAATCAACGACACCCAGGTCGATCCGGAACAGCCCGAACGGCCCTTCTCGCAGCGTCAGCTCATCGAGTGCTTCCGCGTGGGGGCCAAAAAGTTTGGCTGGCAGAAGCGTAACGCCCGTCCAGGGCAAGTACGCGACGGCCGCTGGCTGGTCGGCATGGGCACCGCCTCGGCGTTCAGAAACAATATTTCGATGAAGTCGGGTGCACGAGTGAGGCTGGATCGGCGAGGGTTCGTGACGGTCGAGACCGACATGACCGACATCGGCACAGGGACATACACCATCATTGCGCAGACCGCAGCCGAGATGATGGGTCTACCACTCGACAAGATTTCTGTACGTCTCGGCGACTCGACGTTTCCCGTTTCCTCCGGCTCGGGTGGCCAGTGGGGTGGAAACAGCTCAACCGCCGGCGTTTATGCTGCCTGCATGAAGCTACGTAATGCAGTGGCCAACAAGCTTGAAATGCACGGTACGGATGTCGTTTTTGCGGATGAGCGCGTACGCTCGGGCGGGCGCAATGTGCGGCTTGCCGAAGCAGCATCTTCCGGCGAAATCGTCGTCGAAGACACCATGGAATACGGCGATCTGGCAAAGCGCTATCAACAATCGACTTTCGGTGCGCACTTCGTCGAAGTCGGCGTCGACGCGGCGACTGCCGAGATCCGCGTGCGTCGCATGCTCGCCGTCTGCGCAGCGGGCAGAATCCTTAATCCTAAGGCCGCCAGAAGTCAGGTTATCGGTGCGATGACGATGGGCGTAGGCGCAGCGCTCATGGAAGACCTCGTGGTCGACAAGCGCTACGGCATGTTCATCAATCACGATTTGGCTGCTTATGAGGTGCCTGTCCATGCCGACATTCCGCATCAGGAAGTGGTGTTTCTTGACGAAGCAGACCCGACCTCCTCGCCGATGAAGGCGAAAGGCGTGGGCGAGCTCGGCATCTGCGGCGTGGGCGCAGCGATCGCCAATGCGCTTTACAACGCTACCGGTGTACGCGTGCGCGATTATCCAATTACGCTCGACAAAATCCTGATGGGAATCGCGTGAGTGCGTCGCGCAGCGCTAGACGACCGATCGCCGCGATCTGTTGTTTCTTGCGTTGCACGCTACCGGCGGTGTCTAGCTCCGCACCGGCGCAGCCCGCAAGCCGTCGGCCGGGCGTCCCATCGAAGGGGTAAGCGGACCTCTTTTTTGGAAGAAAAATATGCAACTTAAACGCGCTGGCTCAGAGCCGTCGATCAAAGGACCGGAGGAATGGTTCACAGGTACTGTGCGGATCGATCCGCTCAACGCTCCACACGTGTCGTGCGCGAGTGTGACCTCCGAGCCCGGCGCGCGTACCGCGTGGCATACGCACCCGCTCGGTCAGACGCTCTTGGTGACAGCCGGATGCGGGTGGACGCAATGCGAGGGCGAGCCGCGTATCGAAATTAGTGTCGATGGTGTCGCCCAGACGCACGTCCGGGTCGAAGCGGTCGGCCACGATGTCCCGAATCCGTCGTTAATGTCGAACTAGATTCCTTGACTGAATTGATCTTGTAGCAGTCGAGTCAAGTTTCTACGCGGCGATTTTGACCTGATCGCACCAGGTGTTAACGGCCTTCTCAGCGGTGCGGAAGCTGCGCTGCAAAG
>NZ_FCOG02000312.1 GCF_001544975.2 Caballeronia arationis | reverse complement strand
AACTGGTCGGCGGTGCCGTTGAACTTGAAATAGCGGCCCTTCTGCTCGCCCGAACCGATGTGCGCCACGTCGGCGACGGTCACCTTGCCGACGGTGTCGGCGAACTTGAAGAACGTCGAGCCGTTTTCTTCAAACACGCTTTGTAAAGCCGCCTTGTTCGCGGTGTCGAACTCATAGACGGTTCCGGCGACACGGGCGACTTCGACCTTGTCCGCGCCGTTGGAGATCGTGAAACGCTCTGCGCGGTTAAACGTCACGACCGCGGTCGCGTCATCCCACTTCGGGCGCAGCGATTTGCCGTCTTGCGCGGTCACCTTCAACTCCGCAGCGGGCTTCGCGGAAAACTTGATTTGTATGTGGCTGTCGTCACCATCACGGATCGCCAACGCGCCCAGCTTCGCGGCAAGGACGGACCCTGATGCGGCGGGTGCATCTGTGTCGGCTTTCTTCGCGATATCGGCAATCGGGTCCGCACCCGGAGAGACACCCGACGCCGCGGCGGCAGGATCTGCAGCGACCTGCGACACCGGCGCGACGTAGTTGACGGCCACTGATTGCGGAGCCGAGCGGCGCAGGGTGACGTGATGAGCGTTGAAGTCGACGTCTGCGTACAAGTCGGAAGCGGCGACGAGTCGATCGAGCGACTGCATCCAGTTCTCACCATCACGCGTGCCGAAGCTCGCCGAGGTCGTGAGATCGATGTCTTTCTGTGCCGAGCCCGTCCAGCCGTGCGGCACGAGCGCTTTGACCAGTTGGGCGAGTGGCAGCGTCGCGTTCAAAGGCCGGGTACTTTCGAGGCTGCTGCGCGGTCCGATGAGCGCAAGACGGCCCGAGAATCCAGAAAAACCGGACGGCGTGTCGCTGCGCGCCTTGTCGCCAATGAAGCGATTGGCCTTCTTCCAGTAAGCGGTGGCGCTGGAGCCGCCCGCAGAGTAACGGATCACCTCGGGCGTGCCCGGCACGACGATGTACGGTCCTTGGCTGTGTCCACCGTCCACGCGCAGGGACTGCCCGGCACGCGGCTGGAAGTAGGTGTCGCTGCCATCGTTGAAGACGAGTGCCGGTCGCTCAAGCACGTTGCCCGCGATCTCATAGTCAAAGTCGAGCGGGTCGGTGCCAGCGGCCGCTGCATTGAGCGTGACTGCGGCAAGCGCGAGAGTAAGAAGAGAGAGTGTGTGCTTCATAGACCGCGTTCGATTTGAGAGAGGTGCTTCACGAAGCGCGCGAGGTACTCGCGGCCCGGGGCGGGATTGGCGCTGTGGTAGTACGCGACGGCCTTCACGGCGGAGTGCGTGAGGCGGTAGTTCTCGTTGAGGATGTCTTCGGCCACGCGGATGTTGGTTGCCGGCGCGAGCGCATCCCAAGCACTCGCGAAGCGCTTACCGTGGTATCCCCAGTTCACCTGCATCAGGCCAATATCGAAGTCCGAACGGCCGTTACTGATGAGATAGCGAATGGCGCGGTAAGCGTCCTCACGTGTGCGAAAGAAGAAACCGCGACCGGCGACATTCAACGTCCACGGCCATGCGCGCCCGTTGTAGGCGGACTCATTAAGCGCGATGCCAGCAAGAATTTTCGGATCGACGGACGTGTGCATGGCGTCGAACGGCGCCTGCGCAGATGCGCACGCCCACCCACCACGCCGCTCTGTGATGCTCGCTTGAGCGTCATCGCTAAGGGCTGCGGGTCGCAGCCATCCCGCCTGCACAAACAGGCTTTCGAGGCTGACAGGCGATCCGTCGATGCTGAGCGCAACGCCGCCAGCTGCGGCCTCGACCGTTTGACCCTTAAATCGATTAGCCCACGCCAGAAACGGCTTCAGCCCGCATGCATACACCGGCTCGCCGGGCAGCTCGACGATTGCGCGTTTCATGCCGTCGTCGACCACGATGCGCGTCGGGCTGATGATCGAATCAATGGTCGCCGCATTTGCGCCGAACGCGATCACCGACAGGCACGCAGCCGCCAACTTCTTAATCATGGTACGGCTCCATGACGATGTCCTGCGTCACCTGCACCAGGAACTTCTGGCCCGGCTCAACCGTGATGGTCGGCGGGATATTCTGGTTGCGCTGCATGACGGTCTGGGCGGTCGCTGCCGCGACCTGCCCCGCCGTGTCACCATAAGTGGTTACGCCGTTGGGCGTCGCGGTCGTCGCCGTCTGCGAGCTGCTGTCGAACGCCTTCAGTAGAATCGCCGTAATGAAGCCCGCGCCGAAGATCTTCAGGAAGTGGTTGTTCACATCGCCAGAGAACCCGGCGTAGCCGTTCTGGTCGGCGCCTTGCATGCCGTTGAGCGGTACGCTCTTGCCGTTGGGCAAACGCAGACTCGTGGAAGCAACCAGCAGGCGCTCCTGGCCAACTTTGACGTCCGCGCTGTACATGCCATTGATGAACGCGCCCTTCGGGATCATCAAGCAGTCGCCGCGCAAACTGTCATACACGTCCTCGTCCACCATCAACGCCACGCGGCCCGGCTTGTCCGAGTTCAGCCCCTCAACCGTCTTGACGTGGATAACGTGCGGCGGCGTCAACGTGCAACCCGTCGACCGGCCATTGAAGGTTGTCCGTTCGATGCCGCCGCGCGAAGCCGCATCGCGTAGGAAGGCGCGGTCGCGATCTTCGGGTGCTTGGCCCTGCTTCGCCAAGGCGATCGCCATCGCATCGGGAGTGTTGGCTCCCGCAGCGTTCCGAGCAGCTCGCACCTCATCCAACGAAGGAACGCCAGCGGGCAGTGCGCCGGTCGGTTGGTTCGCCGAACGCGACGCGCCTGCCTGCTTAAAGATAGAGGATGTATAGATCGCGTCTTGCGCGGCCTGCTGGGAAAGCTCGCGCGTGTCCGTGCCCGAGCCTTCGACCTCTTCCCGGAAGTCGGCGCCGGTCAGCATCGGTTTGACAGCGGGCTTCGGAGCCGCTGCTTCAGATGCGGCACGCGCGGCAGCCTCCGACGCCGCTGCGTCGCGCTGCTGACGGATCATCTGGTCGATGTCGTTGTTGTTTGCGGCAGTGGGCGCTTCCGTGCTCGACTTGAGCGCGGTCGCCTTTTTGATGCGCGCGTCCTCGTCAGCCTTGTTCGTCGCCTGCAGCTGGTAGTAGAAGCCCAAGCCGCCGATCACGACAGCAGCAAGAATGCCGATGCTCATGATCGCATTGCGTGG
>NZ_FCOG02000229.1 GCF_001544975.2 Caballeronia arationis | reverse complement strand
GTCAGCGCGGCAGAAACGAGCGGGGTTTATTACCTCGACTGCGGCAACGACACAGACCGCGGCCAAGTGGTCATTGGTCAGGTCTGCAACAAGAGCTACGCGAAGAAAAACCCCGAACGCTTGCCGCATGTCGGTGAGTTGTTTCCGGATTTGCTCGACGCCAAGCTCGATGCGAAAGACGAAACGCCGTCGTGTTCGATGGCCGAGGCGCTGCGCAAGCAGTCGCTGGTCATCAATCAGGCAATCGCGGTCCAGGCGTTCAACATGCTTTGGACGATGTTTCGAACCGGCGCGGTGCCGTTCTCGGGCGTGTTCGTGAACCTCGCAACGGGGCGCACGAATCCGATCCCGTTGGACCCCGCTGCCTGGGCGCGCTTCGGATATGAAGTCCCGAAGCCGCCCGTAAAGAAGGCGAGCAAGAGCCGAAAGGCTAAGCCCGCTGCCTAGGTACTGCCGACCTCCGCAAGGGGTCGGCTTTTTTTCGTGCTCAACAGCACGACAACCTGAAAGGAGCATCCAAATGTCGAAAGACATTGAAATCGTACGTTCTGCGCCGCTCGAAGTGGCGGCGATGTTGTGGCAACAGCGCTCATGGTGCTGCGCGGCTCTGGTTGTGGTGGGAGCTGCAACCAGACTCCCGACGGCGGGCTACTTCGACATGGCCGTTAGGTTCGCGTATGGGCACTTGTTGCACGACGCATCGGGCATTGGCCGAAGCCTTGCCGGGGTTCTCTGCGTTCTGCTGGCCTCGCTCGCATGGCAGGTCACCTGTCAGCGAGACCGCGAGCGCCCAGGACTCTTCGCCGGCGCTTGCTACTGGGTCGTGAACCGCTTGGCGATGCCGCACATTGCACGCGGCGTTGCGGTGGTTATCGGCGCAAGCGCCGCATGCGGCACACACGGCGTTTTGTTCGGCGCGGCATTCGGCGTCTGGTTCGGCTTTGTCATGTGCTGCATGCAGTGCTTGACGGCCTTCTCGGTAATGCCGCGTCTGCGGTAATCGCATTAACCGCTCCCTCGCGGAGCGGTCCTCTTTCACCTCAGCGGGTACGCAGCCCGTTGGGGCTGCTCCGCGTATCAATGGAGCAAACCATGGGTTCTTCTATTTTGACCGGCAAGCGCGCAGGCGCACTGCAGAAGGCCGACGGCGAGTGGATTTACGCCTTGTTCGAACGCGGCTATGAGTCGAACGTCTATCCGCACACCGACCACTGGTCGGCCGTCGCGCTGGGCAACTATGTGCAAGTCATGCGCCGCATCTTCTCGCATGCGACCAGTTGCGAAGGCGGAATGCTCCGAAGCCGCAATGGATCGATCCGGCCAGAAAACTACATCGAGAGTTGGAGACGTGAACTCGCCAAGCCCGCGCTTCTTCGCGATCGGGCGATCGATCTGTCGGTCGGCTCCTCGTGTTACTCGGCGGTGCCTGAGTCACAGTTGGACGACGTCCGGCTGTCGTTGATCCGGGCGGGTTTCGAGTCTCGTATCGATGAATTGGTCAGTGGCAGCTTGAGCGTTTCCCTGCACGCGGACATCGACCTACTGCTCTCGATCTACGGGAACAGCGGGCCGCTCAGTATTTGGCGAGTGCTCAAGGAGTACGACTGTGGGGCCTCACAGATCGAGGTGCCGGTGCCGTCGGCAACGAAGACGGCGATGGAGCGGATGCCCGAGGTGCGGTGTCATTCCATCGACCAACACAATGTGCTGGTCGCATTGGGCGCAGCGCCGTGGCGTCACGCTGGCTGGCAGTACAGCGCGGTCGGCTCCTTCATCACTGAAGTCGCTTATCCGGTGGAAATGGAAACGCCGGGATTCGCCAAGAAGGCGATTCCAGCGTTCCGCGACGCCGTGAGCAACGCCCCGCAAGTGCCTCCGGCGACGCGCATCACCGTGACGCGTTCGCCTGAGGGCACCGAGGAGTGGCGGGCTTGCCGCGCCGACGAACTTGCGCGAACGCTCGGTCTAGTGGCTGAGGGCGAATGTGCGCCGGGTGTCTTCAGCTTTGCGTTTGGCGACTTGCTCGATCGCGAGGACACGGACCGCCTGTTGTACGGTTCGGGTTCCTTCAGCGATGCCCAACTCCAGTGGGAGGTGCCCGTCACGCGCGCAGGCGCCGAGCCGGATCCTGCGTTCTTCTCGGCCGACGTGCAGCTATCGCTGTGTCTCGCATAGTCTCTTGCAACAGACACCACACCCCGGTTTTCGGGGTGTGGTGTTTTTTTTGCGGGTTAGAAAGCGAAGCTCGCTTGTGCTGGTAGGTCCGCGGCGGGCTCGGGGGAACGCTGCGCTAGTAGCTCGTCGTACCGGCGCATCACATCAGCGGCGCTCGTGTAGCCGATCTCGATACCGACTGCGTGGGCGACGCGGCGGCGAACGCTTGCGAGCAGTTCTGCTTCGTCGGACGTCGGGCGCACGGTCGGCCATCCCGACGAGAACAGCAGATGGGCGGGGATTTCCGCTTCGATCGCTTGGCGCTGCATGGCCGCAGCCTTCGCGCCGGCGACAGCGGTCGCCAGTTCCGGCGACAGCACGTGGGGGGCGACGTCGGCTACCGTCAACGAGCTACTGCTTGCGTGTTACGGCATGCGCTTCACGGTTGAGATCCGCACGCAGCGCACGCTCGCGAGCGGTGAACTGCGTGAAGGCTTCGAGATCCTCGTTCACGACGCCGAGTCCGACAGCAGCAAGTCGGTCTCCGTCATGTCCGGTGGTCAAAAGGTCTGGATCAATGAGTGCCTGACGCGTGGCATTGCGCTCTATCTCGGGCAGAACACCGGTCAGCCGTATCAGACCTTGTTCAGCGACGAGTCGGACGGTCCGCTCGATCCCGAGCGCAAAGTGCAGTTCATGCGCATGAAGCGCGAGGTGCTGCGCCAAGGGGGGTATCAGCGGGAGTTCTTCATCTCGCAGACGCCCGAACTTGTCGCGGAAGCCGACGTGGTCATCGACGTACAGGCTCTGGCCGCCTGATTTTCTTATCGACCCTTGTGGGCAGCTGCCCCGCAAGGGGCGCTTCCCGCTTCCCTTCTTTCTCGCGCCCTTCGGCGCTGTCCACTTTGGCAAACCTCTTGATGCTGCTGCTCGCGGCAGCCGGTAGTCCGTCCCACTCGCAAGCGGTGCCTCACCTGCCGCCAGTGCAACACGCTGCACCGGCTACTGCGCAATCGCAGCCGCCGCGCCCGCCGTACCTGCGTCGCGCGTCTGCGTTCGATACCGGCCGTTTGCGTCGCATCTGACAGCGGCTCTTTTTCTTTCATTTTTTCACTGGAGCCTTATATGGCCTATTCCTGCACCGATTTCGCCGACGACGTACTCAATGACATGGTGATCCGAAGCTGGATCAAGCCCGAGCAGTACGGGCCTGACGACACGCAAGCGCAGTGCGATGCGGTGTTGGGCGCGATTAGCGACGCTGATGTGTCGCTGCGCCTCGCCGCTGACGCGAAGCAGTTCCACGCGGAGTTGCTCGATGCCGTCGAAACGCTAACGTCCATCGCCGGACAGCATGGAGCTCTCGTGCTGGCGAACGTCGTCTATCTGCAGACGGCGATCTTGAAGGGCGGTGTGATCGAGCTTACGCGCGAAGAAGCGGAGGACTTTGCTTTCATCAGAGGACTGCCTTCGGGCGAACGGTGGTGGAAGCATGTGAGCGAAGTCGAGTGATTCCCGTCAGATAATTCGCTTAACTCCTGCGGGTATGCGGTCCGCCGGGGCCGCTCCGCGCATCTGTTTGTGGAGCATGAATGTCTACTTTTGAAGCAGCAAGCTCGGTGCAGTGCCTGGGCGTTTCACGGATCTCGAAGCGGCGGTGAACTACATCGCCGGTTCCCCGACTCGTGACAACGAAGTACGACCGTGGATCCGGAATGTCGATACCAATGCGTTCGTCGTCATTGGCGGCAGAGTTCAGCTGCCGAAAGGAGGGCCGCGATGACTGGTACCATTTTGTCCGACGTCATCCGCTTCATCAAAAGTTCTGAGCGAACGGATTGATAGGTTGGACGCTCTTTCGGTCCCTGACGCGCTCCAGCATCTGGCATTTCCCCCAATCGGCAACGAGAGACTCCAGTCCACGGACCACATTCGATTCGATTGCTTGTAGCCCAGCGTCGCCTTGAAAATTGGCACTGAACGCGGAGTGAAAGCGATATTGGAAGTACGCTGACACCTCTTGAACGCGGTGCATGGTGCCTGAGTCCGTGAACATCACAGACTCAGGCGAGAACGGGTCGTAGTAGATGATATGGGGGTAGCTTGTCTGGACCGCCACGCGGGGTTCTTCACTGACGAGCAGCGAGCCGAGCAATTGGACTGACCCTTTCATCCCCTTCGGCGTTTTGAATACCCAGATGCGCTTAGGTAACCGCTCTGAAAGTTCCAAAATCTTTGTGCTGTTCGAGCCGAAATAGCCGACTTGATCGTTCTTCAAGTCTTGTTCAAGTTTTTGCGAATAATAGAAAATGTCCATTCAATGCCTGCTTCTCGATGCTTGGATTATCCGTTGCTTGGTCACCGTCGCTATATTACCAACAGCCGTTTTCGTCGCATAAAAACACTTCAGATGGGGGCGACGCTACGCTGCGAGCCGGTGTTCGTAGTACGGCCTGTCCTTGTCATCAAGAATCGTGTGCAGCGCATCTCGATTCAATGCGTCCGCATGCAACCACGCCTCAACGTTCTCCGGTCTGATTGGCACGATGCACCGATCGTGACCGGCTGCTGCGACCTCAACTGGAGGTTCGTCAGTGATAGCCGCAAACGACAGCAAGTCCGGCAAGTCCGGCGCGCTCCAACGAGACCACAGGCAGGCGACCAACATCAACTGGCCGTTACTCGGACGAAATTCCAGCACGACGTTTTCGTCTTTGTCGTGTGACTCGAGTAACGTTCCCTCCCACTTCGCCTTGCTGACGTTTTCGTAAAACACATCGACAAGCAATACTCCGTGTGTGTGACCGAACAACGGCTTCCAGAAGCCTTCGAGATTATCGCGCCGCGCATTGTAGGTGCCCGGAAATTTGATGTCGTAGTTTGCTGGCTTGCCAGCAATGCGACATTGGTAGCGCATCGGCTTAACGACGTATTTCCCATTCTCGACGACGAGGACCGGGGCATAGTGGCCTGGGAAGATGCGCGAGTCACGCGGTTCGGGGATTGTCCGGTTGAGGTCGTCGAGGCGACGCAGCGAAGCCTCAATCTTGTCGGTCGCAATTCGCTTGCTTTCGGTCGCGGCCTTCGTTATTTTTGTTTGCAGAGTGCGTTCGGCATCGGCAAGCCGCGTCCGTTGCTTGAAGAGGTCCTGTTCGAGCTTGGTCGCCTGCTCAGCGTTGTATTGGTCGATGAACTCTTTTATCTGACGTTCCTCGTCCGTCCGCGGAGCACGGAACGCGTCATCCATCGCCTTTGGGATTTTCGCTTTGCTGCCTTCGGTTCGCTCCCAGTAAAGGCGAGCGAATTCGCGGACGTCCATGTGAGCGCCGAACATCTTCACATACTTGCGATAGTCTGCTTCAATTTGAGCCGAATAACACATACATTGCTCCATAGGCTGAGCGTCAATCGACTTATTACATACCAAAATCTACATTTCAGGGTTGGGAAAGTCGCCCTTGACGCAGAAGCGGAACAAAAAGGCGGCTGTGCACAAAAAAGCGGCGGAGAAATCGCCACGACGCAGCCGCCGCATCCGCCCATTGCGCATCCGCGTGACGAGGATGACGCGTAACAATCACGCGAGTGATATGGGCTGCTGGAACGCCGCGCGCGCGTCATCGCACGGCGGTTTCAAACTCAAGTGCAACACACGGAGTTTAGTGTTTAGAACGGTGCGGCTGGCTCGCTGAGGCGAGCGTGGCGGCGAAGACCTCGAATGGAGAATGGAACGCGTGCGTCGCGCGAGGCCGGCTGTTCAGGCTGTCGGCGATGGCGTCGAGTTCGTCCTGGCTGTAGACCGATAGGTCGGTGCCTTCAGGCCCTGAGGTGGTCCGTCAAGGTTTTTCAGCGGGAAGTTGCGCTTCTGCTTCCGGTTCGAGACGCAC
>NZ_FCOG02000114.1 GCF_001544975.2 Caballeronia arationis | reverse complement strand
TTGTCTGGACACGAACCTACGACAAAATGCGACATCTCTACTTGGCGGAAATGCGACATTTGAACTTGGGACCTACAGCTGAAATGTTGATAAAGTTGATTATGTAAAATCAAAGCGACACACTGTCTGGCATTCGATCGGAAGTCGCCATGGCGCGAAGGTTCATCAACCCGACTCTTCTACGCACAAACCCGCGGTCCGCGGCGGTGAGTTGGGTTACGGTCGGTCCTCAATCAACGGTGGCTCGATCGGTCCAGCGAACAGCCCCCCGTCGAAATACGCGTCGTCAAGTTCCATTATGGAGTCGTCTCCCATAAGAATTACGACGTATTCGCCCGTCCCATTGCCAGGCACCTCGGAAATTTCCGCGATGGTCTGTTGGGGCGATCTGTCGTCGACGAACCGCAACCAGTAGTAACCCGGAGTTGATGGCCGTGTGTCTGTCCATTCCATATGAACGCTCGCATCATCGTTTGACGGGAATATCGCTACTACACTAACGCTTCTACCCCGGAACGCCAATCCTTGATGACTTCTGTCGCCGCGTCGGTTCGCAGATCACTCATCCGCCTCCGCGGTGGAAGCACACCCTGTTGGTAAGTCTTCCGCTTTGATGCACTCGATATCGACGTCATGAGGCACCGTCGCCTCCACGTGAACGCGGTGGCGCGGTACTTTGCCAATGCGCGCGCATCGCGCCAGCGAAATTCAACGCGCCATAGTCAGGTCGCGCCTGTTTCCCGCAGCGCCGTGACATGTTGCTTGGCCGCTTCGTCGCCATGCGCTACCGCCCGTAACGCGAGAGCTAATCCTAGCTGCGTCTCATGAGCGACTGCGCTGCGGTCATCCTCGAAGAGTTTTACCGCGCGCCGCAGATGTTGCGCCGCCTGCACATGGAGGTCCGACGCCGCTGCGTGGTGCTGCGCGGCAGTCGGGCCACTTTCGACTGACCTTGCCGGCGACATTGGAGCGCCCGCGTGCTTGGCGGTGACATTAGCCTCGTCGATGGCATGCAGTGCATGGCCGTGCGCCAACACTGCCTGATGAGCGGCGTGATCATGATCCTTGCCTGCCTCGTAATACTGCGACGCCTCCCGGTGAAATCGCGCTGCTTGCTCGTGATGAGATGCGGCAGCTTCGAGGTGTCCCTTTTTACTTTGCTTGGTGTTCATGGCAACTCCCACTCCAACGGCGTCCCATCATCATTGACCGGTTGCATGCGACTTGCAACGACCGGACTTTCCCTTGCTGAAAATTACTCTCACCGTGGTTCACGTGAGCGAAGGCCGACCGGGCCAGCAATTTTCGTAATATCCATAAGAGTCAGACATGCAAGCATCAAGCCGTCCAAGGGCGCGTTGCGTCCTTGGCGTGCCCCGGTCAGTTGCAGCCTTTTTGCCGCAAGTCTTCAGCCGCGTCACTGGAGAAAACTGTATATATCGTTTTAGAATGGAATAACATCGATGGCCCCGAGTCGATGTTCCGGGTTTCGTTCATAGGAATGTCACAGGGCTGCCTCCAGAATAGCCAGCCAGCAAATGATCGCGAGACATCAAATGAATCGCACCTACCCATATCACGGTTTCGAAGTTGAAGTGGGGGTCGAAGCGGGCTTCCACTGGCGGAAAGGTGCGTCGATGTCCAATTATGGTTACATCGCAATCGTCCGAATCATTAAGGCGGGCGCGCCGCTCGCGCACTTCACACCCCTGCGGCTTGGTGAATCTGGCGGGGCGGCGTTCTCGACCGAGGGTGCCGCGATTATGGGAGGCTACAGTGCCGGGCGCCGCCTTGTGGATGACCTCCTACAAGGCGAATCGACGTAGCCAGGCTCACGATATTTTTTCTTGAAGCGCTTCCAACGATCGAGGTGAGTATCAGGCACTTGCCTATCATCCCGCGCGATTGCTAGGTCCTCGTGGCAACCGAAATCAAACAGCACCGCCCAACACGCGAGCGACGAAGTGTCTTCCCCATGCTTCGCCGTGAGCTATGGCGTCACCCACGGTCGCGAACGGCCCATGACTACCGCTCATTTCACCGGAATCCTCGGTGAGCACCGCGCCGTGAATCGGGGTTCGGTCAAGGCGAGTCACGATCACGCGGGCATTGAAACCAATGACGTTCTCCGCATCAGCGGGATCATCTTTTTGCAATGCGCTGATGACCAGCAGGTAATCGCCAACTTCTAGTTCTTTGTGCATTACCGTCTCCCTTCATCGGGGAATCGAGCGGGACGTCCTGCCAAGGGGCATCCCTGATTCTCAATCTTCCTCATCGGCGGCGTTGAGCACGTCCTGTCCGATCTGGAACGAACATCGCCGCAATGTAGTGCGCCGGTTCTCAGACTACTCGTCAATCGGGATATCGAACTGCGTCCGACAAGTTGGACATTTGACGTGCTCGAATTTGCCTCGCGCCGGCAATGCTGCAAGTGGCTGTTCTTCTCCAGCGAGGAAGCAGACCGGACAGGGAAACGCTTCGTGCGATCGCAGGCGGTGCCAACGGTCGACGAACCGTTCAACGTCCATTGGCTCTGCGCCGGTCGCTTCCAGATAGTCCATCAGGACGTGGAACAGAGCGGGGTTTTGCATCACGTCCTCAAAGAGTGCTTTTTCGCATCCTAGCACTCTGCTGATCTCGCCGATCGCCAGTCGCGCGCCATCGAATCGCCCGTGAAGACTATCCGTCGGGCGATGATTGCGCTCGAGCCTCGTCTCGTTGTCTCCATCATGACCTGATGCACGTCGCGATCGCGCCGGGCAAACAGCTATGGTTGGGATCGACTGCTCGCCGAGGATCAGCGCAAGGCACGCATGGCGCGGCTTCGCAAACCGTATGCCCTTGGCGAGTCACGCCTGCGCGGCGAGCAGCCTGATCTGTCCGGCGATTCCTTCGTCGAGCGGGGTGTAGACGATCATGCCCAGGTCCGGCCGGCCATCGACGGCGAACGCCGAATACTCGAGCGCGATCGGACCGAGCCTCGGGTGCTGCAGGCGCTTCACGGCTTCTCCGTCCTGATGTCCGAGCACATCGTTGTCGCGCCAGAACGCATCGAACTCGGGGCTGATGCTGCAGAGTTCATCCACAAGTGCGCCGGCTTCCGAGACGAGGCCCGCGCGCGCCACGTCCGCCCTGAACGATCCGACGACGAAACGCGCGACGCCTTCCCAGTCGTGCTGCTTCGCGCGCACGGCCGGATTGCCGAACAGGAAGCGCAGGATGTTGCGCTGGCCGGGCGGCAGCGCGCCGTAGTCGGTCAGCACGACCGCCGCCGCACGATTCCAGGCGACTACGTCCCACGTGGGCGTCTTGATGATGGCCGGGCTGGCTTCGAGCGAGTCAAGCAGGCGCTGCAGCCGTGGATTGACGCCCTCGACGGACTTGTAGCGGACTTCCGGCGGCCGCCCGAGCCCGAGCATGAAGAGGTGCTCGCGCTCGGTATCGGTCAGCATCAACGCGCTGGCGATCCGGTCGAGCACATCCGCGGACGGCGCGCCGCCACGCCCCTGTTCGAGCCACGTGTACCAGGTCGGACTGATCTGGGCGCGCTGGGCCACCTCTTCACGGCGCAATCCCGGTGTGCGCCGGCGTCCGGAGAATCCGAAGCTCGCCGGGTCGAGCCGCGAGCGGCGGTTTCTCAGGAAATCCCCGAGCGATAACGCCGTATTGACTGACATGAGAGACCTGAACCTGTTAGTCGCTTTACTATGATGAGGTCACTACTTTAACGGGATAAAGAATCGTCGGATAGTGAGCGGGTCACGACCAAGGAGAACTGACCATGCGCATCTTTCTGACCGGCGCGACCGGTTTTATCGGCTCTGCCCTCGTTCCCGAACTCATCGGGGCCGGTCATCAGGTGATCGGCATGGCCCGCTCGGATGCGGGCGCGCACACGCTCGTCGAAGCGGGCGCCGAAGTTCATCGCGGCACGCTGGAAGATCCCGACAGCGTGCGCGATGGCGCCGCCCGGACAGACGGCGTCATCCACACGGCTTTCGATCACGACTTTTCGAGGTTCGCCGAGAACTGCGAAAAGGACAGGCGCGTCATCGCCGCGCTGTGCGCCGCGCTCGCCGGTTCCGATCGTCCGCTCGTCGTAACCTCCGGCACCGGGATGGGCAGCGGCAAACACGGCGAGCCCGCAACCGAGGACGTGTTCAACCTCGATCATCCGAACCCCCGGATCGCGTCCGAACTCGCCGGCAATGCACTGCTGGACGCGGGCATCAACGTATCGGTAATGCGGCTGCCGCAGGTTCACAACCCGTACAGGCAAGGACTCATCACGCCGCTCATCGCCATCGCGCGGGAGAAAGGCGTCTCGGCGTATGTGGGCGACGGCCGCAATCGCTGGCCGGCGGCTCATGTCTCGGATGTCGCGCGGCTCTATCGGCTCGCGCTGGAAAAGCGCGAGCGCGGTGCGCGCTATCACGCGGTCGCCGAAGAAGGCGTCAGCAGCCGCGAGATCGCCGGGTCGCTCGGCCGGGGCCTGAAACTGCCGGTCGTCTCGATCGCCCCGGAGGACGCGCAAGCGCACTTCGGCTGGATGAGCATGTTCGTCGGCCTCGATATGCCGGCCTCCAGCGCGCAGACACGGACGCGCCTGAACTGGAATCCGGACGGACCGACGCTGATCGCAGATCTCGACGAGGCGCGTTACGTCGCGTCGTGAGTGTCCGCGACAGAGCATGACGGCATCGGCTTTACGCTGTCTGCGAGCGCGTTCCCTCGCGCTCAAGCCATGCGCGGAACAACGCAACCAGTTCGTTCGGGGCTTTCTCGTCGGGCACGTAGGTGCAATAGCTTCGCGATGGCAGACGAGGACCGTCGAACGGCGCGACCAGCCGGCCGGCGGCAAGGTCGTCCGCGACTAGCGCAGTGGGCCCCATCGCGATGCCCAGTCCGTCGATGGCGGCTTGCAGCGTCAGATAAAAGTGATCGAAGGTCAGGACCCCGGCGGGCTGGAGCGCGGGCATCGATGCCTTTGCTAGCCAGTCCGGCCAGAGCCGTGGAAGGCTCGACGTATGCAGCAGCGTGTGCCGGCGCATGTCGTCAGGCTGAATAAGCGGCACGCGCTGCAGGAGCGCCGGGCTGCAGACCGGAAGCCGCTCCTCGGACAGGAACGGCCGCATCGAATAACCATAAAACGTGTCCGGGCCGCCACGGATGACGATGTCACAGGCATCCGCGAGACTCTCGACCGACTCGTTCGATGTCTCCACGTTCACGTCGATGCCGGGGTGTACTGCGTGGAACCGCGCGAGTCTCGGCACCAGCCAGCGCAACGTGAACGTCGCGGGCGCGTTCACCGACAGCGTTCGCGCCACCGTCCCGGGCAAACCGTATCTCGCGGTTGCCTGCGCGAGTCGCCCGAACAGCGGACCGATCTCTTCCAGATAAGCCTGCGCCGCCGGCGTGAGCGACACGCGCCGGTTGTGCCGTTCGAACAACGGCGCGCCGAGCCACGCTTCCAGCAGACGCACATGCTGACTCACCGCGCCGTGAGTCACGTGCAATTCGACTGCCGCATCCTTGAAACTGCCGAGCCGGCCGGCGGCCTCGAAGGCGCGCAATGCGTTAAGTGGCGGCAATGTTCGTTTCATTCGCAGGAGTTTTTCTATCGCGAGCGGCCAATTTATCTGGTTTGTCGGGGCCTCACAAGATAGTTATGCTTTCTCCACCACCGCCGATGTCGATGCAGGCAGCAAAAATCCGGGGCATGGACAAGAATCGACAGCCGGCGGCCCGCGCCCTTCCCTAACCTTGATTACGCATGCTGAGCTATACCGGCGGTCTCGTCCTTTTTGCCGCGCTGCTTCACGCGACCTGGAACGCGATGTTGCATGGCAACCGCGACCGCTTCCTCTCCATGACGTGGATGAGCATCGCCATTGCGGTGGTATCCACGGTCGTCGTCGTATTCGTGCCGTTGCCGCCCGACGCGGCATGGCCGTGCATCATCGCGTCGGGGCTCGTGCATATCGTCTACAACGTGACCCTCGTGCGCGCGTATCGACGCGGCGATCTCGCGCAGGCGTATCCGATCGCGCGCGGCTCGTCGCCGCTGCTCGTCGCGCTTGGCGCCGCGCTCTTCGCGCATGAAACGATCGGGCCTTTGCACGCGCTCGGTATCGCGATGATCTCGGGCGGCATCATCTCGCTCGCGCTCGAAGGCGGTTCCGTGTCCCGCTCCGGAGCGCTCGCCGCACTGACGGTCGGCGCGACGATCGCGGTCTATACCGTGATCGACGGCATCGGCGTGCGCTCGACGAGCGGCCAGGCGCTCGCCTACACCGCGTGGATGTTCATGTTCTATTGGCTGATGCCGGTGCTCTTCGTCGCGATGCGCGGCGTCGACGCATTGTGGACGCCGATACGCGCCGCGCCGCTGGCCATCGGTTCGTCGCTCGCCGGCGGACTGGTGTCGATCGCGGCCTACGGCATCGTGATCTGGGCGATGCAGTCGGGCGCGATGGGCACGGTATCCGCGTTGCGGGAGACCAGCGTCGTGTTCGCGGTGCTGATCGGACGGACGTTCCTGCGAGAAGCGATAAGCGGAAAGCGCTGGTTGGCATGCGTGATCGTCGCGGCCGGAGCGATCTGTCTGGGCCTATGACCGACGACGCGGCGCCCGACGATTATCCCGCGCTTCCGCCAGGACCGACTATTCGAGCGCCACGGACCCCGGCGGCGTCGAGCGCGCCGGGAAGAAACCGGGCGTCTGACGATCCCGATGCGTCTGACGCTTCTCTTCCGCGCTCGCAATGTAGTTCACCAGTTCGCGGTTCAGATCGGCGTCCTTCGCACCCGGTCGCCACGGCACGCAACCGTGTTTCTTGCGCGTCGCGCGCGCGAGCGCCAGCGCATCTCTTGCGGCCTTGGCGCTTTCCAGACCCACTTCCTCGCCCATCGCGACCGGATCGCCGTACTCCGCGAACGAGCCCAGGTCTTCCCTTCCCGCGTGGATCCGCGCCGGAAAGTCGCGCAACTCGGATACGCTCCTGTGGCCGAGCCGTTGCCACTGCACGCGCTCGGGGAACAGGAAGGCCGGCAGCATGATGCTCCTCAGCGCGTCGCGACTACCCGTGCGGCTGATCTCGGTAAGCGCCCAGTCCGCGCGGTGCATCATTGCCCGGCACAACCGCGCGTAGCCTTCGAGCGAGACGGCGATTTCCAGAGCGGCGTCGCGACGATCACGCCGATGCGCAAACCGGTTTCGCAGGCTTTGCATCGCCAGGACGACAAAAGCGCTGACGGCGCTCGACGTAACCACGATCGCGAGCCAGCTCGGCCAGTCGATCTGCTTCAGAAAAGCTGGCATCTCCTGCCACTGCGTCTGCCACATGATTCGTCCTCAGAACTGTGGAGCAGAAAGTATAAGGATTTCGGCTATTCGTCCGGAAAAAAGTGACGCGATCCGACGCCCTGGTGTGTGGAATACACGACGGTCCAGGAGCCGTGCCGGCGCGCCGAACGTCAAGCGGCGTGAGAGGCAATGCTGGTAGCATGCGACCCACCCTTCGCATGTCATCCGACTTCAGTCAGAGAATGAAAGATCCGACCGCCCGTTCAGTCTCGCTCGGCCCGCTTCCCTACGTCGTGGCCGCGACCTTCTTCATGGAGTACCTCGACACCACCATCATCGCGACCGCGCTGCCGCAAATGGCCCGTTCGTTCGGCACGAGTCCGAACGCGTTGAGCCTCGGCATGAGCGCGTACATGATCGCACTCGCCATTTTCATTCCGGCGAGCGGCTGGGTCGCCGATCGCTTCGGCTCGCGCAGCGTGTTCTTCACCGCGATCGTGACGTTCACTCTGGCGTCGCTCCTGTGCGGCATTTCGCAGGACGTGGTGCAGTTCACGGCGGCGCGGGTCCTGCAAGGCATCGGCGGCGCGCTGATGGTGCCGGTCGGCCGCCTGACCGTGGTGCGCAGCATCGACAAGAAGCAGTTGATGCAGGCCATCTCGACGATCACCTGGCCCGGCATCGTCGCGCCTGTGGTCGGCCCGCCGATCGGCGGCTTCATCACCACCTATGCATCGTGGCGCTGGATCTTCCTGTTGAACCTGCCGGTGTGTCTCGCCGTGCTGATCGCGGTGCTCAAGTGGGTGCCGAATCTGCGCAGCGAGGAACGCCGCCCCTTCGACGTCGGCGGCCTCGTGCTGAGCGGCCTGACACTCACAGCGATTCTCTATGGCGCGGACATGGCGATCCAGCCCGACACCAATCCGTGGATCGGACTCGCCGTCATCGTCGCGGGTCTCGTGATCGGCGTGCTCGCCTACCAGCACGCACTGCGACGCCCGCATCCGCTGATCGACGTGACGACACTTCGAATCCCGACGTTCTCCGTGACGGTGATCACAGGCACTTTCACGCGCATCGGCATCGGCGCTGTGCCCTATCTGATGCCGCTGCTGTTCCAGATCGGCTTCGGCTTGTCCGCGTTCCATTCGGGACTGCTGCTGCTCGCGAGCGCGCTCGGCAATCTCGGCATGAAGGCGCTGACGACCGCCATCCTGAAGCGGCACGGCTTCCGGAACGTGGTGATCATCAACTGCGCCGTCTGCGGCGTATTCACGATTGCGTGCGGCCTGCTCACGCCCGCATCGTCGCTCGCGCTCACGCTGCTCGTCGTGTTCGTCTACGGCGTGACGCGCTCGATGCAGTTTTCGTCGCTCGCCACGCTCGCCTATGCGGACGTGCCGCAGCCGCAAATGAGCGCCGCCAACACGATGTGGAACGCGGCGGCGCAGATGAGCATCGGTCTTGGCATCGCCTTCGGCGCGCTCGCGTTACGCGCGGCTTCGGCTTTCCACGACAACGCCGCCACGCACGCGCACATCTTCACGTTCGACGACTTTCGTCTCGCCTTTCTCGGCGCGGGCTTGCTCACGCTCGTGTCGATCTACGGCTACGTGAAGCTCTCCGGCGATGCCGGGCACAGGCTGAGCAACGCATCGAGGTGACGCGCGGGGCTGCACCACGGTGACGGCTCTGCTCACCCTCGCCCACAGAGATTGAAGGTCGAAAGTCTGTGGTTGCGACCGTGGGTAGATACGAAACGGACGACTCGCACGACCAGCACGACGCTCTCCTCCGCATGCAGCGTTTGACGAACTCCGACGCGTAGTGCTTCACGCAGCGAAGGTCGACCCCACGGACCCGGATAACAAACCGTCCGAAACGGATGGTTGAAATGACCGTGAACAATGTCCGATTTAGCTGGGGTTGGCAAGACATGGGCGTTTGGACCGTCTGCTATAACTAATAGGGACGTAAGGCCGACTGTAAGCAAGAATGCTCTGTCTGGAGTGAAGCATGCCGCACGCTCGAACCGCACTGTTCCTCCGAACCTCATTGCGCGATTCGTTTCATCCACGACATCGACGATTCGTGGCAGGGCATTCCCTTCGCGCGATTGCATTGATCTTGTTCGCGACGCGATTCGCCCATGCAGGTCCACTGCCCGAGGCCGGTAACTTCGCTGCGGGCGCCGGCGCGATTCGCGCAAATGGCAACACCCTCGACATCACACAGACCACGACTCGCGGCGTCATCGACTGGCGCAGCTTTTCGATTAGCAGCGCCAACAGCGTCAACGTCAACAATGGTTCGGGCGCAACGCTTAGCCGCGTGACAGGCATCGACCGATCGATCATCGACGGCAAGCTGAACGCGACAGGCAGCTTCTACCTCATCAATCCACATGGCGTGCTGGTCGGGACAAGCGGCGTCGTCACTACAGGCGGGCGCTTCGTTGCATCCACGCTCGACATGACCAACGACGCCTTCATGAAAGGCGGCCCGCTCACGCTGACCGGCGATAGCTGCGGCGTCGTCGTCAACCTCGGCAAAATCGGTTCAAGCCAGGG
The DNA here is from genome assembly GCF_001544975.2 of Caballeronia arationis. Lineage (GTDB taxonomy): Bacteria > Pseudomonadota > Gammaproteobacteria > Burkholderiales > Burkholderiaceae > Caballeronia > Caballeronia arationis. The sequence continues at coordinate 8,812 of NZ_FCOG02000114.1, read as the reverse complement.
CGATGTATTCCTGATCTCACACGCGACCGTCGTGAACGAGGGCACGGTGGAAGCGCCGCGCGGAACGGTCGAACTCGCGGCAGGCAGTCAGGTGTTGCTCAAGGATTCGACGAGCGGTCCGCAGGTGTTCGTGCAAGTGGGTAGCCAGGGCAACGTGATCAACGAGGGTGCGATCAGCGCTGCGCAGATCAATCTGCAGGCCGCCGACGGCAACATCTTTGCGCTCGCGGGCAAGAACAGCGAGTTGCGCGCGACCGGGACCGCGACGCGTGACGGTCACGTGTGGCTCGTCGCCGATAGCGGCACCGTGCAGAGTCACGGGTATGTAGGGGCATCGAATGCGAACGGCAGCGGCGGCACGGTGGATACCACTGCGCGGACATTCGATTTCGATTACGTCGTCGTGGATGCCGCGCAATGGAACGTGAGCGCGCCCGCCTACGTGGCGGGCCCGCGATCCGCTGGAACGTTGGCGAGGAACCTGTCGAGCGGCACATCGATCACCGTGAACACGACGGGCACGCAAGGCTCGAGCGGCAACATCGACGTGCAGTCGGCGTTGCGCTGGAGCGGCGACGCATCGCTCACGTTGAACGCGCAGCACTCGGTGAATGTCAGCCCCGCTGCAACAGTCGGGAACACAGGTGCCGGCAATCTGACCTTGCGCGCGGACGCTGGCGGCGTCAACAACGCCGGCAGCGTAACCAATGGCGGCACGATCGACTGGTCGCACAGCACGGGCACCGTCGCGGCACTCCATGACATGAACGGGACCTACACTGCAGGCGCGATACGCAGCAATCCGGCATGGAGAGCAGCAGACTACAGCGGGCTCAAGACGCAAATTACGGCCTATAAACTCGTCAACACGATCGACGATCTCGCCAGCATTTCGAGCGATCTCGCAGGGACCTATGCGCTCGGCAAGGACATCGACGCACGCACATCGACCACAAATTTCACTTCGCTTGGCAGCCGCACGCAAACGGCATTCAACGGCCAGTTCGATGGCATGGGCCATGTCATCAAGGGCATCAAGGTAACGGGCTACGACGAAACCAATCCTTCTTACCTGGCCTACGTCGGCCTCTTTTCGACGATCGGCAGCGCGGGAGTGGTTCGCAATGTCGGGATCGTCGAATCGTCCGCGAACTCGTTCGTCGCGGCGGTCGGCCTGCTTGCGGGGACGAACAACGGCCTCATCACGCATGCGTATACGTCGGGTGACGTGTCGCCGTTCAATGCCGTCTCCGGTGCCGGCGCGGGCGGCCTCGTGGGCATCAACAACGGCACCGTCGAACGCTCGGGCAGCAGCGCAAAGGTCACTGGTTCGGGAGAACTGGGCGGCCTCGTCGCGACGAACAACGGCCTGATCACTCAGTCCTACGCGACGGGTTCTGTTAGCGGCACCGCGTACACCGGAGCAGGCGGCCTCGTCGGCGTGAACGATGGCACGATCCGGCAATCGTATGCGTCGGGCTCGGTCGGCGCGCTTGGCACGGGCGGTCTCGTCGACTTCAACACAGGGACGATCAGCGAGTCGTTCGCGGCGACGTCGATAGCGCCGGGCGTGCCGCCTTCGGTCGGCGGCATAACGCGCAACAACACCGGCACGATCAGAAGCGACGTGTACTGGGACACGCAAACGACTGGCCGCGCCAACGGTGTCTTTGAGGGCACGGCGGTTCCGGCAGCGAACGGTTTCACGACCGCGCAAATGAGCCGCGTATCCAGCTTCGGCCCGACTTGGAATTTCGGGCAGAACGGCGTCTGGGTGATGCCGGCTGGCGCGACTCATCCGGTGCTAAGGTGGCAGGTTGAACGTTGAACGTTGAACGTGCGTCGCGCCCCGGCTTCAGCTGTGCCTAGATCGCATTCCTGCCCCAATCATGCAACGGCCTCAGCCTGACGCGTACGCGGCAGCATCCGGTCGAACTCGCGCTTGACGATGCCGTAGCATTCACACGCGCGAGCCTCAAGAGCGGCGCGATCGAGCACCTTGATGCAACCGCGGCTGTGATGGATCAGCCCAGCGTCATGGAGCTTGCCGGCCGCTTCCGTGACGCCCTCGCGACGCACCCCCAGCATGTCGGCGATCATCTGCTGCGTCACGCGAAACTGGTCCGACGATGTGCGGTCTGCCTGGATCAGCAGCCAGCGGCACAACTGCTTGGAGAGCGAATGATGACGGTTGCACGCGGCCGTCTGTGCCACTTGAGTCAGCAGCGCTTGCATATACAGCAGCATGATGCGACGCAGAAAGTCCGAGCGACCAAAGTGTTCGCGCAACGCACTCGCGCTCATGCGATACGCGAAGCCTGCGCCTTGAACCTGAACGCGCGTGGGCATCGTATCGCCACCGGTCAGCACGGGCACGCCCGTCATCCCTTCACGACCCACTGCCGCCACTTCAACCGAGCCACCATCTTCCATCGTGTGCAGAAGCGAGACGATGGCCGTGGTCGGAAAATACACGTGATGAATGCGTTGGCCCGAATCGCACAGCAATTGCTCGGTGCGCAACTGAACAAGTTCGAGATGAGGTGCGATGGCTTGCCATTCATGCGCCGGAAGCGCGCCCAACAAATGATTGCCGTGCAGGTCGGACTGAAGGGTCAACATGATTTTCTTTCGCCTGGTCTGTGCGCTTTGCGCTGTATTTTTCCGGTCCGCTTCAAGTTTCGTGAGCGCATCTATTGGCGTTCATCGAAATATGTTGCAACCAGCCCCGTAGCACGTTATTGCCGCCGGTTCGATTCGGTTTGGCGGCTGTTTTTGTGCTTTGTCATACATAAGCGAGAGCCGTGCCAGCATCCGCAAACCCCATACCAGTAACGAGGCAGTCGGAATGTACTGCGGCGTACCCCTGGACGCGCGAACGGATTTGATTCAGTTTTGAACAGATGAAATGACCATCCGATGTCGCTGATGCCTTTGGCATTACTCGCTAAGAAATCAGTTTTGCGTTTGCGCGCCTTTGTTGACAGGCTCATATTCGAAATAGAATTTCGAATATCGGCACCGGAACGACGTGTGCCAGAAATGTTGCCCGATTGATTTTTGGTCAGCAGTGAAGCCGCTGAAATCGGGACGCTGAGCGGGGGCGGCACGGGCTAAAGCCTTATTGCAGGGGGCGCTGGCGCCGTTGCTTCGTTCGCACGAGTTAGCCAGGAGGGCATCACGCAAGGCAATTGAAACCGTTGCATTTGTGATATCGACTGCGCCTCCTTGGCGAGTCAACGCCCTGGTTCACATGCGCTACTCCCGATTCAACGATTACGCAACGATTCGATTGCTATTTAAAACCGATACGCATAATCGCACGACTGCGGCACTGTTCGTATTTTAAGGGTTTCGGACAGCGTCATTTTGACGTTCCCCCAAGGAAGTCGGATCGAAATGGATAATGAATGACCGAGTCTCGCAGTGCAGGACAAAAATCCGACGACCCGCGGGTTCGCCGCTTTCAGTCATCCGGAAAAGCAATTTGTTTTTTCAAAAGCTGCGAGCTGTATGAAGATCGAATATTCAAAAGCGACGATTCAGCTAATCGTTTGCGGCGTCCGTGGCGATGCTCACGTAAGGCGCCGATGCTAAGCGCCACCAAGCTTCTACAGCAGCAGTCCCTGCTCGAGCGCATAGCGCGTCAACTCTGCATTGCTCTTGAGGCGCAACTTCTGGCAAATGCGCGACCGGTACGTGGTTACCGTGTTCGGACTCAAGTGGAGCGTCTTCGCGATCGCAGCGAGGCTTTCGCCGGACACGAGGAGCTTCAGGACCTCAAGCTCGCGATCAGACAGTGCTTCGTGCGACACCGCGGGATGGCCGCCAACGTTGAGTGCAAACTGTTCGGCAAGTGCGGGGCTGATGTACTTGCCGCCTGTGGCAGCCTTGCGGATCGCGCCGACGAGCGTTGCCGTGGGGCTGTTCTTGGTCAGGTATCCAGCTGCCCCATGCTTGAGCGCTCGTACGGCATAGATTTCCTCCGAATACATGCTCAGCATGAGCACTGGCAGATCGGGCTTCTTGACCCGGATGAGCTTGAGCAAATCAAGTCCGCTGCGGTCCGGTAACGCGATATCGACGAGTGCGACATTGAAGTCCTGCCGCTGGACGAGATCGAGCGCCTCTTGAGCCGTCTCGGCCTCCCCAGTGACCTCAATGTCGCTCGCGGTCCCGAGCATGAGCCGCACGCCGTTCCGCACGACCGTGTGATCGTCCACGAGAAGGACGCTGATCGAGTCGCTGGTCACGGAATCTGGTCCAGAGGCAACCGGAAAACGACCGCAGTACCGCAGCCGGTGATTCCCGTGATCTTGATCTCGCCGCCGACATGGCGCGCCCGTTCCTGCATGCCCGCGATGCCCCACGACACGCCGTTGAAAACGTGCGAGGCTTCGAGACCCTTGCCGTCGTCCGTTACTTCAACGATGAGCGCCTCTTTGTCGAGGAGGACCCGCACTGTGATCTGCGATGCCCCGGCGTGCCGGATCGCGTTCGTCAACGCTTCCTGAACGATGCGAAACAGCACGATGCTCGTTTCCGCTGCGAGCGTCATCGCAGCAACCGGCGCGTCGATCGTTACCAGGCAGCTCAAGCCGGTTTGCTTCTCGATCCGCCCCGCGTACCACTCCAGCGCGACCCAAATGCCAAGTTCGTCCAGCACGCTGGGGCGCAAGTCCGTGATCACCCTGCGCACCGTTTCGATTGCCGTGTCGGCGAGATCCGATGCATCGGCGAGCTGGGGATCGACGGGTCGCCCTTCCGCCGTTGCGCGGTCGATCGCGACCGAGACATATGCCTTTATACCGGTGAGCACGCTCCCGAGTTCATCGTGTATTTCGCGCGCGATGCGCCTGCGTTCGTCTTCGCGAATTCGCTCCTGATGCGCGGCGAGCTGGCTGAGCGCAAGCTCAGTCTGTCTGCGCCGTGCGACTTCGTATTCGAGCGCCTTCGCCTTTTGCTGCAGTAGTGCAGTCGCGCGATGGAACTGATCCGAGTCCGCCGCCACATTTACATATTCCTCGGACGCGCATACGTGCGAGTGGGCGGCGGAAATGCGGCGAAAGGCGCCCGATTCTTCCTCACCCTGAAACAGTTCCATCGGATAGGCGCACAACAGCGAGAAGTCGTGGTCGCGCGCCAGATCGTTCCATAATTCCTCGAGCCGCACCGCAGCTTGCGCCTTGCCAGCCGCGCACAGCAGCGCGACCATCTCGCCGAAGGCGCGTACGCGTAACGCGCCGTTGCGGGACGCCCGGCGAATGACCGATCCAATGACGTCGGCGAATCGAGCGGCATCGGGCCAGCCATCGACCATGAAACTTGCAAGCGTCTCCTCGGCGTCGAGCGAAATGAACCGGGCCTCTGAGCCGCTCTCGACCGAGGCGATGCTCACCCGGCGCCCGATCGCCTCCCGGTGCGCATTTCCTGCGATCACGATTGCACTTTCGCCGGCGCTGAGCGCCGCGTTAATGAAACGCGAGACCTTTTCGTAAAGGAACGATTCACTCTCGTAGAACTGGACAGCATGCTTGCACATCGAAGGCTCCGGGGCCGCTCGTTCGTTACGATTCTAGCAGGGGCGCGAGTTGCACCGTACGTGCCATCGAAGTTGTGCGGCTCAGCGCCCGTTCGCGATGCCCCGAGGGTCGCATGAATCGTTAATGTATCGAATCCCCTACAAGATTCGTCTGCAATTCTTGATGGTGATGGCCGCGCGCTCTGTCAACATAGACCAATGACGAGCAATTGTCTGCCCCAGGCCGCTGCAGCCTGGGCAGCGCTCGGTCATCCAGCGTCGCACATACACAATCTCATGCACCGAGGTCCTGTCTCGAGTGCGGAGAGAACCTATAAAGACGAGACAACATGCTGACTCCCCATGAATTCGCTACGCTGATGCTGGTCAGGGATGGGCCGGATGAGGTCGACCTCACCCGCGCCGAGATCAGCACGCTGGTCGAGCGACACCTCGTATCGATGGAACGTCTCGAATCGGGCCATCACCGTCCTTATCTCACGCACGACGGCGACTCGGTACTCAAAGCGGTTGTGCGCACTGGAGGTGCGTACGCGCCCCGCGCCTGTTCTTTCGGCTTGAAACGCCGGACCTGATCTCTCGACCGGTTCGCAGCGAAATAGCCGCATCGCGCCGCGGTGCGCTATCGCCTCATGGGTACGCCGACCATCCGCTTTTTTTGCGGCAATTCGAATCCGGCACCCAATAATCTTTCGGGGAGTGACCGGTGGATGCGTGCGGTCGCGTCAACGACGCATCGATCCCATCCGGTGCGATACAGGTCTCACACCGAATCAAATCTCCAGGAGTTCTCTGATGAACGCGTTGGGCCCCGAGCATATTTCCACGGCGCAGAAGGCTGCTTTCGACGGTTTCTTCGACCTCGCAAGCAAACTTTTCGAAGGCGTCGAAAAGGTGGTCGCACTGAATGTGCAGACAGCAAAGGCGACGCTCGCGGACACGTCGGCGAACACTGCCAAGACATTGCTTGCAAAAGACCCGAATGAATGGTGCGCAGTTCAAGCTAGTTTCGCGGCGCCCTGCGCTGAGCAAGCCCAGTCATACGGACGGCAACTTCTGGAGATCCTATCGTCCGTTCAGGGGGAATGTCTGCAACTCGCACAGGCAAGTTACGAAGAGCATAACCTGCGAATGCAAAGGCTTGTTGACGAGGTGACCAGATCAGGGCCGGCAGGCTCCGAGGCAATGATCGCTGCCTGGAAGTCGGCAATTACCTCGTCGCAAACATGGTCCGAATCGTTGCAACGGACGGCGCAGCAGACTGCGGACATCGCGACAAGAAGCCTGAAAACTGCGACCGAGGCAGGCTCGACAATCGCCGCGCCCTCCCACTGATCGACAAGCGCCCGCGAAAGCGATGCGATCAAGTGCGAAGGAGGGTCTGGCTACATGGCCGGTGCGAACCTCGCGATCAATGGTGGCCGCCCCGGTGCAGTGGGCCTTAGCATTGGAGAGTCTCGGATGGACGAATCGATTGTGGCAACCATCGTGGGGTCATCCGCGTTGCTGATCGCGGCGATGATGGTCGTCGGCCATTATCGCCGCGAGCGTCGACGGCAGCGCTTGATCCAGCATCTTGACGACGCCTGTTGGTGGCACAGCACCCGCCCCTGGCGCTGATGCAAACGCGTAAGCTCGCTACGTAAGCTGCAATCCAAGCGAGTCGCTTCGAACGCAACTCGAGGAATGCGGCTGGCTGGTCGAAGTCGCGACCCGCGCGAACGAGGATCGCCACGCGCTTCGCCACGAATTCACGACGGGCGGCCTGCTCGACCTGCCCAAAGCGGCCGAGCACCGTTCAGAAGAATTTCATCTATTGCTCACGCGTCAAGCGGGCCGGCCGTCGAGCGGTTTTTCGTCAAGGTTACTGGCGAATGCCGCCTTCTTGTGGGAACCGTCACAGAACGGCTTGTTGTTAGAGTGGCCGCAGCGACATAGCCATGCTTCGTCCTTATCCACGTCGATCGGCGTTCCGCCTTGCGTGACGATGCGGAACTCGCCCTTGACATGATAGGGGCCATCGTTTCGTGGAGTGATGATTGCAGTTGCCATATGCGCCTTCAATGAGTATGAACCGCGCGAACCCACGAATTGGCAAAGCCCTCAATACCACGCCGGGACGCAGGTCCGGCTTTCAGCTTACATCCAAAAACGCACAGGGGCCAGCAGCGGTAGCGCTGCAATCCGTCCTGCCAATTATTCTCGCGCAGTCCGCTAGTCATTTACGACATTCCGAGGATTACCAGACGAGAGCGTCGCGACGTCGTCGATGAGTTCAGCCTTGCGCTCAAAGCGACGCTCTCCATCCAGCTACCTACCCTACTGACGCCCGACGCGACGCGATCCATGTCCAACGTTGAGGGAGCTACGGGACTCGCCTCGGAAAGGATAGCCGGCGTCAATCAACTGCTTAACAGTCCCCAAAGCGGGTCATTCCTATGTCGACTCCATGTCAGCGCTGCGCATGGCGGACGCGAGCCACTTCTTGATCGCCCCCGCCGAACTGCAGTGCCAACTACGGCAACTTACATGCCCCCCAAAGGCTTTTCCACGATCAGCTTGTTGGTGACCGAAGTTACTCCGGGAACGCCCTTCGCGATTTCCGCGACCTTGCCAATCTGGGATGCGTCCGTGACCGTGCCACTGAGTGTCACGGCGCCGTCTTTCGCGACGACGCTGATATTTCCGGCACTAATCTCCTTGCTCTTCGAGATGGCGCTATAAACCTGCCGGCGAAGGGCACGATTCGCCTTCCTTCCGGTGGCCGGCGCCGCCGAACTCGACGCGGCCGCCGCGGATGTGCCCGGCGCACTGGCCGTTTCGCTTGTCTGGGACCATGCGGTCATGGAAGTTGCAACGACTACGGCCCCGACGGCCAGCCTGAATGCCTTGATGCTCTTCATTGAATACTCCGGGTGCTTATTGTAGGTTGCGAAATCAGAACGTATGGCGGATGCCGGCCATCGCCGCCGTGGTCGACTTGCCCGGCGCGACGGGAGCCCCATAGACGATCGTCTGGTTCATGGTGCCATCGTTGTTGACATACCCGACTTGCGCGTACGCCTTGGTCCTCTGGGACACGTTGTATTCAGCACCCACTGCGACTTCGCTCGAATGATTCGCCGAATTGTTCCGGTCTTTCAGGTAGTAAAAGCCGGAAGTGACCTTGAAGCGCGGACTGAACTGGTAGCCCAGGCCGCCGGATGCCATTTCGAAGTCCGCGGTGTTGGTGTTCGCCGGGTTCTTGCCAATGCCGTACGAGGCGGATAT
>NZ_FCOG02000227.1 GCF_001544975.2 Caballeronia arationis | reverse complement strand
CAGCAGCTCAACTACCGCCACCACCGCTTCCGTTCTGCGTCGCTGCATCAGCAGCAGAGAAACGAGATTATGAAGAATCTTTTTCCCTCTGTCAACAATTTTTTTCGCTTTCGCTTCCAAATTTGCCGACTTTCGGAACCGCCTGTTCCCTTGGCGGCCTCGTTTTAAAACGAGGAGCCGAATATTAGGTCAACCAGACGCCAATGACAAGAGCATGACGAAAATATTTTTGTCGCCGGCTCAGTGAGCCTGCGCCGACGCCATCGCTTCGATCGGAACCGCCTCCGCCATCGCCGCATATCCGGCGTCACTCGGGTGAATGTGGTCGCCGCTGTCGTAGCGACGCTGAAGCACCTCCGGTCGCGCCGGATCGCGCAGCGCCCGGTCGAAATCGATCACGCCGTCGAATGCACGGCTCGAACGGATCGACTCGTTCACCGCCAGCCTGATCTTTTCCCGCTCCGGCGGCAGTGACGCCGGTGTCAACGTGGCCCCATATATCTTGATGCCGCGCTGGTGTGCCTGCGCGATCAGCCGCTGGTATCCGCGGATCAGCGCATCTGCCGTCACCTCGGTATGGGGGTTGTCACAGTCGAGGCCGGCGCGCGCGGGCATCGCGGCAAAATTGATGTCGTTGATGCCGATCAGCACGACGATCGCGCGCACGCCGGGCTGGCGCAGCGCGTCGCGCTCGAAGCGACCGATCACAGCCTCGCCATAACACGGCGAGTTGCTCAGCAGACGATTACCGCTGATCCCCGCATTGACGACCGCCGTTCCCGGCGCGCCCTTCTCCGCCAGGCGCCGCACCAGTGCGTCGGGCCAGCGCCGGTTCGCATTGAGCGTCGAGCGCATGCCGTCCGTGATCGAATCGCCGATGGCGACGACGCTCTGCGCCGACGAATCGTCGACTGCCAAGTTCGTCAGCCACGCGTACTGCGTGAACCGGGTGCGAAAAGCGTCGGCGGAGGTGTCGGCCGCGTGGTCACCGGGCGTCGAAACGTAGTTGACCTGGCTCGCCACGCGATGCCACGCGACGAGCTTCTGCTCTTTCCCCGCATGAACGCTGACCGCGAGCGGCTGCTTGGCCGACACTTCGAGCGCGACCGGATCGCTGTCGATCTGGCCGCCGGGCGCGATCGTCACGTTCGGACGTCCGCCGAACAACACGGCCCGGTCGGTTCCCGGGCGCGTCGCCGCACTGTTGCCGCCGACCGCGCGCGCGATGTGCACGGTTTCGATCACGAGCGGCGACGTGCCATATACATTACTCAGACGCAGCCGGACGCGTTTGCCGTCGAGTTGCGGATAGACCAGTTGCCGCACGGTCCGGCCGCCGATTTCAGGCGCGCGATAAAGCGGCGGCAGGTCCGCCTGCTGGGGAATCGCCTGCAGGGCGGTCGCCCAGGCGCTCACCCAGTGGCCGCCCGCGGGCGTTTCGGTAGCGTTCTCGGCGAAAGCGGCCGATCCGGCAAGAAACTGCGCGACCAGCATGCCCGCGCTTGCAGCAAGAATTCGAAGCTTCATTCGGTCGTTCAGGGGCGGACAAAACAGCGATTGTGCCTGATCGACGCACCCCGGCGAATATCGCCGGCCGGCTGCTTTTCACCGGATTCCCGGCGGCTCGGCTGAAAAGCCTCAGAATGTAGCCACATATCCGACCGGCCCAACCTCGAATCGACAACCGCATGCAATCGAAGAATTCCGCAACTCACGCCGCCGCCAGCGCCACCCCGCACTCGCTCGAATGGGAGGAAGACGGCGCGAGCCACTCGGCGCGCTGGCGCTCGGAGAGCGGCAATGCGCCGCCGAAGCGCGTCGTGATCGGCGACGACCAGATGACCGCCGATTCTGCCTATCGCCTCGCATGCGAAGGCACGGCGATCCTCTGGCGCGGCGATTTCCAGAACGCCCGCCAGTTGCTGCAGGCGATGGCGCGCCGTATCGAAAACAAGCCGAAAAAGCGCAAGGCGGCCGCAGCGCCCGAGCCTTCTCCCGTCGACCGCTTCAATCTGCATCGGCTCGCGCAGTCGCAGCGCGCCCGCACGCTGGCGATGCTGGTGCTGCCGCTCGACGAGCAATACGCGATTCCGCTGCGTCGCGCGCCAGACGTGCACGACGCCTGCGAGGAAGCCTACGGGCCGTCCGACGGGCCGTCCGTGGTGTCGCTGCGGGAAGTGCTCGGACTTGTCGGCGCGCACGAATGGCGCAGGAAGGGCGTCGAGATCCCGGCGCTCGGCGCACGCATTCATCCTTACTACGGCGTGTTTTCGCCGGTGCGCGGCGAGTACATCAAGCTCGTCGCCGACCAGCCGCTGCCGTCGAAGTCGCTCGCGTTCGATATCGGCACCGGCACCGGCGTCGTCGCGGCGCTCCTGGCGCAGCGCGGCGTCGAACACGTCGTCGCAACCGATATGGATCCGCGCGCGCTCGCCTGCGCGCGTGAGAACGTCGAGCGGCTCGGGCTCGGCAATCAGGTCGACGTGATCGAAGCCGATCTCTTTCCCGATGGCCGCGCGCCACTCGTCGTGTGCAATCCGCCGTGGCTGCCCGCGCGGCCGAGTTCGGCGATCGAGCATGCGATCTACGATCCGGAAAGCCGCATGCTGCGCGGTTTTCTCGACGGCCTCGCCGCCCATTTGACACCCGGCGGCGAAGGCTGGCTGATCCTGTCAGATTTCGCGGAGCATCTCGGCTTGCGCACGCGCGCGCAACTGCAGGAATGGATCGATGCGGCCGGCCTCAAGGTCGACGGACGACTCGACGTAAAGCCGCACCATCCGCGCGCCGCCGACAAAACCGATCCGCTTTTCTCGGCCCGATCGAAGGAGACGACGTCGCTGTGGCGGCTCGTGGCGGCCTGATTCAGGCGCGCGCCGCCTTCAAAGGCTTCAGATAGGCGAGCGCGCCCTCGCCTGCGACAAGTCCGCTCGCGAGGCACGCCGTCAGCAGATAGCCGCCGGTCGGCGCTTCCCAATCGAGCATTTCGCCGGCGCAGAACACGCCGGGGAGCGCGGCGAGCATCAACTGCGCGTCGAGCGATTCGAACGCGACGCCGCCCGCACTGCTGATCGCCTCGGCAATCGGCCGCGGGCGCCGCACGACGAGCGGCAACGCCTTGATGCGCTGCGCGAGCATCGGCGGATCGGCGAATTCCTCCTTGCCGACGCACTCACGCAGCAACCCCGCCTTCACGCCTGCAATGTGCAGCCGGCTTTGCAGATGGCTCGACATCGAGCGCGCGCCGCGCGGATGCGTCACTTCGGCGAGCACACGCGCGGGTGTCATGCCCGGCGCGAGATCGAGCAGGATCGTCGCGCCTTCGCCCGGATTCTGCTTCAGAAGCTCGCGGATCGGCGCCGAGAGCGCATAAACGAGACTGCCTTCGATGCCCGTCGCCGTGATCAGGCACTCGCCGGCGCGCCAGCCGACCGCGCCCGATTCCCGCTCGATGCCGATCGCCACCGACTTCAACGGCTCCCCCGCGAAGCGGCTGCTGAAGTGCTCGCTCCAGTCGACGTCGAAACCGCAGTTCGACGGTTCGAACGGCTGCACGCGAGCCCCGCGTGCTTCCAGAAACGGCACCCAGGCGGCGTCCGAGCCGAGCCGCGGCCAGCTCGCGCCGCCGAGTGCCAGAACGACCGCGTCGGCCTGCACCTGCACTTCGCCTTCGAGCGCGGCGAACACCAGCGCGGACGACGCCCATCCCGTCCAGCGATGCCGCATATGGAACCGGACGCCGGCTCCGCGCAGCCGGTGCAGCCACGCGCGCAGCATCGGCGCCGCCTTCATGTCGGCTGGAAAGACGCGGCCCGAACTGCCGACGAACGTTTCGATGCCGAGGTCATGCACCCATTGCCGCAGCGCATCGGCGTCGAAGCGGCGCAGGAGCGGCGCGATCTGCTCGCTGCGCGCGCCATAACGGGCGAGGAAGGGCCCGGCAGCTTCCGAATGCGTGAGGTTCATGCCGCCCTTGCCCGCCATCAGGAATTTGCGGCCAACCGACGGCATCGCGTCGTAGACGTCGACCTGCACGCCGCCCGCCGCGAGCGCTTCGGCCGCCATCAGGCCAGCCGGCCCGCCGCCAACGACGGCCACGCGTGAAATCTGCTTCGGTTCGGGTGCGGACATGCTTTCGGCTGCGGTTGGAAACGCGACATTGTCGCATTCCGTCGCCCGGGGCCGCGCTCGGCCATAAGTCATCAAATAACAAAAATGAATTTGGCCGGGCGCGCCTGAGCACGTAGCATCGCGCGATCGTTGCCTCGTCAAACTTTTTTTACGGTTCATCCATGTCAGCTTCTATCGCCCCCGAGCGCATCCACGCGCCGGCCTCATCGTCCGCCGCCGATTCGCGGCCCGTCATCCGCAGCGCGGCCGACGTCTCCGATCTCGTCAACCGCGGCGCGGCGGTCGGCAGTGACGCGCGCGTCGTCATCGCGATCGCCCTCGGCGGCGTCTTCCTCGACGCCTACGACCTCGGCGCGCTCGCGTTCGGCGTCAAGGACATCGCCCGCGAGTTCTCGCTCTCGCCGACCGGAACGGGCTTCGTCGCGTCTGCGATCACCTTCGGCGCGATCATCGGTGCGCTGATCGGCGGCTATCTCACCGATAAAATCGGCCGATACCGCGTCTTCATGGCCGACATGTTCTTTTTCGTCATCGCGGCGATCGCGTGCGCGCTCGCGCCGAACGTCTGGGTGCTGGGCGGCTCGCGCTTCGTGATGGGGCTCGGTGTCGGCATCGACCTGCCGGTCGCGATGGCCTTCCTGGCCGAGTTTTCCCGGCTGAAAGGCCGAGGCAACAAGGCCGCCAGCATCGCAATGTGGTGCCCAACGTGGTACGCGGCGATCAGCGTGTCGTACCTGCTCGTGCTCGGACTCTACGCGGTGCTGCCCGAAAGCCACTCTGGCTGGCTGTGGCGCCTGATTCTCGGCTTCGGCGCGGTGCCGGCGATCGTAATCATCGCGATTCGCAGCCGGTATATCAGCGAGTCGCCGGTTTGGGCGGCCAATCAGGGCGATCTCGCCGGCGCCGCCGCAATTCTCAAGCGCTCCTACGGCCTCGACGCGCGCGTCGAAGCGGCGCCCGCAACCGAGGCGCGCGCGCCGCGCAAGGCATCGTGGAGCAATTACGGGGCGCTGCTGCGCGGAGTCTACCTGCGGCGCACCGTGCTCGCGACGATCATCGCGATTGCGTCCTCGTTCGCGTATAACGCGGTGGCATTCGGGCTGCCGGTCATCATTTCGAGCTTCCTCAAGCAGTCGATGCTTACCACCATCCTCGCATCGCTCGCGCTCAACCTGTGCTTTGCGTTCGTCGGCGGACTTATCGCGGTGCGCACGGTGCCGAAGATCGGCGCATGGAAGCTCACGGTCGGCGGTTACGCGTTCCAGCTGGCGGCGCTCGTCGGGCTCGCGATCGTCGGGCGTCCGGCAAACGGCGCGGAAGTCGTCATGGCGATCGCGTTCCTCGCCATGTTTCTGCTCGGACAAGGCTTCGGGCCGGGTTCGCACAGCATGACGTTTGCCTCGCTCAGTTATCCGACTTCGCTGCGCGGCGTCGGCGTCGGCTTCAACCAGACGCTGATGCGCTCCAGTTCGACGGTGTCGCTGTTCCTGTTCCCGGTGCTGTCGGCGGCGCTCGGGACCAAAGTGTTCTGGATCATCGCCGCCGCGCCGCTCGCAGGACTGATCGCGCTGCTTGCGATTCGCTGGGAGCCGTCGGGTTATGACGTCGATGCGGAGGATTTCGAGGCCTCGCGCCGCTGAGTCGTGATTTTGCGTGGGTGTGCGGGGACATGGTTGACACCCCGGTCCGCCACTTAGCCTAGATCGGAGAAGGGTCGCTTCCATGAAGCGGCCCTTTTTTGTTCCTAAACTAATTGGACCGCGGACGGCGCCGCCGCGCACCAACGGGCGCAATGTCTCTCCAGTCTTACCGAACGTCACCCGAGACAAAATTCCTCGGGTCCATCTCAAAAAAAGTTATAAACCGACCGGCCGGTCGGTTTATAATCGCCGCACAGCGACTTACCTTGAGCGAGATCGTCATGTACACCCAATCCCTTGATATCCCCGGCAACGTCCAGCCGATCGGCGTGCAAGCCGATACGAATGCCTCCCCCGA